>NZ_RQXT01000138.1 GCF_003863365.1 Mesorhizobium tamadayense | reverse complement strand
GTTGCACGCTTCACGAAAACTGGGCTGCTGAACGCCTCAGGGTTCATTCGTTCCTCTCAACCTGCTGAACAGTAGTTTGCGTGAACAGGGGCCTTGTCTCAACACCCGCGGACCATTGCAGAATGTGTTGTCAGGGCAATGACGGTTCAAGAGGAAAGCAACGGCGTGATGCCCCCGGCAGGCCAGCAGGCCGATACCAGGCATACTGCTGCAAGAGCGGCTTACCAGGTGGCAAATCTGCATCGTTCCGAGGCGATCAGCTCGATCTGATGCTTCGTCAGAGGGCAACTCCCAGTGCTTGCACTCGGGCTTGCGGCCTTCAGCCTAGCCGAGCAAGGCGGCCGTTCTCGTCGAGATAGGAGGCAACCAGACCATCGCCGCCAAGGTGTCGGTCCTGCTAGTCAAGTACCGAGCTCCTGACCGAACGGCTTCGCAGCAATGCCAGGAACGTCGTCAATCCGGTCAGGTCTCCCGATTAAATAGCCTTGGGCTTCATCACATCCGACGCGGCGCAGGTAGTCGAGCTGGTCGAGAGTTTCCACGCCTTCGGCCGTTACCTCAATTCGAAGCTCATGCGCCAGTTGAACTAATGATCTTACAATCGCGGCGCAGTCCGCATCGGTCAGCATATCCTGGACAAAAGACCGGTCGATCTTGAGCCGCGAAAGAGGCAATTTACGAAGATACGTGAGGGATGAAAAGCCAGTGCCAAAATCATCAAGAGCAACTGTGACGGACAGAAAACTCAACGATTGCAATAATGAAATAGCGTCTTCAAAATCCGAAATCAGCACCGATTCCGTGATCTCGACCTCCAGTCTTTCTGGCTCCAAACCGGTCTCCGACAGGGCCGATACTATTCCATCCAATAACCCCTTGTCCTTAAGCTGCACTGCCGACAAATTGACGGAGACCCGCAAGTCGCGCGGCCATTGCGCCGCGGCCAAGCAAGCCGTCTTGACGGCCCAGTGTCCGATGTCGTGAATCAATCCGGTTTCTTCAGCGATAGGTATGAACTCCGAGGGAGGGATCGCGCCAAGTGTCGGATGCTGCCACCGCAGAAGCGCTTCAAAACCTCGGATGCGATCGCTCCCGAGATCGAGAAAGGGTTGAAATGCAAGCGAAAGCTGGTCATTGGCCAGAGCAGATGCCAGATCGCGTTCAAGGGCATGGCGCCTTGTGGCAGCTTCATCGTCGTTTGCGCCGAAAAACTGGATGGAACCCGTCCCCAGCGTCTTGGCCCTGTGTAGCGCGGTGTCGACGCACCGCAGGAGTTGATTGGCATCCAAACCGTCAGCGGGCGCCAAAGCGATACCGACAGAGGCCCTGCAATATATTTCGCGCCCTTCGATCAAGAAAGGCGCGCGCATGCCATCTATGATCTGTTTGGCCAAGGACCTGATTTGATCTGGCCTGATTTCGCGCGTGGCGATTACTGCAAATTCGCCACCCTCCAATCTGGCGATGCCATCGCCCTCCCGTGTCGATTTGCGAAGTCGCGCAGCCGCCTCGACCAAAAGGGCATCCGCTATTGCGCGGCCAAGGCGATCGTTCAGCTCGTCGAAATTGTTAAGATCGAACAAAAGCAGCGCAAAGTGCTGGTCAAACTGCTTTGCGTCCACCAAGGCGTTCTCCAGCCGCTCGTTGAAACTGAACCGGTTTGGCAAACTTGTTAGAACATCCCTGCGAATGGCATTTTCGCTTTCCGCCTGCAGAATGAAGCGCTGGGTAAATTCGGACGCGTGAGCAAGCACCGCACGAAACAGCGTGATGGCGTAACTCGCTATCAGGATTGCGACGGGCAGATTGACGGCGTCTTCTACCCACACGATCGCGACCGCCGAACCGACGAAGATCGGTAGCGTATACGCGATGACCGCAACAGGAATCGTGTAAAAGGAAGCGGCG
>NZ_RQXT01000137.1 GCF_003863365.1 Mesorhizobium tamadayense | reverse complement strand
TGCCGCTTCCTTTTACACGATTCCTATTGCGGTCATCGCGTATACTCTACCGATCTTCGTCGGTTCGGCGGTCGCGATTGTGTGGGTAGAAGACGCCGTCAATCTGCCCGTCGCAATCCTGATAGTGAGTTACGCCATCACGCTGTTTCGTGCGGTGCTTGCTCACGCGTCCGAATTTACCCAACGCTTCATTCTGCAAGCGGAAAGCGAAAATGCCATTCGCAGGGATGTTCTAACGAGACTGCCAAACCGGTTCAGCTTCAACGAGCGGCTGGAGAACGCCTTGGTGGACGCAAAGCAGTTTGACCAGCACTGTGCGCTGCTTTTGTTCGATCTTAACAATTTTGCCGAGGTGAATGATCAGTTTGGCCGAGCCATGGCGGATGCCCTTTTGGTCGAAGTGGCTGCGCGACTTCGCAAATCGACACGGGAGGGCGAGGGCATTGCCAGATTGGAGGGCGGCGAATTTGCAGTAATCGCGACACGCGAAATCAGGCCAGATCAAATTAGATCCTTGGCCAAACAGATCATAGATGCCATGCGCGCGCCTTTCTTGATCGAAGCGCGCGAAATTTATTGCACAGCCTCTATCGGTATCGCTTTGGCGCCCGCTGACGGTTTGGATGCCAATCAACTCCTGCGGTGCGTTGACACCGCGCTACACAGGGCCAAGACGCTGGGGATGGGTTCCATCCAGTTTTTCAGCGAAAATGACGATGAAGCTGCTACAAGGCGTCATGCCCTCGAGCGCGATCTGACATCTGCGCTGGACAACGACCAACTTTGGCTCGCATTTCAACCCTTTCTCGATCTCGGGAGCGATCGCATCCGAGGTTTCGAAGCGCTTTTGCGGTGGCAGCATCCGACACTTGGCGTGATCCCTCCCTCGGAGTTCATACCCATTGCTGAAGAAACCGGTTTGATTCACGCCATCGGACACTGGGTCGTCAAAACGGCTTGTTTGGCAGCGGCGCGCTGGCCGCGCGACTTGCGGGTCTCCGTCAACTTGTCAGTAGTGCAGCTTAAGAACAAGGCCTTGCTGGATGGAATTTTGGAGACCTTGGCTGAAGCCGGTTTGGAGCGCCGACGACTGGAGGTGGAGATTACAGAAAATGTGCTGATTTCAAATTTTGAAGAAACGATTTCATTATTACAATCACTGAGTTCGCTATCCGTAACAGTTGCTCTTGACGATTTTGGCACCGGCTATTCCTCACTCACTTACCTTCGTAAATTGCCTCTTTCGCGGCTCAAGATCGACCGATCTTTTGTCCAGGATCTGCTGACCGATGCGGACTGCGCCGCGATTGTAAGATCATTGGTTGAGTTGGCGCATGAACTTCGAATTGAGGTAACGGCCGAAGGCGTGGAAACTCTCGACCAGCTCGAGTACCTGCGCCGCGTCGGATGTGATGAAGCCCAAGGCTATTTAATCGGGAAACCTGACCGGATTGACGACATTCCTGGCATTGCTGCGAAGCAGTTTGGTCAGGAGCTAGGTACTTGACTTAGCAGTACCGGCACCTTGGCGGCGATGGTCTGGTTGCCTCCTATCTCGACGAGAACGGCCGCCTTCCTCAGCTAGTAGGCTGAAGGTCGCAAGCCCGAGTGCAAGCACTTGCCCTCTGACGAAGCATCAGATCGAGCTGATCGCCTCGAAACAATGTCGATTTTTTGCCACCTGATGAGCCGCTCCTGCAGCAGAATGTCTGGTATCGGCCTGCGGGGATCACACCGCTGCTGACCTGCGGGGATCACACCGCTGCTGAACCGTCATTGCCCTGACAACACATTCTGCAATTGTCGGCGGGTGCTGAGACGAGGCGCCTGTTTACGCAAACCAGCTGTTCAGCAGGTCGGGAGGAAAGAATGAACCCTGAGGCTTTCAGCAGCGCAGTTTTCGTGAAGCGTGCAAT
>NZ_RQXT01000136.1 GCF_003863365.1 Mesorhizobium tamadayense | reverse complement strand
CGAAGTTTGCGCTCTAAAAACGGCGGGAGTCCAGGAACCGCGGGGCTTTGGGCCGGAGATTGCTTTCGATTTGTGTCCATGTAGGGCTTTCCAAATCGGTTGAGATGTGATTCGATTCGGTGATGTTCGTGGAGACGGTACCGAATCGGAACTCGCCGCCTGCGGTGTTGCTGCGGGAGAGCTATCGCGACGAGCAGGGCCGCGCGCAGAAGCGGACCTTGGCCAATCTGAGCAAGCTGCCTGGCGATGTGATTGCTGCTCTGAAGGCGATCTTGCGGGGCGGGACGGTGATCGGCACCGGGCCGGACGAGCTGGAGATCGAGCGTTCGCTGCCCCACGGCCATGTGGCAGCGGCGCTTGGGATGATCCGCACAATAGCGCTGGATCGGCTGATTCTGAGCACGACGAAGGATGCGGCATCGCGGCGTCATTGCGATCTGGTGGTTGCGATGATGGTCGACCGGCTGATTGCGCCGCGCTCCAAGCTTGGGTTTGTGCGGGCGGTGGATGAGGAGACGGCGGCCTCCAGCCTGGGCGCTGTTTTGGGCTTGGGCGCGGTGAAGGAGCGCGAGGCCTACGAGGCGCTGGACTGGCTGCTCGCGCGTCAGACGCGGATCGAGAATGGCCTGGCGCGGCGGCATCTGGAGGACGGGGTGCTGATGCTCTATGACGTCAGCTCATCCTATTTTGAGGGCCGCTGCTGTCCGCTGGCGCATTATGGCCACAGCCGCGATCACCGGGGCGATCGGCCGCAGATCGTCTACGGGCTGTTATGCACGCGCGAGGGGCTGCCGATCGCGGTGGAAGTCTTCGACGGCAACACGGCCGATCCATCGACGCTGAGTGCTCAGGTCGAGAAGGTGAAGGATCGCTTCGGGATCGGCCGCCTGGTGCTGGTCGGGGATCGGGGAATGGTCACCGCGGCCCGCATCCGCGATGATCTCAAGCCGGCGGGCCTGGATTGGATCACCTGCCTGCGCGCACCGGCGATCCAGGCGCTGGCGGCGCAGAACGGGCCGTTGCAGCTGTCGTTGTTCGATGAGCGGGATCTGGCCGAAATCAGCGCCCCCGACATGTTCCCGGGCGAGCGGCTGATCGTGTGCCGCAATCGCGACCTTGCCGCCGAACGCGCGCGCAAGCGTGAGGATTTGTTGGTTGCTACCGAGCGCGAGCTGGCCCGCATCGACGCGCGGGTCCGGCGCAAAGGGTCTCGCTTGCGCAGCGCCGCTGAGATCGGCATGGCGGTCGGCGCCGTGCTCGACAGCAAGAAAATGGCCAAGCACTTCGATGTCGAGATCGGCGATGGCGCGCTCACCTGGCGGCGACGGATCGGGCAGATCGAAGAAGAGGCTCGCCTCGACGGCATCTATGTCATCCGTACCAGCGTGCCGGCCGAGCATCTCGACGCCGCAGAGACGGTCCAGGCCTACAAGGATTTGTCGCGCGTCGAACGGGCCTTCCGATCCTTGAAGACCGTCGATCTCGAAATCCGGCCGATCCGCCACTGGACGGCGCCACGCGTGCGCGCTCATGTCTTTCTGTGCATGCTCGCCTATCACGTCGAATGGCATCTGCGACAGGCCTGGGCGCCGCTGCTGTTCCACGACACCGAGCTTGCGACCGCCAGGGCGCAGCGGAGCTCGCCCGTCGCCGCCACCGAACCGTCCGCGGCTGTGAAATCCAAGAAAGCCACCAAGCGCTCGGCCGACGGCCATCGGGTCATGAGCTTCGCCGACCTCATCGTTCACCTCGGTACGCTGGTCCGCAACACCATGCGCGTGCCAGCGCGCCCTCAGCACCGCTTCACCCTCTATTCCACACCAACCGCGCTGCAGGAGGCCGCCTTCCGGCTGCTCGCCCTCGACCCGTCACGTGTCCAGTAACCGAAAACCCCGACGGCAAGATTGCCGAGTCGGATCAAGCACTTGCCAAACTCACAAATGAAAACTTCGG
>NZ_RQXT01000135.1 GCF_003863365.1 Mesorhizobium tamadayense | reverse complement strand
TTGCGTAACCTCAGATTACGCGGCAGCCTTTGCGATTTCCAAGACCTTCGGCGAGCCCAGTGAGGTGCCATCGCTGGTTGAGCTGCGGCGTGCCGGCCAGATCGCCCGGACCGTGTTACTTGGAGTGGTCGTGTTACTTGGAATGGTGCAGCTGACGGCGTTGGTGGCCGAGCTCCCCGGGAGGACCGGCCTGATTAACGCCACGGCTGACAGCCTGATAGGCGATCATCGTTCATCTGGCTGATGGTTCCGGCGTCATGTAGCGGGCCGGCTGCACGGCCGTATTTATCTACTCAAGGAGCGGAGCCCGCCTAGGCGGACGTTGGTGTTCAGAGCCTCAAAGATCGAGCCGATCTGGACGGAGTCCCTGCTGACGCTGACCCGCGCGATTTCAAGGCGGCCGCCGCGGCGTCCGGTTCATGAGGAACTATTGGGAAAGAGCGGCCGCCGTGTTGTCCTCGGCCTCATCGTGACCACCTGCGCTCAGGAGATGGCGGAGGCCGCCAGCGACCAATGGCGCTGCGTCGCCAACCAGATTCGGCCGAAGGTCCCTAAGCTCGCCGCTATCATGGACGAAGCTGAGCACGAAGTGCTGGCCTATAATGACCTGCCCGAAGGAACATCGGGCCAAGCTGCACTCGATACTCAATTGATCCAATCGAGCGGGATCTACGGCGAGATGATGCGGCGCACCGACGTCGGCATCTTCCCTCAAATGAAGAACTACATAGTCGGCCGTGAACAATGAGAGGGATCAGGCTTCGATCTCCTTCGGCTGAGGTTGGAGGGCGGCGAAGAGAAGCCACAAAAGAGCCTTCAGCCAGTGGAGCACGAGGGAGAAGTTGTAGCCTGCGGCTGCCAGGACGGCGTTGACGGCGTCGCCCTGCTTGCCGGCGAGGTAGTTGCGGCCATCCGGTGCTCGGCCTTGATGTGGCCGATCACGGGCTTGATCGCGGAGCGGCGGCGCATCTGGCGCTTGATGGCTGTCGTGACGCGGCGTTTCTGGCCGCTGGTGAAGACCCTGAACTTGTGGCTCTCCGGTGCGTTGTGGCCGCGATAGCCGGCGTCGGCGAGGACGCGGCTGATCTCGTTGCCGATGGTCTTTTCCATGTCAGGGATGACGCTTGCAAGCGGGTGGCCGTCATTGGATTACCGGGCAGCGCTTTTACATGCAGGGCGAACTGGCCACCCTTTGAGCGCTTCAGCGTGGTGGCCACCGACACTTTCACCCCGAACTTGTAGGCGCATGCGCCTTGCCCTTGCCGATGCATTCCACCTCATGCGCAAGCAGGCTGTAGATTTTGTTGCCGCGCTGGTGCTGACGCTGCTCGAGAACGGTGGCGGCTTGGTAGAGCGGCCATTTGAAGAGCGCGTCCAGTTCCGCATCGCCGGCGATACGGCGACAGATGTCGCGAATGGTCCGGCCGAGATAGGTCTTGAGCCTGCGCAGCGCCCTGTTGGCCCGCTTGAACTGCTTGGCGTGCGCATAGCGCTGGTGCTTGATCAGCGCCAGCTTGCCGATCCGCACATAGCTCTGGCGCAAATTGAGACCGGTCTTCTTGGCCAGTCGCACCGGCCGTTCGCGCGCCCGGTGGATGAGCTTGGCGTCGGTCGGGAACATCACGTTCTTCGGCTGCACGGTCGTGTCCACGATCACCTGGCGCGTGTCGGCCGGCTTCATCGCCCCGGTCTTGACCGCAATGCTGAGGCTTCCTGCAAGAGCGCGACGATCGCTCCTCGCCCATGCGGCTGCGCCTTAGCCCACTGCGTTGACTCGTTCCCAAGAGCATCATTCGTCGGGCCACGATAACGGCTCGAGCGCTTTGATAAACGTATACAGAATTGGCCCGTCAACGCAGGGGCACGATTGAGGCGGAGCTATTTCATTCGCACCTCAATCGAGCTTGGGGTGCCTTAAGTCCTATGTATCGGTGGGAATGGCAACGTTATCCCTTGGGCCGCCTGCCGGATTATTTTATTACGCGGCCCTCTTGACGTCTCGCCA
>NZ_RQXT01000134.1 GCF_003863365.1 Mesorhizobium tamadayense | reverse complement strand
GGGATGCGCAGCTCGACCGTGCCGGCCCGCGTCTCCCAGTCCCTGTCGCGATAGCCGTTGCGCTGGACAAGCCGCAGCGGGTTCTTCTCGCCATGGGCCGCGCCGGTCGCCGCGCCCACTTCCAGCTCCATCAGCCGCTCAGCGGCAAAGCCGATCATCTCGCGCAAGATATTGGCGTCGGGGGTCTTCTCCACGAGCGTGCGCAGGTCCATCATGTCGTCGGTCATCGGTGCTTCCTTCGAATCAGGTTGTGTCAGCAACCCAACCCTACCGAAGAACATCGATGACCACCGCTACGCCGCTCGCTCGCTTGTATGGGGTGATCTTTGTCAACGTGATCTTTCAGTCGTTCCGTCTCCTTGTTCAGCCGTGGCGACCATTTGTTCCTGCTTTGGCTCCGGGGTCCATTGGGGGCGCCGCGCGTAGTGACGGTCAAGGGTGGTCCTTTGGCCATCGCGAAGCGACTTGCCCTTGATGGTCACGAGCACGGCGGCAGCGTTACATTGAGCCGGCAGGTGCCCTGTTTGTAGAGGTCTATAACTTGCAAACCGAGGGGAGCTCGCCATCAGGCGCCGTAAACGCGCCGCAAGCTTGTATGCGGTTGATCCTCGCGGATCAAAAACCATGATGCAGCCATACGCATCGGCGGCGAAGCTCCGGGCGGTGGGCCCATTCTACAGCGCGGCGTCGTAAGGCCATGTGAGCGACCGGGATCACCACCACCTCGGATCGTTATCGGCAGACGCTATTGCAGCTGCCAAACTTCAATGCTCGTCCTGTCGAACGCTCCTCCATGCTTTATAACGGACGCAGGGCTACTCCCGTCGGGATCTCGCCGGTCGTGACAAGTCGCCAGAATGCAATCAGTAGCTTGCGTGCCAAAGCCACGATCATTGTCTTGCGCGTACCGCCACGGCCATCGGCCGTTCTCGCGCAAAACCAGTGCGCCAGCGCGCTGTCCTTTTGGAATTGGAGGAACCGCCAAGCCAATAGGATCATGCCGTAGCGGACGCGAGCGTTGCCGGCCCGCGCAAGACCTTTCTCGCGCCTGCGTTGGCCGCTCTCATCCGGCGCCCCGGTAAGTCCGGCATAGCGAGCGACGGCTCTCCGATCACGCAGGCCGCGTGAGAGAATCTCATTCACCAACATGTCCGCAGTCTCGATACCGACACCGATGATCCGCGAAAGAAGGCGAACCATTGCGAGCGGACCCTTCTCCGTGTCCGGAACCACCGAGAGCTGCCGCAACCGCTCCTGTTCGATCTCGTGGATTTGTTCACGCAACAGGTGAAGCCGTCCGAGATTACGGCGCAACTCTGCTCGGCTTCGTTCCGGTAGGGGCATACCTTCCGCCGTATGCAGAGCCTCCAGTTTCTCGGCAGCTTTGCGCAGATTGGGTTTGAAGGCGCGAATGCCGAAGCGAGCGAGGATTGCCTTGATGCGATTGACGATCCGTGTACGTTCGCGGACGAGATTGTCTCGTTCACGGTTTGGACGGCGAGCCTCCTCCTCATTGATGGTTGGGATGGCTGCCATGCTGCAGTGGCGCTTCTCGCCCCGCAGCCAGCCAAGAAAGGCGCGCATCAGCAGTTCGGTATCGAGGCGATCGGTCTTGGCGCGCCGATGTTCGCGGGAAACCGCGACGCTCGATGGATGTATGACATAAGCCTCGACAGCGCGCGCCTGGAGCCAGCGCGCCAACCAAAAGCCGTCGCGTCCAGCCTCATAGGCGACAACGATGCGCCGGACTTCGCGCCCGGCTTGGATGGCTTCGCTGCGCCAGCGGCGCAACAGCCTGAGCACCGAATCCGGGTCGGCATCGAGCTTCTTGAGAGGATTACGTTCAAAGCCAGGGACCGTCGCAGCAATGAGCCACTTTGTCTGGCTCATCTCAATCACTGCGACCAACGTGCTGTCCTGATCAAGGGCGGTAAGGGATTTGCTTGCATCAAAGAATGGTGACATGGGGGCGCTCCTTAGGTAGCTGCTCAACAGCGCCGAGGGTGCCACACGCTCGCCGCCGCCCATAGCATCTAC
>NZ_RQXT01000133.1 GCF_003863365.1 Mesorhizobium tamadayense | reverse complement strand
GGGCAGTTCATGCGGGCCCTCACTTCGCAGGCGGTCATATTGTGGCTCGGCAGTTAAACGGGGCCTTTCAATTTGTGTGGCTCATCCGCCGTTAGAGAATGACGGCACCCGGGGGTATGTTCTCCTCAGATCAGGCCAGGAAGGAAGATAGATGCCTGAGCAGGCTTCGCCGGACTTCGCGGTGATGCGCAGCCGAACTGCTTACCGAGGATGCAGATCACGCATCTTCTTCCGACAGCACATTTCTGCAATGGTCGGCGGGCGTCGATGCGGCCCGGCGTCGCGCAAATTGGCTATGAAGCAGGTGGGAGGGAACGAATGAACGCTGAGGCTTTCAGCAGCCCCATTTTCGTGAAGCGAGCCAGCTATATCGTGCAAGAGATTGCCAGTCCTGCGGACGCCATCGAGTTTCTCAATGAGTGGCCCGAGGATCGCAGAGACCTGACCTACGAGACCGCCCTGAAGGCGTGTTGCGATGCGTATGCTGGGCACATACCTGTGGGCGCAGCCAGCAATGCCTTTATCGGCTTTGCGAAGCGAGTTGCCATATTGGAGGACCCAACCTCCGCTATGCAGTGGCTCGCTGCGTGCAAGGCGGGCAGCGGAAAAGTGCAGGCATAGGCTTTCCACAAACTGTGCGACACTGGCGCAAGGCGACCTTGTCGAGATTGAGCTAGCCAAATCCCGCGCCACCGGACATAAACCAGACTGCGCTCATGACCACCGCTTGGACGCCAGCAATCAAGTTTAGCTGTGGGGATGCAGCCGAATCTTTCGGCTAAGGAATAAGTGTAGCGAGGCTGTCGCCGCTGGGCGTAGGGGGAGTGATGACCGGCTCGAGCAGATTTGAAAGGCCAGTCGTTGTTCAAGTCAGCCGTCACAGTTCGGAGCGTGTCGTGTTCGATGTCAATGACGCGTCCAACATCTTGCTGCGGCATCTCCATCGTCAGACCGCGAAGCGCAAGGCAGCAATGGACGCCTGTCTGCAGGTGTTGCGAGGTGAGGCTCATCCACCAGTCGCTCGGCGTGCTTTTGTCGCAGCCGCGCTCGAAGCAAAGATTCTGCGCAGCGACTGAGAGCTTGGACGCGCGCTCATGAATTTCGTTCATCTCGGCATCGCTGCAGTTTTCCGCGCCTCGCGCGCACGCCGTCCACACGGAGCGAACTCGAGGATCTGCCGCATTGAGCCTGGGGCTGGGCGGCAGAATATTGAAGCTGTCTCGAAGCACGGCCGCGGCGGGACATTTGCGGAGAGATCAGGGATTGTCATTTAGGACTATGATTGCTGTCCGCTTTGGCTAACCTGTCGAAGGAATATCCCACTGAAATAATGATGGAGTACCGAACTGCCATGAAAGTCGGAACGAAACCGGCAATCCAGGAAGAAGTGCCATGGTCCGACAGCCTGACCACGTACGATAAGCAGCACCACACGCTCTACCTGAGGTTCCTGGATGCGGCCGCTGATGATGCCAGCTATGAGGAGATGGCGCAGGAGATCCTCGGCATCGATCCGGTGCAGGAACCGGAGCGAGCCCGCAAAGCCGCGCGAAGCCATCTCGATCGGGCGAACTGGATGGTGACGACAGGGTACAAAGAATTGTTCGCGAGATAACGGAGAATGGGCGGCAGCCCCCGCGCTCCTCAGCAGCAGATTGGTCCAGGCGTCCACTAGCGACGCGATCCGTTGCTTCGGCGATGGCCTTCCTGATCCGGCGCTGGATCTTGCACCATCAAACCTCCATCTCGGCCGTTTCCTTGCCCAGAGGCAGGCCTACCGGTCGCGCGAATTCGACCCATGAGATTGGGCGGCTCGCAGAGCCGGCGTTGCCCCTGAGAAGTGCCGCCAGCGCGGTCTGCTATGTGCTCCACATCACAAGCAAAGGCTCTCGTCCAAGAAGAACACGAACCCTGGCATTGTGCTTGACTATCAACTTGTGGCCGCTCCGAGCCGGGCTGAACTCCTTGACCTCGCCGACGAGGATCATCAGCTTTCTGGGGCCGCTCTTCGGGGGCAGCGCAGGTGCAAGCGCCTGCCCGCGCCTTTGCTCGATCGCGAATTTCTCGGCGGACCGGAACGGCTCGAGCACGAACAGGATTTCGCTCAG
>NZ_RQXT01000132.1 GCF_003863365.1 Mesorhizobium tamadayense | reverse complement strand
TAGGTTTCGGCGGTGCGTTGCCTGATGCCCTGCGCTCTTCGATGACATACCGAAGGTTCTCGATGCCGTCTTCGGTAAAGACCACGATGGCTTCGCTTAATTCCGATCCGGGATAGTCGTCGTAGGCGCTCAGACAACCGTCTTCAGAGAACATGCCGATCGAGCAATCGCGCAAGAACTCTTCGTCCTCATCGAGCATCGAGGCGACATATTTGAGGGTGTAGAGTGCAGAGTTGCGATATCCCAACGGACGGCCTCTTCTGTCTGGTCTTTGAGCGGGGCGAGGTGAAGCCCCGATCAGGCAGCTTTGGCTGCCGCGATCGTCAAAGGGCTCCAATTCCACGGAAGCAGGTCCTCGAGCCGCGCGATCGGCGTGTCGGCGATGCGAGCGAGGACATCGGCAAGCCAGGCCTGCGGATCGACGTCATTGAGCTTGGCGCTTGTGATTAGCGTCGCCATGAAGGCGGCCCGATCAGCGCCGCGATCGGAGCCGGCGAAGAGCCATGACTTCCTGCCGAGGGCAAAACTCCGCAGGGCGCGTTCGGCAGCGTTGTTGGTCAGGCAGATCCGCCCGTCACCGAGGAAGGACGTGAACCCGCCCCAGCGCTTCAGCATATAGTCGATCGGCTCGGCGACGGGAGAACTGCGGGATAATTTGGCCCGCTCGGCTCGCATCCATTTCTCAAGCTCGGTGACGAGAGGACGGCTCTCCTGCTGGCGTCGTTGCAGACGTTCGTCGGCGCCAAGACCATTGATCTCGCGCTCGACGTCGAACAGCGCGTCGATGCGTTTGACCGTCTCGAGCGCGATCGGCGAGATCGGCGTGGCGTTCTTTCCACGTCTGGTGTTGGTCGCAATGTCGGCGAGCACGAAGAACTTGCGGCGCGCATGCGACCAGCACAGTGCCTGGGTCAGCGGACCGCCATCGCGGTCCACCTTGAACAGCGGGTTATAGCCGCCATAGGCGTCAGCCTGCAGAATGCCAGTGAAGGATTTGAGATGGCGCTCGGGATGTTCCTGTCGCCGATCGCGCGAGGCATAATAGAGTGCCGCCGGCGGCGATTGCCCGCCGAACGGCCGGTCATCCCTGACATAGGTCCAGATGCGCCCGGTATCGGTCTTGCCGCGGGCTAAAATCGGCACTGTAGTGTCGTCGCCATGCAGCCGCTCGGCGGCAACCACATGCGTCTCGATCAGCGCATGCAACGGCTTCAGTGCCGCAGCACAGGCTCCGACCTGGTCGGCAAGCGTCGAGAGGCTGAGCTCGATGCCCTCACGGGCATAGCGCTCGCTTTGCCGGTTCAGCGGCTGGTGCTGGGCGAACTTCTCGAACAGGATCATCGCCAAAAGGTTCGGCCCGGCAAAGCCACGCGGGGTCACGTGGAAGGGTGCCGGCGGCTGCGTGATCTTCTCGCATTCGCGGCAGGTGAACTTCTCGCGCACCGTCTGGATCACCTTCCACCGGCGCGGGATCACCTCCAGCGTCTCGGTGACGTCTTCGCCAAGCTTCGCCAGCTTGGCTGAACCGCAGCAGGGGCAGTTCCGGGGCGCGGCGATGACGACGCGCTCGCGCGGCAGATGGTCGGGGAAAGGCTTGCGCGCGGGCCGTTTGCGCTCGAACGAGCGAACCGTCTGCGCTTGCGCTGCCGCTTGTCTCGCCGTCAGTTCGTCCTCGGTCGCAGCGGCCTCCAAATCCTCCAGCTGCAATTCCATCTGGTCAAGCAGCCGCGCCTTGCGCTCCGAGCGGCTGCCGTAAAGCTCGCGGTGCAGCTTCTCGATCTGCAGCTTGAGGTGCGCGATCAGGGCATCCGTGCTGGAGGTCACAGCCTGAGCACGCGCCGCGACGGCCTCCGCCTCCATGCGCGCGGCGCGCTCCGCGAGGATCATCGCGTGGGCGGCACCAAGATCGGTCGGGAGCGAATCAGGGGCGACTTTCACAGGCGGAAAGGAATCACATCCACCCCTGCTTTCAAAGGCAAAAGCGTCACCCGACCGACGTCGGACGCCAGGTTTCCTGCGGATTTCGCCAGTCGATTCCGGACAGAAGATAACCGAGCTGCGCCGCCGAGATCGTCACTGCGCCGTCGGCCGGGCTTGGCCAAATGAACCGCCCTCGCTCTAGC
>NZ_RQXT01000131.1 GCF_003863365.1 Mesorhizobium tamadayense | reverse complement strand
CTGGACCGACGTCGTGCTCCTGGAACGCAAGCAACTGACGTCAGGCACGACCTGGCACGCGGCCGGCCTGATCGGCCAGTTGCGCGGCTCGCAGAACATGACCCGGCTGGCGAAATACTCGGCCGATCTCTACGTCAAGCTGGAAGCCGAGACCGAGGTTGGCACCGGCATGCGCCAGGTCGGCTCGATCACGGTGGCGCTGACCGAGGAGCGCAAGCACGAGATCTACCGCCAGGCGTCTCTCGCCCGCGCCTTCGATGTCGACGTGCGCGAGATTTCGCCCAGCGAAGTCAAGCAGATGTATCCGCATCTGAACATTTCGGATGTCGTCGGCGCGGTGCACCTGCCGCTAGACGGCCAGTGCGACCCGGCCAACATAGCCATGGCGCTGGCCAAGGGCGCCCGCCAGCGCGGCGCGACCATCATCGAGAATGTGAAAGTCACCAAGGTTCACACCAAAAACGGCCGCGTCACCGGCGTTTCCTGGGCCCAGGGCGAGGACCATGGCACGATCGAGACCGACATCATCGTCAACTGCGCCGGCATGTGGGCGCGCGAGCTCGGACGGCAGAACGGGATCACCATCCCGCTGCATGCCTGCGAGCATTTCTATCTCGTCACCGAGCCGATCCCCGGCCTCTCCCGCCTGCCGGTGCTGCGGGTACCGGACGAGTGCGCCTATTACAAGGAGGACGCCGGCAAGATGATGCTGGGCGCCTTCGAACCGGTGGCGAAGCCCTGGGGCATGGACGGCATCCGCGAGGATTTCTGCTTCGACCAGTTGCCCGAGGACATGGATCATTTCGAGCCAATCCTCGAAATGGGCGTCAACCGCATGCCGATGCTGGCGACCGCCGGCATCCATACCTTCTTCAACGGCCCCGAAAGTTTTACCCCGGACGACCGCTATTATCTCGGCGAGGCGCCGGAGCTTTCCGGCTACTGGATGGCGACCGGCTACAATTCGATCGGCATCGTTTCCTCCGGCGGCGCCGGCATGGCGCTGGCGCAATGGATCAATGACGGTGAAGCACCCTTCGACCTTTGGGAAGTCGATATCCGCCGCGCCCAGCCGTTCCAGAAGAACCGCCGCTACCTCAAGGAACGCGTCTCCGAAACGCTCGGCCTGCTCTATGCCGACCATTTCCCCTACCGGCAGTTTGCGACGTCACGTGGTGTCCGTCGCTCGCCACTGCACGAGCATCTGAAGGCCCGCGGCGCTGTCTTTGGTGAAGTCGCGGGCTGGGAGCGCGCCAACTGGTTTGCCTGCGAAGGACAGGAGCGCGAATACCGCTATTCCTGGAAGCGGCAGAACTGGTTCGACAACCAGCGCGAGGAGCATCTGGCGGTCAGGAACAAGGTCGGCCTGTTCGACATGACCTCGTTCGGCAAGATCCGCGTCGAGGGCCGCGACGCCTGTGCCTTCCTGCAGAAGCTCTGCGCCAACGACATGGACGTGGCACCGGGCAAGATCGTCTACACCCAGATGCTCAACCAGCGCGGCGGTATCGAGAGCGACCTGACGGTGTCGCGCCTGTCGGAAATGGCTTTCTTTCTGGTCGTCCCCGGCGCGACATTGCAACGCGACCTGGCCTGGCTGCGCAAGCATCTGGCCGACGAGTTCGTCGTCATCACCGATGTCACGGTAGCCGAAAGCGTGCTCTGCCTGATGGGCCCCGATGCGCGCAAGCTCATCCAGAAGGCCAGCCCGAACGATTTCTCCAACGAGAACAACCCGTTCGGCACGTTCCAGGAGATCGAGATCGGCATGGGGCTCGCCCGCGCCCACCGCGTCACCTATGTCGGCGAGCTCGGCTGGGAGCTCTATGTCTCGACCGAGCAGGCCGCCCATGTCTTCGAGGCGATCGCCGATGCCGGAGCCGATGTCGGCCTGAAGCTCTGCGGCTTGCACACGCTCGATTCCTGCCGCATCGAAAAAGCCTTCCGCCATTTCGGCCACGACATCACCGACGAGGACAATGTGCTGGAGGCTGGCCTCGGCTTCGCCGTGAAGACGGCCAAGGCCGACTTCATCGGCCGCGATGCGGTGCTCAGGAAGAAGGAGGCAGGTCTCAACCGCCGCCTGATGCAGTTCCGCCTGAAAGACCCGCAGCCTTTGCTCTTCCACAACGAGGCGATCCTGCGTGACGGCAAGATTGTCGGCCCGATCACCTCGGGCAATTACGGCCACCATCTCGGCGGCGCGGTCGGCCTCGGCTATGTGCCCTGCAAGGTCGAGAGCGAGGCGGACGTGCTGGCCTCGTCCTACGAGATCGAGATCGCCGGCGAGCGTTTCGCGGCGGAAGCCTCGCTGAAGCCGATGTACGACCCGAAGGCGGAACGG
>NZ_RQXT01000130.1 GCF_003863365.1 Mesorhizobium tamadayense | reverse complement strand
CGGCCTGCCCAAGGCGCCATCCTCGGAAAAGATCTTCCTCAACGAGCAGGGTCAGATCGAGGGCTTGTTCTAAACCTTGTTCGGGCCGGAATGACAAAAAGGGCGCCGCGCGGTCGCGGCGCCCTTTCAACTTCTGAGGCGCCGACGAATTGTGTTCCGCAGTGCCTCTTTCCTGGCGGGGACAGAACGACGGAATTTGAGCTGCTCGACAGTCGTGGCGTGAGAGATGAACAGGGTCGCCTTGGCTGTGATCGGCATCAAGTGTACGAGCGATGTCGATAGCGCAGATGAACTGGGGCGATTGAAACTCCCAAGGGGAAGACGCCAGGCTGAGGGTTCCTTGGTAGTCTCGCCGAGGTCCACCGGTTGACAGAAGACCACCCGGGGTCCTGTAGAGGATCTCCCTGCGAGGCGATTGCCGCAAAGATACAGCAGGCCCTCAGCGATCTATTTCGGACGTCCAAAGTGGACTGCAGGCCGAGTTTCCTTGAAGCGTGGGCGCGTCCTCAGCATTTCAAGGTGCATGGACCTCCGGATCGCGGATGTGGATGGGAGACAGGTTTCCGTCGTGGACAGTTGGCTGTGCATTGCCCTGGCTAAATACCTAAATTCCGCGTGTCCACTCGCGAGAGCTGGAGTGGTATCCAACGCGATGCGGCGCCAAACGGCGCCGCATCTTGGAACGTCTCTTGAGGGCCGGGAGGGACTCACACATCCAATGTGTTGTCGCGCTCCCATTGCGTGAAGTGCGACACGAAGGAATTCCATTCCTGTTGCTTGAGCTTGAGATAGGCCGACGAGAACTCTTCACCCATCGCTGCTTTCAACGACTTGTCCTTGTCGTAGGCGCGCAGAGCATCAAGCAGATTAAGCGGCAACTTGGCACCGTGATTAATGGTATGACCCTCCTTGTACATATCGACATCGCTGCGCGGCCCCGGATCTGCCTTCGAGCGAATGCCGTCGAGGCCGGCGGCGATGATGACGGCCTGCAGCAGATAGGGATTGGCCGCGCCGTCCGGCAGGCGCAGCTCGAAACGCCCGGGTCCCGGCACACGCACCATGTGGGTACGGTTGTTGCCGGTCCAGGTGACCGTGTTCGGCGCCCAGGTCGCGCCCGAAATGGTGCGCGGCGCGTTGATGCGCTTGTAGGAATTGACCGTCGGATTGGTGATCGCGGCAAGCGCGGAAGCATGCTTCATGATGCCGCCAAGGAAGTGTCGGCCTTGTTCGGACAGGCCCAGGGCCATGCTTTTGTCAGCGAACGCGTTGGTCTGGCCTGCCAGATCCCACACAGAAATGTGTGCGTGACAGCCATTGCCGGTGAGGCCCTGGAAGGGCTTGGGCATGAAGGTCGCGCGCAGGCCGTGCTTCTCGGCGATCGAGCGCACCATGAACTTGAAGAAGGAATGCTTGTCGGCCGTCGCCAGCACGTTATCGAAGGCCCAGTTCATCTCGAACTGGCCGTTGGCGTCCTCGTGGTCGTTCTGGTACGGGCCCCACCCGAGCGACAGCATGGCGTCGCATATTTCCGCTATGACGTCGTAGCGGCGCATCACCGCCTGCTGGTCATAGCAGGATTTTGACGCTGTATCGTATTCGTCTGAAATGTGCTTGCCGTCCGGGGTGACAAGGAAGAATTCCGGCTCCACCCCGGTCTTGACCGACATCCCAAGTTCCGCGGCCTCGGCGACCAGCCGCTTCAGTGTGTTGCGCGGCGCTTGGGCGACGCTTTTACCTTCCATGAGGCAGTCGGAAGCAAGCCAGGCGACGTCCGGCTTCCACGGCAGCTGAATGACCGAGGACGCGTCCGGCACCGCCAGCATGTCCGGATGGGCTGGCGTCAGGTCCAGCCATGTCGCGAAGCCGGCAAAACCGGCACCGTCCTTCTGCATATCGGCAATCGCCTGTGCAGGCACCAGCTTGGCGCGCTGCCCACCGAACAGATCGGTGTAGGAGATCATGAAATATTTGACCCCCCGCGCCGCAGCGAATTCCCGTAGATCGCTTGTCCGAGCGTCTACATTCGTATCGACCATCTTGTTCATTGCTATTCCCCTGTACGGCGCGAGACGATTTTCTTTTCTCTTGCGCCCCGTTGACGTTTCGTTCTCCTGGGACGGCCAATTGCCCCTCAGAAACCTCCCTTCCCCGGTATCCAGTTGGTGCCGGCAAGTGGCACGCCGGCCATGGCGGCCGCCTCGATGCTGAGCGCGACGAGATCCTCGGGCTCGAGATTGTGCAGGCTGTTCTTGCCGCAGGCGCGGGCGATCGTCTGTGCCTCCAGCGTCATCACCTTGAGGTAGTTGGCGAGCCGCCGCCCGGCGGCGATCGGGTCGACCCGCTTCATCAGCTCGGGGTCCTGCGTGGTGATGCCGGCCGGGTCGCGGCCTTCA
>NZ_RQXT01000129.1 GCF_003863365.1 Mesorhizobium tamadayense | reverse complement strand
ACTTGGGGGTGATCAGCAGCTGCGTCGACAGCGCCCATCCTGCGGCGTCGGTGATTGGCGAAAGCCGGCGCGACATCCAATCTCCCCCCTCGTGGGGGAGATGGCCGGCAGGCCAGAGAGGGGCGCGAAGGAACGCGGCGCAACGCCACTATCTGCCGACGCTCTCCCACGACCCGGTTTCGGCAAACCTTCTCAACACGGGCGCCGGCTCGAAAATTGCCCTGCCCGTCCGCTCGTGCCAATGCTCCAGCCGCTCGACGATCTTGGCCGCCCATTCAAGACCTGCCCAGAACATCGGCCCGCCCTTGCCGATGGGAAAGCCGTAGCCGTTGACCCAGACGACGTCGATATCGGACGCCCGCGCCGCGATGCCTTCCTCGAGGATTTTGGCGCCCTCGTTGACCAGCGGATAGAGCGTGCGTTCGATGATCTCGTCCGCGCCGATCTCGCGCCGCGCGACGCCGCGTTCGACCGCCTTGTCGCGGATCAGCGCCTCAACTTCCGGGTCCGCAGCCGGTTGGCGCGAGCCGCTCTCGTAGCGATACCAGCCGCGGCCGGTCTTCTGGCCGAAGCGTTCCTGCTCGCAGAGCATGTCCGCGATCACCGCCGTCTGGCCGCGCGCCTTGCGGTTGCGCCAGCCGATGTCGAGGCCGGCGAGGTCGCCCATCTGGAACGGACCCATCGGCCAGCCGAAGTCGGTGAAGGCGTTGTCGACCTGGCTGGGTGCCGCGCCTTCCAGCAGCAGGAACTCGCTCTCGGCGCCGCGCGCCGACAACATGCGGTTGCCGACAAAGCCGTGGCAGACGCCGACGACGACCGCCACCTTGCCGATGCGCCGCGCCAGATCGGCAACCGTCGCCAGCGCGTCGGGCGCGGTCTTGTCGGGGCGCACGATCTCCAAGAGCTTCATGACATTGGCCGGCGAGAAGAAATGCATGCCGAGCACGTCCCGCGGCCGCGAGGTCGAGGCGGCGATCTCGTTAACGTCGAGATAGGAGGTGTTGGTGGCGAGGATCGCGCCAGGCTTGGCGACAGCATCCAGCCTGCCAAACACTTCTTTCTTGACCGCCATGTCCTCGAACACAGCCTCGATGATCAGGTCGCAATCGGCAAGATCGGCATAGTCGGTGCTGCCCTTGAACAGACCGAGCCGCTGCTCCTTCACCTCTTCCGACAACGAGCCCCTGCTGACAGAAACCGAGTAGTTTTTCTCGATCATCGCCAAGCCGCGATCGAGGGCTTCGCCACTCGTCTCCAGCAAGGTGACCGGAAAGCCGCCATTCACGAAAGCCATGGCGATGCCGCCGCCCATCGTGCCAGCGCCGATGATGCCGACCTGGGCAATCTTGCGTTTTTGCAGATCCTTGCCGGGTACCTTAGCAGCCTCGCGCTCGGCGAAGAACAGATACCGCTGCGAGCGCGACTGATCGCCGGCGACAAGTTTCAGGAAGAGCTGTCGCTCGGCCGCCAGAGCTTCGTCAATCGGCAGCGTGATCGCGTTGCGCACCGCCTCCGCGCAGGCAAGCGGCGCTTCAAGCCCGCGCGCCTTCCTGGCGAGCTCAGCCGCCTTGGCGTCGAACGCCGCAAGATCACACTCCGCAAGGCGGTTATTGCGGTCACGCACCGGCACGAACGGCCCGGCCCCGGCTGCCATTTCGCTAGCGAAACGAACTGCCTCTGCCAACAGGTTGCCGTCGAATACCGCATCGACAAGCCCAGCCGCCTTTGCTTCGCCGGCCGAAATCGGCGTTCCCGAAACGATCATGCCGAGCGCTTTCGCAGCACCGACCAGCCGCGGCAGGCGCGCCGTGCCGCCGCCGCCCGGCAGCAGGCCAAGCTTCACTTCCGGCAGGCCGAGCTTGGCAGCTTGGTCGGCTACGCGGAAATGGCAGCCGAGCGCCAGCTCCAACCCACCGCCGAGCGCCGTGCCGTGGATCGCCGCGACCGTCGGCTTTGAGATGGTCTCCAGCAAGGAGATGATGGCGCGCAGCTCCGGCTGCTCGACCGGCTTGCCGAATTCGGTGATATCGGCGCCGGCGATAAAAGTTCGCCCCGCGCAGGCAATGACGATTGCCCTGGCGGAAGGATCGTCGCGCAATGCGGCGAGCGCTTCGTGAAGCGGCTTGCGGACGTGAAAACTCAGCGCATTGACCGGCGGGTTGTCGATCGTGACCACCGCGACGCCGTTCTCGTTTGCAACGCTGACAGAACTGGACAAGCGGAACCTCCCGAGACCGGCTGCGATCGCGGAAGGGTTTACTAGTCCGCGTTGCGAATGGGAACCCGATCCGCCTCTGGCCTAATGCTTGTCCGGGAGCTCAGCGCCGACGCGTCGCGATCCTTCACACCCCCTCTGCCCTGCCGGGCATCTCCCCCACAAGGGGCCCGCAAGGGGGAGATCGGAGGCATGAACGCTCCGCTGCGGCGTTCGAGATTGGCGAAAGCCGAGATGGCATTCAATCTCCCCCCTTGCG
>NZ_RQXT01000013.1 GCF_003863365.1 Mesorhizobium tamadayense | reverse complement strand
GCAGCGACCTACTCGCTTCATGCGGGTGTGGCCGTTCGGCTTCGTTCAATGCCGTGGTCCGTGCTCCACCAGACGGGAGCTGTATCGGTCGCGTATGAACTCGTTGAAGAACCGCCCCTTGGAAGGAGCGGCCGTGAACGCGGCGTAGGTCTCGGGCTCAACCTCCTCATAGTCATAGCGGTCGCCGCTCGGCACGAACCATACCGAAAGGATCTTCGTCGCCGGATCGTAATGTGCGCTCCGGAGAGCGGTGGAAGGCATGACGGACGTCCTGTTTGCCATGCCGTAATTCCTAGGGCTGTCGCGAGGTTCCGCCGCACTGGGTGTTGGCAGAGCAGTGCCTTGCGGGACCAGGCGAATTGCCTATCTGAGAGCTTATGCCGTCAACGAAATCGAGGGCTGCGGCTCAGGTCCGCCAGGGCGATCTTTTCGGCGCCTCCAATAGCTTGCCGGAAGGATTCCACTACCGGCCGGAGCTGATCACGCGCGACGAAGAGGTCGAGTTGGTCCGCCGCATCGAAGGCCTGCCGTTCAGGCCCTTCGACTTTCATGGCCATCTTGCCAACAGGCAGGTTATCGGCTTCGGGCTGCGTTACGACTACGCTCGCCGCGAGGTCGTTGGAGCACCGACAATACCCGACTTCCTGCTGCCGCTTCGCGACAAGGTCTCCGACTTCGCCGGCCGGCCCGCGTCCGAGTTCTCGCAGTTGCTGATCAACGAATATCGGCCCGGCGCCGGCATCGGCTGGCATCGCGACAAGCCCCATTTCGAGCTCGTCGCAGGCGTCTCCCTGCTGGCGTCCTGCAGCTTCCGGCTACGCCGCAGGAACGGAGCGACATGGGACCGGGAGACGATCGAGGTCGAGCCGAGATCCGCCTATCTCATGGCCGGTCCGGCGCGCAACGAATGGGAGCATAGCATTCCGCCGCTCGCGGAACACCGCTACTCCGTCACATTTCGGACGTTGCGGCCCAAGCTCTGACGGTCGTCGGCTTACGCTCCCGACGCCAACGACGTCACCTGCCACACCGTGTTGCCAACGTCGTTGGCGACAACCGGCGCGTCCGCCTCGATACCGGAAGCGTCACCAGCCTGGCGGATACACTATGCTGCGGCCCTGGCCGGCCCGGCCGGGAAGACGCCCGACATGACGATGAAGCCCTTGATGCGCTTGACGCGGTCGCACCAGCGGCGGATCGCCGGGTAATCCTGGCGCGGAATGCCGCCCTCTTCCGACAGCATGATGTAAGGGAAGCAGGCGATGTCGGCGATCGTTGGATGCGCGGCCGAGCATATCCAGTCGCGGCCCTGCTGCTCGCCGAACCACAGATGCTCGTCGAGGATGCGGAACAGCCGGTGCGCGCCGGCGCGCGCGGCATCGATGTCGAAATCGTAGAACAGCGCGTCGTGCAGGCGCGCGGCCGATGCCGTCGCGGTGATGCCGTCGGCAAAGGCCAGCCACTGGCTGATCTCGCCGAGAAGCGCCGGGTTGTCCCTCGGGTACCATTTGCCGGACGGATCGTATTTCGAGGCGAGATAGACCAGGATCGCCTGGGCGTCGCGCAGGATCAATCCGTCATCCTCGATGACCGGCAGCTGACCGAGCGGATTGAGCTTCAGGAACCATTCCGACTTGTGCTCCCGGCCGGGATAGAAATCGATCGGCACGGTCTTGTGGTCGATGCCGAGGAAGCTCATCAAGAGCCGCAATTTGTAGCAATTGCCCGACAGCTCGTAATCGTAAAGCGTAATCATCGGCGGCTCCTAGATGTCCAGCACGAGGCGTGCCGATTTGGCGCGCGAGACGCAGGTCATGATCTTTGTTCCGGCCTTGCGCTCGGCGTCGTTGAGATACACGTCCTGATGGTCGGGCTCACCCTCGATTACCGTTGCCATGCAGGTTCCGCAGGCGCCTTGCTCGCAGGACGACGGCACGTCGATGCCGCTCTCGCGCATGACCTGCAGGATCGTCTTGCCGGCCGGCACCTGAAGTGTGACGCAGGAGCGCGCCAGCGCCACCTCGAAGCTCGAGCTGTCGTCGATCTTGTTGGTGTTCTTGAAATACTCGAAATGCACGGCGCTGTCCGGCCAGCCCTGCTCCGCCGCTATCTTACGCGCCGCCTCCAGCATCGGGCCGGGGCCGCAGATATAGAGATGCATGCCGTTGCGGTAGCCGGTCAGCACGCGGCGAAGCTCGGCGCCGGTCTCGTCCGGCGAGAATCCGAGATGCGGCTTCAGCGCATCGCCGAGCGCTCTCAGCCGATCGGCGAAAGCGAGGTGCTCCTCGCCTTGCGCGAAATAATGCAGCTCATGCGTCAGCTCCTGGTTATTCAGCGCCTGCGCCATGGCGAGCAACGGCGTGATGCCGATGCCGCCGGCGACGAAGATCGTCTTGATGGCATCGCGGCGCAGCGGGAAGTTGTTGCGTGGCTCGGAGATCGCCAGCACGTCGCCCTCGCGCACCGTCTCATGCATGCATTTCGAGCCGCCCTTCGAATCCCGCTCCAGCTTGACGCCGATGACAAAACTGTCGGTCTCGCCAGGGCCGTTGGTGATCGAATACTGCCGGATCTCGCCATTGGGCATGTGGACGTCGATATGCGCGCCGGGCTGGAAGGTGGGCAGGATGCCTTTGATAGGACGCAGCTCGAAACCGGCAATGCCGTCGGCGGTCTGCCACTTCCTGGCCACGGTGACGCGCAGCGCCGCCTTGCGGCCATGCGCGGTCAGCTCCGGCATTTCGGCAAGCTCGGCCGAGACCCGTTCGTAGACCGGCTCGATCGGCGCCGGCGCCGGCGCATTCGCCATATCGCGCTCGGCCTCGTCGCGGAGCCTGGAAAGCCGTTCATTGTGGTGGCGCAGGACGGCGATGTGCGCCGACCCTTCGGCGTCCCGATCGAGCACGCCGCGGATGACCGAACGATTGGAATCGGCCGGCTGGACGAAGAAGACGCCAAGCGTCTCGGCAGCGCCGTCGCGGGAGCGGAGCGCCACGGCAAAATCCTGGGCAGCCTCGATCAGTGTTTCGGCGGCGTCGCCGTCGATCGCCCCATTGGGCTGGAAGCGATAGGCCTTCAGCCTCTCGACGACCTGGTCAGCCGGCGCGTTGACGGCTATTCCGCGCAGCGCGAGCAGCTTGCCCTCGGCTAGGCCGGCGACATCCGGCACCTCGCCCAACGGCTCTTCGGACGACCAGACCAGTCCGTAGCGCTCGACCGCCGGAAAGGTGCGGTTGGTGATGGTGCGGGCCGGCGCGTCGGCCGGATGGGCGGGGATATAGGTGCAGCCGGCGGTGCGGTTCGAATAGCGCCAGCCGTGATACTGGCACTTCAGCTCGCGGCCGTCATTGATGCCGATCGACAACCTCACGCCGCGATGCAGGCAACGGTTCTCCCAGATGTTGACGTAGCCGTCATCGGCCCGCCAGACGGCGAACTCGCGGCCAAGCAGCTGGCCATGGAACACGTGGCGGAACGGCAGATCATGGGCAGCGGCAATCGGATGCCACCGGCTTCGGGCTTCTTCCAACATCAAAAAGTCTCCAAAAATGTCCTGGTCAGGCTGCAGCCGGAATGACCCCGTAGGTCACGCCTTTCTGGCTGAGCCAGCGCCGGTAGGCG
This sequence comes from Mesorhizobium tamadayense, assembly GCF_003863365.1. Classification (GTDB taxonomy): domain Bacteria; phylum Pseudomonadota; class Alphaproteobacteria; order Rhizobiales; family Rhizobiaceae; genus Mesorhizobium; species Mesorhizobium tamadayense. The sequence goes on along the minus strand of NZ_RQXT01000013.1, from coordinate 142,705 downwards.
ATGGCCGACTTGTCGGCCCGGATCGGGGTCTCGGCGCGCGGATCGAGCGGCAGGCGCTTCGGGAACTGGTTTTCCAGGATCGGCTTGTCCTGGCCGAAGATCGTCTGCTGGAAGCGCTTGATCACCTTGTCTTCGCTGTTCTCGTCGAGCACGCAAAGCAGCAGGTGGGCGCGCACATGTTCCTGATCGAGAGGCTGCAGGAAGATTGCGATCACGTCGCGCCGGCTCTCGTCGACCGGGCTCGATTTATAAAGCACCGAGCAATAGGGGTGCGGCACGCGGTAGACATAGTCGACATCGGCGCCGCCATCCGAGGCGGTGGACGCCATCGGCTGGAAGAAGCGGCAGCGCGTGGCGAGAATCTCATCGCGATCGACGGAAATCTCGACATCGTATTCCTTGACCTCGGTATGCGGTTCGGCGCCGAGGATGTCGGTATGCACGTAAGGGAAGTGGCCCATATCGAGAAAGTTCTCGATGGCGCGCGGTGCCGAGACGTTGACGCCGAAGGTTGCCGCGTTGAGCCGGCGCCGGTCGGGCTCGGCATATTCGGGGATCGGGAAGAGGTCGGCCGGCGGCGACCCCAGCGAGGTCCAGACATAGCCGTAGGCGCCCCTCGCCGGCAGCCTGTCGGCAGCCGGAACCTGGTCGGCCCCACGCGCATCCGGCCGCGAGCGCCAGACGACGGGCTCACCATCGACGCCGACCTGGAAGCTGAGACGCTCCTCGAGCAGGACCGTTTCCTGGACTGCGCCGGGCGCGGCTTCGGCGATCGCACCCACGGGATGCCAGAGATTGAGGATCACCGTATCCGAGCATTTTGCCATGGAACTACCTTTTGAATAGCGTCTAATCGTCAATCAGTTTTGTGCCGGAATGGCGCCGTAGGTGACGGCCCGATCGCGCAGCCAGCGCCGGTAGGAGACCGAGACGGCGTCGGCACGGATCGGTGTCTCGGCGCGCGGGTCGAGCGGCAGGCGCTTCGGGACCTGGTTCTCCAGGATCGGCTTGTCCTGGGCGAAGATCAACTGCATGAAGCTGCGCACCGTCGCCGCTTCGATGCCGTCCTTGAGATAGCAAAGAAAGGGATGGGCGATGCAGTTCTCTTCATCGACCGGCTGGACGAAGAGCGTGATCACGTCGAGCCTATGCTTCTGGACCGGATTGCTCTTGTAGAGCGCCACCGTGTAGGGCCGGATCACCTTGTAGATATAGTCGACGACAGAGCCTTCCCTGGCGGTCGGCGACGCTACCGGCTGGTAGAACTTGCACTCCGTCGCCAGCACCTCGTCCTGGGCAGTGATCTCGACATTGTAGGGCGCGACCTCGGTGTGCGGCTCTTCGCCCAGCCAGCCGGTGTGGACGAACGGGAAATGGCCCATGTCGAGGAAATTCTCGACGGCGCGTAATCCCGAGACCTTGACTGCGATCGACCCGCCGCTGACCAGATGGCGGTCCGCTTCATTGGCCTCGGGAATATAGACGATGTCGCGCCAGGGCTTGTCGAGACAGGCCCAGATGAAGCCATAGCGCTCGGCGGTCTTCAGCGCGGCGCCGGTATCGGCGCGAACGACTTCGACCCGGCTCGAACGCTTGCTGATGACGAGATCGACCCCAAGCAGACGTGTCGGAAACGGTGTATCCCGAGTGAGCGATTCCCGGTCCGCGACAATGTGCCAATCGTTCAGCAGCTCGCGGTCGACGCAACGGGCAGCCATCGGCCTCCCTCCCAACTCGGCTAGCCCTTCACCATGAACCTAGCCCGGCGCTTCGAGATACGAAAACACAAGATTGGATATCAATCAATGATTTTTTGTCAGCCAAAATCCTTTTTTGTGTTGACAGATTTCAGCGATTGACTTCCGATATATGAAATTTCCGACGAGGCGTGTTCTCACCAAGGAAGCCTGCTGACCATGCCTTCGAAATGGCGGAGAGCCGCGCCTTGAGCAGCCGTTCCCAGACAATAGCGGATATCCTTACGCGCGCCATCATCGATCACCGCTTGGTGCCTGGCTGCAAGCTCGGCGAGCGCGAGCTTGCAGAAATATTCGACGTCAGCCGCATCGTCGTGCGCCAGGCGCTGATACGGCTCGCCGATGACGGGCTGGCGCAGATCGAGCGCAATCGCGGCGCCTTCGTCGCCAAGCCGAGCATGCAGGAGGCGATGGAGATCTATGACGCGCTGACGCTGGTCGAGCAGGGCGTCGCCGCCCAGCTCAGCGACCGCCTCGGTCCGGCCGGATGGGCTGAGCTGCGCCAGCATGTCGAGCGCCAGCGCCACGCCGTCGCCGCGGGCAACGACGCGCTGGCCGACGTGCTCGGCCAGGAATTCCACACGGTGTTCGTGCGCTTGAGCCGCAACAAGGTGATGCAGGAAATCCATGCGCAGCTCGTGCGCCGCACGACGCTGCTGCGCTCGCTCATCACCGCCGATTTTGACTATTGCAACCTGCTCGACGATCATTCGCGCGTCGTCGATCTCCTGGAAAAGGGGCGGCTCAAACAGGCGATGGACCTGATCGACACGCATCACCGTTCGGTGGTGCGCGGCTACATCATGGATCGCGAAGTGTTTCCCGAGATGACGCCGGCCGAGGCACTGGCGCCTTATCTCGAAGCCAAGGCGGACGGCGCGACGGCGTCGGTCGCCCCGCGCAAACCAGCAAAGACTTCCGGGCCAGCAAAGACTTCCGGGCCAGCAAAGACTTCCGGGAACAGCGACGGCGCCACGGCGCACCTGCACGTCCATCTCCCCAAGAAAGATCCGGTACCGACAAGCCGGGCAGCAAGCAAAAAAACCAACAGAGGGTTACCCACATGAACGACCTGACAAGACGCGGATTTTTGAAATACGGCGGTGCGCTTGGCGCCGCCCTCGGCGCCGGAGGGCTGAGCACCATCGCCAGAGCGCAGGAAGTGCTCAAGATCGGCGTCGTCTACGTCTCGCCGATCGCCGAGATCGGCTGGACCAAGCAGCACAGCCTCGGCGTCGAGGCAATCAAATCGGAATTCGGCGACAAGGTCGCCCTCACCGTCATCGACAACATCTTCATGCCGCAGGATGCCGAGCGCATTTTCCGCGAGCTCGCCGGCGCCGGCAACAAGCTGATCTTCGGCACCAGCTTCTCGCATGGCACGCCGATGCAGAAGGTGGCGCCGCGCTTCCCCAAGGTGGCTTTCGAGCATTGCTCGGGCATCGTCCATCTCGCCAATCTCGGCACCTTCGAAGCCAAATATTACGAAGGCACTTTCGTCGCCGGTGCGGCGGCCGGCCATATGTCGAAATCGGGCAAGATCGGCTTCATCGGCGGCTTCCCGATCCCCGACATCGTCGGCCCGGCCAACGCCCTGCTGCTCGGCGCGCAGAGCGTCAACCCGAACGCCACCTGCAACGCCATCTTCCTCAATTCCTGGTTCGATCCGGGCAAGGAGAAGGAAGCTGCCAAGACGCTGCTTTCACAAGGCTGCGACGTCATCTGCTCGATGACGGACACGGCGACCGGCGTGCAGGTCGCAGGCGAAGGCGGCGCCTGGTCGATCGGCTATGCCAGCGACATGGCGAAGTTCTCCGCCGGCAAGCAGCTGACGTCCTTCGTGCTCGACTGGACCAGCGACTATGTCGGCGCCGCCAAGGCCGTCGCCGCCGGCACCTGGAAGCCGGAAGTGCGTTGGGACGGGCTGGCTGCCGGCGTTGTGAAGATGGCGCCCTACAATGATGGCATACCGGCCGACACCAAGGCCAAGCTGAAGCAGCTCGAAGCCGACATCGGCAGCGGCAAAGTGCATCCCTATGCCGGCGAGCTGAAGGACCAGGACGGCAACGTCAAGGTCGCGAGCGGATCGGTGCTGGCCGACGACGACATTCGCGGCATGAACTGGTTCGTCAAGGGAATGATTGGCAAGCTGAGCTGATCTTTCAAAGAACCGGGGAGACGCCGAAGCTCAGTCCTCGGCGTTTCCTTGCCTGGTTCCCGTCCAACCTCGCTTCAAGCCCGGCAGGACCCGCCATGCATCCGCGACTAGAATTGCGCAACATCTCAAAGCGCTATCCGGGCGTCGTCGCCAATGACGACGTCTCGCTGTCGATCCAGCCCGGCGAGATCCACGCCGTGCTAGGCGAGAACGGCGCCGGCAAATCGACGCTGATGAAGATCATCTATGGCGCGGCGCAGGCCGATACCGGCGAGATCTATTGCGACGGCAACGCAATCGCCGCGCACAACCCGGCGATGTCGCGCGCGCTCGGCATCGAGATGGTCTATCAGCATTTCGCGCTGTTCGAATCCGTTTCGGTGGTCGAGAACATCGCGCTGTCGGCAAGTGGCGCCTTCGATCTGCCTTCGCTCGCCGACAAGATCCGCGAGCTTTCGCTACGCTACGGCATGCCTATCGATCCGCACCGCCAGGTGCACGACCTGTCGGTCGGCGAGCGGCAGCGCGTCGAGATCGTGCGCTGCCTGCTGCAAGCGCCGAAACTTCTTATCCTCGACGAGCCGACCTCCGTGCTGACGCCTCAGGCCGTGGTCAAGCTGTTCGACACGCTTCGGCAGCTCGCCGCAGAGGGCTGCTCGATCGTCTATATCAGCCACAAGCTCGACGAGGTGCAGGAGCTCTGCGACACCGCCACCGTGCTGCGCAACGGCAAGGTCACGGGCACCGCGCGCCCGAAGGAAACGACATCGCTGGAACTCGCCCGCATGATGGTCGGCTCCAAGCTGCCCGAGATGCATGTCAGCCCGGCGGCGCCCAGCGAGAAGCCGGTGCTCGAGGTCAGAAATCTGTCGGCCAAGGCCAGGGACCATTTCGGCGTCGACCTGAAGGACGTGTCCTTCGACGTGCGTGGCGGAGAGATCGTCGGCCTGGCGGGCGTCTCCGGTAACGGTCAGGCCGAGCTCATCGCGCTGCTCAGCGGCGAGCGCACGCATGGGCATTACGACGCGATCAAAATCGGCGGGACGCCCGCCGCCGGCCTGCGCCCCGACGAGCGCCGCAAGCTTGGCCTCGCCTTCGTTCCCGAGGAGCGGCTCGGGCGGGGTGCGGTGCCCTCGCACACGCTATGGGAAAACGCGGTGCTGACCGCCCATCGCTTGGGCACCGTCAGCAAAGGCCTGGTCGACCGGCGCAAGGCCAGCATCTTCGCTGCCGGCGTCATCGACCGATTCAAGGTCAAGGCCAACGGTCCAGGCGCGACGGCGCAGAGCCTGTCCGGCGGCAATCTGCAGAAATTCATCGTCGGCCGCGAGATCGCGCTGGCGCCGAAGCTGCTGCTCGTCTCGCAGCCGACCTGGGGCGTCGATGTCGGCGCGAGCGCCTTCATCCGCCAGACCATCGTCGATCTCAGCCGCGCCGGCACGGCGGTGTTCGTCGTCTCGGAGGAGCTCGACGAGCTGTTCGAGATCTGCGACCGGCTGCTCGTGATCTGCCAGGGACAGGTGTCGCCGTCGCTCGTGCGCACCAGCACCGACCGGGAGGAGATCGGGCTGCTCATGACCGGCCGTAAGATGAGCAAGGACAGGAGTGGTGACGTTGCGCTTCAGGATTGAACAAAGGCCGGAACCTTCGGCCGCGATGCGCATCGCGGCGCCGGTGCTGGCGTCCATCTTGACGCTGATCGTGGGCTCGCTCTTCTTCGCCTCGCTCGGGCACGATCCGCTGCCTACGCTCTATGCCTTTTTCGTCGAGCCGCTAAGTTCCATGAACGGCCTGTCGGAGTGGCTGCTCAAGGCCTCGCCGCTGATCCTGATCGCTTGCGGGCTGGCGATCGGCTTCCGCGCCAATGTCTGGAACATCGGCGCCGAGGGCCAGTTCACCATGGGCGCGATTGCCGCGAGCGGCATTGGGCTGTTCTGGCCGAACCCGGACAGCGCGCTGCTGCTGCCGCTGATGTTCCTGGCGGGCATGGCCGCCGGTATGGCGTGGGCGGCGATCCCCGCCTTCCTGCGCGCCCGCATGAACACCAACGAGATCCTGGTCACGCTGATGATGACCTATATCGCGACGCTGTTCCTGTCCTACCTGGTGCACGGACCGTGGCGCGATCCCGCAGGCTTCAACTATCCGCAGACGGCGCTTCTGCCGACGGGGGCGCTGTTCGAGTCCTTCGACCCGGCTTATCGGCTGAACCCTTCGATCTTCATCACCGTCATCGCGGTTCTGGTGATGTGGCTTTTCACCGACCGCAGCTTCCTCGGCTACAAGATGTCGGTGAGCGGCGCGGCGCCCTTGGCTGCCCGTTACGCCGGCTTTCGCGAATCCGCCGCGGTGTGGATCGGACTTCTGGCGGGAGGTGCGGCGGCCGGCGTCGCCGGCATGGCGGAGGCCGCCGGGCCGCTCGGCCAGCTCTCGCCGCAGATCTCGCCCGGCTACGGATTTGCCGCCATCATCGTCGCCTTCATCGGACGGCTGAACGCCTTCGGCATCGTGCTCGGCGGGCTGTTGATGTCGCTGCTCTTCCTCGGCGGCGAAGGCGTGCAGATGACGCTCGCCTTGCCCTCGGCGCTGACGCGCATCTTCCAGGGCATCCTGCTGTTCTTCCTGCTCGCGGCCGACTTCTTCATTTTCTACCGAATTCGCGTGGTACGGCCGGCCAGGGACGCGCATGTGCTCGAAACGGCGCGGGTAGCGGGAGACTGATCGATGGAACTGTTCATTGCCATCTTCACCGGCACCATCATCGCCGCCACGCCGCTGATCTTCGCCGCGCTCGGCGAGCTCGTGGTCGAGAAATCCGGCGTGCTCAATCTCGGCATCGAGGGCATGATGCTGATGGGCGCAGCACTTGCCTTCTGGGCGGTCACGGCAGGCTGTTCCATGCCGGTCGCGATCGTCGCCGGTGCGCTGGCGGGCGCCGCCGCCTCGCTGCTGTTCGGCGTCCTGGCGCTCACCTTCCTGACCAACCAGTATGCGGCCGGCCTGGCGCTGGCGATCTTCGGCTCCGGCGTGTCGGCCTTCCTCGGGCGCGGCTTCGGCAGCGTGCCGATCGAGGCGCTGCACCGCGTCGACATCCCGATCCTCTCCGACCTGCCGCTGATCGGGCCGCTGCTCTTCCGCTTCGACCCGCTGGTCTATCTGGCGCTCTTGATGTTCGTGGCGATCAGCTGGTTCCTCTACCGCACGAAAGCCGGCCTCATCCTGCGCACGATCGGAGAGTCGCCACAGACCTCGCACGCGATCGGCTATCCGGTGATCAGGATCCGTTACATGGCTGTGCTGTTCGGCGGGCTGATGGCCGGCCTCGCGGGCGCCTATCTGTCGGTCGCCTACACGCCGCTCTGGGTCGAGAACATGACCGCCGGCAAGGGCTGGATCGCGCTGGCGCTGGTGGTGTTCGCCACGTGGCGGCCGCTGCGCGTCCTGCTCGGCGCCTGGCTGTTCGGCGGCATGACGATCCTGCAACTGCAAGGACAGGCGCTGGGACTTCAGGTCCCGTCCGAGCTTCTATCCGCCCTGCCCTATCTGGCGACGATCGTGGTGCTGTTGCTGATCTCGCGCAACCGCCAGATGCTTGCCCTGCACTTTCCTGCCTCGCTGGCAAAGCCGTTCCGCCCCGCGGGCTAAAGCATGTCTTCCGAAAGCGGAACCAGTTTCGAGGCAAAGACATGCTTAAAATCAAAGACTTAAAGCAGGTCGCGTGAATCCTCTTTCACGCGACCTGAAGCTCGGTTCACGCCGCGGGCGGCCCCATGGTGACACCGTATTTGGCGGTGATGGCCGCGAGCTTCGCCATTTCCGGCATGCCAGAGATGGTCGCGGCCTCAAGTTCGGCAAACATCTGGTCCAGTCCACAGCTCGGCGTGCACAGAACCAGCACGCGCGCCGGCTGGTCGCCGACATTGCGATAGCCATGGCGCCTGTGGCGCGCGCCATAGAAGAAACCGCCCGGTCCGACACGGCGCGGCGCGGGCTCGCCTTCGAATTCGATCTGAATTTCGCCGCTCAGCACATAGAAGGCCTCGTCCTCGCGCGCATGTGTATGGGGCGGCGCGCCCGCCCCCGGCGGAACCACGTCTTCCCAGAGCGAGAAGGAACCCGCGGTCTCGGCGCCCGTGGCCTTGTAGATATGGGTGACGCCCAGCACGTTGAGCGTTGAACCGACCGCCGGCTGGCGAACGAACGGTTCGGCTGTTGCAGCCTTGGCATCCATCGTCGACCCCTTTCGTGGTTCAGGTGACCCGTCGAGAGATAGGCCTGTTTCGACTTGGCGATTAGCCGGAATTGTGTGGACATGCTGTCCTGAATTCGGGACAATTGGCCGATGGATCCGCTTGAAGGCGTCACTGCATTCACTCGCGTCGTGGACAGCGGCAGCTTCTCGGCGGCGGCGCGGCACCTCAAAATCTCCAAATCCGCCGTGAGCGCCAACGTGCAGCGGCTCGAACAGCGCTTGGGCATTCGCCTGCTCAACCGCACGACGCGCCGCCTCTCGATGACCGAAGCGGGCGCAGCCTACTATCACCACTGCGCGCGGATACTCGCCGAAGCCGAGGCCGCCGAGCAAGCGGCGACTGCGCTGCAACGCGAACCGCGCGGCACGCTCCGCATTTCGGCGCCCGACAGCTTCGGCTGGATGCATGTGGCGCCAACCGTCCCGGCTTTCCTCAAGCGCTATCCGGAACTCTCCATCGATATCAGCCTGAGCCAGGCCTATGTGAATCTCGTCGATGAGCGGCTCGATCTGGCGATCCGTATCGGGGTGCTTGAGGATTCGCCCCTTGTCGTGCGCAAGCTCGCACCATCGAGGCTCGTCGCCTGCGCCGCGCCGGCCTATCTCAGAGAGCATGGGGCACCGCGCGAGCCGGATGATCTTGCGAAGCACAACTGCCTCTACACGGATCTCTTGCCCTGGGGCGGCGAATGGCGCCTTGCCGGCAAACGCGGCGAGGTGCGGGTGGCCGTCAGCGGCAACCTTCGCACCAACAGCGCCGAGATGCTGCGCGTGGCGGCGCTTCAAGGCGTCGGCATCGCTGTGCTGCCGACCTGGGCGGCCGGCGAGCCATTGCGGGCCGGCGCATTGCAGCGCGTGCTTGAAGCTTGGAAGCTGCCGGCAAGCACGATCTACGCCGTCTATCCCGGCAACAGGCTGATGTCGATGAAGGTCCGCGCCTTCGTCGATCACCTCATCCGATGCTTTGGGCGCACGCCCTATTGGGACGACGGTCTTTGAGGCGGCGCCTCAGCCGCGGCTCGTCACGCAATCTTCCCCCGCAAGCTGTCCGCGAGCGCAGAAAGCGTATCGGCAAGTTGCCTCACGGCTTCCGGCGGCGGCAGCGGCATTTTGAGGCTTTGCGCGCCGGTGGCGGGATCGCGCTCAATCCATGGATGCGCTGGAGCGCCGGGATCGTTGGCGGACGCCAGCGCGGCGACAAACTGGGCGCCTACCTGCAGCAAGGCGCGCCAGGGATCGGCACCCGTATCGCCAGGTGGCACTCCGGCCCCATTGGTTCGCGCGACCGCCATCTCGCCCGTGGCAGCGCCTACATCCACATTTACATCTTCCGCGGATCCGTCCGCATTTGCAGCGGCGACGTTCGTCGCTTCCTCGGCCGGTGTCACGGCCTCGCCCGCGCCCATGCTCCCGGTGACATTTTCCACGTCCTTCATGAAGCGGTTGAGACGCGAACCGCCGAGCGAGATCTCGCTGCTGCCGCCATCGAGAATTCCCGCCGACAAGGAGCGCTTGAACGCAAGCACCGAAAGCATGCCCTCCTCGATCGTGCCCTTGGCAACGAAATTGATGACCTGCACCGGCCGCACCTGGCCCATGCGATGGATGCGCGCGATGCGCTGTTCGAGGATCGCCGGGTTCCACGGCAAGTCCATGTTCACCAGGGTCGATGCATGCTGCAGATTGAGGCCCGTGCTGCCGGCGTCGGTAGACAGGAACACGCGGCAGGCGGGATCGTCGCGAAACCGCTCGACGAGCGCCGGCCGTTTGTCGGACGGCACGCCGCCGTGGAAGCTGACGTAGCCCAGCCCACGCGCTTCGAGGCGGCGGATGACGATATCATGGGTCCGCGTCCATTGCGAAAACACCACGGCCTTGGCCTCGGGCTCGGCGAACAATTCGTCGAAGAGCGCCGCCAACTCGTCGGCCTTGACGCCATGGTCGGTCTCGCGGTCCAGCAGATAAGTGCTGTTGCACGACATGCGCATGTTCTGCAGGGCGCTGGTCAGCCGCCGCTGATCCTTGTCCGACAGAAACTTGGTCTTGCGCCAGCGCTGGACGATCCTAGCCACCACGTCAGCGTTTTCCTGATGATAGAGCATTTGCGTCTCTGTCATCGGCACCAGCAGATTCTGGTCGGTACGGCTCGGCAGCTGCCGCAGCACCTCGGATTTGCGCCGGCGGATCATGACCGGCGCCAGCGTTTGGCCGACCTTCTCCAGCCCGGTATAGCCGGTGACGCGCCCGGCATCGTCCTTGACCTGATGCTCGTGCAGCAGCTTCCAGGTCGGCCCCAGCCGGTGCTGATCGACAAACTGGACGATGGAGACCAGTTCCTCCAGCTTGTTTTCCAAGGGCGTCCCGGTCAGCACGATCGCGTAGGAGCTATCGATGCGTTTCAGGGCGCGCGCCGCGATCGTGTTCCAGTTCTTGACCCGTTGCGCTTCATCGACAATGACCAGCTCGGGTCCCCACGCGGCGATCAGGTCGAGATCCGGCTTGAGTTTCTCGTAGTTCGTGATCTTGCAGAAATCGTCGATGGCGTAGTCCTTCTGCCGCTGCGCCCGACCGCCGTTGATCACGCGCGCCACGTTTTCGCCCTCCCGCCCCGAGAAGCGCGCGATCTCGCTCTGCCACTGGTATTTGAGCGACGTCGGGCAGACAACCAGCACTTTCGAGACGCCGAAATGCCGGGCCAGTATTTCCACCGCGGCGATGGCCTGTATGGTCTTGCCGAGCCCCATATCGTCGCCGATCAGCGCCCTGCCGGTTCGCACCGCGAACAGCGCCCCTTCGGCCTGGTAGGGATAGAGCGGCGCCTTCAAAAGCGTTTGCAGCCCGGGATCGGCGGCGCCGCGCGGGAACAGTTGCCTGAGCTTCGAGGCCCGCCGGTCCGCGTCTCGTCTTCCGGCAATGAAATCGAGCGCATCGTCATAGGCACGGAACTCGTGACCGCTCTTCGAGGCCACCGCCATGAACGGTTCCAGCTCACCGAAGCGGTCGTCGGGAAGCACGCCGTCGCGGTCAGCGTCGAACAACGCCGCAGCGGCTTCCCTCACCGCCGGCGGGCAGTCCGTTCCGGCACGAAAATGGACGCGGCGTTGGCCTTCATTGCGCAAATACAGCTCGGAAAATGCCGGCTGGTAGCCGCGCGCGAACGCAGTCTTGGCGCCCCGCTTTTTCTCCAGCCGGGCGAGCGTGAACTCGATGTGCTTGCAGGTGCCCAGCTCACCGGTAGTGTAGTCGGGGCATGAACAGTAGTTGCCGCCCGGTCCCAGGCCTCGAATCGCCACGCGGTAGCTGGATTTCGAAACGGGGTTTGTGACCCTGAACTCGGAAAAGAACGGCTCGCTGGTCAGATTCTCCAGCCCGAAGTCCTGCTCGCGTCCGAACTGGCGGCGCAGGCCGCGCTGCCAGTCCACCGGCGACAGGTCCGCAGGCGCGTGAGTGCGCGAGAGCTTAGGTTCTTTATTCGGCTTTATCGCGGAATTCAGGCTCTGGCGCTTGGATTTCATCGAAGCATAATCCGTTCAGAAAAATTACTCACGCGACGTCGATCGTCGATGCGGGCGACTCAACAGTGTAGCCGAGCGACCGATATCCCGTTCTTCGTTTCGCCGCCATGGGCCATCAGGTCAAGCACAGTTCGGTCGCGAGGCGCTCACATTTGATCGCGCGGTTCACACCGGCCGAGATGATCGCCGGCGCCATCCGCACCATCTCAAAGGGTTGCCCGTCAGCGCGTCGCTTGCGGTGAGTCCGCTGCTTGGATGCGCGCTCGCAGAGCGATCCTCGAGCGGGCCCCCTACCGTCGGCCACAGCAAGACACGCGTCTTCCCGTGCCGCTTAGCCCGATAGCGTCAGGGTGCCTTTCTCGCCCGCGGCAACATGGTGGCCAAAACGTGCGCATTCGCGTTTCATGGTTTGGCCGAGCCAGGCGGCTTCTTCATCAGATGCGCGAACGAGCCGGAATTTCTGCAGGCGGAAGGGCACCATTTCGATCCGGCGCAACCGATGGCTTTGGTCATCCAGGTCGACGAAATAGGCGAGGGTCAGATCCGGGCGAAATCTCTCCTGCCCGCCGATTCCCTCATAGTCGTTGATGAAGTCGCCGCATCCATAAAGGATGGGCCTGTCGGCATGGATCTCTATCGCCAACGGATGATGCGACGAGTGTCCGTGAACGACGTCGACACGGGCGCCGTCGATCAGGCCATGGGCGAAGCGTCGGTGCTCAGGGGGCAATTCATAGCCCCAATTGGATCCCCAATGGATGGAAACAAGGACGGTATCGTCGGGCTGGCGCCACTCGTCGATGCCGTCAGCAACGGCTGCAAGTGCGTCTTCACTGAAATCCGCGAGGAAGTTGATGCCCGGCCGCTCCTTCCCGGCGGCCCAGTTGGCCGGAACCCCGCTGGATGGACAGGCAAAGGCGAATACAAGCAGTCGCCGCCCTGGGACCGTTTCGAGCACGGCGGGGCGGTTTGCAGCATCGGCATCGAGTCCTGCGCCGGCCGTCGCAAGCCTCGCCCGCTGCAGGGCAAGCAAGGTTTCCTTCAGGCCGCTCAGCCCCCAATCCGCGGCATGGTTGTTGGCAAGGACGCAGCAGTCTATCCCTGCGGCGACGATACAATGCAGATTGTCGGGGTGCATCCGGTAGTTGATGCCTTTCGGCTCGGGCATTCCATCCGCGGTAACACTGGTTTCGAGATTGATGATCCTCAAATCCGGCTCGCGCCGATCAATCTCGTCCAGCGCATCGCCCCAGACATAGTCGAAAGGCGCCGCCCTCGGGATTGCTCCCGACCGACGTTCCGCCAGATCCACATAGCTACGCGCGGAGCGGAGATGCGGCTCGTACAGGACCGGGTCGCAGGGATGCGGCATGACCTGGTCGATGCCGCGGCCGGTCATCACGTCCCCACCTAGGAAGAGCCTCATTTCTGCACCTCGTCAGTTGAATGTCGATCCGGATCGACCGCGGGCACTTAACGTTGCGCGAAAGGGTTCCCGGCACGGACCTGCGTCCGTGGCTCCGGCCGGCGAAGAAGGTAGCGCTTCATGACTATATCGACCAGCGCCGAACTGGTCGACCGCGGGCCGTTGCATGACATCGCTTGAACACCCAGCCTGCTTCAACCGCGCAATGCGGCCGCGACGAGGCACTGCATCGAGGTGATCGGACGACCGATCAGCCGCCCCAGGGCGCCTCCGTCATCGAACAGCGCTCCATGTGAGGCCGCAACGTCGGCATCGACCAGAAGTGCAGCGAGGTCGGCCGGTAGCCCGGCCCCGGTCAACACATCCTGATAGGCGTCCTGGGAAAGATCGTTGTAGGCTATAGCCCTCCCCGACTGCCGGGAGACCTCCGCCGCAAGCTCGGCCAGAGTGAAGGCCTGGTCTGCGGCAAGCTCGTATGTGTTCCCCGCCTGCCCATCGGTCGTCAGCACCACGGCTGCGGCCTCGGCATAGTCCCGTCGCGCCGCGGACGAGAAACGCCCGTCTTTGGCGGCGCCGACGAAGGCGCCGTGCTGCAGAGCCGCCGGAAGCGCCAGCAGATGGTTCTCGGTGTACCAGCCATTGCGCAGGATGACGGCGGGAAGGCCCGAGGCCGCGATGACCTCCTCCGTCTGCCGATGCTCGATTGCGAGCGTTGCGGGAGACGTATCGGCGTGCAGCATGCTCGTGTAAGCAATCAGCGAAACCCCGGCCCGTTGGGCTGCCTCGATCACCGCCCGATGCCGCGGCAGGCGGCCGCTGACCCCGGTCGACGAAATCAGCAGCAGTTTCTGGACGCCGTCGAAGGCCGGAACGAGTGTGTCGGGACAGTCGTAGTCCGCCTCGCGTACGATCACACCGCGCTCCGCCAGATCGCTGGCCTTTGCCGGATTGCGGACCGCCGCGACGATCCGGTCGGCAGGCATGGTCTTCAGCAGTGCTTCGATCACCAGGCGGCCCAGCTGTCCCGTTGCTCCAGTTATTGCGTGCATCGTTCAGTCCATTTCGTGGTTGCGTGGATTGGAGAGCCATCGCATAGCGGCACTCGTTACCATCGGAAACCACGTATCTTGTGGTTACCTTCCTTTTCCGGTAACCAACTGGAAGCTCCCCGCGGCGGACGCGCGATGGTTCTCAAAGTGCGAAAGAAGGTGAAGGCTCCCCCCGGCTGCCCCATGTCGAGGTGCATGGCGCTGCTTGGCGGCTGCTGGACACCCGAGGTGCTCTGGTCCCTGAGCGAAGGCCCGCGTCGGTTCTCGGAACTCCGCCGTGATATCCCAGCCGTTTCAGCGAAGGTGCTGACCAGCAGACTGCGGGATCTCGAGGAGCGCGGCGTTCTCGGTCGCAACGTGATGCCGACCTCGCCGCCGACCGTGGAATATGAGCTGACCTCGTTGGGGCAGGAACTGCTTCCCGCTATCAGGTCTATCGTCGAGGTCGGGTCGCGCCTGCTGCTCAGTGATGCTTCGGGCTAGATGATCGTGAGCACATCGTTTGGCGGCCAGACTGCATTCGGGTTGCCCGCGGGGTGGACATTGTCGTCGCGCCCCGCGCCCATATTGCATCGGGGCGGCTGATCCGCGTTTTGCCGCAGAACGAATGCGGGCAGGCGGCGGGCATCTAGAGGTGGTAATGCGCAGTGACTTCGGCCCTTCGGGAGTCTAAGCTTGCATGCCTTCTGCCAGCACGAAGACCGCCGCATGCCGCGCTTTCTTGCCGTCTACACCATGAAGCCCGAAGACCTCGCCCGCTTTCGCAGCCTTCCTAAGCCCGAGCAGGATGCGATTGATGCCGTTGGCCTGCGGCAGTGGGCGGAATGGGAGGAGAGAAATGCAACATTTTTCCCCGATCGCGGCGGCATGGTCGGTAAGACGACGCGCGTTACCAAGGACGGCATCGCCGACGCCGTGAACCCTTTCTGCGGCTATATTGTCGTCGAGGCCGATACCATCGATGCCGCCGCCCGCCTGTTCGAGAACCACCCGCATTTCACGGTCTTCCCGGGAGACGGCGTGGACATCATGCCCTTCCTCACCGACGCTCCTGCGACATAGTCGCGATTCCACGGTCATGCCTGCCGCGCGGTTGCCCGACGCACCGCAATCGCCGCCGACGCCCACCCCGAGGCGCGCTTCTGCTTCAACTTGCGGCGCTCTCCCGACATCAGGGCCTTAATGAGGATGCGCCCTGAAGGCCCCGCTGACGCGCGTGGTACGAGGGCGGATGTTCTGGTTACGTTGGAAGACGTTGTCAGGGTCGTACGTGGTCTTCACGTCCACTAGTCGGTCGTAGACGGAGTCGCCGTACGCCTCGCGGACCCGACCGGGGTCTTCGTCGCCGCCGAGGAAATTGACGTAGACGCCTTCGCGGAAGCGGCCAAGGGCGGCGAGGACCCCCCTCGTCCAGGCCGTCTCCCGGTTGCCGAAGTTCTCGCTAGGCCGCCACGCAGCGTGGACGATGATCGCGTGCGACGCTTGCCGGTTCCCGAACGCCGTCGCCCCCTCGGCCACTCGGCTCACCGCCCCCTTCAGATGGAACATTGCCACATACGATCGTGGCGACGAGCAGGAGAATGCGTGCCCGGCGATCACGTCGATGAGGTCGTCGCGGAGCGCGGGGAGGTGGGTGGCCTTCCAGTAGTAGTTCCAACCGTGGAGGACGGTCGAGTCGAGCGCGCTCTGGAATACCACGTACGGCTTGGGCCCGGCCAGATCGAGGAGGGGAGTCCGAAATGCGCGGAGCGGGCGGAGCGCCTTCTCACCGTCCTCGATCGGCCCGGCGTAGCACGCGCCCACCATCACCACCGGGCGCCAGTGCAGTTCCTCGGGGATGACCGATAGAGGCGGCACGGTGCAGAATTTTACGACCGTGCCGAGCTCGTCGGGAGCGTCGCGGATGAAGTCGCGGTAGAAACGGAGGACCTCCCCGGCGTCGCTCGCGTCCCAAAGGATGGGCCCGGCCAGAACGGTGGGCCCGACGGGGTGGAGGCGGAACTCGAACGAGGTGACCACGCCGAAGTTGCCGCCGCCGCCGCGCAACGCCCAAAACAGGTCGGGGTGCTCGTCCTCGGACGCCCGCAGCCGCTCGCCGTCGGCCGTCACGACGTCGGCGGCGAGGAGGTTGTCGACCGCGAGGCCATGCTTGCGCATCAGCCAGCCGATGCCACCACCGAGGGTGAGCCCGGCGACTCCGGTATGGCTCACGATTCCGCCGGTGGTGGCCAGGCCGTGCGCCTGGGTCTCGCGGTCGACGTCGCCCCACAGCGCGCCACCCTGCACCCACGCCCTGCCGCCGGCGGGATCGACCCGCACGCCCCGCATCGCCGAGAGGTCGATGACGATCCCGTCGTCGCAAACGGCGGTGCCCGCCACGCCGTGGCCTCCGCCCCGTATGGCGATCGCCAGATCGTGGTCGCGAGCGAAACGCACGGCCGCGACCACGTCGGCGGTCCCGATGCATCGGGCGATCAGACGCGGGCGCCGGTCAATGGCGCCGTTCCAGATTGCACGGGCGACATCGTAGTCGGCGTGGCTGGCATTGATCAGCCAGCCTCGGAACCCGTCGATTTCCACGACGGTTGGCTGCATGCTCCCGTGGTGGGCTTCTGCGTGCGTTGTTGTCGTCGTAGGTGTCGTCATCGTGTCCTCCTCTCGTCGAGAGGCCACATCGGACCACGGCGGACCGCGGTCGTATAGTCAAAAATCTGGACTTCACAACCGAAGGCGGGCGCGCAACACTGGGCTTATGAGGACATACGGTCAGTACTGCCCCATCGCTCGCGGCGCCGAGATCTTCGCCGAGCGCTGGACACCGCTGATCATCCGCAACCTGCACCTTGGCTGCAGAAACTTCAGCGAAATCCTGGAGGGCGCGCCGGGACTCTCTCATACGCTGCTGTCACAACGGCTCAAGCAGCTAGAACGGCTCGGTGTCATCGAGTCAGCGCCCAAGTCTGGCGGGCGCGGGCACCACTACGAGCTCACTTCGGCGGGCCACGACCTGTTCGCGGTCTGCCAGTCGCTCGGTGAGTGGGGTGCGCGTTGGCTCGAGATCGCCCCCGAGCATCTCGACCCCTTTGTGGCCCTGTGGTCCATGTGCAATGCGCTCCGGCGAGAGCGGCTGCCGAATCGACGCGTCGTCATACGTTTCGACTTCACCGGCCGGCCGCATCGTGAGCGCTACTGGCTACTCATCGAGTTCGGAGACACTGAAATCTGCAAGAGATACCCCGGCTTCGACGAGGACCTCTACATCACGGCGGAGGCCGAAGCCTTCGTCAAATGGCACGCCGGCCAGCTTACCTGGGCCCAAGCCATCGGCGGGGGCCGAATCCAACTCGACGGTCCGCCGTCGCTAGTAAGAGCCTTCCCAACCTGGAACGCGCGCAGCATGTTCGCGGGCATCAGGCCGGTCTCCCGCGCCGCCACGAGCCCCGCAGCCTGACATCCTCGATTCGGCCTCCCACTGCGGCTGTCGGGCTTTCGCCCGTCTACAATTGCGAACAAAGACGGTAGGCCTCATAGATCGAAGAGTAGATGTCTCGGCTCGCAACCGCGTCGCCAATGCGGTGTAACTCGAACGATCCCGCGATTGGGGAAGGGGTATCCCCCTTCGCCCTCACTCCCGTCATCAGCGCAATGTCGGTGACGCCGTTGTTGGAAGAGCGGGCACGTAATTCCTGATAAACGTCCTCCATGGGGACCGTGCCACGCTCGACGATGAGTTGGGCGGCGCTCATCTCAGTTTCCGCACCGGTGAGCTCATGCCGGAACCGGGCGACCGCCCGGTTGTCATGGAGCATTGCTTTGACCAACCGGACGTCGCTGACGACCCGGATGCCGAGTTCCGACACGCGCTTGCGGAAACTTACCCTGTCCGGGTAGGGGGTCTCGAGCGCCAGCGTATCGTCCGCAATGGCGAGAGTGACCGTGCGCCCCCGGAGGGCGAGATGAAGGGCGCAGGAAACAGCGGCCTGGCGTCCGGTCTCGTCATAGATGAGGATGTCGTCCTTCGCCGGCACGACACCGGTCAGCACGTCCCAGACGCTGTCGCAGTGCTCAGCGCCGTCCAGCCATTCCATGTCCGGAATGCCGCCCGTGGCGACGATCACCACGTCAGGGTTGCCGGCAAGAATGGTCTCCGCATCAGCATAGGTGCTGAGGCGGACATCCACACCGAGGCGGGCGAGTTCTTCGACACGCCAGTCGACGATGCCGATGAGATCCTTGCGGTCCGAGGCAGAGGCGGCGACCAGCACCTGACCACCAAGCCGCGCTCCGGCTTCGAGCAGGGTCACACCGTGCCCGCGCTCGGCTGCAACCCGCGCCGCCTCCATCCCTCCCGGACCACCGCCGACCACGACCACCCGTCTCGGCGTTTCGGCCCGGCCGATGATGTGGCTGACGATCGTCTCGTGGCCGCTGGCCGGGTTGTGGATGCACTGGACCTTCTTGTAGAGGCAGTAGGATGCGCCGACGCAAGGGCGGATGCGTTCTTCTTGTCTTTGCATCACCTTGTTGACGATATGCGGGTCGGCGATATGCGCCCGCGTCATGCCGACCAGGTCGACAAGATTCTCGCGGATCGCATGCCGCGCCGTGGCTACGTCGCGAATGCCTGCCGCGTGGATGACGGGCAGCCTGGTTTCCCTCTTGAATTGCCCGACCAGCGGCAAGAACGGCGCGCTCTGGCTGAACATGCCGGGCATGTTCTGCTCGGCCAGGGCCAAGTCCGTGTCCATCCGGCCGAAGATGCAGTTGAAGAAATCGATATGGCCTTCGCGTTCGAACAGCCGGGCGAATGCAAGGCATTCCTCGAAGTCCGACCCATCCTCGACCGCCTCGTCGATCACGAACCGGATGCCGACAGCGAAGTCGTCGCCAACCGCCCGACGGATCGCTTCGTGGACCATCAGACCGAAGCGGGCGCGATTTTCCAGCGAACCGCCGAAGGCATCCGTGCGCCTGTTGGTTCTGCGCGAAAGGAATTGGCCGATCAGATGCCCGCCGGTCACCGTCTCGACGCCGTCGAGATCGCCATCGCGGCAGCGCCTGGCGGCGCTTGCGTAGTCGCTGACGATCCTGCCGATGTCCGAGTCGTCCATCTCCTTCGGAAAATTCCGGTTTCGCGTCTCGCGCACGCGAGACGGCGCGACCGGCGGGAGCCAGTTGCCGGCATAGGCGGTGGCGCGCCGCCCAAGATGCGATACTTGGCACATGACGGCGGCGCCGTGGCGATGGATTCGCTGCGACAGCGACTGGAGATGCGGGACGATGCGATCGCTCGAAAGATCCAGTTGACCGCCACCCCAGCTGGAATCGGGCGACATCATCGCCGATCCGCCAGCCATGGTCATGGCGAGACCGCCGCGCGCCTTCTCCTCATGGTAGCGCCGGTAGCGCTCGAGCGGCAGGCCGCCATCGTCCAGCATCGAAGCGTGACTGGTGCTTATGACGCGGTTGCGCAGCACCAGTCCCTTGAGCTTAAACGGCTGAAGCAGAGGATCCGAACCATTCATGAAAATTATAGTCTGCCATTTGCGGAGCCCCAGAAAGCTTGAAAATTCTTGGGGTAGCTATACGCTGGACGTATGGCTGGCTTCGCAAAACTGGTTCCTTCCGCACGTGGACTTCTGGTCTTCGAGGCGGCTGTCCGGCTGGCAAGCTTTACGGCCGCTGCTCGGGAGTTCAACGTCACGCAGCCGTCCGTCAGCCGCAGCATCGCCCAGCTCGAGGCCGATTTTGGCGTCGCCCTCTTTTCCCGGAAATCGACGGGATTGACCCCGACCGCGGATGGCCGCGCGCTCTATTCGGCAGTGCGCGAAGGATTTGACGGCATCGAGGAGGTCATCCGCAGGATCAAGGAGAAGAATGCCGCAAAGCCGGTCGTCACGCTCTCCCTTTCAAGCTCGCTGGTGACGCATTGGTTCGTTCCGAGGCTGGGAGCCTTCACGACAAGATTTCCAGATGTGGACCTGAGATTCGAACTGATCGCGGGCGTTCTGCGCGGACCGGCCGAGAACGTCGACCTGGCCACCAGGATCCTGGCCGATGACGACAAGGGCTATCACCGTTGGGAGTTCTCCCCGGAAATCATCGTTCCCGTCTGCAGCCCGTCCTATCTGGCAGCTCATGGCCGGTTGAAGCACGACGCGGACGGCGAAGGCCATGTCTTGCTTCATCTCACCGATGCCAAGGTTCAATGGCCGGATGCCTGGGGCCGAGTAGCCGACCGCAGGACCAGCAAGGCAAAGCGGCTCGAATTCTCGGACTACGCGGTGGTGCTTCAGGCCGCAATGAACGGGGAAGGCGTCGCGCTCGGCTGGCTCAGCAATATTTCACGTGCCTTGCTTCAGGGCGCGCTTGTCCCTGCTTCGGACCGCCAGATCAACACCGGCCGGACCCACCACTTGATTGCGCCGCGCTCGAGGCCGGTTCGGCCTGTCGTCTCCGAGATCTGCGCCTGGATGATCGCTGAGATGCAAACCGAGCTGAAGGCTTTGCACCCGATATTGCGGCCGGACGTCTGGCAACCGGGTTGAATGTCCGGCCGGCTCTTTTGTCGACAGACTATCGGCGCGCGTGCCCGGCTGAACTACCCGAGAGTTTGACTGGCAAGGGCATAGGTCGTCGGCGTGGCTGCGCCGGCGACGACAAAATCGGCGAGGCGTTTGCCCCTGGACATGGTCAGCACCGTGTCGAAGACCGGCATTCCGCTATGCGACACAAAGGCGGCGAACTCGCCACTGTCCATGTGCGTGTCGATCCTGAGAAAAGATCCTGAATGGTCGACCACGTGCGGCCGGACGACCGCCACGGCGTCGGCGTCGCTTCCCGCCACGACCGGCCCCACCACATGGCCCCGACCGAACGGCCGACAGAGCGCGAAGGCGTTCAGCCTGTCGCCCTTGAAAAGACCATAGGCGGCCGAGTGCGCGAAGAGCTTTTCGATGAGCGCCTCACGCCTCACGCCAAATCCTGCCGCATCGAGCGCGATCGCCGCGGGAATGTCGCTTGCGTGCAAGGCCCGGATATCGCCCCGTGTCTCCGCCAGTCCACCCATCGTCTCCGCACGGGCGATGCCCTGGCATTGGTAGACGGTCTTCTCCGGCTGAAAGTCGAGGGAAAGATAGAGCCGTCTGGCCGCCCGGGTCGCATTGAGGCGCAGATCGCGCCCGGCGACCTTCTCGAAGACCCGCTTCATCAGCCATTGACCGGCTCCCAGCGTCTGCAGTCGCGGCGAGGTGATGACCATTCCGACCGTCGCGAAATCGGCGCCGTGCGCGAACCACATGGCCGAACCGAGAACGCGGCCGATCTCATCGAGCGCCACGAACCCGTGTCCCGATTCACGCAGGAACTGCCAGTCTTCGGCTCGGTGCGGCCATCCCACGGCCAGGGAGTGCGCGTGCAACCGGTCGAGTTCGATGCCATCGATGTCGCCGATGCGCATCGAGAAGGCATCGATTTTCAAGCTTCCGGACGGCTTCAATTTCATGCCTCTGAAAGATCGCGTAACGGGTGACACACAATGGCCGCCCCGCCTCCTGCCAACGCTAAACAACCAGACCGATACGATTTGCTCGAAAGCCGCGCGCCAACGCAAGATTCGACTGAAACATTTCTGCTTTCGGCACGCAATCGCGAAAGAAAGCGCACATCCTCTTCCGAATTGTTGCGGCATTCGGTCGACGGGCGATCGCGGCGAACTTGAAAATGGTTTTGAGGACTGGAATGGACGTCCTAGAGATCCTCGACCGTCTCGTTGCTTTTCCATCGGTCGCCGGCAGGCCGAACGGTGACATCGCCGGCTGGATCGAGGCCCATCTTGCGCAACACGGAACGCAGGTCACCCTGCTCCCAGGGCCGGAAGGCGACCGTTCCAACCTTTTCGCGACGATCGGCCCAGCCGATGTCCCGGGCTATATCCTGTCGGGCCACATGGACGTCGTCCCCGCCGGCGAGCCGCAGTGGAGTTCGGACCCTTTCGCGCTGCGCCGGGAGGGCGAACATCTTTACGGACGCGGCACCACGGACATGAAGGGGTTCCTTGCCGCTGCGCTCGCCGCTGTGCCTCACCTGACGAAACTGCGCCTGGCCAGACCGATCCACCTCGCCTTTTCCTATGATGAGGAGGTCGGATGCCGCGGCGTGCCGCATCTGATCGCTCGCCTTCCCGAGCTTTGCGCGAAGCCGCTCGGCGCTATCATCGGCGAGCCGAGCGGCATGCGCGCCGTGCGCGGCCACAAGGGCAAGGCGGCCGCCCGCGTGACGATCCGGGGCCGCGCCGGCCATTCCTCGCGGCCCGACCTCGGGCTCAATGCCATCCATGCCATGGCCGATGTGCTGAGCGCAGCCGTGAGCGAAGCCGAGCGGCTGACGCATGGTCCGTTCGACCCGGCCTTCGAGCCGCCCTACTCCTCGCTGCAGGCAGGCGTGGTGGCGGGTGGACAGTCGGTCAATATCATCCCCGACACCTGCACGCTGGATCTGGAGGCGCGCGCCATACCCGGCGTCGATCCGGCCAGCCTGCTCGCACCCGTCAAGGCGCGGGCCGAGGCCCTTGCGGCCGATGGCTTTCGGATCGAGTGGACGCCGATGAGCGCCTATCCGGCGCTGGCGTTGCCGCAAGATGCAGACCTGGCAACGCTGTTGCGCGAGCTGACCGGCGAAGCGCCGCTTGCCGCCGTCAGCTACGGCACGGAGGCCGGGCTCTACCAGGTCGCCGGGTTCGATGCGATCATCTGCGGCCCCGGCGATATCGGCCGCGCCCATAGGCCGGACGAATACATCCTCGCCAGCGAACTCGCCGCCTGCCAGCGGATGATCGAGGCGCTGGGCACGCGCTGCGCGGCGTGAAGGAGCAACCGGGATGACGTTCCTGTTCAACTCCGATGCGCGACGCGGCGCGGTCTTCGCCGAGGCGTTCGCCCAGGAATTGCCGGACCTCCCTTTCACCACGGACACTGCGACGGTCGACCCGGACGCCGTGCGCTATCTGATCACCTGGACTGTGCCGGATAACCTCGCCCGCTACAGGAACCTTGAAATCCTGTTTTCCATGGGTGCCGGCGTCGATCAGTTCCGCTTCGAAGCAGTACCCGCGAACGTCAAGATCGTGCGCATGATCGAGGAAGGCATCGTGCGCATGATGCAGGAATATGTGACCCTTGCCGTGCTTGCTCTGCACCGCAATCTGCCAGCCTATCTCATACAGCAACGCGCCGGCGAATGGCGCGACATCCCGCAGCTCCAGGCCGGATCGCGGCGGGCCGGCGTGCTCGGCCTCGGGCAGCTCGGCCAAGCCGTCCTCGACCGGCTGAAGCCCTTCGGCTTCCCGCTCGCCGGCTGGAGCCGGTCGCCGCGGCAGATCGAGGGCGTGATCTGTCATCATGGCGAGCAGGGGCTGGCGGAGATGCTCGCGGCCAGCGATATACTGATCTGCCTCTTGCCGCTGACCGAAGATACGCGCGGCTTCCTCGATGCCGACCTGTTCGCGAAACTGCCCAAGGGCGCGGCGCTCGTCCACACCGGACGGGGGCCGCAACTCGACCACGACGCGCTTGTCGCCGCGCTCGACGGCGGTCACCTCTCGGCCGCGATGATCGACGTCACCGATCCCGAACCGCTGCCCGCGGGCCATCCATTCTGGTCGCATCCGAAGATCATCCTGACCCCGCACATCGCCAGCGTTACCCAGCCAGCGACTGCCGCGCAGACCGTCATCGACAACATCAAGCGTCACCGCGCCGGGCTCGATCTCATCGGGCTTGTCGACCGAACCCGTGGCTATTGAAACCCAAGCGAAAAGGCCATCCCTTGTCCCTGCTCAAAACCGTCGACACCAACCCGGTTTCCCGCCGCGCGAATCCACGGCGCTGCCCGAACGGCTGATTGCCGGCAACCCCGCCTTCAAGACCTGGGCGCAGGACGCTGCCAAGGGCGACCTCGTCCGTACCGGCGTCTGGGAAGCGACACCGGGCGAGACGCGCTCGATCAAGGGCGACACTTTCGAGTTCTGCCACATCCTTTCCGGCGTGGTGGAAATCACGCCCGACGCCGGCGAGACGGTGACCTATCGCGCCGGCGACAGCTTCGTGATGAAGCCGGGATTTACCGGTATCTGGAAGACCATCGAGACGGTGCGCAAGATCTACGTGACAGTGGGTTAAGGGTCCCGTGACCTCCGCGGAAGATTTTGCCGTCATGCGCGCCTGGCACGCAACATTCGTCGGTCGCGAACCACCCAACAGCGCATGCTGCGCGCCTGCACGCGCTAGGCTTCGGAAGATACTGCAAGGTGGTCGCCCATGAGCCTGAGCTTCGATCCGGACACGATCGCCCTTCCCGTCGGTCACTTCATCGACGGGGAACTGATTTCGGCTGAGAGCGGGGTCGAGATGCGCCGCCCGTCGGATGGGAAGGGATACGCCGCCTGCCCCGTGGCCGATGTCGATATGGTCGACCGCGCTGTGGAAAGCGCCAAGGCGGCGCTGAAGGCCAGCAACTGGGGCGGCGTTCGGCCGCGCGAGCGCACAAGAGCGCTTCACGCCTGGGCAGACTTGATCGAGGCGGAAGCCGCAACGCTCGCCCGGATCGAGGCATTGTGCTCGACCCGGCCCGTGGGCCAGCTCGTTGCCGGCGACATCGCGGTCACCGCCGAGCAGATCCGCTTCTTCGCCGAATTCGCCGACAAGGAAGGCAGCGAGTTGGTACCAACGGACGACACCAGTCTCGGCATGATCATGAGCGAGCCCTATGGCGTGGTCGGCGCGATCACGCCGTGGAATTTCCCGATCTCGATGGCCGGGTGGAAGCTCGGCCCGGCACTGGCCGCAGGCAATGCGGTCGTTTTGAAGCCTTCCGAGATGACACCCTTCTCGGCCGTCTATTTGGCGCAACTCGCCGTCCAAGCGGGGCTTCCCGCTGGACTGATCAACGTGGTTCTCGGCGACGGTCCGACCACCGGCACGGCGCTGACCGGCCATCCCGAGATCGCCAAGATCAGCTTCACCGGTTCGACCCGCGCGGGCTCGGCCATCATGGAGAACATCGCCCGCACCGGCGTCAAGCCGATGACGCTGGAGCTCGGCGGCAAGAGCCCGCAGATCGTCTTTGCCGATGCCGATCTCGACAGGGCGGCGACGGCGATCGCCGGCAGCGTCACCTTCAACGCAGGGCAGGCCTGCGTGGCGGGCACGCGCCTGATCGTCGAAAAAAGCGCCGCCGACAGGCTGACGGCCGCCATCCTGAAGCGGATGAAGGCGGTGCGGCCCGGCCCGACCTGGGATGAGGCGACGCAGTATTCGCCGATCATTTCGGAGCGGCAGCG
Organism: Mesorhizobium tamadayense; assembly: GCF_003863365.1. Taxonomy (GTDB): domain Bacteria; phylum Pseudomonadota; class Alphaproteobacteria; order Rhizobiales; family Rhizobiaceae; genus Mesorhizobium; species Mesorhizobium tamadayense. Next base: position 117,210 of record NZ_RQXT01000013.1, on the reverse strand, counting down.
AGCGCGTGTCGACGGCATCGTGCGGGCCGCGGTCGAGGCCGGCGGCAAATGCCTCACCGGCGGCCGCGCGATGGATTACCCCGGCTATTTCTACGAGCCAACGCTGATCGCCGATGTAGACCAGGCCAATCCGGCGATCGTCGAAGAAATCTTCGGCCCGGTCCTGACCATTCAGACTTTCGAGACCGAGGATGAGGCGCTGGCGCTGTCCAGCCATCCGACCTACGGGCTGGCCTCCGGCCTGTTCACCTCCGATCTGTCGCGCACCATCCGTTTCGCGCGCAGGCTCGAAGCGGGCACCGTCTGGGTCAACCGCTACAGCCGCTCGGGCGATCACATCCTGCCGACCGGCGGCTACAAGCGCTCCGGCATCGGCAAGGACCTCGGCCGCGAGGCCTATCTCGCCAACCGCAGGACGAAAAGCGTCCTGATCAGCCTGTGAAGAGATGCCGATGAAGTCCTACTCGATTGCCCTGATCCCCGGTGACGGCATCGGCCGCGATGTCACAGCCGCCGCCTGGACGGTGCTGGAAACAGCGGCCAGACACTCCGGTTTTGCTCTCACGGGAACCGAGTTCCCCTGGTCATGCCGTTTCTTCAAGGAAACCGGCCGCATGATGCCCGAGGATGGCATCGAGACCTTGCGCGGCTTCGATGCCATCCTGCTCGGCGCGGTCGGCTGGCCGGCGGAGGTGCCGGATTCGGTCTCGCTCCACGGCCTGCTTCTGCCGATCCGCAAGGCGTTCGTGCAATACGCCAATATCCGGCCGCACCGCCTGCTGCAGGGCGTGACGGGCCCGCTGCGGACCGAGAGCTTCGACATCCTGTGCATCCGCGAGAACACCGAAGGCGAATATTCGGGCGCCGGCGGGCGCGTGCATCAAGGCACGCTGGACGAGGTTGCTGTGGAGACCTCGATCTTCACCCGTGCCGGCGTCGAGCGCATCCTGCGCTTCGGCTTCGAGCAGGCGCGGGCACGGCGCGGGAAGCTAGCTTCCGTGACCAAGTCCAACGCGCAGAAATACTCGATGGTCTTCTGGGACGAGATCACGCGGATGCTGGCCGCTGAGTATTCCGATGTCACCGTAACCAGCTATCACGTCGACGCGCTCGCGGCGCGCATGATCATGGCGCCGGAGAGCCTCGATGTGGTCGTCGCCTCTAACCTGTTCGGGGACATACTGACCGACATCGGCGCGGCGATCCAGGGCGGCCTAGGCTACGCCGCCTCCGCCAACATCAATCCCGATCGCTCGGCGCCATCCATGTTCGAGCCGGTGCACGGTTCCGCGCCCGACATCGCCCATCTCGGCATCGCCAATCCGATCGCAGCCATCTGGTCAGGCGCGATGATGCTTCATCATCTTGGCGAAAAAGACGCAGCCGGCGGCGTCATGAAGGCGCTCGAAGCGACGACCGCGCGGAGCGTTGGAACCATCTCCGGCAAGGATAGCACGGACGCCATCACAGCCGCCGTCGTCGCGGCGCTCACCTGATTTGAAGGTCGTTTTCGATGAAAAGCTTGAAAGACAAAAGTCTCTTCCGCGAGGCCGGACTGATCGGCGGCAAATGGGTCGCGGCCGGCTCCGGCAGGACGGTCGATGTCGTCGATCCCGCGACCCAGGCAGCGATCGGCACCGTGCCCGACATGGCCGGATCGGAAACCCGCGCGGCCATAGACGCCGCGGCTTCCGCCTATGGCGACTGGAGGAAGAAGACCCATGCCGAACGCGCTGCCCTGCTGGAAGCCTGGCATGGCCTGATGCTTACGCATCTGGACGATCTCGCGCTGATCCTGACGACGGAACAGGGCAAGCCGCTGGACGAAGCCAAAGGCGAGATCCGCTACGGCGCCTCCTTCGTCAAATGGTTCGCGGAGGAGGCGCGTCGCATCAACGGCCACACCATCCCCTCGCCTACCACCGACCGCCGCATCATCATCCTGAAGGAGCCGGTCGGCGTATGCGGCATCATCACGCCGTGGAATTTTCCCAATGCGATGATCACCCGCAAGGTCGCGCCGGCGCTGGCGGCCGGCTGCACGGTCGTCATCAAGCCGTCCGAGTTCACGCCCTATTCGGCGCTCGCGCTCGGCGTGCTCGCCGAGCGGGCGGGCATCCCGGCCGGCGTCATCAACATCGTCACCGGCATGCCGGCCGAGATCGGCAACGAGATCATGGCGAACGAGACCGTGCGCAAGATCTCCTTCACCGGCTCGACGCGCGTCGGTTCGCTGCTGATGCGCGGGGCGGCCGACAGCGTCAAGCGGCTCAGCCTCGAGCTCGGCGGCAACGCACCCTTCATCGTCTTCAACGACGCCGATCTCGACCTCGCGGTCGAGGGCGCGCTCGCCTCGAAGTTCCGCAACGGCGGCCAGACCTGCGTCTGCGCCAACCGCATCCTCGTCCAGGCCGGAGTTTATGAAGCCTTCGCCGCGAAGCTCAGCGCCCGCGTCAACGCCTTGACGGTCGGACCCGGCACGCAGCCCGGAGTCGCCATCGGACCGATGATCAACATGGCGGCGGTCGAGAAGATCAACCGCCACGTCGAGGATGCGCTCGCCAAAGGCGCGGCGATCGTCACCGAAAAGCCGACGTTGCCGGACGGCCCTCAATATGTCGCGCCGCTGGTGCTGACGGGCGCCACAAAAGAAATGCAGCTCGCCGACGAGGAAACCTTCGGCCCGGTCGCGCCGCTTTTCCGCTTTGAGACGGAAGAGGAAGCGATCGCGCTGGCCAACGGGACGCCCTACGGGCTCGCCTCCTATTTCTACACCGAAAATTTGAAACGCGCCTGGCGCGTCGGCGAAGCGCTGGAGTTCGGCATGGTGGGGCTCAACACCGGCTCGGTCTCGATGGAGGTGGCGCCCTTCGGCGGCGTCAAGCAGTCCGGCCTCGGGCGCGAGGGCGCGCAGGCCGGCATCGAGGAGTATCTCGAGACGAAGAGCTTCCACATGGGCGGGCTGGGCTGAGGCAATTGGCCGAAGCCCGGCCGCGCCGGAAAGATCACTGAATCCGGTCCAGCGCCTTGTAGTAGAGGCCGACCATCGGCAGGAACCAAGGCTTGCCGGAATAGCCGGGGATGGCAGGCCACTCGAGCCCCTTCATCGGATTTCGGTCCTCGCGGCCGAGCATGGCATCGGCCATGACCATGCCGAGATGAGTGGAAAGCTGCGCACCGTGGCCGGAATAGCCCATCGCGTACCAGACCCCGTCATGGTAGCCGGCGCGCGGGAATCGGTCCTTGGTCATGTCGACCAGCCCGCCCCAGCAATAGTCGATCTCGACCTTGGCGAGTTGCGGGAAGATCGCAGCGAGACTTGCCCGCAATATCTGTCCGCTCCTGGCGTCGGAGCGCTGGTCCGATGTCGCCGAGAAGCGTGCGCGCCCACCAAAGATCAGGCGCTTGTCGGGTGAGAGCCTGAAGTAGTTGCCGATGTTCATCGAGGTCACGCATGTCCGGTTGCCGGGCATGGTCGCGGCGATCTCCTCCTCGCTCAACGGCCGCGTGGCGATGATGAAACTGCCGACGGAGATGATCCTGCGGCGGAAATAGCCGAAATTCGGGGTGGTGTAGGCGCCGGTCGCCACCAGCACGTTGTCGGCGCTGATGTGGCCGCGGGACGTTGTCAACTCATGCCTGTTGCCGGCCTGCTTGCGATCCGTCACCGCCGCGTTCTCGTGGATGACGGCGCCGTGGCGGGCCGCGGCCGTGGCCATGCCGGCCACATAGCGGCCCATATGCATCATGGCGCTCTTTTTCGACAGCATCGCGCCATAAAAGGGCGAGCCGATCTCGGATTTGAGATCTGCCGCCGACAGCAGCGCCGTATCCGGATCCACCTCGGCATGGAGGACTTCGAAGTTGCGGGCGATCGCCTCGAAATGCTGCGGCTTGGAGGCGAGCTTCAGCTTGCCGGCACGGCGGAAATTGCAGTCGATGCCTTCCTCGCCCACCAGCGCCTCGATGGTGTCGACGGCGTCGTCCAGAGCCCGATAGAGCGCGATTGCGCGTTCCTTGCCGAGTTCCGCCTTGGCCGAAAGGTAGCTGTGGGCGAGGCCGTTGTTCAGGTGCCCGCCATTGCGCCCGGATGCGCCCCAGCCCACCCGCTCCGCCTCCAGCACCACCACCTTGGCGCCGGCCTTCGCCAACTGGCGCGCAGCCGCAAGGCCGGTGAACCCGCCGCCGATGATGGCGGCATCGTAGTGTCCCTCGACAGGGCCTTGCGCGCCGCCGGAAAAGACGGGTGCCGTGTCGTGCCAGTAGGAGACCAGTTTCATCGGCAATCCGCCTGTTTCAAAGCCCGACCACGCCCGGAAGACCAGAAATATCGGCGATCTCGACGTAGCCGTAGTAAGGATTGGCCGGTTCGTGGCCGCGGTTGACCCAGACCTTGTTCTTGATGCCGAGATCGTGCGCCGACATCAGGTCGTAGCGGAACGAAGACGAGCAGTGAAGGATGTCTTGCGGGCCGCAGCCCAGCATGTCGAACATGTATTCGAAAGCCCTGAAACGTGGCTTGTAGGCCTGTGCCTGCTCGGCCGTGTAGACGGCATGGAACGGCGCACCCAGCTTCTCGACATTGGACATGATCTGCGCGTTCATGGCGTTGGAGAGGACGACCAGCGGAATTTCCCTGGCAACCTTGGCCAGGCCGGCCGGAACGTCCGCATGCGGTCCCCAGGTCGGAACGCGCTCATAGACCATTCTGGCGTCGTCAGGGCTGAAGGCGACGCCGTTGCGCTTGCAGGCGCGCTCGAGCGCGCTGTAGATGACGTCGGCATAGGGCTTCCAGTCGCCCAGTATCTCGTCGAGCCGGTACGCCGCGAAGTTCTTGATGAACTCCTGCATGCGCGGCTCGTCCAGCCGGCTGCCATAGAGGTCACGCGCCGCTTCCGCCATCTGGAAATTGGTCAACGTGCCGTAGCAGTCGAAGGTGATGTATTTGGGCCTGAAAGAAGCCATGTCCGTCGGTCTCCGGTGGAAGCAATCCCGTGTTGGATGTATTTCATCATAGGCCGGCAGGCAGCGAGCCGCCTGACCGAAATGGCCCTTTCAAAAGCAGAAAGTTCCGTATCCGCCGTCCGGTTTGGCACGCTGTAGCATCTTGACTGTCGACGCCAGTGCCACCCAGTGCCGTGAAACGCACCCGCCGGGAGCAGTCCAGCACAAGATGCGGCGCGCGCCCTGCGCTACGGCGAAAGATACCGCCGAAACCGAAACCTTCAGACGATCTGCGGCGCGCCGATGGCCGAGACTTGGCGTCGACGGAAGGATGACTCATGCAGCAGGACGAGATCGAGCTCCAGGCCTTAGGACCGGACCATATTGAGGGCGCGGTCGCACTTTCTTGCCAGGAGAATTGGCCGCATCGCTCGCAGGACTGGCAAATGGCGCTGCAGCTCTCGAGCGGCGCGGTCACGCTCGACGACCAGGGCCGGGTCACCGGAACCATCCTGGTAACGCCCTACGGTGCGGATTGCGCCATGATCAATATGGTGATCGTCGACAGGAACGTGCGGGGCAAGGGGCTTGGGCGCCGGCTCATGGAACAGGCCTTCGCCCTTGCCGGAAACCGTCCGCTGCGGCTCGTCGCGACGGCCGACGGCATGCCTCTCTATCAGAAACTTGGCTTCGTGCCCTCCGGTACGATCATGCAACATCAGGGCAACGTGACGGAGCTTGGCGCACCCGACGACGTGGAGGCGGCAAGCGCGAATGATCTGCCCGAAATCAAGGCGCTGGACCGCGACGCCTATGGCGCCGACCGTGAAGCCCTGATCGATGCTCTGGCCGAGCGCGGTGAATTCGCCGTCATCCGCCGCAACGGCGCTATCGAGGCCTATGCCGCGATCCGCCCGTTCGGACGCGGCGAGGTGATCGGTCCGGTCATTGCGGAAAGTGCATTGGAAGCCAGGGCTCTCATTAGCTTCTTCGCCGCGGCCCGCCCGGGCGCCTTCCTGCGCGTCGATACCGACAGCAGGACCGGCATCGCCGGCTGGCTAAAGGAAATCGGCCTTGCCCATGTCGGCGGCGGCGTGGCCATGGACCGTCCGCCCAAGAAGAGTGCCGAACAGGCCAGGCCAAAAGTTTACGCCCTCGCCAACCAGGCGCTCGGCTAGTCCGGAGGACAACAATGCTCGCCAATTCCCTGATCGAACTCGACCGCGCCCATCTCATCCATCCGGTCTCATCATATCGCGGCCATGAGGCACTCGGCGCGCGCGTCTTGAAATCGGCGAAGGGGGCGACTGTGACCGATGCGTCCGGGCGGCAACTCCTCGACGGTTTTGCTGGGCTGTGGTGCGTCAATGCCGGCTACGGCCACGACAGCATCGTCGAGGCGGCGGCTCGGCAGATGCGCGAGCTTCCCTACGCCACCGCCTATTTCGACCTCGGCTCGGAGCCGGCCATCCGGCTCGCCTCCGAACTGGCCGAGCGCGCGCCGGGGGATCTCAATCACGTCTACTTCACGCTTGGGGGGTCGGACGCGGTCGACAGCACGATCCGTTTCGTCCGCTATTACTGGAATGCCAAGCGAGAGCCGCAACGCGATCAGTTCATTTCCATCGAGCAGGGCTATCACGGGTCGTCGGTGGTCGGCGCGGGCTTGACCGCGCTGCCCGCCTTTCACGCCGGCTTCGGCATTCCCTTCGAATGGCAGCACAAGATCCCCTCCCCCTATCCCTATCGCAATCCGGTTGGCGAGGACGGGAACGCAATCATCGCCGCATCGCTCGCCGGGCTGAGGGCCAAGATCGAGGAGATCGGGCCGGAGCGGGTCGCCGCCTTCTATGCCGAGCCGATCCAGGGTTCGGGCGGCGTCATCGTCCCGCCGAAGGGTTGGATCAAGGCGATCCGCGACCTCTGCCGGGAGTACGGCATCCTGTTCATCGCCGACGAGGTGATCACCGGCTTCGGCCGCACGGGGCCACTGTTTGCCTGCACGGAAGAGGACATCGTTCCCGATTTCATGACCACTGCGAAGGGCCTGACTTCGGGCTATGTTCCAATGGGCGCCGTCTTCATGACCGATCATGTCTACAACGTCATCGCCGATGGCGCGGGCAGTTCGGCCGTCGGCCACGGCTACACCTATTCCGCCCATCCCGTCAGCGCCGCCGTCGCACTCGAGGTGTTGAAGCTCTACGAAGACGGCCTGCTGGAGAACGGCATCAAGGCCGGCGCCCGCCTGATGACGGGATTGACGGGCCTGAGCGACCACCCGCTCGTCGGCGAGGTGCGCGGTCGCGGTATGCTTGCGGCGATCGAGCTTGTGGTCGATAAGGAGAAGAAGACACCGCTTCCGGCATCGGCGATGCCATCGCGACGGATCTTCGACAGGGCGTGGGACAACGGCCTCATCATCCGTGCCTTCGCGCATGGGGTTCTCGGCTACGCGCCGCCGCTCTGCTGCACCGACAGCGATATCGACGCAATCGTCGAGCGCACGCGCCGAACGCTTGACCAGACGCTGGACGACGCGGATGTCCGCCAGGCCCTGGCATGACGAGCGACGGAGATTTCGCATTTCGAAATATCGCCGGGGCCGATGATTTCGCAATTTTGTGCCGCAACCTCGCGCCTTTTCGGCGAATCCAGCGCGGGGGAAGTGCCAGACTGCTTTTACGACAAGGCCAGAGAGCCCGAATTTCCGGGCTTTTGAAGAAGGCCGATGCCCCGGATAGCACGGAATTTTGTTCTGTTCAGCATGATGCAATTCGGCCACGCGCAGAGGAGAGCCAGTTTTGGCCAGGGGCTTTAGCGAATTCAAATACATGACCTTCGATGTGGTCGGCACGCTTATCGACTTCGAAGGCGGCATCACGAATTGCCTGGCGGGCATTGCCGCCGAGACCGGCGTTTCCATCGACGGCGAGGCAGCGCTGGCCCTTTACCGGCAGGCCCGCTATATGCCCGACGCGAGCCTGTTTCCCGACGATCTCGCGCGCGTCTACATGGTCATTGCGCCGCGCCTCGGCCTGCCGGCCGAGGAGAAATACGGCCTCCGCCTGCGGGATTCGGCCAGCATCTGGCAAGGCTTCCCGGACAGCGCGGCGGCATTGGCCGGGCTCGCGAAAACCCACAAGCTGATTGCCATGACCAATGCCCGGCGCTGGGCGCTCGACCATTTCGAGAAGCAGGTCGGATCGCCCTTCTTCGCCACCTTCACGGCCGACGATACCGGCACGGAAAAACCGGATCCGGGCTTCTTCCAGAAAGTGTTCGACTTCGTGGCCCCCCGCGGCGACAGCAAGGACGACATCCTGCACGTCGCGCAAAGTCAGTATCACGACATCGGCATATCCCGGGCGCTTGGCCTGACCAACTGCTGGATCGAGCGGCGGCACGCTCAGAAGGGCTACGGCGGCACGATCGAGCCCGAGCGCTTCACCGTGCCGGACTACCATTTCACGTCGATGGCCGCCTTGGCAGCGGCCGTGCGGGAAAGCCTGAAGGAACGAACCTGAACCCAAGCCCGGAAAGCCGCAGCAAGACGAGCATACCGACCAAACCAACAGAAAGGGGAATGACATGACCGACAAGATCACGAACTGGACCGGAGCAGACGATGCCATGGTCGAGAACGCCATTCGGCGGGGCGCGAGCCGCCGCGAGCTCCTCAAGATGCTGCTGGCCGGCGGCGCCGCGGTTGCCGCGGGCAGCATGGTGCTCGGCCGTGCCACGCAGGCCGTCGCCGCCACACCCGTGTCCGGTGGGAACTTCAAGGCCGCCGGCTGGTCGTCCTCGACCGCCGATACGCTCGATCCGGCAAAGGCGTCGCTCTCCACCGACTATGTCCGCTGCTGCTCGCTCTACAATCGCCTGACTTTCCTCGACAAGGAGGGCGTCACGCAGATGGAGCTGGCCGAAAGCTTCGACAGTAAGGACGCCAAGACCTGGACCGTGAAGCTGCGCAAAGGCGTCACCTTCCACGACGGCAAGGACCTCACCGCCGACGACGTGATCTTCTCGCTGAAGCGGCATCTCGACAAATCTGTCGGCTCCAAGGTCGCCAAGATCGCCGCGCAGATGACCGGCTTCAAGGCGCTCGACAAGTCGACCGTCGAAATCACGCTCGCCGATCCGAATGCCGACCTCCCGACCATCCTGTCGCTGCACCACTTCTTGATCGTGGCCGACGGCACCACCGACTTCTCCAAGGGCAATGGCACGGGAGCCTTTGTGCTTGAGACGTTCGAACCGGGCGTTCGTTCGGTCGTCACCAAGAACAAGAACTACTGGAAGTCGGGCAAACCCTATCTCGACTCCTTCGAATTCATCGCCATCAGCGACGATAGCGCCCGGGTGAACGCCCTGCTTTCCGGCGACATCAATCTGGCGGCCGCGATCAATCCGCGCGCCATGAAGCTCATCGCAGGCCAGCAAGGTTTCGAACTGTCGAAGACGACCTCAGGCAATTACACGGACCTCAACATCCGGCTCGACATGGACCCGGGCAGCAAGGCCGACTTCGTGGCCGGCATGAAGTATCTCGTCAACCGCGAGCAGATCGTGAAATCGGCATTGCGCGGCCTCGGCGAAATCGGCAACGACCAGCCTGTCTCGCCCGCGAATATCTTCCACAATGCCGACCTCAAGCCGAAGGCTTTCGACCCGGACAAGGCGAAGTTCCACTTCCAGAAGGCGGGTCTGCTCGGCCAGTCCATCCCCGTGGTCGCCTCCGACGCCGCGACTTCGTCGATCGACATGGCGGTGATCATCCAGGCCGCCGGTGCGGATATCGGCATGAAGCTAGACGTCCAGCGCGTCCCGTCCGACGGCTACTGGGACAATTACTGGCTCAAAGCCCCGGTCCATTTCGGCAACATCAATCCGCGCCCGACGCCGGACATCCTGTTCTCGCTCCTCTACGCCTCCAACGCGCCCTGGAATGAAAGCCAGTACAAGTCGGAGAAGTTCGACAAGCTGCTCGTCGAGGCGCGCGGCTCGCTCGACCAGGCCAAGCGCAAGGAAATCTATGGCGTAATGCAGACCATGGTCTCCGAGGAGGCCGGCACCATCATCCCGGCCTATATTTCCAACGTCGATGCCCTCTCCAGCAAGGTGAAGGGTTTGGAGCCGAACCCGCTCGGTGGCATGATGGGCTACGCAATGGCGGAATACCTCTGGCTCGAAGCCTAAGAGGCGCTTGCCGGGGACCGGTCAGCCGGCCCCCGGCACTGCATTGCGCAAGATTGTTCGGCCAAACGCAACCGCAGGGAGCGCTTCCATGAAGTCTGGGGTTTTCAACCTCGTGCTGAAGCGGCTGGCGGTCGCGGCCGTCACCCTTCTAATCGTCCTGTTCGCCGTGTTTTTCGCCACCAGCATGCTGCCCGGCGACACCGCGTCAATGTTGCTCGGCCAGGCGGCGACGCCTGAGGCGGTCGCCGGCCTGCGCGAGGCCATGCATCTCAACGATCCGGCGATCCTGCGTTTCCTGCGCTGGCTTCTCGGCCTGCTCCACGGCGACCTCGGTACATCCTATGCCAACGACATGCCGGTCGCGGCGCTGATCGGCGGGCGCCTGCTGAACACCGTGAAGCTCGCCGGCATCACCACCCTGCTATCGGTGCCGCTGGCCCTGACGCTCGGCATCACCGCCGCGATGTTGCGCGGCTCCCTCTACGACCGCACCGTCACCATCCTTTCGATCGGGGTCATCTCCGTGCCGGAGTTCATGGTCGCGACGCTGGCGGTCCTGGTGTTCGCAGTCTATCTCAAATGGCTGCCGGCGCTGTCCTCGGTCAACGAAGCGCATTCGCTTGCCGACCTCGTGCGCATCTACGCGATGCCGGTGATCACGCTCATCTTCGTCATCTCCGCCCAGATGATCCGCATGACCCGCGCCGCGGTGATCGAAACACTCTCCACGCCCTATGTCGAGATGGCCCTTCTCAAGGGCGCCTCGCGCAGCCGCATGGTGTTCAGGCACGCACTTCCCAACGCGCTCGGGCCGATCGTCAACGCGGTCGCGCTCTCGCTGTCCTATCTGGTTGGCGGCGTCATCATTGTGGAGACGATCTTCAACTATCCCGGCATCGCCAAGCTGATGGTCGATGCGGTCGCGACCCGCGACCTGCCGCTGATCCAAAGCTGCGCGATGATCTTCTGCCTCGGCTATCTCTTCCTCATAACGGCCGCCGACATCGTCGCCATCATGTCCAACCCGAGGCTCAGATGACAATGGTCCGCGCGGCATCCTCCCGACGGTCCTTCCTGGGCCACAGCTACAACCTCGTGGGCGTGGCGGCCTCGCTGGTCATCCTGGCGTGGACGCTCATCGCCATCTTCGCGCCTTACATCGTTCCCCATCCGATCGGCAACATCGTCGACGACGACTATTTCGGGCCAATGCGCCAGGGACTGTGGCTCGGCTCTGACTATCTGGGTCGCGATATGCTTTCGCGGGTCCTGATGGGCGCGCGCTACACCGTCGGCATATCGCTCGCCGCCGTCTCCATCGCCTGCTTTTCCGGCGTCGTGCTGGGAATGACAGCGGCCGTCACCGGCGGCTGGCTCGACACCTGCCTCAGCCGCTTCCTGGACGCCATGACCTCGATTCCCAGCAAGCTGTTCGGCCTTGTCGTGGTTGCGGCGGTCGGTTCCTCGATCCCGGTGCTGATCCTGACGCTCGCCGTCATCTATATCCCGGGCGCCTACCGCTTTACGCGGGCGCTTGCCGTCAACATCAACACCATGGACTTCATGACCGTCGCCCGCGTCCGCGGCGAAAGCACCGTTTATCTCATCGGGTCCGAAATCCTGCCCAATATCATCCGGCCCGTGCTGGCCGACTTCGGCCTGCGCTTCGTCTTCATCGTGCTTTTGCTCTCCGGCCTGTCCTTCCTTGGGCTCGGCCTCCAGCCGCCGCTCGCCGACTGGGGCGCGCTGGTGCGCGAGAACATCGGCGGCCTGCCCTTCGCGGCCCCCGCCGTCATCGTGCCTTCGCTGGCGATCGCCAGCCTCACCATCAGCATCAACCTGCTGATCGACAACCTGCCGCAGAAGATCAGGGACCGGAACGCATGACCAATCTTGTCGAGGTCAGGAACCTGAGGATCGAGGCGACGACCGACGCCGGACGGCTCGTCGAAATCATCAAGGGCGTCAGCCTCGACATCGCCGACGGCGAGATCGTCGCCCTGATCGGCGAGAGCGGCTCCGGCAAGACGACGGTGGCGCTCTCGCTCATGGGCTACGCGCGGCCCGGCTGCCGGATCACCGGCGGCGAGATCAACGTAGGCGGCAAGGACATGGCTGCGCTTTCCGAAAAGGAACGCGCCCGGTCGCGCGGCACCGACATTGCCTACGTTCCGCAAAGTGCCGCCGCCGCCTTCAACCCCTCATCCACGATCATGGAGCAGACCATCGAGGTCACGCGGATCCACGATCTGATGCCGCCCGAGCAGGCGCGAAAACGCGCGGTCGAGCTGTTCAGGGCCTTGTCGCTGCCGGACCCGGAAGGGATCGGCGCCCGTTATCCGCACCAGGTTTCGGGTGGGCAACTGCAGCGGCTGGCGGCGGCCATGGCGCTCATCAGCGATCCCAAGCTGGTCATCTTCGACGAGCCAACGACGGCGCTCGACGTTACGACCCAGATCGACGTGCTGAAGGCGTTCAAGTCGGTCATGCGGGCCGGCGGCATAGCAGGTGTCTACGTCTCCCACGACCTCGCGGTCGTCGCCCAGATCGCCGACCGGATCGTGGTGCTGAAGGGCGGCGAAGTGCAGGAGACCGGCACCACGGCAGCAATCCTTTCGGCTGCCAAGAATCCCTATACGCGGGAACTGCTGGCCGCCTTCGAACCGAAGCCGAGGCAAACACAGGCGGATGGAGATTCCGGACCGAAGCCGCTGCTTCGCATCGACAATCTGACGGCCGGATACGGACCGGTGAAACCTGACGGGCAGCCGGTTATCCGCGCGGTCGATTCCGTCAGCCTTGTTGTGGAGAAGGGGCGCAATCTCGGCGTCATCGGCGAATCTGGTTGCGGAAAATCGACGCTGGCGCGCGCCATTGCCGGCATTCATCCGGCGGCGGCCGGCGACATCATCTTCGACGGCAAGCAACTGGAGCGCGCCGTCGCGAAACGCACCCGCGACCAGCTGCGCGAGATGCAGATCGTGTTCCAGTATGCCGATACCGCGCTCAATCCGGCCAAGTCGGTGGAAGACATCGTCTCGCGCCCGCTGGTCTTTTACCATCGGCTCGACCGGCAGGCGCGCTCGAAGCGCGTCGACCAGTTGCTCGACATGGTGCGCCTGCCGAGGGCGCTGCGCTATCGGCGTCCATCGGAGCTATCGGGCGGCCAGAAGCAGCGCGTGAATTTCGCGCGTGCGCTGGCGGCAGACCCCAAGCTCATCATCTGCGACGAAATCACCTCGGCGCTCGACACGGTGGTGGCGGCCGCCGTGATCGAGCTGCTCAAGGAGCTGCAGCGCGAGCTGGGGCTCTCCTACATCTTCATCAGCCACGACCTCTCGGTCGTCGAGGCCATCTGCGACCAGATCATGGTGATGTACAATGGCGAGCGGGTGGAGCAGATCACGCCCGACAAGGTGAAGGCGCCCACCCACCCCTATTCCAAGCTTCTGTTCTCCTCCGTGCCGAAGCTCGATCCGACCTGGCTCGACGGCCTCGTCCGCGACCCCGAACTCGTCAACCAGTATGGCCACCGCTGACGAACGCTTGTCGCCCAAGACTGTGCAGCGGTTTTGGGACAACGACGTGCATAAAGCAGGGGACTTAAAGCGCCTCGCCCGAGTCCGTTTCGATGCGCCGCGCTCTGACGGGGCCGAGCCTCACATCGGAAACAGGCTGGGCAGGGGCATGTGCGCCTTGACGATGGGAGACTTCAGCACCACGAAGCTGAAATACTTGTCGATGCCGATATCCATGTCGGTCAGCCGCTCCATGATGGTCTGGTACTCGCCGATCCCGGCGGTCACGAATTTCATCAAATAGTCGTAGCCGCCCGACACGAGGTGGCATTCGATGACCTGGTCGATCTTCTCAACGACCGCGAGAAAGCGGGCGAAGTCCACCTGGCGATGGTTCTTCAAGGTGATTTCGGTGAACACGGTCAGCGTCTGGCCGAGCTTGCCGAGATTGACCTGCGCCGAATAGCCCTCGATGTAGCCCTCCGACTGGAGTTTCTTGACCCGCATCAGGCACGGGCTCGGCGACAGATGCACCAGCTCTGCCAATTCCACGTTGGTGACGCGGCCGTTCTTCTGCAGTTCGTAGAGAATCTTGATGTCGATCCGATCCAGTTTCACGGCCATCTCCAGAGAAAGCACGCCACAGCACAAAATGCTGTCTTGCCAACGAGCATCGACAGTACCACGGCCTGCCGGTCTGTCCATCCGAGCGGACCCATTTGAAACGCAGCGGCTCCCGATTTCGACCGAGCTTCCGGAATAAAATTCTGCGTCGACCTCAACTGCAGCAGCGGCTGCCTGCGCAACGCGCTAGATTGGAGCAAGAGACAGAGAAGATCATGCGCGCGCCGCTCCAGCAAATCGAGACGTCCGAAGAATTGCCGCAATCCGCGGACGCGGTGGTGATCGGCGGCGGCATCGTAGGTGTCTTCGCCGCATATTACCTGGCGAGGCGCGGCATGAAGGTCGCGCTTGTCGAAAAGGGACGCATCGGCGCCGAGCAGTCCAGCAGGAACTGGGGATGGTGCCGCCAGCAGAATCGCGACGCCCGCGAATTGCCGATGTCGACCCGAAGCCTCGACCTGTGGGAGCGCCTTGCGGCCGAAACCGGCGAGGACACGGGCTTTCGCCGCTGCGGCCTGCTCTATCTCAGCAATGACGAGGCGGAACTGGCCGGCTGGGCGCGCTGGCGTGAATTCGCCAGGACGGCCGGCGTGACCACGCATATGCTCGACAGCGCCGAGGCCAGCGAGCGCGGCCGCGCCACCGGCCGGACCTGGAAGGGCGGTGTTTTCTCGCCGAGCGACGGCACCGCCGATCCGTCGCGGGCCGCGCCTGCGGTCGCCCGCGCCATCCTCACGCTCGGGGGGACGGTGCACCAGGATTGCGCCGCGCGCGGTATCGAGACCGAGGGCGGGCGCCTGAGCGCCGTGGTCACGGAAAGCGGGACGATCCGGACCAAGGCGGCGGTGCTGGCCGGCGGCGCCTGGGCGTCCTCCTTTTGCCATCAGTTCGGTTTCCGCTTTCCGCAGGCGTCGATCCGCTCCTCCATCCTGTCGGTCTCGCCCGGCGCCGAGGGACTGCCCGATGCACTGCACACGGCACGAATCTCGGCCACGCGTCGCGGCGACGGCGGCTACACGCTCGCCATTAGCGGACGCGGGCGCGTGGACGTGACCCCGCAGCAGCTGCGCTTCTCCTCGCAGTTCCTGCCCATGTTCCTGAAGCGCTGGCGAAGCCTCGCGCCGGGCGGGCTGCAAGGCATGCGCTCGGGCCACGAAACGCTCCGACGCTGGCGGCTCGACCGGCCGACGCCGATGGAGCGCATGCGCATCCTCGATCCTGCCCCGGACCGGGCGACCATACGCCTGACCCACGCCCGGGCGATCGAGCTGCTGCCCGCCCTGCGCGAAACAACGATCAGCGCGGCCTGGGCCGGCTACATCGACAGCACGCCGGACGGCGTGCCTGCCATCGGCGAGGTCCACACCGTTCCGGGTTTCTTCCTGGCTGCCGGATTTTCGGGACACGGCTTCGGCATCGGGCCCGGCGCCGGGCATCTCGTCGCCGATCTGGTGACCGGATCGGAACCGATCGTCGACCCGCAATCTTACGATCCGCGGCGCTTCGACGCTTCGGCATGGGGGAAGGTCGCCGATTTCTAGAGTGCGACGGATCCCGGCATCCGTTGGCGAGTGTGGTCCACGCAATCGCATCAGCCTTTCCCAAGAAAGGCGCCGATAGGCGCCGGTCGGACCGGAGCCTGCCCGCGGAACCGACCGACAGCGCCGGGCGCGCAGCCGGCCTGCGCCGCGACCAGTTCGACGGCCGCCAACTGACAATAGCGCCCTTGGCACCGCCCCATGCCGACGCGTGCGAGCGATTTCACTCTGTTGGCCTCGCCGCCGCCGAAATCCGCGCTCTCGCGCACGGCCCCGGCAGTCACGTTCTCGCAGCGGCAGACGATCGCGTCGTCAGGGAGTGCGCGCACCATCTGGGACGGCCAGGGAAAGGCGCAAGCCAGACCGCGGGCAAAGCGCTCGAGCCGCGCGAGCTTGCGCAGATCGGCGCTCAACGAGGGCGCCGGACGTCCGAGATCGGCAAGGCACGCCGCCGCGGCAAGGCGTCCCGCGATCTCCGCGCCGTCCGCCCCAAGCAGACGCACCCCGTCGCCCGCGAGATAGACGCCGTTGCCGGCCCGCCCCATCAGGTCGGTCTTCGGCAGCCATTGCCGCCACTGCTCGTCATAGGTGAAGGCGCAACCCGCGAGGTCGGCCAGATGCGTCTCCGCCCGCAGGTGCCAGCCCATGCCGACCATGTCGCATGGAGTGAGGCGCTGCCGGCCGCCGGCATCGCGCCAGCGCAGCGCCGTGACACCCGATCCGTCGGCTTCGATCAGCTCGAGCGCCACGCCTGCATGATAGCGGCCGCCGAGCCTCGCCCGCAGGGCCAGGCCGCGCAACGCGACGATCGGACGGGCGGCAAGCTGCCAGAGCCCCCGCATCTGCTGACGCCAGGGGGAGGTGTCGAGCACTGCCGCCACATCCGCTCCAGCCTTGAGGAGCTGCGCGCCGACCAGCGTCAGTAAAGGTCCCGATCCCATCAGGACGATCCGCCGCCCGAGCGCCACGCCCTGCGCCTTCAGCGCGATCTGCGCCGCGCCAAGGCTGTAGACGCCGGCGCTCTGCCAGCCGGGGACCGGGGCGACGCGGTCGGCCGCGCCGGTGGCAAGGATCAGGCGGTCATAGCCGATCACTTGCACGCCGCCCTCCCCCAGCACGTGCAGCCGACCCCCGTGCGTGGCGATGACGGAGCTGCGTGCGCAATAAGTGAGCCGCCTCTCTTCTGCCAGCCGATCGAAGTGCGCATGCAGCGCGCGCGCCTTCGCGGCCTCCGAGGCGTAGAGCTGTTCCGGCGTGCGGATGAACCCGGCAGGCGGCCGGCGATAAATCTGCCCTCCCGCGCTATGCCCTTCGTCGATCACCACCGGATGCAGTCCGGCTTCGATCAGCGTCACGGCGGCCCTTATGCCGGCGGGGCCGGCTCCAACGATCACGATCCGCGGCGACGAGGTCTCGCTCATGGCCAGCTCTCCGGCTGCGTCGTGCGTAACCGCATACCTTCGGTGACAGGGGTCGAACACGCCCGCAGGCGCGGTCCTTCCTCCTGCCACACCCAGCAATCCTGGCACGCTCCCATCAGGCAGAAACCGGCACGCGGCTCGGGTCCGAACTCGGACCTTCGCAAGGCTTGCTCCGACGCCAGCATGGCGGTCAGCACGGTGTCGCCCGCCAGCGCGCGACGCATCTCACCGTCGAGAAAGAACTGCACCTGTGCCCGGTCGCGCTCGGCCAGCCGGACGATACGGCCGGCCGTGATCATTCCGCGGCCTCTCGCACCGGGCGAGGACGAGGCAATTCGGGGAAGCGTTGGCAGACTGCATCGAAGGCCGCCTGGACACCGTCCGGCCCGGAGCGCCCCTTCATGCGGCGGAAGATTTCCGTCTTGGCGAAGAACCGCCAGTGGATCGGCAAGGCGTCCAGCACTGCGTGGAGCCGGTCATAGGCGGCCGGGGTCCACTGCGCTTCGTAGCTCTCGCGCTCCGGACCGAAATGGAAATGGCCGGGGGGCGGTTGCTGCGACGCGCGCAGCCGTTCCGTCGCCTGCGCATCAATCTCGCCGCCGCGGATGACGACGCCATAGTCACGCTCGGCAGCTATCGGCGAGACATAGCCACGCCGCACATCCTGCGCGACACGCCAGGGCTCGCGTTCATGCGGATCGCCGCGTCCCCCTCCCCCGGCGGAGCGGATTTCGAGCACATCGCCGGGCTGCAGCACCGCCGTGTCGATGTTGCCCAACCGCCGCTCGTGCTCGGTCCCCGGATTGACGACCATATCCGACAGGCCGGCCGCCTTGCCGCCCAGCACGCCCCAGGGACGAAAGAAACTGCGGTCGCGGTTGCGCGCCGTGATCCTGGAGTCCGGGGCAAAGACGCGGAACGCCATCTCGGTCGCCAACCCGCCGCGCCAGCGGCCCGCGCCGCCGCTGTCCTTCGCAAGCCCGTATTTCACAAACTCGACAGGGGTCTCGGTCTCGGTGATCTCGATCGGCGTGTTCTTGAGATAGGCGGCATCGGCGCCCGAGCCGTTGGTCCCGTCGCGATGGGGCATCGCGCCGCCGCCGCCCACCACCGGGTTCACCGCCGCGATCACGCTCCGGCTGGTGCGCTCGTCGGTGGTCATGACGTTGAGGATGCAGTTGTTGCCGGCCGGAGCCGCCGGCAGCCGCTCCGGCACTGCCTGCGAGAAGGCGCCGAAGATGACCGATCGCAGCCGGGCGCAGGTCAGCGAGCGCATGCCCACAGCGGCGGGGTGGACCGGGTTCAGCACCGATCCTTGAGGCGTGATGCAGATGAAGGGTCGGGTGAGGCCCGTGTTGAGCAGGATCTTCGGGTTGAGCGTGTAGAGCACGTAGTAGACGCCCACCAGCAGCATGGTGTGGCGCGGGTCGCCACCCGAAGGCACGTTGAGCGAGGAGCCGAGCTGCGGATCGGAGCCGGTGAAGTCGAGCACCGCCTCGTCACCCCTGATCGTCAACGTCAGCTTCAGCCGGCAGGGATTGGCCTCGACCGAATCCTCGTCGGCATAGTCGGCGAATTCCCATGTGCCGTCGGGCATGGAGCGCAGCACATCGCGCGCCTGCGCTTCGGCATGGTCGAGAAGCGCGGCCACGCCTTCGATGAAGCCGGCCTTGCCGAACTTCCTCACCATCGCCTGGACCTTGCGCTCGCCTGTGTTGAGCGCGCCAACCAGCGCCTTGATGTCGCCAATGTTGAGGTCGGGCTTGCGCACGTTGGTGCTCATGATCCGCAGGATCGTCTCGTCGAAGACGCCCTCCCTCACCAGCTTCATGGGCGGAAACCGAATGCCTTCCTGGTGGATTTCGGTCAGCGCCCGGCTAAGCGAAGCCGGCACCGCCCCGCCCATGTCGGTGTTGTGGATGTGCCCTCCGGTCCAGGCGACGATCTCGCCGTCGACGAAGACCGGCTTCCACAGATGCGTGTCGGGCGCGTGCGTGGCGACGTGGCCCGAATAGGGATCGTTGGTGAAGGCAACGTCCCCCGGCCGGTAGTCGCCCACCATCGCGATCGCGCGCTGATAGGAAAGCCCCGGGTACCAAGTGGCGCCGAGCTCCATCGGGACGGCGAAGGTCGCTCCTGAACGGTCCATAAGCATCACCGTGAAGTCCTGCGTCTCCTTGACGAAGGCGGAATGCGCGGTGCGGTGCAGCGTGTGGGCCATGTTCTCGGCGGCCGCGCGGGCATGGTTTGCGAGAACCTGCAGGTTTGTCCGGTCGAACAAGGCAGTCACTCCGCGAAGGTCAGCAGAAGGTTGAGATGGCGGTCGACCCGTGCCTGCGCTCCCGCGGGAATGGCAAAGGTGGTGTCTTCCTGAACGACCACGGCAGGCCCATGAAATGTGCTGCCCGGCACGAGGCTCTGCCGGTCGTGGAGGTCGACGGTCTCGACGCCGAGGCCCGTATAGACCGGCAGCCGCCGCGCCGGAACGACCGGAACCTCTATCTCGTCGATCTCTGGGAAGGAGAGCGCCGGACCCGCGCCGACGACCGACAGCCGGACGTTCACAAGCTCGATCTCGCCGTCCGGGTCGTGGAAATCGTAGAGCCGCTCATGGGTGAGGTGGAAGGCTTGCTCGATTGCCGCCACATTGCCGCCCGACAGCCAATCCGGCGAAAGAACGACCTCGATCTCATAGCTCTGCCCGACATAGCGCATGTCGCAGGAGAGATTGAGTTCCGCCGCCGCATCATGCCCCTGCGCCGCGAGCCAGTCACGGCCTTCTCGCGCAAGCGCCTCGAAGGTCTCGCGGATTGCGGGAAGCGACGCGCCCGAGAGCGGGCTGAAGATGGTGCGGATGAAGTCTCCGCGCAGATCCGCCACCAGTCCGCCCAGCGCCGACACCACGCCGGGGCGGCGCGGCGCCAGGACGCGCGTCATCCCGAGCTCGCGGGCAAGGAAGGCTCCGAGCATAGGGCCGCCGCCGCCGAAGGGCATCAGCGTGAAATCGCGCAAGTCCACGCCGGCGCGCGAGGCGAGCTTCTCGACCTCGACGAACATCTCCGACACCGCGATGCCGAGGATCGCCTGCGCGGCCTGCTCGACCGGACGGCCGAGCTTGGCGGCAAGGTCTCCGACCGCGCGATGCGCCAGTTGGGTATCGATCCGAAGCTGCCCATAGGCCATCTCGCTATGACCGAGCCATCCGCACACCACCATGGCGTCCGTGACCGTCGCTTGCTCGCCGCCACGGCCGTAGCATGCCGGTCCCGGCGTCGAGCCGGCCGACTCCGGCCCGACGCGCAGCACTCCTTGCGCGTCGACGCTGGCGATCGAGCCGCCGCCGACACCGATCGAGCTGACCGACACCGATGGGATATGGAGCGGAAATTCGCCGATAAGCTCGCCGGTGCCGAACTGTGGCTCGCCGCCGATGATGAGCGCGAAGTCGGCCGAGGTCCCGCCGATGTCGAGGGTAAGAACCTTGTCCTCTCCGGCCTGGCGCGCCAGCCACGACGCGCCGATGACCCCGGAGGCCGTTCCCGACAGCAGCATGTTCACGCAGGCGCGCTTGCCTTCGGCGGCGTTCATCAGCCCGCCGTTCGATTTCGTCAGCATCGGGCGGGCCGGCACGCCGCGGGCTTTCAGCCGCTCTTCCAGCGCCGTGAGATAGCCTGAGACGCGCGGATGGACATAGCCATTGAGGATGGCGGTCGAGCTGCGCTCGTATTCGCGGATGACCGGCCAGACCTCGGCCGAGGAGAAGACGAAGAGGTCGGGCGCAAGACGCGCGATCGCCGCCCTGACGGAGGCCTCCTGCGCGGCGTTGCGCCAGGCATGGAGGAAGGACACGATAATCCCTTGCGCCCCGTTCGCTTTCGCCGCCGCGACCGCCCTCTCGACGGCCGCCATGTCCGGCGCCTGGGATTCATTCCCATCGGCGCGCATGCGAGCCGGAATGCCGAAGACCATGTCGCGCGAGATCAGCGGGTCGGGCCGCGAGCAGAACAGCGAATACATGTCCGGCATCCGAAGCCGCGCGAGTTCGATCACGTCCTCGAAGCCGGCATTGGTGAACAGCGCGAGCGGCGCGCCCTTGCGCTGGATGATCGTATTGATGCCGACGGTCGTGCCGTGCACGAAGCGCGTCATATGGGTAGGATCAAGGCCTTCGCGTTCGGCCAGAATGGTGAGACCCGTCATCAGCTCGGCGCCCGGATCTTCCGGCGTCGTCAGCACCTTCAGCGAGGCGAGCCGTCCGGTACGGGTCTCGAGCGCACAGAAATCGATGAATGTCCCGCCGATATCGACGCCGACCTTCCAATCGGTTTCGTTCCGCGCCTCATCCGCCGCGATGGCACCATCCATGATGCGTCCCTTCCTGTCTGCCAACAAATGCTGGCACGACCGGATGGTTCGCGTCCAAGATGGATGATGAGCAAGGATATAAGCCTTGCTTATGCCTTCGCGCGATGTTCATCCAGGACGGTGGAACAGGCCGCGCGGATTTCATCGCGCATCATCTCGTCGGCCCGTGAAAGCGCCCGTGTGCGCGAGGTGAGCAGCGCGACCGGGAATTCCGGGCCATTCGCGAGCGGCCTGACGGCGAGCCCGGCAAACTGGTGCCACGGCAGCAGCGCATCGACCAGGGCGATACCCATGCCGGCCTGGACGAATCCGGCCGCGGAAATGGACACGTCGATCTCGAGCGACAGCGAAAGCGTGACACCCTGGGCGCGGGCTGCGTGAGCCAGTTCGTCGGCAGGGCGGGTGTTGCCGCGATAGGATATCAACTCTTCTCCAACGAGGTCTGCAAGCGTCAGCTCGGTCTTCCTTCGCAACGCGTGACCGGCGGGAAGCAGGCATGCGAACCCAACACTCCCGATCACCTCCGCCTCGATGTCGGGAGGCAGGCGGTCGTCCATCGCCACGCCGAGGCTGGCATCGCCCGCGCGCAGCATGTCGATGATCGCGGCGATCGGCGCGCTATTGGAGCGCAGCAATATATTGGGATGCTGCGCCCGGAATTTGGTGAAGGCGCGCGGTAATATTGCCATGGCCGGCGGCGGCGAGGCGGCGACCCGCACCAGCCCCGCCCGCCCCAGGCGCAGGTCGGTGGTCTTTCGGCGCAAGCCCTCGAGCCCCGCCGACAGCCTCTCGGCATCGGGGAAGATCTCGATCGCCTCCGGGGTCGGCCGCAGCCGGCCCTTCACCCGCTCGAACAGGGTGAAGCCCAGTTCATCCTCGGCGTGAAGCAGCAGTTGGCTCAGGGCGGGCTGGGAGATGTTCAGCATCCGCGCCGCGGCTGTCACGGTGCCCGCGCGCATGACGGCGATGAACACTTCGAGCTGTCGGGCGCGCATTGCCGCTCCATAGGTAAAGCTTATGGCTCTTGTCCAAACCCATCTTTGACGCAATGCCGCGGCGCGAACAAGATGGCGCATCAACGATCAGCCGCTCTGAGCTGAAGGAACGACTATGGACGTGATCGTGCTGGGCGGCGGACTGATGGGGACGGCATCGGCCTATTTCCTCGCCAAGCGCGGCGCACGCGTGACGCTGATCGAACGCAACCGCGTCGGTACCGGGGCAACCGTCGCCTCTTTCGGCAACATCCGGCGCACGGGGCGTCATCTGTCCCAGCTTCCGCTGGCCCACCGCTCACTCAAGCTGTGGGGCGAGGCCGAGAAGATGCTTGGCCGCGACGTGGAATTTCGTGCCCATGGTCACATCCGCCTGATCTTCGATGAAGGCGGTCTTACCGACATGCGGGCTTATGCCGAGGCGGCGCGGCCCTGGGGGCTCGAGCTGGAGGAACTCGGACAGAGCGAGATTCGCGCCCGTTTTCCCGGCCTCGGTCCCGACGCGATCGCGGCGTCGTTCTCGCCGCACGACGGCAGCGGCAACCCACGGCTGATCGCGCCTGCCTTCGCTGACGCTGCCCGCAGGCTGGGCGCGGACATCGTCGAGGGAACTGAGGTCAAGACGATCGAACACACCGGCTCCGGGTTCCTCGTCGCCAGTTCAAAGGGTTCGTTCGCTGCCGAATGCCTGCTCAACACCGCCGGCGCCTGGGGCGCGCGCGTCGCCGCGCAGTTCGGCGAAGAGGTTCCGCTCGACGCCCGCGGCCCGCAGATGGGCGTGACCGAGCCGCTGCCGCATCGGATCCTGCCGGTGGTCGGCGTCTGGACGCGCGACAAGGGCCATGGCGCCTATCTGCGTCAGGTCGAACGGGGCAACATCGTCTTCGGCGGCGCGGCGGAAAGGGTGCCGGTAGATCTAGATCCTGGCCATGCGACCGCCGACCCCATGCGCCTGCCGACGCAGTTGCGCGCCGTCGCGCGGCTGCTGCCGGCAATCGCAAAGGTCGCGGTCATCCGCACCTGGTCCGGCTGCGAGGGCTATGTGCGGGACATGCTGCCGGTCATGGGACGCTCGGCGACGACGCCAGGCCTGTTCCACGCCTTCGGCTTCAGCGGACACGGCTTCCAGATCGGCCCGGGCGTGGGCGACGCCATGGCCGAACTCATCATGACCGGCCGTTGCGAAACGCCGCTTGATGATTTCAGGATCGATCGCTTCAGCCGCGCCGCTTAATGAAATATCTGCCGACCATCCGCGCTCCATGCTTCCTTTTGACCGCTTATGTTGGCGGTTGCGGGCGCGAGGCGAGCGGTACCGAAATCTGCTCAGATCACCGCTTCTTCCAGGAACGGCTCATTGCGCTCTATGCGCTCGTAACAAAACGGCGACAGGTCGAGCGTCTGGAAGGCGCCGTGGACGATCAGTTCCGACACCGCCCGGCCGACGGCAGGCGACTGCTGCAGGCCGTGCCCCGAGAAACCGTTGGCGAACATGAAATTGGTCACCTCCGGGTGGAAGCCGACGATGCCGTTGTGGTCGAGCATGTTGTATTCGTAATGACCGGTCCAGCTTGTCTGCACCTTCAGGGCGTCAAAGGCCGGAATGCGGTGCCACAGCGCCGGCCAGATATAGTCGTCGAACTCCTCGAAATGCATTTCGAAGTCGTCGTAGTCGGCCGGCCCGTCGCCCTGCGGCGTGTTGCCGGTGAGGAAAAGCTCGCCTTCCGGACGAACGAAGGTGCCCGAAAGATCGATGACATTGGGCATGCGGCCTGGGATGGGGTTGGCGCTGGCGAAGACGAAGCTGTAGCGCTTATAGGGCGCGACCGGGATGGACAGCCCGGCCATCGCGGCGACCTGCTGCGCCCTCGGGCCTGTGGCATTGACCAAGGTTCCGCAGGCGACAGTCTGACCGGTTGCGAGGCGGGCCGAGACGACCCGCCCATCGGCAACGTCCAGCCCCGTCACGGCATTGTCGATATATTCGACGCCGCTCGCGCGCGCGGCGCGGCGGAAGCCGTTCAGCAGGCCCATGGAATCGAACCAGCCCTCTTCGCGAGCGCCCCAGGAGCCGCCGCCGAGATCGTTGACATTCAGCCAGGGGAAGCGCTCCTTCAGCGGACCCGGCTCGAGGAAGACGGTGTGGGCGCCGAGGCTGCGCTGCAATTCGACCCGCTCCCGGGCCGCTTCCACGCCTTCGGGCGAGCAGCAGTAGAGATATCCGTGTTCCTTGAAGCCGAGATCGGGCGCCGGCTCGTTCTTGTAGAAGGGCGCCATGCGCTCCTGGAAGCCGCGGATGATCTCGATGCCGAACTGGCTGATCTTCACATTGATCGGATTGGAATATTGCTGGCGGATGGCGCTGGTGGAGAGCGCGGTCGAGGAGAACTCGTAGCTTGAGTCGCGCTCGACCACGAGGATCGAGGCGCGGTCGCCCAGCGCCTGGCTCAGCCAGTAGGCAGTCGAGGAGCCGATGACCGCACCGCCGACGATGACGACGTCATAGGCGCTGCGCGAAGGTGCTTTGTAGGGTGGAATCGCCACGGCTGTTCTCCGCTCTACTGGTGGAACGAGGCGATCAGGGCATCGGAGCCTCGCGCCAGCAGGCCGAGGTCGGATCCGACCGCCACCATGGTGAAGCCGTCCGCGAGATAGCGGTCCGCATCGGCCTTCGCGGGAGCTAGGATGCCGCTCGCCTTCCCTGCCGCAGCGGCGGCTTTGCGCACCGAGGCGATCGCCTCCTGCACATGCGCGGCGCCGGAGTTGCCCATCGCGCCCATGTTCGTGGAGAGGTCGCCCGGTCCGACGAACAGGACGTCCACGCCATCCACCGCTGCAATCTCAGCCGCATTGGCCACAGCAGCTTCATCCTCGATCTGCAAAGCCAGCAGCTGCTGCTCGCGTGCTTTTGCATGATAGCCGGCGATGCGGCCGAATGCGTTGGCACGGTGGCCGACCGAGAAGCCGCGGAAACCGCCCGGGGCATAGGTCATCGCCGCGACGATACTGCGCGCCTGATGCGCCGTCCGCACGTTCGGGATCATCAGGCTGCGGGCGCCGACGTCCAACGCCTGCTTCATCAGATTGGGATCGTCCGACGGCAGGCGCACCACCGCTTCGCACGGAAATGCCGCTGCGACCTGCAACTGCGCCATGATGCTGCGCAGATCGTTCGGGCTGTGCTCGCCGTCGACTAGCAACCAGCCCGCCCCGGAGCCAGCCATGACTTCGGTGGTGAGCGCCGACGCCAGCGAACACCAGATGCCGATATGGGGCCGGCCGGCCTGCGTGGCCGCCTTCAGCGAATTGACGCGCTCCTGCATTTTGTGATCGGTCTCCAGCGGGAAGAAGGTGCATTGAAATTTGTATGATGTCCTATATCATACGCCTGACTTGAGCTGCAAGATGGCTCGGGACGCCACACGGGAGTTGCGCATGAAAATCGGCTTCATCGGGCTCGGCGTCATGGGCGCGCCGATGGCAGGGCATCTGGCGGATGCCGGGCACGAGATCGTCACGGTCCTGAACCGCTCGCCTCTCCCAATGGATCTGAAGGCATCGGCCGTCGCCTCCCCCGCCGAGGTGGCGCGGCTGTCCGAGATCGTCATCACAATGCTGCCCGACACGCCAGACGTGGAACGCGTCCTGATCGGACGGAACGGCGTGCTCGAAGGAATTTCGGCCGGCAAGCTGGTCATAGACATGAGCTCGATCAGCCCGATCGCCACGGCCGAGTTCGCGGCGAAGTTCAGGGAAGCCGGCGCCGGCTGTCTCGATGCGCCGGTTTCCGGCGGCGAGGTCGGCGCCAAGGCGGCGAGCCTCACCATCATGGTCGGCGGGCCTGCCGCCGAGTTCGAGCGCGCGCTGCCGATCCTTGAGAAGCTCGGCAAGAACATCACCCTCATTGGCGAAAACAACGGCGCCGGCCAGACCTGCAAGATCGCCAACCAGATCATCGTCGCGCTCAACATCGAAGCTGTTGCCGAGGCGCTGGTTTTCGCCAGCAAAGCGGGTTGCGATCCGGCGAAAGTGCGCACCGCGCTGATGGGCGGCTTCGCCTCGTCCCGCGTGCTCGAAGTGCATGGCGAGCGCATGATCGCCCGCACCTTCGCGCCGGGCTTCCGCATCCGGCTCCACCAGAAGGACCTCAATCTCGCGCTCGAAAGCGCCCGCGCGCTTGGCGTGTCGCTCCCGAGCACGGCGATCGCGCAGCAGCTGATGAATGCCTGCTCGGCCCGAGCGGACGGCGCGGACGCCGACCACTCGTCCCTGGTGCGGGCCCTTGAGGTCCTGAGCGATCACGAACTGTCAAAGAAAAAGGAGTGAACCGATGCGCGGAACCGGAAAGGCCGAAATCTTCGTCATGCTGGCCCATCCCGTGGGTCATGCGAAGAGCCCCGGCATATTCAACGAGATATTCGAGCAGAAGGGTCTCGACAGCTTGATGGTGCCGCTGAGCTGCCGTCCGCAAGATTTCGACACTTTTTGGGCCGGCATCACCGCGGCCGAGAACATCCGGGGCGTCATCATTTCGGTGCCTTACAAAACGGCGGTCTACCACAAATGCGCGGCCGCCCATGACCGCGCCGCCCGCGTGCAGAGCGCGAACTCCGTGCGCCGCCAGGCGGACGGCACCTGGTATGCCGACAATTTCGACGGCGTCGGCTTCATCGACGGGTTGGAGGCAGGCGGGCACCAGATCGCGGGCCGGCGCATCCTCCAGGTCGGCGCCGGCGGCGCCGGCTCCTCGCTGACTTACTGCCTGGCCGAAGAAGGCGCGGCGGAAATCCGCCTGGCCGACATCGACAGGGGTCGCGCCGCAAAGCTCGCTTCGCTGGTCAACAGGTCCTTCCCCAATTGCCGCATCGAGGTCGGTGATCCCGATCCATCCGGAATGGACATGGCGATCAACGCCACGCCGTCCGGACTGAAAGCCGGCGACCCACTGCCTATGGACGTGAGCAGGCTCACGCCGGAGATGACGGTGGTCGACATCATCATGGAGCCGGCCGAGACGGCCCTGCTCAAGGCGGCGAAAGAGATCGGCTGTCGCATCCAGCCCGGGCGTCCGATGATGGATTTCCAGGTCGAGGCCATGTCCGCATTCTTCGACATCGAGCGGAAGGATCGCCGCAATGGCTGATGCAACAACCGCCGTCGTCATCGGCGGCACGTCCGGCATCGGCCGCGCGATCGCGCAGCGCTTCGCCGAGGACGGCTATCAGGTGGCCGTCGCAGGCCGCGACGCCGTTCGAGGCAAGGAGGCAACCGGCGCCTGCGAGAGCGCGGGCGCCCCGCGCGCCCGCTTCGTCCAGACCGATGTTGGCGATCCCGCTTCCGTCGAAGCGCTGGCGCGGGATGTCGTGGATTCGTTCGGCACGCCTCAGGTCGTGGTCAACTGCGCCGGCATCCTGCAGAGCGGCAAGCACGTGCTCGACCAGGACCTCGACGAAGACGAGCGGATGTGGCGGATCAACTATCGCGGCACGCTGCTCGGCTGCCAGGTGTTCGGGCGGCTGATGTCGGCCGCCAGGCGGGGCGCGATCCTCAATGTCGGCTCGCTTGCCTCTTTCGCGCCGCTGTCGCTGCCGGCCTACACGCCCGGAAAGCATGCGGTTCTGGCCCTGACGCAGATCCTTGCCGCCGAGCTCGGCCCGCATGGGGTCCGCGTCAACGCCGTGGCGCCCGGCTATACGCTCACCGACGGGCTGAAGGCCAGGATCGCCAGCGGCGAGCGTAATCCGGAAGCGATCCAGGCCACCACGGCGCTCCGCCGCTTCGTCGAGCCGCGCGATGTGGCCGAGGCGGCCTTGTTCCTCTGCTCCGATCGTGCCGCCTCGATCACCGGCGTCACCCTCCCCATCGATGCCGGCTGGCTCGTCCAGGCGCCCTACGCGCAGTATCTGCAGGGCAACCCCATCCGGCAAACGTCGGTTTGAATGGTCTTGCCGGTTCGGGCATCATCCCGAATCTGAACTTGAACGGAAGGACCTAAATGACGAAGCGCAAGCCGCTTTCCACCGTCGTAGCGGAGAGCCTGGCCGAAAAAATCCGTTCCGGACAGTTGCAGCCTGGCGCGCAATTGCCGACCGAGGCGGAGCTTTGCGCCGAATATGACGTCAGCCGCACGGTCGTGCGCGAAGCGGTCGCGCGGCTGCGCTCCGAAGGCATGGTGGTGCCGCAGCAGGGGCGCGGCATGTTCGTCAGCGAAACGCCCGCGCCGCGCAATTTCTCGATCCCGGACGAGGCGCTCCGGACCTTGCCGGAAACCATCGCGCTGCTCGAGCTCAGGTTGAGCGTCGAAGTGGAATCCGCGGGGCTCTGCGCTGAGCGCCGCACCGACGAGGAGGCCAGCGATATCCGGTCGATGATGGAGCAAATCGACGCCCAGCAGGCGGATCCCGCCGCCGTCCAGATCCACTACGATTACGATTTCCATCTCGCGATCGCCAAGGCTGCGCGCAACGAATTCATCCACGGCTTCCTGGCCTATCTCGGGCCGATGATCGTGCCGCGCTTCCGGCTCGGCTATGTGGTCGAGCCGGCGCTCAAGGACAGCTACTACGCGCGCATCCACAGCGAGCACAAAGCCATCGTCGATGCCATCGAAAGGCAGGACGGCAGCAAGGCCCGCCAGGCCATGCGCAAGCATCTGCACAACAGCCTGGGACGCGTGCGCGCCCTGGCCAGGGCTTCGGGCGTCGAGGCGACGGACGCCGAGCAAAAGGCCGCCGCGGCCTCTCTCTTCACCAAGATGAAAAGGCCGGTATCGACAGGCGGATAAACGGCGGCGGCTTTGATCCCTGCACCCTCGCGCCGAAGACGGACCGGCCATCGAATGCGAAAGCCATATTTTTGCTCCATCGGCGGGCAAGTAGCCGTTCCAGCGCGCCGAAGGTATTGTTTTCCTTCGGTTTGCGGCTTTCCGGATCACGTTGGCAAAGTGGAAAGTTTCAAACGCCGAAATGGCTTTCGAAAGTTCATCTTTCCTTTTTGCTGCTTTTCTTGGTTTCGCGGCATCGGCCAAGGCCGCACACTGACGCCAGGCAATTGGGGAAGCCCACGTGACGACAGCCTTCATCACAGGAGCGACAAGCGGCATAGGGCGAGCCATCGCCATAGCGCTGAGCGACGCGGGCTATGACGTCTACGCGGTCGGCCGCAGCCAGGCCGCGCTCAAGGAGTTGCAGGCCGGGCGGCCGGGTATCGTTCCCATTGCGGTCGACGTCACCGACCGCGAGGCGCTGGAATCGGTCCTTGCCGATCTCACCATCGATGTGCTGGTCAACAATGCCGGCATCATGCCGCCGCTCGGCAACTTCGCCGACATGAAGATCGCCGACATAGACACCACGCTGGAGGTGAACCTCAGCGCGGCGGTCCTGCTTACCCGCCTCGTCGTGCCGCAGATGCGCGAGCGGCAGTCGGGGCACATCCTGTTCACCGGCTCTTCCGCCGGCCACGCCTCTTTTCCCAACGTCGCCGTCTATTCGGCGACGAAGGCGGCGATCTCCGGCTTTGCCGCCGCCTTGCGCGCCGACCTCTCGCAATTCGGCATTCGCGTGACCGAGATCGTTCCCGGCCGCGTCGAGACGCAGCTCTACAAGGATATACTCGACGCCGAGGCGCGGGCGGCGATGTACGCTGGCAATGTCGCCGTGCAGCCGGACGACGTGGCCAAGATGGTCGTCGCCCTGCTCGCACTCCCCACATGGGCCGACGTTACCCGCTTCGACATCATGCCGACCCGGCCGACGACGCCGAGCGGCAGCAAGCAAGGAAAATAGGATGAAGGATCTTTCCGTTCTCATCGTTGGCGGCGGCTCTGGCCTCGGCGCGCTTTTGGCTCGCATGGCTGTCGAGGCCGGGGCGGCAAAGATCGGCGTCATCGACATCAACCAAGACGCCGCCGAGGGCGTGCTTGAACCGGCACGGGCCAAGGGCCTGCTGACCGCCACCGCCGTCTGCGATATCCAGGTCGGCCCTCAATGCCATGCCGCCTTCGATACCATTGCTGCGAAGCTCGGGCGCGTCGACACGCTGATCAATTGCGCCGCGATCTATCCTCGCCGTCCTCTCCTCGAGATCACCGACGCCGAGTGGGATGCCTCCAATGGCATCAACATCAAGGGCACCTACCACATGATGGTGGCGGCCGTGCGCCACATGCAGTCGCAGGAACCGAAGAGCTATGTGCGCGGGCGGATCGTTAACCTGACCTCGGTCGACGCCTTCAAGGCGCATCCGCAGAACGCCCATTATGCGGCGACCAAGGCGGCCGTCGTCAGCCTTACGCGTTCCTTTGCCCATCACGTCGCAAAGGATGGGATCCTGGTGAACTCGGTGGCGCCCGCAGGCATGGCCACGGAGAAGGCCAAAGCCCTCGGCTTCCTCGAGGAACTGGCCAAGGCCAGCCCGCTCGGCCGCGGCGCCGAGCCGGCGGAAATCGCCGAGTGGGTGCTGATGACGGGTGGCCCGAAGAACACCTATATGACCGGTGAAAACGTAATTGTCTCAGGCGGTTACATATACGCCTGAACCAGTTTCCAAGCCGCCGGCGGCGGTTGAATACGGCAGTGCCTGATCGACGGAGTCTCGAACCAGAGGAGGCGGAATTCACCATGGCCGGCAAGCTTCGCCTTCCTTCGCTCAATGCACTTCGAGTCTTCCACGCCGTCGCGGAGCACAAGAGCTTCCGGCAGGCCGCCGACGAGCTCTTGGTGACGCCGCAGGCCGTCGGCCAGCAGATCAAGCTTCTCGAGGACACGCTTCAAGTGACGCTGTTCGAGCGCAAGGGCCGCTCGATCGAATTGACCGAGCAGGCGATCCTGCTTTCGCACTACGTCAAGGCCGGCTTCGACGAGTTTGCCGAAGGCGTTCGCCGCGTCACCAAGTCGACCTACCGGGACCGCATCAACCTCAATGCGAGTCCCTATTTCGCCACCCACTATCTGCTGCCGCGCCTTTCCCTGTTCAGAGAAATCCTGCCGGGCGCGGATCTGCGCCTGACGACGATGGTCGACCTGCCCGACTTCGGGCGCGACGACATCGATATGACGGTGCAGTGGGGCTACGGCAACTGGCCGGACTATGAGACCACGCTCCTGGTGCCGGATCCGAAGGTCATTTGTTGCACGCCGGCGATCGGCGAGAAGATCAAGTCGGCGCATGACCTGACGCAGTTCACGCTGCTCGACACCGTCAAGTCGAAGCGCCTGTGGCCCGACATATTGCGGCACCTCGCCGTGGAGCAGACCGAGGGCGACCGAAGCATCAGCTTCGACGACGCGGCGACCATGCGCAGAGCAACCCTTCAAGGCATAGGCGTGGGCCTGGTCTCTGTCATCGACGCCGAAGAAGACCTCAGGTCGGGCGCGCTGGTCGCGCCGATCGGCCGCGATGCGCTGGCCGATATGAGGCCGGAGGAAGTCCCGGGATTTTACCTTGTCGTTCCGCGCGGGCATCTGCGCGTGAAGGCAGTGGCAGCGCTCCATCGATGGCTCGTCAAGCAGGATTGGCGGAGCGATCTGAAGATTTCCTCTTTGCCGAAACCGACCCCGCTCTCCGACTAGGGAGCGGCTTCGCGACCGAGTTCCGAAAGGCTTCTTCCGGACTCCAACAACAAGAAACGGAACAATCTCAACAGTGGAGACAACAACATGAAAATGATGAAATGGGGGGCCCTGGCCCTTGGCCTCGTGCATTTTGCAGCGCCGGCCGAAGCAGCGGGCGGCAAGACGCTCGAAACCGTCAAGGCGCGCGGCGTGCTGAACTGTACCGGCCATGACGGCTCCTATCTCGGCTTCGCCGAGGTGGACAACAAAGGCAGTTGGAAGGGCATGGATATCGACCTCTGCAAGGCAGTGGCCGCGGCCGTGTTCGGCGATCCAGCAAAGCTGAAGGTCGTTCCGATCAGCTGGGCCCAACGCTGGCCGGCTCTGCAGTCGGGCGATGTCGACATCATCATCAAGGCGTCGGGCGGCACGCTCAGCCGCGACACCGAGCTCGGCCTGCAGTTCTCCACCTCCTATTACCTCGGAACGACCAAGGTGATGGCGCACAAGGAGCTCAATCTGAAGTCGCTCAAGGACGCCGCCGGCGGCACGATCTGCATTCCCGCCGGCACCTCGCAGGAACAGCAGGTCGCGGCCTATACGGCCAAGCTCGGCATCAAGCTCGAACCGGTGCTCATCGAAAAGACGGAAGAGCTCGAACAGGCCTATTTCTCCGGACGCTGCGATCTCTATGCGCAGTGGGGCCCGACGCTCGCCATCGCCCGCATCGCCAAGGGCAAGGTCGAAGACCATGTCATCCTGCCCGACGTGCTCGCCGTCGAGCCCGAAGTCATGATCATGCGGCAGGGCGACGACAACTGGGTCGACATCGCAAATTGGACGCTCAGCGCCCTGATCTTTGCTGAGCAGGAAGGTATCACCTCCAAGAACGTCGACGAGATCAAGGCCAAGCCGACATCGCCGCAGGTGGCGAAATTCCTCGGCGTGTCGCCCGGCATGGGCAAGGGTCTCGGGCTTGCCGACGACTGGGCCTACAACGTGATCAAGAAGGTCGGCAATTACGGCGAAATCTTCGAGCGCGATCTCGGCAAGGACTCGCCCTACAAGATGGACCGCGAGCTGACCAACCTGTGGAACAATGGCGGCGTCCTGTTCCCGCTGGTGATCGACTGATCCGTTCTTAACGCGGCTCGCTGTGGGTTCTGCTCGGCTTTTGCCGGGCGGAGCTGGCGACAAACTCGGGAAAGATTGGTCAATGAGCAGCCTGCTGAGAAATCAGAAGGTCCGCAACGCGCTGTTGCAGCTTCTCTATGTCGGCTCGATCGCAGCACTTGTGCTTGCCGGCGTTGCGATTGCCCGGCAGAACCTGGCTGAGCAAGGGATCACCTCCGGATTCGACTTCCTGTCGAAGTCGACGGGATGGGACGTGAACTTCTCGCTCCTGCCTGCCACGGCCAATGATCCCTACTGGTGGTTCTTCCTCATCGGCATCATCAACACGCTCTTCCTGGGGAGCGTCGGGCTGATGCTCGCGACGATCGTTGGAACGATCGTCGGCCTGGCGCGAACCTCCTCGAATGAGTTGGCGCGACTGCTTGGCCGCACCTATGTCGACATCTTCCGCAACATCCCGCTGATCCTCCAGGTCTTCTTCTGGTACGCGGTCATCACCCACCTTCCGACACCGCGCAGCGCATACGAAGCCTGGGGCATGCTGCTCACAAGCCGCGGGCTCTACGTGCCGGTCCCGAATGTCGGCGGCCCAGCAATGACGCTGGCTATATTCGCCTTGATCGCCGCCATCGCGCTGCCGGTCTGGCTGGGCAGGACATCGCGTCTGAGCCAGCCGATCGGCGAGCGCCTCGCCATCCAACTCGCCGGCGCGGCGGCGGCGCTGGCCGGCGCGGCCATCATTCTGGCAATCGGCCGCCTCCCGGACCTGCCGCTCGTGGATTTCCCCGCTTTGCAAGGTCTCAATCTCAAGGGCGGTCTGCGCATTCCACCGGAGTTTTCCGCGCTTGCTATCGCCATCGCCATCTATGGCGGCTCCTATATCGCCGAGATCGTGCGCGGCGGCTTCAAGGCGGTCGGCAAGGGCCAGATGGAGGCCGCACTTTCGCTGGGGCTCAGCCCATGGCGGGTCTTCACGCTGGTCAGACTACCGCTTGCGCTCCGGGCTATGCTGCCGATCCTCGCCAACCAGTATGTGTGGCTGATCAAGGCAACGACGATGGGCATCGCGGTGGGCTTCACGGACTTCTTCATGATCGTGGCGCTGACGATCAACCATTCCGGCCAGACGCTGGAAGCGATCGGAATCCTGATGGCAGGCTTCCTCACGATCAACCTCAGCCTGGCTGCCGTTTTCAACCGGATCAACAAAGCCATTGCCCTCAAGGGCAATCAACTGAGGGGATGAGAGATGGAGATGATCGTTGTTGCTCCCTCTGCTCCGGGACGGATCGAGGACCTGAGGCGACGCTTCTTCGCGAGGCCGCTTCAGGCATTATTGTCACTGGTCTCCCTCGCGACTATGGTCTTTCTCGCCTGGAAGCTGCTCAACTGGGCGATCTTCTCGGCCGTCTTCACCACAAGCGGCGGACCGGAGGCGTGCCAGGCGGCGGCCGGCGCCTGCTGGTCGGTCATCGCTGCCAGGTGGCGGATCATCCTATTCGGCCTCTATCCCTTTGAGGAGCAATGGCGTTCGGCGCTCGCCTGCGTGGCCGTGGTGGTCATGACGGTGCTGAGCTGTATTCCAGCCTTCTGGACGGGTCGCCGCATCGCGCTGGTGTGGGGAGTTGGAACAGCGCTCTATTATGTGCTGATGAAAGGCGGCATGCTCGGCCTTGCCTATGTCGGCGAGGAAGCATGGGGCGGTTTGGCGCTGACGCTGTTCATCTTCGTCACCACTTGCCTGATCGGCTTCCCGCTGGCGATCTGCCTGGCTCTCTTGCGCCGATCGGAACTCCCCTGGATATCGCATACCACCGGTCTGATCATCGATGGGGTGCGCTCGCTGCCGTTGATCTCGATCCTCTTCACCTTTGCCGTCGTGCTGCCTTTCGCGCTGCCGCAATGGCTTGCGGGCGACAAGCTCTACCGGGTGATCATCGGCTCCGCCCTGTTCTTCTCGGCCTATCAGGCGGAGATCGTGCGAGGCGGCATGCAGGGCGTCCCGAAGGGACAGGAAGAGGCCGCGATGGCCCTCGGCATGAGTTACTGGCAGCGCATCGGCCGCATCCTTCTTCCGCAGGCCATGCGCAACGCGCTGCCGGCGACGATCAATCAGTTCGTCATCTCGTTCAAGGAGACGTCGCTGGTGGTCATCGTCGGATTCTTCGAGATCCTGGCATCCGGCAATGCCGCCTACGGAACCGGCGAGTGGCGTTTCGCCTATGTCGAGGTCTATGCCTTCATCGCCTTCATCTACTTCGTCTTCGTCTTCAGCCTGTCCCGCTACGGCGCCTTCCTCGAGCGCCGCATGTCGGTCGGCGAACGATAGTGGAGGCGCAAGTGAATTCGACGCAGTCACCCGGCGCCGCCGTGCGCATCGAAAACCTCGACAAATACTACGGGTCGTTCCACGCGCTGCGGAAGATAAATCTTTCCGTGGAGCGGGGCGAAAGGATCGTCGTCTGCGGTCCCTCCGGCTCCGGCAAGTCCACCATGATCCGCTGTATCAACCGGCTCGAGCAGCACAATGGTGGCCGCATCACCGTGCTCGGCACCGAGCTCAACGATGATGTCGGCAACATCGACGGGATCAGGCGCGAGGTCGGGATGGTGTTCCAGCACTTCAACCTGTTCCCGCACATGACGGTGCTGGAAAATTGCATGCTCGCGCCCATGATCGTGCGCAAGCAGCCTCGAGCGGAAGCCGAGGCGACCGCCCGGCGTTATCTGGAGAAGGTCCGTATCCCCGAGCAGGCGATGAAGTTTCCGGGCCAGCTCTCTGGCGGCCAGCAGCAGCGTGTCGCGATTGCGCGTGCGCTTTGCATGCAGCCGCAGATCATGCTGTTCGACGAGCCGACCTCCGCGCTTGACCCGGAGATGATCGCGGAAGTGCTGGACGTCATGGTCACGCTCGCTTCGGAAGGCATGACGATGATCTGCGTCACGCATGAGATGGGCTTTGCCCGCCGCGTTGCCGATCGGGTGATTTTCATGGATGGCGGCGAGATCGTCGAAGAGGCCCCTCCAGAGGAATTCTTCACCTCTTCCCGGAACGAGCGCACGCGACAGTTCTTGTCGCAGGTGCTTGGTCATTGAGCCGGGCGACGCACCTGTCTATACGCGGCGTGCCACACATCGCAGGTATCGCAATGACCGACCCCGTCACCACTTTGCGCGATATTCTCGGACCGAAAGGCTGGCTTTCGGGCGACGACGCCGAGCCCTACCAGCGTGACTGGCTGAACCGCTATGGAGACGCGCCTCTGGGCGTTGCCAGGCCCTCGGACACGGCCGAAGTTGCCGCAGTCGTAAAGGCATGCCGGGAGGCAGGCGTGGCGGTGATCCCGCAAGGCGGAAATACGGGCCTGTGCGGCGGCGCCGTCGCCGATCGGCCCAACGCGGTTATCGTCTCGCTTTCGCGCATGGCGGCGATCGGCGAACCGGATCCGGAGAGCGGCTCGATCGCGGTTGAAGCGGGCGTCGTGCTCGCCGCGTTGCACCAGGCGCTGGAGCCGCATGGGCTGATGTTTCCGATGCATCTCGGCGCGGAGGGCAGCGCCAGGATCGGCGGCCTGATCGGCACCAATGCCGGCGGCAGCCAGGCGTTTCGCTATGGCATGATGCAGGATCTTGTGCTTGGCCTCGAAGTCGTGACCCCGGACGGCGCGGTGTGGGACGGCCTGCGCGCGGTGCAGAAGGACAATGCCGGCTATCAGCTGCGCAAGCTGTTCTGCGGCGCCGAAGGCACGCTGGGCATCGTGACACGCGCGGTGTTGCGGCTCTATCCCACGCCACGCCAACAGGCGAGCGCGCTTCTGGTCATGTCCGACTGCGCCGCCGCCGTCTCGTTCGGCGCCTTCCTGCGCGGCGAGGCCGGAGAGTTCCTTGCCGGCCTCGAATTCTTCTCCGATGTCGGCCTGGCACTGGCGCTCAAGCACCTGCCCGATCTCGCCTATCAGATGGAGACGCGAGGCAACGTCTACCTGCTGGTCGACCTGGCGTCAGGTTCGCCGCGCGTTCCTCTGGACGACATCCTCAATTCGGCGCTGGAGCGGGGCATGGAGCAAGGCCTGGTCGTGGACGGCGCGCTGGCCAGGTCTGACGCGCATCGGGCGCAGTTCTGGCGCCTGCGCGAGGAACAGCCCGAGGGGCAGCGGCTGGAAGGCGAGCAATTGAAGCACGACATCTCGGTGCCGCCGGGCGCGATTGCCAGGTTCATCGAGGCCGGCAACAAGGTCTGCAGCGACATTCTTCCCGGCGTGCGGATCAACCCGTTCGGGCATCTCGGCGACGGCAACATCCACTACAATCTGTCGCCGCCGGAAGGCCGCGCCGATTTCGACGGCAGGGCCGGACAGTTCGCCGCGGCGCTGGCATCTTTAGCCACGGAGATGGGCGGCAGCTTCGCGGCCGAGCATGGACTGGGGCGCGCCAAGATCGCCTTGGCCGAGCGGAATCGCAGCACGGTGGAGCGGGAGCTCATGGCGCGTCTGAAGGGCGCGTTCGATCCGCTGAATACGATGAATCCCGGCGTTCTGGTGCGCGCCGCTCAGTAAAGAAAAACTTTCGAATACACCGCATTTCTTGATTTCGCCTCGATCCGCCAGAGTGCACGTATAGAACCGAAGGTAGGCTCGGTCCGCTTGCCGCCAGAGTGAGAGTCGAAGAATGATCCGGAATGGCGGTCGCCTTCTTGTCGAGTGCCTGATTGCGCTTGGCGCGACCAAGAGCTTCGGCGTGCCCGGCGAAAGCTACCTGGCGGTCCTGGATGCACTGCACGACACCCGCGGAAAGCTGGACTATGTGATCTGCCGCAACGAGGGCGGCGCGTCGTTCATGGCTTCAGCCTATGGCAAGCTGACCGGATCGCCGGGCATCTGTTTCGCGACGCGCGGCCCGGGCGTGACCAACGCCAGCATCGGTGTTCATACGGCGATGCAGGACAGTTCGCCGATGATCCTGTTCGTGGGCCAGGTCGGCACCGACATGAAGGGGCGCG
Source organism: Mesorhizobium tamadayense (assembly GCF_003863365.1). GTDB lineage: Bacteria > Pseudomonadota > Alphaproteobacteria > Rhizobiales > Rhizobiaceae > Mesorhizobium > Mesorhizobium tamadayense. The sequence continues at coordinate 78,916 of NZ_RQXT01000013.1, read as the reverse complement.
AGGCTTTCCAGGAGATCGACTACCGGGCGGTGTTCGGAACCGTCGCCAAATGGGCGGTCGAGATCGACGATGTCTCGCGCCTGCCCGAGATCGTGGCGCGGGCTTGGACGGCCGCCCTGACGGGGCGGCCCGGTCCCGTCGTGGTTGCGCTGCCGGAGGACATGCTGACGACGATGACCGAGGCCGCGCCGCTCAGCGGCCCCGCTTGCATTTTCGAAGCTGCGCCGGCGCAGGATGCGATTGCCGCGGCGCTTAAGATGCTGGCTGCGGCAGAGAGGCCGATCCTGCTCATGGGCGGCGCCAACTGGACGGCGGACGGGCGCTCGGCCTTGCAGGCCTTCGCCGAGGCTTCCGACATCCCCGTCGTCGCCGCCTTCCGCTATCAGGACCAGTTCGACAACCATTCGCCTGTCTTCGTCGGCGAGGCCGGCGTCGGCGTGGTGCCGCATGTGAAGAAGCTGATCCGCGATGCCGACGTGATACTGGCCGTCAATGTCCGCTTCGGCGAGATGACGACGGACGGCTACACGTTGCTCTCCGTACCGGAGCCGCGCCAGAAGCTGATCCATGTCCATGGCTCCGACCGCGAGATCGGCAAGATCTATGTGCCGGCGATCGGCATCCATGCCGGCCCGAACGCCTTTGCCAAAGCCCTGACCCCGGTCAAAGGCGCCTGGGCAGAATGGCGCGCGGCGGCGCGCAAGGCCTATGAAGGCACCTTCGCCGCGCCCGTGCAGCCCGGCTCAGTCGACATGGTCGCGGTCAGCGCCTGGTTGCGCGAGACCCTGCCGGCCGACGTCATCCTCACCAACGGCGCCGGCAATTTCACCGTATGGCCGAACAAGTTCTTCAAGTTCGGGCCGCAGGCGCGGCTGCTTGCCCCGCAGTCGGGCGCCATGGGCTACGGCCTCCCCGCGGCGATTGCCGCCAAGGTCGCTTTTCCGAAGCGCACGGTCGTCTGCTTTGCCGGCGACGGCGACTTTCAGATGAACTGCCAGGAACTCGGCACCGCCATGCAGGCCGGCGCGCAGCCGATCGTGCTGATCATCAACAACGGCATTTACGGCACGATCCGCGCGCATCAGGAGCGGAGCTATCCGGCCCGCGTTTCGGGAACCTCGCTCGAGAACCCGGATTTCGTGATCCTGGCGAAGGCCTATGGCTTCCACGCCGAGCGGGTCGAATCCACTGGGGATTTCGCGGCGGCGTTCGAGCGGGCGCTCAACTCCACGACGGGTGCCGTTCTCGACATCGCCATCTCGTCCGAAGCGCTCACGCCCCGGCAGACCCTCACCCAGATGCGCGACGCAGCACTCGCTTCCCAGAAAGCCAAGGCATGACCTCCAGAACTGACGACATCCGCCTCGGCGCGGACATCGGCGGCACCTTCACCGACATCGCCCTCGACGTAAGAGGAACGATGTTCTCGACCAAGGTGCTGACCAACTACGCTGCTCCCGAGCAGGCGATCCTAGACGGCATCGCCATCGTCATCCGCGATGCCGGAATCTCGCCTTCCGAAATCGGCATCATCATCCACGGCACGACGCTGGCGACCAACGCGCTGATCGAGCGGCGTGGCGCGAAGACCGCGCTGGTAACGACGGAAGGGTTCCGCGATGTGATCGAGATGCGGACGGAAAACCGCTTCGAGCAGTATGATCTCAATCTGCAACTGCCGACGCCGCTGATCCCGCGCGAGGACCGCTTCACGGTCAAGGGCCGCATCGGCGCCGAAGGCCAGGAACTGCAGCCGCTCGACGAGGCCGCTCTGGAGGAAATAGCCGAACGCATCGCAGCCGGCAGTTTCGGCTCGGTGGCGATCGGCTTCATCCACGCTTACGCCAATCCGGACCACGAAAGGCGAGCTCGCGAGATCCTTTCCAGGAAGCTCAGCATCCCGATTTCGATCGGCGCCGAAGTGTCGCCGCAGATGCGCGAGTTCGAGCGCTTCAACACGGTCTGCGCCAACGCCTATGTGCGGCCGCAGATGGCCGACTATCTCGCCCGCCTGCAGACGCGGCTGAAGGAGATGGGCGCCGAGTGCCCGGTCTTCATGATCCATTCCGGCGGCGGGCTGATCTCGGTGGAGACCGCCTCGGAATTTCCGGTGCGGCTGGTCGAATCCGGGCCGGCCGGCGGCGCCATCTTCGCGGCCGACATCGCCAGGCGCTTCGGCCTGGAAAAGGTCGTCTCCTACGACATGGGCGGAACCACTGCCAAGATTTGCCTGATCGAGGACTATGCGCCGCGCACGGCAAGAACCTTCGAGGTGGCGCGCACTTATCGCTTCTCCAAAGGCTCGGGCATGCCGATATCTATTCCGGTGATCGAGATGATCGAGATCGGCGCCGGCGGCGGCTCCATCGCCTGGGTCGACGCGATGGGCCGCATCCAGACCGGACCGGAAAGCGCAGGCTCGGAGCCGGGCCCGGCCTGCTACGGCCGCGGCGGCAAGCGTCCGGCGATCACCGACGCCGACCTGGTGCTCGGCAAGCTCGACGCGCACAATTTCGCCGGCGGCGCGATCCGGCTCGACACGTCCGCTTCCGAGCAGGCCATCATGTGCGATGTCGGCGAGCGCCTGTCGCTCGATGCGATGTCGACGGCCTTCGGCATCTGCGAGGTAGTGGACGAGAACATGGCGAACGCCGCGCGCGTCCATGCCGTCGAGAACGGCAAGAACATTTCCGACAATCTGATGATCGCCTTTGGCGGCGCGGCCCCTCTCCACGCCGCAAGGCTTTGCGAGAAACTCGGCATCGATCGCTGCATGGTCCCCAAGGGCGCCGGCGTCGGATCGGCGATCGGCTTCCTCAAGGCTCCGTTCGGTTACGAGGCCCTGGCGTCGAGGCTGACTCGGCTGTCAAAGTTCCAGCCGGTTGAAGTCAACGCCTTGCTAGGCGATCTCAAGGCGTCCGCCGAAAGCTTCGTGCGGACCGGCGCCAGCGGCAAGATCGTCTGCGAAATCACCGCCTTCATGCGCTACGCCGGTCAGGGCTGGGAGATCCCGGTGCCGCTAGCCGACGAGCCGTTCGGCGACGACGCGGTCGCAAGGCTCAAGGAGCTGTTCGAGACCAACTACCAGCGCTTCTTCGGCCGCGCCATCGAAGGGCTCGACGGGCTGGAGATCGAGATCGTCACATGGTCGGTCAAGGCGACAGACGTTCGGCCCGCTGTCACCAGGCACGAGCTCACCACCGGCAAGCGGACCAGCCAGCCGACGACGACACGCGAGGTCTTCGATCCAGTCAGCGGCGGGCCGCGCAGCTACGGCATCGTCGAGCGCGACGCGCTCTGCGCCGGCGACCGCGTCGCGGGCCCGGCGGTCATCGTCGAGCGCGAGACCTCAACCGTCGTCACCACCAGCTTCGACGCCGTCATCCAGAGCGACGGCGCGATCCTCCTGACCCGCAAAGGCAGCCAGGCATGAGCGACCCAGGCAAGAACAACATCGCCGAAATCCGCATGCAGGTCATGTGGAACCGGTTGATCTCGGTGGTCGAGGAGCAGGCGCTCACCTTGCTGCGCACGGCCTTCTCGACCTCGGTGCGCGAATCCGGCGACTTGTCGGCCGGCGTGTTCGACCCGCGCGGCCAGATGCTGGCGCAGGCGGTGACCGGCACACCCGGCCATGTCAACACCATGGCCGAGGCGGTGCTGCATTTCATGAACGAGATCCCGCGCGACACCATGTTCGAGGGCGACACCTATGTCACCAACGATCCCTGGCAGGGCACGGGCCACCTGCACGACATCACCATGGTGTCGCCGTCCTTCCTGAACGGCGAGCTCGTGGCCTTCTTCGCCTGCACGGCGCATGTCGTCGATGTCGGCGGGCGCGGCTTCGGCGCCGACGGCAAGTCGGTCTACGAGGAAGGCATCCAGATCCCGATCATGAAGTTCGCGGAAAAGGGCAAGGTCAATCTCGACCTGGTCAGGATCCTGCGCGCCAATGTTCGCGAGCCGAACCAGGTCGTCGGCGATTTCTATTCGCTCGCCGCCTGCAACGAAGTTGGCCACCGGCGCCTCGTCGACATGATGAAGGAGATCGGCCTGACCTCGCTGGACGGGCTCGGCGACTTCATCTTCTCGCGCACCCGGGACGCCATGCTGGACCGCATCAAGGCGCTGCCCAAGGGAAGCTGGTGGAACGAGCTGGTGACCGACGGTTACGATGAGCCCGTGAAGCTCGCGGCCACGGTTTCGGTCCGCGACGACTATGTCGAGGTCGATTTTAGCGGCACCGACCCGATGAGCCGCTGGGGTATCAACTGCCCGATCATCTACAGCAAGGCCTATGCCTGTTATGCGCTGAAATGCATGGTGGCGCCCGACATTCCCAACAATGCTGCCTCGCTCGCCTTCTTCACCGTGTCGTCGCCGGTCAACATCCTGAATGCCGTGCGGCCGGCGCCGGTGGCGCTGAGGCATATCTTCGGCCACATGGTTCCCGATCTCGTGCTCGGCGCGATCTCCCAGGCGTTGCCCGGCAAGATCCTCGCCGAAGGCGCCGGCGCGCTGTGGAACATCCACATCTCGGCACGCCCGGTCGCCGGCGGCTCCGGCCGCCGCGCCGAGGTTCTGATGTTCAACTCCGGCGGCATGGGCGCGCGTCCCGAGTTCGACGGATTGTCGGCGACGGCCTTCCCGTCGGGTGTGCATACGATGCCGATCGAGGCGACGGAGCATACCGGTCCGATCGTCATCTGGCGCAAGGAGCTGCGACCGAATTCCGGCGGCGATGGCGAGTTCCGCGGCGGCCTGGGGCAGATCATCGAGATCGCCGCGACCGACGGCCATGAATTCGACTTCTCGGCGATGTTCGACCGCGTCAATCACCCTGCCCGCGGGCGCAATGGCGGCAAGCCTGGAGTCGCCGGCGTGGTCAGGTTGGACGACGGCACGCCGATGCGCCCAAAGGGCTGGCAGCATGTGCCGGCCGGACGCCGGCTGATCCTCGAACTGCCGGGCGGTGGCGGCTATGGCGATCCGGCCAAGCGCGGCGCCGTCGCGCGGGCCAACGACCGATCCAAGGGATACATCTCGGAGAACGACCGATGAGCTATGTTGCCTCGCGCCTGTCGGCGGTGAAGCCTTCGGCTTCTATGGCGGCCTCACAGGCCGCCAAGGCGCTGCGCGCCAAGGGCGTCGATGTTATCGACCTCGGGCTCGGCGAGCCTGATTTTCCCACACCTCGCCACATCATCGACGCGGCGCATTTCGCAGCCAAAGCGGGCCAGACGCTTTATACCGCCGCCGCCGGCACGGCCGAAATACGCGAGGCGGTGGCCGGCAAGTTCCGCCGTGAGAATGGACTGAATTACACCGCCGACGACATCGTGGTGGCCAACGGCGCCAAGCAGATCATCTTCAATGCGCTGATGGCGACGCTGGAGGGCGGCGACGAGGCGATCCTGCCTGCGCCCTATTTCGTCTCCTATCCGGAAATGGTGAAGCTGCTCGGCGGCACGCCCGTCGTCATCGAATGCCCGGAGACCACCGGCTTCCGGCTGACGCCGGAGCTGCTGGAAAAGACGATCACGCCGAGTACGAAATGGCTTTTCCTCAACATGCCGGGCAACCCGTCCGGCGCGGTCTATTCGCAATCTGATCTCAAGGCGCTTGGAGCGGTGCTGGCCAGGCACCCGCAGGTGCTTGTCCTCTCCGACGAGATCTACGAGCACATCCTGTTCGATGGACGCGAATTCGTGTCCTTCGGCAAGGCGTGCCCGGAGCTCAAGGACCGCACCCTGATCGTCAACGGCGTCTCGAAGTCCTACGCGATGACCGGCTGGCGCGTCGGTTACGCCGCCGGACCTGCGCCGCTCGTCAAGGCGATGTCGACGATCCAGAGCCAGTCCTGCACCTCCGTCTGCTCGATCGCGCAAGCCGCGACCGTCGCCGCGCTCAACGGCCCGCAGGATGAAGTCGCGCGCTTCCGGCAGGCCTTCGAGGCGCGCCGAAACCTGGTCGTGGACGGCATCCGCAAGATCAACGGCCTGACGCTCTCGCCGCCGGAAGGTGCCTTCTATGCCTATATCGGCTGCGCCAGTCTGATCGGCCGCAAGACGCCCAAGGGTGTCGTCCTGGAAGACGACGCGGCTGTGGCAAACTATCTTCTCAACGAAGCACGCGTGGCGTCGGTGCCCGGCGTCGCCTATGGACTGTCACCGTATTTCCGCATCTCGACGGCGACCGGCGAAGAGGTGCTGGCCGAGGCGATCTCGCGGATCAACGCCGCCGTCGCGCAAGTGGAGTAAAGTGATGCCGCATTATGAACGTATCCTGATCACGGGCGCCGCCGGCCGGCTCGGCTCGCAATTGCGCAAGGGGCTGGTGCCGCTGGCAAGCAAGATCCGCCTGGCGGGGCGCGAACCGTTCGGCGATCTGGCGCCGCACGAGGAAGAAGCAGTCTTCGACCTCGTCGACATGGAGGCGACAATCGCGGCGATCAAGGACTGCGACGCGATCGTGCATTTCGGCGGCGCGCCGCTCGAATGCGAGTGGCAGACCATCCTCGACTCAAGCATCCGCGGCTCCTACCACATTTACGAAGGCGCCCGGAAAAACGGCGTGAAGCGCGTCATCTATGCCTCCTCGGTGCATGCCGTCGGCTATCACGAGGTCGAGGCACATATAGGCGTCGACGCGCCGGTGCGGCCCGACAGCCTCTATGGCGTGTCGAAGAATTTCGTCGAGAGCCTTAGCCGGCTCTATTGGGACAAGTTCGGCATCGAGACAGTATGCCTGCGCATCTTCTCGTCCTTCCCGGAGCCGGCCGACCGGCGCATGCTGTGGTCCTATCTCTCCTTCGCCGACTGCGTGCGCCTGGTCGAGGCATCGCTGACGGCGCCGCGCGTCGGCCACACCATCTCGTTCGGTCTTTCCAACAACAAGCTGAAGATGGTCGACAACAGCGGGGCGAACCATCTGGGATTTATTCCGCAAGACACTGCCGAACCATTCCGAGCTGCCGTCGAGGCGAAGACGCCCGTTCCCGATCCGACAAAGCCATCGGTCAAGTATCTGGGTGGCTGGTTTTGCGAACTCGGTCACCCGGATGACAAACCGACATGATGGCCAAGTAGCGCGACAGGCAACTCGCGGCCCGCGTCTCAATTTGGATACGGGCGCGGCGACCACTACCTCGAAAGGCCGATAAGCGGCGCAGAGCTGCCGTTCACTTCACGCAATGCGTAAGTCGGCTTCGGGGTCAGTCGAGACCCAGGCAGAACGCACCAAGCTGCTTTGGCGCTGACCAACCAGCCGATTTGCACGCCAGACTACGCCGTAGCTCTCCACGACGGCATGCCACTTTACACCCGGCTCCAGTCGGGCTTGGGGATAGTCCAGTCGCTTGGAAGGAAGACGAGAGCCGCAAGAGCAACCAACATCGGACGAAGACCAAGTGGGCGCCGGGCTGCTCTACACTGCCGACCGGCCCTCACTCCCACTCGATTGTTCAGATGGCATATAACCCGTTGAAATCACTAGAAAATATTTTTCAACATCGCGCAACCTCCGACATCAAGACCGTCAAAAAGTTACGCTTTTGATTTTAAAAGAGAAAATCGCCGGAAAAATATTTTGAGGTTTCACCAACTATCGGGACCAATCGGGCGATTTTTGCACCTCGCGACGTTCGATGGCGCGCTCAGGTCGTCTCAAAAAGTACCGTCACCGCCCCAGCTAAGGCATTTGCCAGAGGCCATAGCGATCGACAAGCAACCGGTGTTACACACACCCTGCTGCAGGCGGTGTGTTGTGAGCGCTGGCATCCACTCGATTCCTGCCGAAATTCCGGCTAGCTTGGCGACAGATGGCTCAGTTCTGGTCGGCGAATCATAATCAGACCGCCCGTCAAGAGATTGATGGGCAACACCTTTGGTCCCCCAAGACCGAGAGCAATGGCGCGCGAAATGAGTTCTACAACAATATGCGCCGTGCAACGCCCGGCGACTTTGTCCATTCGTATGCCGATCAAGCAATTGGCTATATGGGCAGGATAGCGGAATTCGCCTTCACCGCTCCGAAACCAATGGAGTTCGGAAAGACCGGAGCTTATTGGAATCAAGAGGGATGACTTCTGCCGATCATTTGGACACCGCTTTCCCCTTCGATCCATCTCAAAACAACAACAGAGAGTCTCGGCCCGCTCCCGCCGAGGCGATATTCGCCAATCCATCTAGTTTCGGACTCTGGCAATCAGAAAGCCTATCTGACAGGCATTCCACAGAAGTAATACAAATTAAAAATTGCGGCCTCATGTTTCAAAACCAGGATGGTTTCGAAGCCGGCGGGTCGCTCACGGTCCTCAACGCGAGAATTCTAAGAGACGTTCAACAATGACCCAGCACGCAGAAAACGCTCGAATTCTCATGTACAGCCACGACACGTTCGGGCTCGGCCACTTGCAGCGCTGCCGGACGATCGCGCATTCGCTGGTCGAGGATTTCCGCGGACTTCAGGTGCTTATCATTTCGGGTGCGCCTATCGCTGGCGCCTTCGACTACCGCGCCCGTGTCGACTTCGTGAAGATCCCCAGCGTCATCAAGTTGCGCAACGGCGAATACACCTCGCTGGAAAAGGATATCGACCTGCATGAGACGCTAAGGATGCGCCAGTCGATCATCCGCCACACAGCCGAGACCTTCCGGCCGGATATTTTCATCGTCGACAAGGAACCGCTCGGCCTGCGCGGTGAGATCGAGGACACGCTGTCCTACCTCAAGACGCGGGGCACCACGCTTGTGCTTGGCCTGCGCGAGGTGATGGATGCGCCGCATCTGCTCGAAGCAGAGTGGGCACGCAGGGATGTGATGCGCAAGATAGGCCTGTTCTACGACAAGGTCTGGGCCTATGGCCCGCCGGATTTCTACGATCCGTTGACCGGCTTGGATGTGCCGCCGGCTGTCAGGGCAAAGATGAGGTTCGTCGGTTTCCTACAACGGAGCCTGCAGCGGAACGAGTTGCCCGGCCACCGGCCCGAGGGCGATTATATCCTCGTTACCACCGGTGGCGGCGGCGACGGCGCCGAATTGATTCACGACGTCATCGATGCCTATCAGCAGGACCCGCAATTGCAGCACAGGGCGCTGATCGTGCTCGGGCCTTACATGCCGGCGCGCAAGCGCAACAAGCTGCTCAAGAAGGGGTCCAAGATCCCCTACATCAAGATCATCGAGTTCGACAACCGCATGGAAGACCTGATTGCCGGCGCCAAGGCGGTAGTGGCGATGGGCGGTTACAACACCTATTGTGAGATACTGTCTTTCGACAAGCCGGCGCTGATCGTGCCGCGCGTCGAGCCCCGCGAGGAACAACTGATCCGCGCTCGGCGCGCAGCCGAACTCGGCCTCATCGAGATGCTTTTGCCGGAAGAAGCCAAGGATTCCCAGCGGTTTGCCGATGCACTGGTGGCACTGCCGGACCGGCCCCGCCCATCGCAGAGCAATCCGCATCTGAGGCTGGAAGGGCTGCCTCATATTTCCGAAATCGTCGCCGAACTGCTCGACCGGCGAGTCGGCCATCACCTTTCGGTCATTGAAGGAATCAACTGACTTGCAACATCGCAAGATCGTCGTGGTTCTGAAGGGCTATCCGCGGCTGTCGGAAACCTTCATCGCGCAGGAACTGCTCGGTCTGGAGCGTGCGGGGCTCGACCTGATACTCGTCGCGCTCAGGCGGCCGACCGACGCAAAACGCCACCCCGTGCATGACGAGATCAAAGCGTCCGTCCATTATCTGCCGGAATATCTGCATGAAGAGCCGCTGCGCGTGCTTCGCTCGCTGTTTGCTTATCTGCCGCGGCCGGGCTTCTGGCGCGCGCTCGGATCGCTGGCTGCCGATATCCCCCGCGACTTTACGCGCAATCGCGTGCGCCGCTTCGGGCAAGCGCTCGTGCTGGCGGCCGAATGGCCGGAAGACGCGGGATGGTTGCATGCACATTTCGCGCACACGCCGGCATCGGTGACGCGCTATGCCAGCCTGCTTCGTAGCCTGCCCTGGAGTTGCTCGGCCCATGCCAAGGACATCTGGACTTCGGCGGACTGGGATCTGGCTGGCAAGCTTTCCTCGGCGCGCTGGACGGTCACTTGCACGAAAAGCGGCTTCGACCGTCTGAAAGAACTCGCCAACGGCAACTCGTCTGTGCATCTGAGCTATCACGGGCTCGACCTTGATCGCTTCGGCAGTTTCGGCGAGGCGCGAAAACAGCATGACGGCTCGGTGCCGGACGAACCGGTTATCGTTCTGAGTGTCGGGCGCGCCGTTGAAAAGAAAGGTTACGATACCTTGCTGGAGGCCCTTGCCCTCTTGCCTGGCGATCTGGCGTGGCGTTTCGAGCATATCGGCGGCGGCGAGGAACTGGAACGGTTGAAGGCGCTGGCGCAAAAGCTCGGCCTGGATGGTCGCGTCTCTTGGAAAGGCGCGCTTGCGCAGGAGGAGGTCCTTGAGCACTATCGCTGCGCCGAAATCTTCGCCCTGGCCTGCAGGATCACGGCAAATGGCGACCGCGACGGTCTGCCGAATGTTCTGGTGGAGGCGGCTAGCCAGCGGCTTGCCTGCGTGTCGACCGATATTTCCGGCGTGCCGGAGCTCATATCGCCGGATGAAACCGGGCTGCTGGTTCCGACGGAAAACCCAATTGCCCTGGCACAGGCGCTGGAGCGCCTGATCCGTGATCCCGTGCTGCGCGCCCGCCTCGGCGACGCCGCAGAGCGGCGCGTGCGCGGCAATTTCGATCATATGGCGAGCATTGGACAGCTCAAGGAACTGTTCGAGCGCGAGTGGCGGGCCGCCGATTGAAGCGGCTGCGCGCCTTCCTCTATGTCCAGCACCTGCTCGGCATCGGCCATCTCGCGCGCTCCAGCCGCGTCGCGTCGGCTCTGGTCGATGACGAGTTTGACGTAACCGTCGTGACCGGCGGAGCGCCGGTCGCGGGGTTTCCGGGACTGGGGGTAAAATCTGTAACCCTGCCACCTGTCACCTCCGGTGATGAAGGATTTTCCGGACTTGTCGACTTGCAGGGCAAACCCATCGACGATGATTTCAAGAAATGGCGTTCAGAGATGCTGCTCCAGGCATTCCGGGATTGCAGGCCTGATATCGTCATTGTCGAGGCGTTTCCATTTGGACGCCGGCAGATGCGTTTCGAACTCTTGCCGCTGATCGAGGCCATCGACGCAACGTCGCCCAGACCGCTGCTGGCGACGTCCGTCCGTGATATCCTTCAGGAGCGCGTCAAGCCGGGCCGAAACGAGGAAACGGTCGATCTTGTCAACAGGCATTTCGACCTTGTTATGGTCCACGGCGACCCGGCTTTCGCAACAATCGACAAGTCATTTCCACTGGCTAGGGCGATCAGGGCCGAGGTCACCTACACAGGGCTCGTTGCCGCGCCGCCATCGCCCGCGGCCTCCGAGCGCTTCGACGTTCTGGTGTCGGTTGGCGGCGGAGCTGCCGGAAAGAGCCTTGTCAGCTCCACCATCGCAGCGGCGCGGAATGCCAACAACGGTTGGAAATGGTGTTTGATCACCGGACCAAACCTGCCGAAAGACGAGTTTGACGCGATCGCACGCGATGCCACGCCGGGCCTGTCCATCTTCCGGTTTCGCGAGGATTTCGCCAGCCTGCTGACCGGCGCCCGCCTGTCAGTCTCGCAGGCGGGTTACAACACGGTCTGCGATGTCCTGCGCGCGGGTTGTCGCTCCCTGCTCGTTCCATTTGCAGCCGGCGGGGAAACCGAACAAACGGTTCGCGCCCTGATGCTCGAAGAACTCGGTCTTGCAACGGTGCTGATGGAAAATGACCTAACGCCTGAAGGTTTGGCGCAAGCGATCGAACAGGCGCTTGTGGCACCGACACCATCCGCGCATCGTCTCGATCTGGAAGGCGCGCGTCGCTCGGCGCAAATCCTGCGCGAGCGGTATCGAACATGGTCGCTAAAAATGGGGCACGATTTCAGAAAAGCTCATAATCAACCAGACGATGGAGCCTAGAGCGTTCATCGTTTCACGGAAACGCAGAACCGCTCTATCTCTTTGTTTTGACGCAAGTTCGCACGGAAGGCTACGGCGAAGTCGCCGAGCCTAACCGTTTCACACTTTTTCCTGGAATTGCTCTGACGCGCGTCGTGTCTGGTAAGATTCGTGCGACGCGCTTCAAGTCCTTGTTTTATGCATGTCGTCGTCCCAAAGCTGCGACGCACATTTGGGCGAAATGCATTAGACAGTTCCAATCAGCATGAAGCGCGTATAATTTTTTGTCGGCAGTTCGCCGGAGAACCGCACCTCCCGTAGCGCCGCCATTGCTTCGAAGGCTGCAAGTGAAGCCACGCAATTGATGTGCGTCGGCTCGCTGAAATAATCGTTCGATTGCAGGAGAACATTCGTGCCCCGCGGAAGCAGAGCAAGCCAGGCGCGCAGATCGGCTATGTGTTCGCAGCTCGTATTGACCGTCAGGTCGGGTCGCCTGGCCGCATAGTCGAGTGCATACATATCTGCCGTCAGCGCCCGGAACCGGTCGCCGGCTTCCCGGTTGAGGGTCCGGGCGACCGGCGCGACTTCGGGATCGATGTCGATGCTATCGACCGCCGCGATGTCGAAGCGGGCGTCGTTGAAAAGCATTGCCGGCAACACGCCGTACCATCCACCCAGAACCCATATGCGTCCGAACCGGCCGCCGCAGCTTTCGAACAGCCTGTCGAGCGCCCACATCTTGCAGGCGACCTGTTTGTGGTTAAAGGCGTTGGCGATATCGGCCTGCGGATGCTTGGCGATGACGCGCGCCAGCCCTGCCACGAGAGGGTGGTTGACATAGGCAGCAATTCCGCGCGTGAGGTCCAAGGCTTGATCGTGCCAGTCCATGCCGGCATTGCGTGGTTGCGTGACATCCATCATACTCGTCTTGTATGTTGGGATTTCGGGCGACACAACGCAATCTTGCCTCCCGCAAGGCTGTTTGATTCGCGGACATGATTATGCTGCAAGCCGCTTCGCCATTGCCCGGTGCCGGAGAGAGCCTGTTGCATCTGTCCGGACCGTCGGTGTCCATCCGCCAGCACCAGCCGCGCAGCTGCAGCCTCGTGCTGCTCGGCTATTCGCCAAAACCCTACGGAAGCCGCGAACGGTTTGGCCAGCTGTTTTCTTCGCTGATCAACAATACCCATGTCGTTGTCATCGACCATGCGCCGGAACCGGATCGCGCCGCCTCTCAGGTTCCTTCCATCGTTGAGCGCAGGACAGTCTCCGTGCGCTGCAGCTTCGAGCTTGTCGTATCGACAAAGAAATTGCCGATACGCCATTCGTCAGCAGGTGCTTTTACATCCTGCATCCTTCCAACTGAACGATCCACAGTCGCATATGGAACCTAGCCTAGCCCGCTATATCTGGACGCACACCAAGAGGCAGCAGGTCTGGATATTGCTGATCGTCGTGCTTTCGATGATCCCGTATTTCTTGTCCTTCGACCTGCCGAAGCTGATCGTCAACGGCCCGATCCAAGGTCGCGGCTTCGAGCAACCGGGCGCGACCCGGCCATTCATGAAGCTACATTATGACCTGCCGTTCATTGGAGAGGTCCAGTTCTTCTCCGGTTTTCAGCTCGACCGCACGGCGACACTGTTTGCCCTGAGCGTTGTGTTCCTCTTGCTAGTCATCATCAACGGCCTGTTCAAACTCTACATCAACACCTACAAGGGCCGCCTCGGCGAACGCATGCTGCGGCGTATCCGCTTCGATCTGGTCGATCGTGTGCTGCGGTTTCCGCCGGTTTACTTCAAGCGCGTGAAATCCGCCGAAGTGGCGACCATGGTGAAGGACGAGGTGGAGCCGCTGGGCGGCTTCATCGGCGATGCCTTCGTGCAGCCGGTACTGCTCGGCGGCCAGGCACTGACGGCCATGCTGTTCATCATGGTCCAGAACTTGTGGCTCGGAATGATAGCGGTCGTGATCGTGGTGATCCAGATCGTGCTCATCCCGCGAATGCGGCGGCGGCTGATCGTGCTCGGGCGCGAACGGCAGTTGACCGCGCGCGCGCTCTCGGGCCGGGTTGGCGAAATCGTCGACGGTATCGGCGCGGTTCACGTCCACGATACATCAAACTACGAGCGCGCCGACATAGCTGCCCGGCTCGGGCACATCTTTAAGATCCGCTTCGATCTTTACCAATGGAAATTCATGGTGAAGTTCCTCAACAATATTCTCGCGCAGCTCACACCCTTTCTGTTCTACATGATCGGCGGGTATCTGGTCATCCAGGGGCGGCTGGACGTCGGCCAGCTCGTGGCCGTGATCAGCGCCTACAAGGACCTGCCCGGACCGATGAAGGAACTGATCGACTGGGATCAGGCGCGGCAGGATGTCCAGGTCAAGTATCAGCAGGTCGTTGAACAGTTCACCGTCGTGGATCTCATTGCGCCGAGAATCGGGGCATTGACGATCGACGATCCCGATCCGATGACCAACCCCCTGTCGGCGATCAGCCTGTCCATAGCAGACGATGGCGGTGCAATGCTCCTCGACCGTATCTCCTTCCAGGTCAAGCCGGGTGAGACGGTGGCGCTGGTGAGTACCGCAACAGGTGGAGCGGAGGCACTTGCAGAAGCCTTCGCGCGGCTGAACTGGCCGCACAGCGGAAGGGTCGCTTCGGGCGCCGACGACCTGCTTGAACTGCCCGAAGCAGTGACCGGCCGGCGCATATCCTATGCCTCGTCGGATGTTTTCCTGTTCCAGGCAAGCCTCCGCGATAACCTGCTCTACGGGTTGAAGCATGCGCCGCTGACATCGGTGCCTTATGACGGTGCCGCGGCAGACCAGCACCGCTGGAACATCCACGAGGCGCGCCGGTCGGGCAATCCGGATCTTGATATCCACAGCGACTGGATCAGCTATGCTTCCGCCGGCGCTACCGGCCCGCACGACCTCTTTGAAGCAGTGCGCCGGGTGCTCGACGCGGTTGTTCTGTCGCGCGACATTCTGGATCTTGGCTTGCGCTCTTCGGCCGACCTCACGCGTCATACGGAGCTTGCCAGGCGGATCGTTGAACTGCGTGCGGCGCTGCGAACCCGGCTGGAACACGAAGGGCTGAGTGGACTGGTGGTTCCTTTCGAGCCGGGCGCCTACAACAAGGAAGCAACGATCGGCCAAAACCTGCTCTTCGGCGCTGCCGCCGGCCCCGAACTGGCCGACAGGGCTCTGGCGGCCAATCCCTATTTCGCTTCTGTGCTGAGGCAAGACGGCCTCGACCGCACGCTCTACGAAATGGGCATGGAAATCGCCCGACAGGCGATCGAGCTGTTTGCCGACCTGCCGCCCGATCACCAGTTCTTCCAGCAGCTCGCCTTCATGAGCGCCGAGGAGATACCCGCCTACGAAACCTTGCTGCAACGGCTCAAGAACCGTCCCTACGAGGCGGTTTCGGAGAACGACCGCGCCATGATCGTCACCTTGAGCTTTGCCTATATCGAGCCGCGGCACCGCTTCGGCCTGCTAAGCGACGAGCTGATGAGCAAGATCGTCGCTGCACGCAACCGATTCTATGAGAACCTGCCGCCCGAGCTACAAAATGCGGTCGAACGGTATGATCCTGCCAAATACATTGCCGCGGCTACCGTCATGGACAATGTCCTGTTCGGGCGTGTGGGCAACAACCATCCCGACGCGCCGGACCGCATACGCTCCATCGTCTATGACATTCTTGACGAACTGGGGCTTTATGCCGAAGTTCTGGATGTCGGCCTGGACTTCAACGTCGGCTCCGGCGGCAGGCGGCTCACCGGTGGACAGCGACAGAAGCTCGATGTTGCCCGGGCCCTGCTCAAGCGTCCCGATTTTCTCATTCTCAACCGGCCGCTGTCGGCGCTCGACCAGCGCATGCAGGATAAGGTGCTGCGAAACGTGCTTGAGGAGGCCAGGCGCGACGGCCATTCGCAGGCAATTGTGTGGGTCGTGACGAATCCGGCAATGGCGATGATGTTCGATCGCGTTATCGTCTTCGACTCGGGTCAATTGGTGGAGGACGGAACACACGAGACGCTTTTGGCAGGAAACGGTATCTTCAAGGAACTGGTGTCTTAGACTAATCTGCCAAACGTGAACTTTGGGAAGGTTTGCGACAATGCTGCTCAAGGATGAGGTTGGAATGCTGCAACGCGTTCCCTTGTTCTCTGGCATAGAGCCGACAAAGCTCAAGCTGCTTGCGTTCACATCCGATCGCGTGAGCTACAGCGCCGGCCAGATCCTTTTCAGGCAGGGCGACGAGGGAGACGCCGCCTATGTCATCCTTTCAGGCACAGCGGATATTCTGGTCGATTCCGACAGCGGACCGATAAAGGTTGCCGAACTGGCGCCAAATTCGATTGTTGGCGAGATCGCCATATTGTGCAACAGCACCCGCACGGCCACCGTCAAAGCGGCATGTCCGCTGGAAGCCTTGAGAATCCGCAAGGATCATTTCCTGAGGCTTATGAAGGAGTTCCCGGAAATGACCATCGAGATGGTGCGGGTTCTTGCCGATCGCCTAAACCATACGACCGCGGATCTGATCGACGCACGAAGCGCCAAGTAACGAATGACGTGCGATCGATGCTCGCAGTCGTGATGGCACTGGCCTCTTACCGACAAGGTCACCAGGAGAAAAACCTGTCTCGCCTAGCAGCAGTTGTTTGGCTACGATGGGCGATGGGGATTGCGAAGGGGTAGCATGGACGACGACGTTTTCCTGGTCAGGTTTTGGGGCGTGCGCGGCAGCATTGCGGTATCGGGGCCAGAATTCTCTCGCTATGGCGGCAACACAATCTGCATTGAGATGCGATGCGGTAAGCATACGCTTCTGTTCGACGCAGGCTCTGGCCTGCGGCCTGCCGGCCGGGCGCTTCGGGCGTCGGGCGTGACCGATTTCGACCTGCTTTTCACCCATTGTCATTACGATCACATCATCGGGCTGCCGTTTTTTGCGCCGATCTATGACCGGAGCGCCAAGGTTGTGCTTTGGTCCGGGCATCTTGCAGGACGTATGACGACCCGGCAGATGGCCGATGAGTTCATGCGGCCGCCGTGGTTTCCGGTGAAACTGGATGTCTGCAAGGCAAGCCTCGACTGCCGCGATTTCGTATCCGGAGACGTGCTTCGGCCGCGCGAAGGGGTGGTGGTCCGAACGGGCAGTCTTATCCATCCGGGCGGCTGCATAGGCTACCGGGTGGAATGGGGCGGCCGCGTCGTGGCGGTGATCACAGACACTGAGCACGAGCCGGACAAACTCGACCAGGCGGTGCTCGGCCTGATCGAAGATGCCGACCTCGTCATTTACGACTGCACTTACACCGAGGAGGAAATGGAACGCCACCGCGGTGACGGGCACTCGACATGGCAACACGGCGTCAAGCTCTGTGAGGCGGCCGGTGCGCGGGGGCTTGCGCTGTTCCACCACGATCCGACACGCACCGACGAGGAACTGGACAAGATCGAGAAACTGGCCAAGGACAGGTTTGCCGGCGCATTTGCCGCGCGGGATGGCCAGACGCTCAAATTTCCAGTCTCATTACATAAAAAGCGCTGAGCTATTTTCCTTTGCCGGCGCTGCGCCCGATCAATGTCCTGATCGGAAGCCATGCGCAGGCTTCAGTCTGTGCGGTGACTGTGAACAGCCGTTCGAGGAAAAGCCAGGCCGATTCATCATGTACGAGATGGTGGGTGAGCAGGCCGACCGGTTCGCCACTGTCGAATGCATGCTGCAATTGCGCGATGATGGCCTGAACCAATAGGCCATGATCGCGGCAACCGCGCGTGCCATGCCAATCCATGATGTCGACATTGCTGTTGATGACCGCCAGCGAAGCCGGCTTCGGCGGCCCATAGACCGACAATGCCGCAAATCCTATCGATCCAAGGTCGGATACCAAGCCGGCGTCGATCCTGTTCCAGGGTGGCACCAGCATCGGAACGGCACGTGCGCCGTGCAGGCCGGCTACGTGCGAAAGCCCGCGAGCCAGATCATCGAGCACTGCCTCGCGTGGCCGATGCGGGCCGAGCTCCTGCTTTTTCTGGTCCTCGGGCGCATGATTTCGGTGCGCCCAGCCATGGATGGCGACCGTGGCATGCGGCGCCTCGTCAAGCCGGGCGACAAGCTTCTCATCAGTCAGGGCCGGAATGACGGCCAGAGTGACCGGAACCGCGAACTCACCGGTGAGGTCGAGCAGCCGATCGAGCGCAGGCGTCGGATCCACGGCGTCATCGTCGCGCAGCCAGAACTCTGCCTTACGGTCCGCCCGTTGCCGGCTCGCCAGTTCGTCCACCAAGGGTTGCCAGATCCGGTCGGATGTCATGAAACCGGGATCTTCGCAAGAAGTTCGGCCAGACGCGCCGCCGCAGCACCGAGGGAACGTTCTTCAAGGATGAAACGTCTGGCTTCTGCGGCCATGATGGTTCTTTCGTCGTTACGGGCCAGAAGCCTTTCAATGGCAAAAGCGAACGCCGCCACATCGCCCGGCGGGGTGAGAAACCCGGCCTGGCCATCCCGCACAACCTCCGGCACGCCGGCGATGTCCTGAGCCACCACCGGAAGGCCCGCGGCCTGTGCTTCAAGATAGGCAACGCCATAGGCCTCGCCGAACCCCGGCCAGACGTAAATTCCCCCACTGTAGAGGACATCCGGCACGGCGGCTGGCTCAATCGCGCCAAGCCATTCGACACGGTCGGCGGGCAAGCCGGCGAATTGCGCTTTGACCTCTTCACGGGCAGGCCCGTCTCCGACGACCGACATGGTCCAGGGCAAGTGGCCGATCGAACCGAGCGCTTGCGCCAGCATGCGATAGCTTTCGACTTTGTCGCCCGGGCGCATCATGGCGACGGTAACGAGGCGCGTCGGACAACCCCGTGCCGGCGTTTCCCGGAATACCGATGTGTCGATGAAGGGCGAAAGCATGCCGAAAGCGGCCTCGGGTATCGCATCTGCCAGTCCCTGACGATCCCTTTGCGTGAAGCAGATGTTCAGCGCCGCCTGTTCGACGGCTCGCGCCACCAACGCTTGCGTATCGGCCCACAAACCGGTGTTGCGCCGCCTCGAATAGGAGGCTTCCGCTGTCACCAACGGGACACCAAAGGCCGACACCAGCTCGGGCCCGATCAGGTCGGGCGCCTTGTAATAGGGATGATAGGAGAACCACAGATCGGGCTTGCCGTCACGATTCCAAAGCCTTGCCAGCCGCGCGGCTTCCTCCCGGGCCTCGATCTTGAGCGCATCGAAACTTTTCGGATCCGGTTCGCGTAGATAGAAGCGCAATTCGGATGCCAGTTCGACGCTATGCCCTCCGTGCTCCAGCGCCTTGACCAGCGTCCGTGCCATCTGGCGGTCGCCGGAGGCAACGGGATGATTGGGCGACTTCAGCGGCGCGTAGAAGGCAATTCGCATCGCCGGACCCTATCATCGGAAAGCCTGCGCAAGTCAATTTCGAAGCATGATCGACTTCACCTTCAAGCAGTGGAATGTGCTATCTGATGCTCATGGAAACAGCTGCCGCGTCCGACCCGTTTGTCGCTTCTCTGCCGGTCTTCGCAAAGTTCGAAAGCGTTGCCGATATCGACAACTATCGGCCTCTCCCCGATGGTTGGGCGCTGGCCACCGCCGATATCGTCGGCTCGACCAAGGCGATTGAGGCTGGGCGCTATAAAACCGTTAATATGGCCGGCGCCAGCGTCATTTCGGCGCTGCTCAATGCGCTGGGTCGGCAAGATCTTCCCTTTGTCTTCGGCGGCGACGGCGCGCTCGTGGCGTTTCCCGGCTCGGCGCTGGAGATCACCCGCAACGCGCTGGCGGCTGTCCAGAGATGGGTGGCGGAAGAACTGGGCCTGACCTTGCGTGCCGCAATCGTGCCGATAAAGGATATAAGAGCGCAAGGCCTCGACGTTCGCGTGGCGAGGTTCCAAGCCTCCGAAGCGGTCTTCTATGCCATGTTCGCCGGCGGTGGCGGCAGTTGGGCGGAAGCAGAGATGAAAGCCGGGCGCTACCGCATCGATCCTGCGCCGGCCGGCGCGCGGCCGGATCTGACCGGTCTCTCCTGCCGCTGGAACCCGATCGAGGCCCGGCATGGCGAAATCGTCTCGATCATCGCCATACCGGGGGTGTCGCGCGACTTGCGCGGTTTTCAGTTTCTGGCTTCCGACATCATCGCCCTTGCCGGCAGGCAGGAACGCGATGGCCACCCGGTGCCAGTGAACGGGCCGGGCTACAGTTTGCTGCCCGCCGGCCTCGATATCGAGGCGCGCGCCACGGCGCCGCCAGGACGGCGGTGGCTGTCGAAGCTGTGGATAGTGTTCCTGATGACGCTTACGGCCGTCGCCGATAGATATGGCTGGACGATCGGCAGTTTCGATCCGAAGATCTACAAACGCGACGTGGCCAGCAATTCGGATTTCCGGAAGTTCGACGACGGCTTGAAGATGACCATCGACGTTGACGCGGATGTGTTGCAACAGATCGAGAACCGGCTGAAACAGGCGGAAGAGGCGGGCATCTGCAACTATGGCCTGCACCGCCAGAAATCGGCCTTGATGACATGCCTCGTCGCCTCGCCGCTGCAGCGCGATCACGTTCATTTCATCGATGGCGCCGCCGGCGGCTATGCGATGGCTGCCGCAAGCCTGAAGGCGAAGGTGCCGGTTTGATGACGGCTTGCGGAAATCGATCTTCCGCAATATGCCTCGGCCATGGTTCCTGGGACCAAGTGAGCCTCGCCATGGGAACGGACAGCCTGTCCGAATTGACGGGAAAGCAGATTTTTGGACGCCTCACGATCGATATATGACCGTCTTCTAAACCGGATTTCGACGCGTGCCGCGCAAGTCGGCGTGATCGGATTGGGCTATGTCGGGTTGCCGCTGGCGGTTGCGATCGCACGCGCCGGCTTCCCGGTTTCCGGCTTCGACATCGAAGCCCAGAAGGTCGAGAGGCTGAACAACGGCCAATCCTACATCGAGGCGGTGACGTCGACAGCCCTTGCCGGCCAGGTGGCGAGCGGACGGTTCCGCGCCACTGCGGATTTTGCCGAACTGGCCGTCTGCGATGTCATCATCATCTGCGTTCCAACACCACTGACGAAACACCGTGAGCCGGATCTCTCCTTTGTCAGGAACACGGCAGGCACCATCGCGAAGTATCTGCGTCTCGGCCAGCTGATCGTGCTGGAATCGACCACCTATCCCGGCACCACCGACGACGTGATCAAGCCCATACTGGAAGAAACCGGCTTGCAGTCGAAGATAGACTTCTTCCTCGGCTTCTCGCCCGAACGCGAGGATCCCGGCAACCGCAGCTTTGAAGTCGCGACGATCCCCAAGGTCGTGGCAGGCGACGGCATTGAAGCGGCGGCGCTCGTGCAGGCCTTCTACCAGGGCGTGGTCAAGACCGTCGTTCCGGTTTCCACCACGGCGACCGCCGAGGCGGTCAAGCTGACGGAAAACATCTTCCGCTCGGTCAACATAGCCCTCGTCAACGAGTTGAAGGTCGTGCTCGGCGCGATGGGCATCGACATCTGGGAGGTGATCGAGGCGGCAAAGAGCAAGCCCTTCGGCTACATGCCTTTCTATCCTGGCCCCGGACTTGGCGGGCACTGCGTTCCGATCGATCCCTTCTACCTGACATGGAAGGCGCGCGAATACGAACTGCCGACCCGCTTCATCGAGCTGGCGGCAGAGATCAACACGGCCATGCCGCGTCATGTGGTCGATGAACTGGCGAAGGCGCTGGACCGGCGCTGCGGCAAGGCGCTCAGCCGCTCGCGCATTCTCATCATCGGGCTCGCCTATAAGAAGAATGTGCCCGACATCCGCGAAAGCCCCTCATTGCGACTCATTGAACTCATCGAGGAATGGGGCGGCAAGGCGGAATTCCACGATCCGCATGTTACCGAGATCCCGACCACACGGGAGCATATGGCGATCAAGGGGCGCCGCTCGGTCGAATTGACCGAGGCGGCCTTGAAGGATTTCGATGCTGTCATCGTTGCAACAGACCACGACGCGATCGACTATCAGACGATCGCTGACCACGCCCTTCTGATCGTCGACACACGCAATGTTTTTGGCCGCCTCGGGTTGGCCCGAGAGACGATGGTGAAGGCTTGACGGCGTCTGAGCCGGCGAATTTTTTGCCCGATGTCAGGATCGTGATTGCATCCGCCGGCAGGCTCGCCACATAACGCCATAAGACATAGATGCAGTTACGCCTGCTCCTTGGCTGCAAGGACAGCCATCGGGAAGTTGCCGCCGAAGCCGGTCTCGTTGACTTCGGGGGTCTTATCTTTGGGTCGTTGGCGGACTGTGTTATGGCGGATCAAAGGATAATGGCTCCCTCTTCGACGGGTTTCGAGATAGCATGAGCACAGCGCAAGCAGAAATTTCCACCATTCTCATGGATAAGGTTGCCGATTGGCTGAACCAATCGGCGCTGGCGGGCAACGACCTGGAAACATTGGTAAAAGGCTTTTGCGAACGGCTGGCTGCCGCCGGCCTGCCGCTGAAGCGGGTGCATTTGAGCTTTTCGATGCTTCATCCGCTTTATGACGCGCTTGGCTTCACCTGGTTTCGCGGCCAGGGCATGGAAGTGGAAGGCTTCCGCAAGAAGGCCGGCGTGCCGTCTGACAGATTCCTGACCAGCCCATACTACCATCTGCTCAGCAACAAGCTCGACCATCTGCGACGCCGGCTCGACCCGTCGGTGCCGTCGGAGTTTCCTGTTTTCGATGACCTCCGGCATATGGGCGTCACCGATTACATGGCTTTCGTCCATCCCTTCAGCGGCAACACCAGTCAGGGCATGATGGGGTCTTGGTCCACCGACAGTGCTGAAGGCTTCAACGACAGCATGATTTCGGCGCTGCTGCGCATCCAGAGCCATCTCGCTATCGCAACCAAGATGGCGGTGCTCACCAAGCTCGCCGACAACGTGATGACCACTTATCTCGGCGGCGACGCCGGCAAGCGCGTGCTTGACGGCCAGATCAAGCGCGGCGAAGGCGATACAATCCGGGCCGCACTGGTCATGGCCGATATGCGCGGGTCGTCAAGGCTTGCCGAAACCTCCGGCCGCGAAATCTATATCGATACGCTGAACCAGTTTTTCGACGCCGTTGCTGCGCCTTTCAATCGCCAAGGCGGGCAGATCATGAGTTTCATAGGGGATGGCTTCATTGCCGTCTACCCTTGCGAAAGGCACCGCTCGCAGTCCGAGATCGCCTGCCAGGCTGCTCTTGCGGCAGCGCACAAGGCCACCGCGCGCATGATGGATCTCAATCTGCGAAGAAAGGAAAAGGGGTTGTCCGACATAAAATTTGGCATCGGCCTGCATGTCGGCAACGTGATGTTCGGCAATGTCGGGCTTACCGACCGGCTCACATTCTCTGTCTTCGGCTCGGCTGTAAACGAGGTCCAGCGCCTCCAGACCCTGACCAAGAAATATCCGCACAGCGTTCTCGCCAGCAAGGACTTCGTCAGCTATTGCGGCGCCAACAGCTGGCTGACGCTCGGCAATGAGGAACTGGCGGGCATCAAGCAGAAGCTGACGGTGCTTTCACCCGATCTGTCGGGTGCTCTCGCACTCGATGAAGACGGTGCGCTGGAGCCGATTTACGACCGAAGATCGGACGCCGAGCAGGTCATGCTGCTTCATCGCGATGCCGCGCGGCTGTCGGCGGGCGACCGGAGGAAGCTCCAGTAACCGCCACGATCTGATCCGAACGCCTTTGGTAGGCAGTCCGGTCGCCGGTTCCGCCACTGGCGACCGTTTCGAATCCAAGTTGCTCTAGGCTGGCAATGCGCTAGTCTCGCTTTCTGGCCTGCCGCCCGGCAGGCCGCCAGAGTGGGGCTGGTGTGAGAATGAATTCGGGTGTTGATCTGCTGCGGATGGAGGATGTTGGCATCTCTTTTGCCATTATCGGGGGACCGTTGCATGCCGTTAGGCGTGCAAATCTTCGCGTCCTGCCCGGCAAGGTTACCGCGCTTGTGGGCGAGTCAGGTTCCGGAAAATCGGTTTTGAGCCAGGCAGTGATGGGCATTTTGCCGAACACAGCCCATGTTCGCGGCCGTATCCTGTTTTCCGATCCTGAAAGGCCCGGCACGACGCAGGATATCCTGCAGATGCCGCGTGATGGACCCGAAATCCGGGCGTTGAGAGGCAGCCGCATCGGCATGATCTTTCAGGAGCCGATGACATCGCTGTCGCCGCTGCACACGATCGGCAACCAGGTCAGCGAATCCCTGCAGATTCATACGCCCATGGCTCGGGCGGAGCGCAAGGCGCGGACCGAGGAAATGCTCAGCCTTGTCGGCTTTCCCAATCCCAAGCGCGCCTATGACATGTATCCGTTTGAACTTTCGGGAGGATTGCGTCAGCGCGCCATGATCGCCATGGCGCTTATCTGCCGGCCCGCCCTGTTGATCGCCGACGAGCCGACGACGGCGTTGGACGTCACCATCCAGGCGCAAATCCTGCAATTGCTGCGCGAGCTTCAGACCAAGCTGAACATGGCGATGCTGCTGATCACGCACGATCTCGGCGTGGTCGCCAATGTCGCCGACGAGGTGGTGGTCATCTACCATGGCGAGATCATGGAAGCGGGACCTGTCGAGGCGATATTCCGCCGGCCAGGTCACCCTTACCTTAGGGGCCTGATGGCAGCCGTTCCGCATTTCGACCTGAAGCCTGGCGAAAGGCTGAAGGCGCTCCGCGAGGTGCCGGTGAATGTCGGGAACCTGCTCGGCAAGCAGACGGCGCCGGTATCGAAGGGGCCGCACGACATCCTGCTGTCGGTCAGGGATCTGAAAAAGGTCTTCACCATCCGCAAGTCCGGATGGTTCGGCGGGGATCATCAAACCTCTATTCGCGCCGTGGACGGCGTGAGCTTCGATATCAGGCGGGGTGAGTGCCTGGGTTTGGTCGGCGAAAGCGGCTCCGGCAAAACCACTGTCAGCAAGATCCTCATGCGGGCTGTCACCCCTAGCGGCGGCTCTGTGATCTTCAACGGCCGCGATGGACCGATCGACGTCTTGGAAGGCGAGGGAGACGCCCTGCGCCTGCTGCGCGCGAAAATCCAGATGGTCTTTCAGGATCCGGTTTCGTCGCTTTCACCTCGCATGACGGTGGAGAACATCTTGAGCGAGCCGCTGGAAATCCATCAACGCGGCAATGCCGCGTCCCGACTCGCCACGGTCAAGAGCCTGATGCAGGCAATCGGGCTCGATCCGCGCTTCATCAAGCGTTATCCGCACAGTTTCTCCGGCGGGCAGCGTCAGCGTATCGGCATCGCGCGCGCGTTGGCGCTGGGGCCTGAACTTCTGATCTGCGACGAGCCGGTTTCGGCGCTCGATGTCTCTGTCCAGGCGCAGATCCTGAACCTTCTGAAGGACCTGCAGAAGGAACTGGGCTTGACCTACCTGTTCATATCCCACAACCTGGCGGTGGTGGACTACATGGCAGACCGCATCGCGGTGATGTGCGGGGGGCGTATCGTCGAGCTTGCGCCGCGCGAAATTCTGCTTAGGAAACCGATCCACCCCTACACGCGCTCACTGGTCGCCGCAGTACCTTTCCCCGATCTCGACAGGCCGATGGATTTCAAGACGCTGAAGCTCAGCGGCGCTTCCGACACCAGCGCATGGGGACCGCAATTCCGCGACGAGGGCGACGAGGATATGATGTCGCCGCTCGATCTTGGCGGCGGCCACCTCGTGCTGGCCCGACGTTCGGCCGATGTCAGCGAGCTACGCCATTGATCAGCCGGCGCACCGTCCTTGGGCTCATGGCTTCGGCATTTCTGCCGGGCACGTTGCGCGCCGGCGATCTGGAGCCGGAATTTCTTCAGCCGTTGCTGAAGGCCTTGGCGCTGCCGGCACTCGCCGAACGCTTGCCCAAGAGCCCGCGCGTGTTGAATCTCGCTGCGATGGGCCGGCAGCCCGGCCAGTATGGCGGCACGCTGCGCACGATCATCGGCAGCCAGAAAGATATCCGGATGATGACGATCTACGGGTATGCTCGCCTGGTCGGCTATGACGAAAAGCTTAACTTGCAACCCGACATTCTCGAAAGTTTCGATGTAACGGATGATCGCATCTTCACTTTCAAGATACGGGAAGGACATAAATGGTCTGACGGTAGCCTGCTGACGCCGGAGGATTTTCGCTATTGCTGGGAAGATGTCTGGCTGAACGATGAGCTTTCGCAAGGCGGGCTCGCCCCGGGCCTGCTGGCGGACGGCAAGCCGCCGCGCTTCGAGATCGTCGATCCGTTAACGGTCCGCTATAGTTGGGATGCGCCCAATCCCGACTTCCTGCCCAAGCTCGCTGCTGCTTCGCCGCTATCGCTTGTTCTGCCGGCCGCCTATCTCAAGCAGTTCCACAAGAAATACCAGGATCCATTCCGGCTCGCTGGCCTGATGGAGGAGAACAGGGCCAAGAAATGGACGCTCCTGCATATCCGCATGTCGCGGCAGTATCGTCCGGAGAACCCGGAACTGCCGACGCTAGATCCCTGGCGGAACCGGACCAAGCCGCCGGCTGAGCAGTTCGTCTTCGAGCGGAACCCGTTCTTTCATCGAATAGACGAGAATGGCCGGCAACTGCCCTATGTTGACCGGATTGTCATGAATGTCAGCTCGTCGGCGATCATTTCCGCCAAGACCGGCGCGGGCGAGAGCGACCTGCAATGCATGGGAATTGACTTCGCCGATTACTCCTTCCTGAAGGACGCGGAGAAACGCTACCCGGTGAAGATGCACCTCTGGAAACGCACACAGGGTTCGCGGCTGGCGCTGCTGCCCAATCTGAATTGTGCCGACCAGGTGTGGCGTGGCCTTTTTCGTGACGTGCGCGTGCGCCGCGCACTTTCGCTCGCTGTGGACAGGCGCGAGATCAATATGGCTGTGTTCTACGGATTGGCGCAGGAAAGTGCCGATACAGTCCTGCCGGAGAGCCCGCTCTACCGGCCGGCATTCGCGAAAGCCTGGGTCGCCCATGATCCCGACCGGGCCAATGCCTTGCTCGACGAGGTCGGGCTTCAGACGCGCGACGATGACGGCCTGCGAATACTTCCCGATGGACGCCCGGCGCAGATCATAGTGGAAACGGCCGGCGAAAGCACGCTGGAAACCGACGCACTCGAACTCATCACCGATCACTGGCGCCAGATCGGCATCGCCCTGTTCATCCGGACTTCGCAGCGCGACATCTTCCGCAGCCGCGCGCTTGGCGGCCAGATCATGATGTCGATGTGGTCGGGCATCGACAATGGCGTGCCGACCGCCGACATGAACCCGTACCAGCTGGCCCCCACCGTCGACGACCAGCTGCAATGGCCGCTCTGGGGTGCTCACTACTTGTCTCACGGCACGCTCGGTGAGGCGCCCGATCTTCCGCCTGTGGTCGAGTTGATGGCTCTGCTCAAGCGCTGGAACGCATCGACCGAAGCCGCGGAGCGCGCCGAAATCTGGAATTCAATGCTGTCGATCTACACCGATCAGGTGTTTTCGATCGGCACGGTGAACGGAACGCATCAGCCGGTTCTGGCGTCCTCGCGGCTGCGCAATCTGCCTGACAAGGCGCTCTACGGCTACGACCCGACTGCCTATTTCGGTGTCTACATGCCGGATACATTCTGGCTTGGAGAGACCTGAGCGTGCTTCGATATATTGTCTGGCGCATCGCCGTGATGGTTCCAACGCTGCTGATCATATCGGCGCTGGTGTTCACGATCATCGAACTTCCCCCTGGCGACTATTTCGACAGCTATGTTGCCGAGCTTAGGGCTCAGGGCGAAGCAGTGGATTCCGATCGCATCGAGATGATGCGCAAGGAATATGGTTTCGACAAGCCGCCGGTCATTCGCTACTTCTACTGGGTCGGCGGGATGCTGCACGGCGATTTCGGCTATTCCTTCGAATATGAGCTGCCGGTTCGCAACGTCGTCGGAGACCGAATGTGGCTGACGATGCTGGTTTCCTTCGTCACGATCATCTTCACTTGGCTCATCGCCTTTCCGATCGGCATGTACTCCGCAACGCATCAATACAGCTGGGGCGACTACGGCCTGACTTTCTTCGGCCTTCTCGGCCTTGCCATTCCGAACTTCATGCTGGCGCTGATCCTGATGTATTTCGCCAACATCTGGTTCGGCACGTCCATCGGCCATCTCATGGACCAGCAATATCTCGGCGAGCCGATGAGCTGGGCCAAGGCGAAGTCGATCCTCGCCCATCTCTGGATCCCGGTCTTGATCATTGGCACCGGGGGCACGGCAAGCATGATCCGGCGGCTGCGCGCCAATCTGCTTGATGAGCTACATAAGCAATATGTCGTGACCGCGCGCGCCAAAGGCCTTCATCCCTTCAGGGCGCTGGTCAAATATCCGCTGCGCATGGCGCTCAATTTCTTCATTTCAGACATCGGCTCTATCCTGCCGGCCATCATCTCCGGCGCCGAAATCACGGCGATCGTGCTGTCTTTGGAAACGACCGGGCCGATGCTGATCAAGGCGCTGCAAAGCCAGGACATGTATCTGGCAGGGTCGTTCCTGATGTTCCTCGCCTTCCTGACGGTCATCGGCGTCCTGATTTCCGACCTGGCGCTGGCGCTACTTGATCCGCGAATTCGTTTGCAAGGCGGCAGCACCAAATGAACACGCAATCGCCGCTGCCCGCTCCGGGTGCCCCACTGCAACACTACGTTTCCATCGCGCCCTTTGACCTGCAGTCGGTCGAGGCGATGACGCCGGAGCAGTCGAAGGTCTTTCAGGCGTCGCAGTTGCGGCTGATGTGGTGGAAATTCCGTCGGCACCGGCTTGCCGTTGTATCCGGCATATTCCTGGCAGCGCTCTATTTCGGGATACTGATCTGCGAGTTCCTGGCGCCCTACAATCTGCACACGCGCAACATGGACTACATCTATTCGCCGCCGCAGCGGGTGCACCTGTTCCACAACGGCCAGCTTGTCGGGCCGTTCGTCTATGGTCGGCAGATGACGCTGGATATGGACACGCTCAAGCGGAACTACATCGAGAAACAGGATGATGTTCAGCGGATCCGTTTCTTCTGCAAGGGCGACAGTTACCGGTTCTGGGGCCTGGTCGAAGGTGACAGGCATTTTGTCTGTCCTGCCGAAAACGGCCAGCTGTTTCTGGCCGGCACTGACAGGCTGGGGCGCGATGTGTTCTCGCGCATCATATATGGCGCACGCATTTCACTGACAATCGGCCTCGTCGGCATCAGTTTCAGCTTCCTGCTCGGCATAGTCATCGGAGGACTGGCCGGCTATCACGGCGGTATCTTCGACCTGATCGTTCAACGGATAATCGAAGTTCTGCAATCGATCCCCAGCATTCCGCTATGGCTGTCTCTGGCGGCGATCATGCCGATAACCTGGAGTCCGACGCTGATCTATTTCGGCATTACCGTCATCCTCGGGCTGCTCGACTGGACCGGACTGGCGCGGGCCGTGCGTTCAAAGCTTCTAGCCTTGCGCGAGGAGGATTACGTTCTGGCCGCGCAATTGATGGGCGCCAGCAGCAGCCGCATTATCCGGCGACACCTCATTCCCGGCTTCATGTCGCATCTGATCGCGACGGCGACGATCTCCATACCCGGCATGATCCTGGGCGAGACGGCGCTGAGCTTCCTCGGGCTCGGCCTGAGGGCGCCGATAACCAGCTGGGGCATCCTGCTAACCGAGGCGCGCAGCGTCAGCGTGATCGCGTTCTATCCATGGCTGCTTTTGCCAATGCTCCCCGTCATTCTCGTCATCTTGGCGTTCAACTTCCTCGGCGACGGCTTGCGGGACGCCGCAGACCCCTACAAGTGACATCGCTATTCCGCTCAGGACACACAAACGCATATGACTCGCCTCGAGAGTTTCATCCGCAGGATGACCGCACAGCGCGACATTCTCGATCAAGTCTGCGCGGAGGTGGCGAAGATTGAGGGGCCCGTGATCGAGCTCGGCCTCGGCAATGGCCGGACGTTCCACCATCTGCGCGAGCGCCTGCCCGGACGCCGGATCGTGGCGTTCGACCGCGCACTGGCCGCACACTCCAGCTCAATTCCCGAACCTGAAAACCTCGTGCTCGGCGAAATACGCGAGACGGCGAGCAGGTTCATTGGCATCGACGCAGCTCTTGTTCATGCCGACATCGGCACCGGCTATGAAGATCGCGATGCAGTGACCTCTACCTGGCTTCCCGATCTGACCGCGCGCCTGCTTCGCGTCGGCGGCATCGCGGTCAGCGGCACGCCGCTCGATCACCCGCAGTTACAGCGCCTCGCGCCGCCGCCTTCGGTGCCCGCCGATCGTTATTTTATCTTTAGGCGCGTATGAGGGGCTGGGACGACCCAAATCTTCAGGGGCCAGGTCTTCAGGGGATCATATACACCGCTATCTCTCGCTCAATGCCGCGCAGCGAGACCTCGTGGGGCACGGGCGTCAGCGCGTTCCTGTGCAACAGATCGGCGGTGAGATTGTCGTCGACCACCGCACGAGTGGCGAAGATCGCCTGTGCGTTGG
This sequence comes from Mesorhizobium tamadayense, assembly GCF_003863365.1. Lineage (GTDB taxonomy): Bacteria > Pseudomonadota > Alphaproteobacteria > Rhizobiales > Rhizobiaceae > Mesorhizobium > Mesorhizobium tamadayense. The sequence goes on along the minus strand of NZ_RQXT01000013.1, from coordinate 48,377 downwards.
CAAGGTTCTGGACCCGCGAAGCAATGTTGACCGTCTGGCCGAAATAGTCCTGTCGCTCGTTCATAGAGACGGCGATGCAGGGGCCGGCATGGACTCCGATCTTGAGCAGCAGATCCTCGCGCCCGCTCTTGTCGTTGAGCGCACGCATTGCATCGCGCATCCTGAGGGCCGCAGCAATCGCACGATCAGGCGTCGCGAATGTCGCCATCACCGCATCACCGATCGTCTTCACCACCGCGCCTGCCTCCGCCGCGACGATCTCGTGCAGAACCTGGAAATGCGCGCGCACGAGATCGAAGGCCGAAAGGTCGCCCACCCGCTCGTAAAGCGCGGTCGATCCGCGCAGGTCGGTGAACAGGAAGGTCAGGCTGGTGATCTGCAGGCGCTGGTTGATGTCGAGCGTATCCGTGCGATAGAGATCGCGGAACGTCTGGTTGGTGAGCAGGCGCTTGGCGGTGAGGAAGGGCCGGCGTTTGCCCAGGAAATCATGCAATGCCTGGCCGGCGATGAAGACCGTCGGCAGCACGCGGGTGTCGGTCCTGTTTTCCAGCGAAATGCGCAACGGGCCGGGCTGCATCTCCAGCGTCTGGTTCTGGACATGGTCGCGGTCGAAGACCAACGAGAGGCTTCGGCGCTCCTTTGTTGGTTCGCCCTTCACGTCGATGAACTGCGCTGAATGGGTGACCGGCTCGAAGACGATGATGAATTCGGACGGAAGCTGTATGGGCAGAACTGCCTTTTCACTGGGCGCAAGCTCGATATCCTCCAGCGAGAACGCTTCCAACTTTTTCGCGAAATCCTCATCCGGCACATCGACGCCGGACGCCCAGTAGATCTGGCGGAAATATTCCACCAACGGCAGTTCGTGTGGATTGTGGGCGGCAATCCTGCGAATGCGCGGACTGACGGTGAATGTCACCTCGACCATCTCGTCGAGGGTCGGCGAATAGCCCTCGGAGCACAGCGCGCAGGTGTATTCGTCCTTCTGGAGGGTTTTCAGCGTGGCGTTGGTGTCGAGCACGCCGCCGCAGCCGGGGCACAGAACATTCCAGGAAATGTCGAAGATGCCCACCCGCGCCGCATGGAGAAAGGCGCTTATGGCGCGCTCCTCGTCGAGGCCATGCTTGCTGGCGAAGGCTGGCGCATTGATGCGGCAAAGTTCGCGGTCCTTGCCCTCCGCGACGGTTCGCTTGATTGCGTCGATTGCCAGCGGATCGACATCGGTCGATTGCCGCAGAAGCGAGAACAGATCCTGAGCTTCGTTCATCGTGCAGGCTCCGGAAAATGCGCCCCCGAGGTGTCTTGACCGGACCGCTCTTTGGTCCGAGCGCTCCATTTTACTTCGAAACGGACCGTACGGCCATTCGAATAGACAATCCTCCATTCGGCGGATTTTCACCGGCCGCAAGCGGCACTATGATGGTCGATAGGCATTCATCTTTGGGACTCTCTCCGATGCCGACATCCGACAACCCGCCATTTCCCGCGGCCCTGCGCCTTTTCTCAGTGGTGGTCATCATCGTCCTGATCGTCGGCGCCGGCCTGTTTTTCGCGCCTGTGCTGGTCAAGCCGCGCTGGCCTTGGGCCGTCACGCCGTTCAATGCCCGCTTCCTCGGCGGCTTCTACACCGCCGAAATGGTCGTGATGGCGGCGCTGCTGGTCTGGAATCGCTGGTCGCCCGGCAGGCTCGTGCTCGTCATGGCCTTCATCTTCACCGTCATCGTGTCGGTGGCTTCGTTCATCAATCTCGGCTATTTCAACTTCGAGCGCAAAGCGCCCTGGCTCTGGTTTTTGGTCTATCTTGCTTCGGTCGCGGTATCCGGGCTGTTCCTATGGCGGGCCAGGGCCCGTCCGTCTGCCAAAGGCGTCACCTTAAACCCCGCATGGCGCGGCTACATGCCCGTGGAATCGGCGATCCTTGGGCTCTATGGCGTCGGCCTGTTGCTGTTTCCCCTGACATTCGGCAGCATCTGGCCATGGCCGATCGATGCCTTCCACGCCCAGGTCTACAGCGCCATCTTCCTCGCCGGTGCGGGCGGCATATATCTCGTCTGGAGAAGCGCGCCGCGCGAGGAACTGCTGGTGCTCGGCTTGGCGCAGTTTCTGGTTGGCCTGCTTGCCGTCCTTGGCCTCGTCATCACCGACGCTGCGGTGCACCGGATCGACTGGACGGCGACCGGGACATTGTGCTGGCTCGCCCTTTTCGGCTGGATCGGCATCAGCGGCGTCTTCAAACTCTACGCCGCCTCGCGGTATTTTAGCTCGCAATCGGCATCATAGGTTGCAGAGACGGCTGGATTTTCAGATGACGTCCGGTGCATCGTGCCGGGCCGATTGCCTTCGCCGGGAACGCCATGACCAGAACGACCTCGCCATCCTCCGAGAAAATCCAGCCGCAGCTCCGGGCCGTCCGGCCAAGCGATGCTGAGGCGCTTTGTGCTATCTTCAACATGCCGGGCTTCCGCTGGGGCACGTTCAGGATGCCCTTCGAGATGGTGGAGCAGGTGGAGCGGCGCATCGCCAAGTCTGGCCCCGAAACCACCTGGATCGTTGCGGAGTTGGACGGCAAGGTCGTCGGCCATGGCAGGTTGGTCGTGCAGGGTTCGCCGCGCCGTTCGCATATCGGCGAGATCAATATCGGCCTAGACGATGCCTTTGTCGGCAAGGGCATCGGCTCTGCCATACTCGGCGCGCTGCTTGACGTGGCCGACAACTGGCGGGCCCTGAAGCGGGTCGAATTGACCGTCTATGCCGACAACGAACCGGCCGTCCGTCTCTACACAAGCCACGGCTTCGAGGTCGAAGGTCGGCATGTGAAGGCCGGTTTTACTGACGGGCAGTACCGCGACCTCCTGAGCATGGCCCGGCTGCGGTTCTAAGATCCGCTGTTTGGCCTTAGCTGTTTAGCCAATCTGACAATTCGTGCCGAGTCGGCGAACAGGTGATTGCTCATGGAGAACTGCGTAGGATACGGTCAATTTCGTCTCACACCATTTGATCAAGTTGACGATCTGGGCCGGCCGCATCCAGCAAGTCTGGTCTCCCTTGGCGTTTGCACCGCAAGCGGCTAGACGGGACCAATGACCGCCGTCTTTGATCCAGCCCCTACGCCTCCGGTGGAAATTCTGGCTGTGCTGTCGTTGCTCTGCCCGGAAGTCGTGCGTGATATCGAGCAGAACTGGAATGCACCGGTTTCCGATTACGCCCGCCATCTGTGGCGGCCGGTGGCAAGGCCTGCATCGGGCCCGGCGATCGCTGCCCGATCGATCCTGCGCGAAGTCCTGCATCAGCGCCTCGGTGTGATTATGCAGCCTGAGGAGATCGGCAAGACCCTCGAAGAGTTCGAGCACAGACCGGTGATTCAGTCCGGGCTGCACTGCCTGCTTCTGATGGACCGGATTACCTTCGATGCCCTCCTGCTTGCGTGGCTCGGCGCGGTCGAAAACGGGCTGTCGGCCTTCTTCGGCTTCATGGGAACGACGATGACCATGGAGACAATTGGCCGGGAGGGGCCGGGCTGGCTCGATGTCGGCGACGACAAGATCAACCTGTTTGGCATGGGGCGCCACAAACTATGCCGCAAAAGCGCCTGCGTGGCCGGCCCCGTCTCGCTCAACAAGCGCGCGCTCGAAGCGGTGGGCGATGAAACGGATGCCAGCCGCTGGCTGGGCACACTGCTTGCCAGTCAGGACAAGGTGTTTGGAACCGCCGCCGATGCGCTGACAGCCCTCAACGAGGATCTGGTCGCCAATTGGGATCGTTCCGGCATGGCCCTGCCGGTTTTCATCGATGATCGGATCGCCGCGGCTGCCATGGCGCGGCATCTGGAATATGACGGCAGCCTTCTTTCCAGGCTGCTCATTGAACCCGCAAGACGCCAGCGTCTCGAACATGCCTTGCAAGAGGCCGCATCGAGCCCATTTGGCAGATTCCTGCCCAACGCCACGGACTATTTCTGGGGCATCCGCGAGGAGCGCGTGCGCAAGCTCGTCCTCGAGAACGGGCACCTGATCGAACCTGACAGGCCGCATGGTCTTTCCATCCCGTTCGAGCGGCCGCATCTCAAGCAGGCGCTGCTGGACGGCGTGCTGCTGCCGAACTTGTTCCTGATGTTCCTCGTCCTCGCTATATTGCCGCGGGTTCGGGTTGTGGGCGGCCTGAGACAAATTGGCTATGTAGCGCTTTTCCATTCGATCCTGCTGGCTGCGCTAGACGAAAACGCGCCGGAAGAGCGCGATCTGGCTGCGGAGCTGCAGGTTCGGGAAAATGCCTGGGGCACGCGGGTCATCGATGAAAAGATCTCGGTCCGCGAGCAGCTTGCCGGCCTGCCGGAAGCGGCGCTCTTCCCGGACTTGCTCCGGCAATACCGATTGCGGACATTGGCCGAGACGACCGACGACCTGAAACTGGTTCGCGAAAACGCCCGATGGCGCAAGATCGGCCAGGCAGAGATCAAGGCGACCTGAGCCTCATTTAAGGCAGCGCCCGCAACGGCAACTTGCGCCTTATCCGGACCTTGCCAGTGATGCCGCGAATGTTAAGTCTCGGCGCCGATGCGGACTTTCCGCCCGGGTTCGAAGACTGACTGCGACCGTACTGCGGCCTTCGCATCGATAGCGCCAATGAGCGGCGTCCCACATCCCACTCCTTGCGTCCATTGGGAGGGGTCGTTATGGACCAAGCCTTACTACCCGGGCTTGTGACAAAGCCGATCCAGCGCGTCTCGAAGTGCAGTGGCAGCATCGCCACGCTCGTCAGGGGACATCAGCTCCGGTTCAAGTTCCAGCCTGAAGTGCGGCAGCTCGGTTCGAACGGCACGACGAGCGGCCGCCAGATTGGCCTTCACATCGATGACGCGGTAGGTGGCGACGGGATAGGCGATCCCCTTGACCTGGACGTGCCCCAGCTCCTCACAGTCGATCGAGTCCTTCACTTGCGCAAACGTCTCGTAGGAAATAACGATGGCGCCCGGCGGCGCCTCCTGCTCCAGGCGCGAGGCGAGATTCACGGCGCCGCCGATTATCGTGTAGTCCATCCGGTCCTCACTGCCGAAGTTACCGACGGTGCAGTAGTCGGTATGGATGCCGATGCGACAGCGCAGCGGTGTTTCGATCCCCATGTCCCGCCAGACTTCGGCAAGCTCGCTAATCCGCTTTTGCATTGCAAGTGCCATCTGCGCGCAAGCCAGCGCGTCCTCCCTGACGCCGCGAGTCTCGGGATCGCCGAAAAACATCAGGATCGCGTCGCCGACATATTTGTCGATCGTCGCGCCGTGATCCGAAGCAATTTTCGACATTTCCGTCAGATAGTGATTGAGGAGTTGGGTGAGATCCTCGGATTCCATTTTGTCAGTGGTCTCGGTAAAGCCTGCGATATCTGAGAAACATATTGTCAGTTTCTTCCGCTGGCTGGCGATCCTGACCTCCTGGCGGCCGGTGAATATCGAGCGATACACTTGGGGCGCCAGATACTTCGCCAGCTTGCTGGAAAGTGCCTCCAGAACCACGGATTTCTCGGCGAGGTTCTCCTCCCTTTGCTTCAGCTCAGTGATGTCCGAATAGACGGCGACCGTGCCGCCGGCGCTGATCCACCGCTCGCTGATCATGACCCATCGCCCGTCCCCTCGCCGCTGCACCCAAGGTTCGCCAGGGTTGCGGTGCCGCGAGAGGCGCTCGGCGACCCACTCCTCGACCCGCCCCTCGGCGTCCCTGATGTAGCCGCGCTCAGCGGATCGGCGAATGATTTGCTCGAATGTCGTGCCGGGCGTCAGTTCGGTCTCCAGACCGGTGTAGAGCAATTCGCGGTAGCGGCTGTTGCTGAGGACGAGCCGGTCCTCCCCGTCGTACAGAGCGAATCCTTCGGAGATGCTTTCGATGGCATCGATGAGCCGCTGACGAGCTTCCGCAACGTCGCGCAGGTTCTTTTCCTCGACCTCGACAGCAGTATCCCGGAAGAGTCTCAGCGCTTCGGCCATGCGCCCGATTTCGTCGCTGCCCGCGGCTGGCAGCGGCGCACGAAGGTTGCCCCCCGCAATCGCGAGCATGCCCTGGCTCACGGCCCCCAGTCGGGCGAGGAGGCTGCGATCGACATAGAGCCAGACAACCAGAACCGAACTCAGGAGGCTGAGGAAGGCGGAGCCGAGCACAACCGCGGTGCCGTAGCGCTGGACGAGCGCGGCTTCGCGACCGGACGCAGCGATCTCCTGGTCTGCCGTGGCGACCAGGCGATCGACGCCAGCGGTGAGATTGCGCGACAGTCGATTGTTCTCGGCCAGAAGCCTTTCGCCCTGTGCCAGGACAGCAAACTCGTCCTCCCGCGCCTTGGGGATGCTGTCCTCGCCGTCGGTCAAACCCTTGAATTCGTCGACACGCTGCCGGAAGCGGGTCCGCAGCTTTTCGTCAATCTCCGTGGAAACCTTTTCAAGAGCACTGAGCGAACGGCGCAGCGGAAAAAGGATCAACGCCAGGTCGCCCGGCGTCGGCGCGTTCGCAACCTTCACCAGCGCGTCGTTGACCGCCGAGATCTCCAGCTGCGCCTTCTGCTGGGGGATGTAGGCCGCAATCGCCTGGACCAGGTCGGCCATTGCCGCTGCGCGACGATCGGGCGACAGCGACGTGTCGGCCGCGACCGCCCGCCATTGCGGGAGCCTGGAATCCATCACTAGGATGCCGGTGGCGACAAGGCGCTGGCTTCCGGTCGTCGTCGCGGCGAGGCGGTTCAGGAGCGCCTCCTTGCGGGCGACCACGTCGAGGCGGGCGACAACAAGAGAGTCGAGCTCCTTCAGGTTGCGCCTCAGAACAATCGCGGCTTCCTCGATCTCGGCCAAAGGCACTGTGCCCAACGTGGCATCCCGGAGGTCCGTGCGCAGGGCCTCGAGGCGGGACATCTCGAGCGCGACGGCAGCCGAGACCTCACTGTGCTGAGCCCTGCTTGTCGCCGCCAGCACCGATGGCGCGGCAGCAGCGACCCGTTCGGCCTGGCGCGACAGCTGGAGGGAGGCGAGCGCCGACGGCACTCGATCCTTGGTAATTCGGTCGACGACGTCGCCAACCTGGAGGAAGGCATAAAGCGCCGCAGCGGTTGCCAGCACCGCAAGTGCGCTGATCCCGAAAAAGGCGAGCAACAGCCGGCCGCGTATGCCGAGGCGTTCAAGCATCTCGGGGAGTCGGAACAGTCCGGCCACACTGGTCTGCATCAGACTAGACGTCTCAGCCGGCGCGCCGGCGATCAACGAACCCCTATTCAACCGGCACGTACTCTCCACCGCGCCAGACGTACCAAACCCAGCTCTGCTTCGTGAGGTCGCCCTTGTCGTCGAAATCGACCCGGCCGATGACGGTGTCGAATTCCTGTTCGTGCAGTGCCGCAATGACGGCCTTCGGCTCCAGCGAACCTGCCTTCGAGACTGCCTGGGCCCAGACCTGGACCGCGCAGTAGCTCAACAGCGTGTAGCCCGCGGGTTCGAAGTTCTCCGCACGGAACTGCTCAACGACCGCGGCCGCTTCGGGGCTTCGCCTCGGGTCCGCCGGGAACGTGAAGAGGGTCCCCTCCGCCGCGGGGCCGGCGATCAGGGCAAATTCCTCGGTCGCCAAAGCATCTCCGGATATGAGCTGAACCGTGTAGCCACTGTCGTGTGCAGCGCGAGCAATAAGCGCAACCTCGGCATGATACCCACCCACATATAAGGCGGAGACGCCGGCGGTCTGCAACGCAGCGACCTCGGCCGAATAGTCGTCCTTCCCGGGAAGGTATGCGTTGTAAACGGCCTCAGTCACGCCCCGCTTGTTCAGCTGCTTCTTGGTCTCGTCGGCGAGACCCTTCCCATAGGTCGAGTTGTCGTGGAGGATCGCAATCTTCTTGTTGCCCCAGCGATCGGCAAGGTAGTTGCCGGCGATGAAACCTTGCGCGTCGTCGCGGCCAATGGTGCGAAAGACATTGGCACGGCCCTGTTCGGTCAGCTGCGGATTGGTCGAGCCTGGGGATATCTCAACGACGCCCGCCTCCTCGTACACTTTTGATGCGGGGATCGAGGCCCCGGAGCAATAATGCCCGACGACGAACACGACCCCGTCAGCCACCAGCTTCTTGGCGGCCGCCACAGCTTGTTCGGGATCGCAGAAGTCGTCGACCGAGATGAGCCTCACCTTCTGGCCGAGCACGCCGCCCGCCGTGTTGACGTCGGCCACTGCCATCTCCGCGCCGCGCTGTCCCTGCTCGCCGATCCAGGCGAGCCGTCCCGTCATCGCAGCCGAGACGCCGATCAGCACCTCCGCCCGCGCGGAGCTGAGCGCGGCCGCGAGAACTAAGATCGCTATGGCGATGATGCGGTGCATGAGTGCACCCCTTTAACTGTAGCTTACGCCAATCCCGTCAGAGCCGACAGCCCCTTCGGCAAGCGCGACTATCTCGGCTGCTATTGCAGCGCACACCCAATTTGGCGAAGCGATCATACACTGGAATGGCGTATTATAACTTCGTTCGCTGAGGTCGGAATCGCGCGCCAAATCCGGACGTTACCACTGACCGGAGTGAGCGTCGTGATTGGGTCAAACTTCATCATAGGCCCTCTGCGAACGACCGTCCGCAAAGGGTGCCTCGAGGGGGTCGAATGTTCTCATTCGCATCTTGCATGATTCGATTGCCTGAGCCGATTGGTGCTATACTGGCGAGCCGGCCAACGCCGCAGACCTCTGTTGAAGAATATGACCAAGGTAACCGCTCTACCTGACCAGATCGATTTTAACGTGGCCGCCGATGAAACCTTGCTCGAGGCGGCTCTCAGATCGGGCGTGCCATTCGCCCATGCCTGCGGCGGCCGGGCGAAATGCTCTACATGCCGCGTCTGGGTGCTCGATGGCCTGGAGGCCTGCCCGGACCGCAATTCCGATGAGACTTCGATGGCGGATCGGTTGAGATTGGCGGATGAAGTTAGGCTGGCCTGTCAGCTCAGGCCGCAAGGCGAGCTTCGCGTCCGACGCCTGGTGCTGGACGAAACCGATATGATGATCACCAGCCAACTTGGCGGTGCTGCCGCGACGCGTTGCGGCGAAGCAAAGCATGTTGCGGTCTTCTTCAGTGACATTGTCGATTTCACGGCGCTGTCTGAGCGGCTTTCGCCCTACGACGTGATGTATCTGCTCAATCGCTACTTCGCTCAGGTCGGCGACATCATTGAGCAGAATGGCGGTTTCATCGACAAACTCATCGGCGATGGGCTCATGGCAATATTCGGCATCGACGACCAGCCCGACGCTCCGCTCCGTGCCGTGAATGCCGCGCTCCAGACCCTCGCCACAGTCGATCGTCTGAAGCCGTTCTTTAGCTCGATGTATGGCATCGATTTCGATATTCGTATCGGCCTCAACTATGGCGAAGCCGTCATTGGCACATTGGGTTTCGCCGGACACGAACGTCTCACGGCGATCGGCGACGTGGTGAATCTGGCCAGCCGGATCGAGGCGGCCAACAAGGATGCTGGTACGCGCTTGCTGATATCCGAGGCCCTCCGCGACCAGATCGCCGACAAGGTGGAAATCGCCGACTTCGTCAGGGTGCGCCTTCGCGGTACCGGCGAGCGCACAAGCCTGTTCGAAATCGTCAGGCTGAAGCCCGAAATTGACGCCGAGCTGAATGCCAGACGGCCTCGCGAAACCATCCGCCAGGGCGGCAGGAGGTGGATTCGCGCTTTTGCCGAAGACGAGCTTCAGCCCCACGAACGCCGGATTCTCGATTTTGAAGATTACGATATCGTCGTCGTTCGCGGATCCGACAACTATTGCGCCTTCAACAATGCCTGCCCGCATCTTCATCTGCCGCTCTACGAACGCCGAAGTTCCGCTCAGGCCGAAGTGCTGAAGCTCCCACACACGGAGAGCACGATCACCGCAAATCTTGGCCTGGTCTGCCGCTGGCATCAGAGTTGTTTCGACCTGCTTACCGGCGAAATCAGGGAGTGGGCGAAGTTGGAGCACGATGGTACCAGGGCGGGCCTTGAATATCTGGGTGACATTTCGAAAAACCGCGCAAAGCTGATCGTATATCCCTGCCGAAAGCAGGACGGCTTTGTGTGGATCGGGCTCGACTGAAGCGACTTTCCGATATTTCAGTTTTCCGGACGGCCACGCAGCCGCCCGAATCGGCAGCGCTCTGCCACAGGACCCATACCGATCGCTCGATGCCCATTTGCGCTGCCGCTTGCTGGTCGACGGCTATCGGTTCATTCTTATGAATACCCTGGCCGTGAAGTGCGTAGCGAGATCACGCGTCACGGCCCCTAGTGAGGTCTTGTTCGATGGACTGCTCGGGCTGCGGTTTCGAGGTTGAGGGCGGTTACGCCTTCTGTCCGAGGTGTGGCAAGCGCCAGCCCGTGCCATGCGCCAGTTGCGGCTACCCCTGCGCACCTGATTTCGAGTTCTGTCCGAAATGTGGGGCAAGCGTCGGTGCGCCCGCAAAAGCCGTCGAACGGCCTGCTCCGACACCAAGCCGGACCATTGTGGCGCCTTCTCGAACTCCGTCGCTGCCTCCGAACATCGAAAGCGAAGAAGGGCTGCATCCCGTCTCTGACGCCGATCGCCGGACGGTAACGGTCCTGTTCGCCGACCTTTGCGGCTTCACGACACTCAGCGAACAGCTCGACCCCGAGGTCATGCAAACGCTGCAGAACGAACTGTTCAAGGAATTGACGGCGGCCGTGCGAAACTTTGGTGGTTTCGTCGACAAATTCATCGGCGATGCACTGCTCGCTTTGTTCGGTGCGCCGGTCGCGCATGAGGACGATCCGGAACGTGCGCTTCGCGCCGCTCTCGACATGATCGCCCGGACGGCGCGGCTCGGCCAAAGCACCCCCCGCTCCGGCTCGCCTCTGTTACTCCACATCGGCATAAACACTGGTCCGGTCGTTACTGGAGGATTGGGCATCGGCGCCGCAAAATCCTATTCGGTGACCGGCGACACAGTGAATACGGCGCAACGCCTGCAATCGCTGGCCGCACCGGGTGAGGTGCTGGTAGGCGAGCTCACTCACAAGCTGACCCGGCATGCCTTCTCTTACGAGTCGATGGGTGATGTCGTGCTTCGCGGCAAGGCTGGCAGTGTGCTCGTCCATCGACTGGATGCACCGCTAGCGGCGCCGCGTGCAGCGCGCGGGCTCGAGGCGCTCGGCCTCAGTGCGCCGCTAATAGGTCGTGGTGCGGAGCTCAATAGAATGCTGGCGAGCCTTGACCAGGCGTGCGGCGGCTCGGCCCAACTTGTCCGCCTCGTCGGAGAAGCCGGTATCGGGAAATCGCGGCTGGTGAAGGAGTTCGTCGCCCGCGTCGGCGACGAGGATCGTTTTCGCAACGTCGCCGTGCGACAGGCCACGTGCTCACCGCTGGGCGAACAATCATTTGGCGCCTTGGGTGCAGTGGTGCGCAGCGCTGCCGGGATGATGCAAAACGACAATGGGGACGAAATGCGGGGGAAGCTCGCAGGCTTGCTTACCGATCTCGGCCTGCAGGGCGAGGAGGCGAAGCGGCTGATGCCTTTGCTCTACCATGTGCTTGGCCTTGGCGACCCGGATGCCACCTTGCAGCATGTCGAGCCCGAGCAGCTGCGGCGGCAAATTCTCTACGCAGTCCGCACAATCGTCGAACGGCGGCTTGCATTGTCGCCGCTGTTGATTGTCGTCGAAGACCTGCACTGGGCCGACGCCGTGTCGCTCGAGGCACTACGTTTCGTGATGGACAGGTTGGAACGCACACGGTTGATGTTGCTGGTCACGCATCGTCCGGCGCCGGACAACGACCAGCTCGACTCAAGTCGGGTCAGTCACACAGCGCTCAGGCTTTCGCCGCTCAACAGTGATGACGGACGCAGACTGCTGGCGGCGCTTTTCGGCGAGAGCTGGGTAAACTCAGCAGGAGGGCTTCTCGACCAAATCCTCGAGCGGGCGGGCGGCAACCCCCTTTTTTTAGAGGAGATCGTTCGCGGCCTTATCGATCGCGGTGTGCTGATGCGCGAGGGCCAGCGATGGCGGACTGTGGCAGGCGAAGTCGCAACCGGCATTCCCGCCACTATCCAGGCAATGCTGCTTGCCCGTGTCGACCGGCTGCCCCAAGAGGCGCGCCGGTTGGCCCAGGAAGCCGCGGTAATCGGCCCGCGCTTCGACGCGACACTGCTGAAAGCCGTGACAGCCGACCCCGGCCGTCTGGAAGACGGCTGCGAACTGCTTTGCGATGCGGAAATCATCGAGGAAGTTGCCGGTTCAGGCTCGGTCTCGTCGCAAAGCTACCGCTTTACGCAAACATTGCTGCAGGACGTGATCTACCAGAATCTGCTCCTGCAACGCCGGACCGAAATCCACGGGCGGATCGGTGCTGCCTTGGAGCAACTGTGCGGCGACATGAAGGAACGGCTCGAGGATTTGACCGTGCTCGGTCATCATTTCGCACTGAGCGCCGAGCGGGAGAAGGGCGCGCGTTACCTGCAGGCGGCAGGCGATCGCGCGCGCATGATATACGCCAACGACGACGCCCTTCGTTTCTACGAGCGAGCACTGACTGCGTTGGACACAAGCGGGCAAACACCGCTCAAACTGGCAATTGCAGAGCGCATTGCCGATTTGAGCGGCCCGGCAGGCCGCCGCGAGATCGCGCACCGCCACTACGAGACGGTGTTGCAGGCATATCGCGAGTCAGGCGATCGTGTCGCTTCGGCGCGAGTTTTGCGTAAGATCGGTCGGCTGCTCTGGGACGTCGGCAAGCGGGACAAGGCAGAATCGCGCTATGCTGAGGCGGCGGCGTTCCTCGATGGAGCGGATGCCCCGGTCGAGCAGGCGCATCTGTGGCAAGAACGTGGCCGACAGGCGTTCCGCAGCGGAGATCACGCTCTCGCGGCAAAATGGGCAGACGCGGCGCTGGATTGCGTACGCACTCTGACAACGGAGCATGCCTCCGAGGTAGGGCGCGAGGCCACTCTTGTGACCGCCGAAGCACTCAATACCAAGGCTGTCGCGCTGGCTCGCCTTGGGCGAGACCTTGAAGCCGTGCGTCAGGTTGAGCGTAGCATTGAATTGGCCGAAGCCGCCGGCCTCCTGGGGGCTGCCTGCCGCGGCTACACCAATCTCGGCGTGCTTTACACGACCATCGATCCAGCAAAGGCGATGGAGGTCTGTCGGCGCGGTCTTGAAGTGGCGCGCCGTATTGGTGATTTGGGTTTCCAGGCGCGCCTCCTCGCCAATCTGGCGGTCGCTTGTTGTACTTTCACGGATCGCTGTCCAACGGAGGGTGTGCCTGCTGCCGAGAAGGCCATCGAGATCGACCGGGCGCTCGACCAGCGCGAGCACCTGCCGGTGCCGTTGATCGTGCTTGGGCAGATCCACCAGTGCAACGGCCGTCCGGACTTGGCGGTTGGGTTGTTCCATGAAGCACTGGACGTAGCCCGCGAAACGGGCGAACCCCAACTGCTGTTTCCGTGCTATGATGGCCTTGCAACACTTAATCTCGACCTCGACAATCTGGCCGAGGCCGAACGCTACTTTTCCCTGGCGCAGGGTATATGCGCCCAGCACGGGCTCGACCCGGAAGCGCTTGTGGTGCTGCCTTTTCTCGACTAGCCGGGTGGGAGGTTGGAAATGTCCGCGCGTATTGACTTGGTACCGCTTCAACCGGGCGATCGTGCGCCAAACGTAGTACTCGACGCCATTACCCAGGAAGGCAAGATCGCGCTTGATGACTTTCGCGGACAAAAACCGGTGCTGGTCGGCCTGTTTCGAGGTCTGCATTGTGCGTTTTGCCGGCGCCATATCGCCGCCCAGGCGCGGCTTGATCCGGAGCTGCGCGAAAAGGGCGTGCAAAGCCTGACGGTGGTCAACACGCCGATCGAACGGGCGCGTCTCTATTTCCGCTACCACCCGATGCCGAATCTGCTTGCAGCCTCCGACCCTGAACGCACTTCACATCGTGCTTTTGGATTGCCCAATCTCGAATTCACCCAAGACGAGACGAACTGGCCGTACAAGGTCTCGATGGCAGCGGCAAAGGATATGCGGGTCGACATACCAGGCGAGTTGCCCGGTCCTATGGATCCTTTTGCGGCCAGCGAATTCCTCGACAAGAGGGACCATTACGAACTGACCGAAGCCGATGAGCAGATGATGGCAACGGGACATGGACAATTGATCGGTCAGTTCCTACTGGACCGGCAGGGGATCGTCCGCTGGAGCTTCACCGAGGTTCCAGAGGGTGGGCGATATATGTTTGCGGCGCCAAGCCCGCGGGAGCTGATGTCAGCCGTGACCCAAGTCACCCAATAGACCTGCGAACGAGGTAAACCGGCGGGACACTGAACAAAAAGCGGAGCCAATTGCTACAAAACCAGACATTGGCCTCGTTCATTCGAGCACGGCCTCGATATTGGCAACAAAGTCATCGAGCGAGCGATCGCCGCGAATCTCGATGCGCGGAAGGTCGATGGGATCGCAATCGAGGTCCGCCGACCCGTGCCTGCCGCCGAAGCCGATCCGATAGCCGCACTCCTTGGCCAGCCGGCCAAGCCGTCGGTCGGTGACCGAGAAGGGTGCCGCGAACGCCGTGGTTGGTCGACCGGTCCACCGTTCGATGAACATACGAGAGCGCAGGAGTTCGGCGGCCAAGTCAGAGCTCGACAGACCATCGATCGCGCGATGCGTCGCCAGATGGCTTCCGAAGAACGCGCCTTCGCCGGCGAGGCGTCGTACCGTCCCGGCGTCCATAAGCTGCGTCGGCGGGCCGCTGTAGGCATCCCACCGTGCACTTTCACCCACCAAGTCCGTCACCAGGAACACTTCCGCGGTCAGGTCGTTCGCGCGCAAGGTCGGCCAGGCATGGTCGGCAAAGTTCTGGAAGCCGTCATCGAAGGTGATGAGCACTGGGCGGCCAACGAAAGGGTGACGGTTGGCGATGAACCATTCTAGCTGCTCGGACCTAATCGCGTGAAAGCCATTGGCGCGCAGCCATGCCATCTGGCTGGCGAATGCGGCGGGCGTGAGCCGAAAACGGGCGAGCGCGGCCGGGCCTTCATCGGCGACGCTATGATACATGAGGACAGGGATGCGCTGCCGCCGCTCGCTACGCGCGACGTCGCGGCGCAAGGCCCGCGCCCCGCCCCAGACGATATTTCGCGCGACCCCGATTTCGATGGGTGCGCGGATTGGCACATGATCTATCATCGGTTCCGTCGCCACTTCGCCTGGTGACAGGCGGCGGAAGCGGTCTATGCGATAGAGCTCGGTCTGGATCGATTGCTCGAGGACGAAGCCTTCGGTTGCTGCCAGCGTCTCTGAGATCGCTTGTGCACCGAATGTGTTCCAGTCGAAGCCCGTCCTTTCAACATTGTCACGCAGCACGAATGCGTGTGCGCTGATGAAACTGCCGCCAGGCGCCAACGCCTCAACGAGTTTTTTGGCGATGCGCCGCAACTCGGCGAGATCATCCAGGTAGTAGAGCACTTCCGAACAGACGATCAGATCCATCTCACCCGGCAGCGTGTCCGCGGAGAAATCCAGTACGCCGAACTCAACATTCGGCTGATCGCTGCATCGCGCGCGCGCCCGCCCGATGGCTATGTCGGAGATGTCGGTTGCGGTCAAATGGCCCACCCGCGGCGCCAGCTGCCGCGTGAAGTGGCCCTCCGCGCAGGCCAGCTCAAGCGCCCGTCCGATGGGACCGGCAGGCAGAATTTCGAGCTGCCGCTCATATTTTTCCTGCTCATAGGGCGAACTGTAGTTCCAGGGATCCTCGATCGCGAAACGGCGATTCCAGAACGACGTGCGATCATTGTCGTTCCTATCCGCGGCCGGTGCACGGCGCGGTGCTGCAAGAGGCTCTGTAGCTTCGGCGCTCGAGCGAACCAGCGCCTGCGCTTCCGCGGCCAGTCGCGCGAGCTTGCCGAAGTGGCTGTCCCGAGCAGGCCAGCGTCCCCCCATAGACAACACTGCCTCGGCTGCAAACATGTTTGACGTGTCGGCGCCGGCGTCCTGTTGCGGCGCATGGACAGGCGATCGCCTCATGCGCTCATAGCGGGAGAGGCCAAGCCGCTCAGCGGGCATGAAACTCAGGATCAATTCGATCCAATGACGCCTCGTCACTTGCCCGAGCACGCCGAACTGCACGACAGCCTCGATTTGGCCATCCATCATCAGATAGGCATAGATTTGATCGATTCCTTCCGGAAGTTCGATCGAGGTCGGATTTCGCGCGTCGACCCGAATTCCGAGTGTCCGCGCCAGTCTTCGCGGTGCAGCAAGATCGTCGGCATCGAGCAGCATTTGCTCGAGGTGATACTGGACGCGGCGAGCCGCGTCGGGATTGTTCCAGACCTTGCCGAGTTCGATGATCAGTTCGGCGAGGGAGCCGCCGAACCTGTCCCACCCGGCAGCCAATTGCGCTGGCACCGACAGGCTTCCTGCCATAAGGCCATCGACGGCCACCTTGGCGATCTCACGCGCCCATTTCCGTCCTGGGGGGAGCGCGCGCAGCGACTGCGGGTTGATCGAACCCGAGCCGCGGCCGCAATCCGATGCGGCGTTCCACAACGCGAACCACGCGAGTGCTTCGGAAGCGCTGCCACCGTTCGCCTCGATCGCTCCATTGATGTGAGCCGATGCCGGGTGTTTGATCCTGGGATCAGGAGAAAAGCCGCGGGCGATCACGATTTCCGCATCTGCCAGCATCTGCGTCGAATTGCGGCTGAGCGCGTTGGGGCTGGTCCGATAGAAGGCGAGCGGCTCGTCGACCATCACCCAATTTTTGCCTAGACGTGCGAGGCGCTGCCACAGATCCCAGTCCTCGCAGGTGTGTAGCGACACATCGAAACCACCCAACTCGACAATTGTCTCCCGGTCGACCAGCAGCGCGTGAGTGCGAATGGCACACCGGCGGGCGAATGTTTCGAAGGGCTGCATCGCAACCTCCGTTGAGATGCTCGACGGGGTGAGTTCGCCATCGGGCATCACGCGCCGAGAACCGCAATAGGCGGCGACGGCATCGGGGGCGGTTTTCAGTGCGGCCAGCATTTTCGCAAGGAAGCTGGCATCCACCCAATCGTCCGCATCCAGAAACATGAGCCAGTGGCCGCGCGCTGTCGAAATCCCGCTATTGCGCGCGCCGGCGGCGCTATACGCGCAAGAGCTCAACGTCCGAAATCGGGCATCGTGCTCCACATAACCGGCGATGATCGCGGGAGTGCGGTCCGTTGAGGCGTCGTCGACAATGATCGCCTCCCAATCCACTATTTCCTGATCGAGAAGGCAGTCGAGTGCGCGCGCCAGCGTTACCTGTGCGTTGTGCGCAGGAACCACGATTGAAACCAACGGATTATGCGCCACGCCGTCTTACCCTCGCCTGGTTCGGTAGAACACAAGAGTCCCGAAACATCGTCCACCACGACTATATCCAGTATCTGGTAGGTCTGCCGGCGGATGCCGGCAAGCGTTGCGCCGATGGTTTGCTCGGCATTGAACATCGGTACCACACCGCCTTGCGGCAGCATTGTCCTGGATCATCGAGCTTTCGTTTTCTTCGGCAAGAGTCAGCGAATGTCAAAACCGGATGACGGCATCGGATGGCAGCACTGCCCTGTCAAGATCGGGGCGAATTAGAGGCAGGCAAAAAAGACTTGAAGACAGGCTTGAATGGCAAGCGCTCATGCCCGACGGTTTAGAGCGCACGACCGGCCTAAGCCGAGAAGAATCCGGCTTGCGGGCCGGCTATTTTGCTGACATGTTTATTAGTTGCTAAATTAGCACTGTGACAGCTGGTCAAATGAAGGGGCATAGGGATGGCCAAGGAATCTTCGAGTACCGCTTCTTCGGCAAATAAAGCGGACGGAAATCTGATAAGTAATGCAGACGGAAACGGGCTGACCTTCATGGCCGGCCAGGCTCGCGAGAGCGGGGCCCCCGGCGACGCTGTAGGTGTCGACAAGATACGTGATCTGCTGTTCGGCAACCAGATGCAGGACTATGACCGCCGCTTTTCCAAGCTTGAAGAACGGGTCTTGCAGCGCTTCAAGGATGTCGAATCCGAGGCCAAGCGCAATCTTGAAATGTACGAGTCAAATGCAAAGAAGCAGGTCGACTCGCTTGCGGCGCAATTGCGGAACGAAAAAGACGCGCGAGCCGACGGCGACAAGGAGATTGACCGGAATCTTCGCGAGCAAAATCAGGCGCTTGAAAAGCAGGTGCGCGCGCTGTCGGATCAATTGAGCGAGCTTGAGCGCGAAGTTGCGGACCGGATAAATCGAAACGATCATTTGCTGCGTGAGGAAATCAAGCAAAAGAATGAAAGCATTCAGATGCTAATGGAGAAAATGTTTTCCGATCTCGGCAATGTCAAGACCGACCGAAATCTTTTGGCTGGCCTGTTTGTCGAGGTTGCAAAATGTCTAAATCAGGATCCCGTCGGCAGCAAAAGCAACTCGGAGCGTAGCTGGAAAGGGAGTTGATCGGAACTTGACGTCGACCGTCGACCCAATCAGCCTTCCTCAAAGAGCAGCTTCGAACGATTCAGAGATTGATCGCGAGGCTCTGGCTAGTCTTTTGATCGAAATTGCCCGGAACGTTGATCCGGACTATCGTGCGCGTTTCGACGGAGTTCCAACCGCCGATCCTCGCATGGAAACGCTGCGCCAGTTACTGGTCGGCCGCGAAATTTCGGAGCTTTCACGAGTTACGCACCTGCTCGACGAACCTGAGCAGCTTGCGGTGGCAGTGGGGGGCGTTCTCCCCGGTGCGGCCGCACGTGCGTCTCATGCGCAACTCGGCGAGGCCCTTGCGCCGGCTGTCGAGAGGGCTGTGCAACGGTCCATCCAGAAGAGCCCGCGCACGCTGACGGATATATTGTACCCGGTGTTTCTGCCGGCAATTCGCAAGTCGATCGGCGAAAAGATCGACCAGACCTTTCAGTCGCTGAATGAAACTTTAAGACATATATTTACCTGGCATGGGCTTAAGTGGAGATTTGAATCTTGGAGAACTGGAGCCAGCTTCTCGGAAGTTGTTCTGAAGCATTCTCTTATCTATCGTGTAGAGCACGTCTTTCTCATTAACCGCAATTCCGGGCTTTTGATAGCACATGTAACTGCCGATAATGCGACGAGCGAAGATCCTAAACTCATTTCTTCTATGCTTAGTGCAATTCAAGATTTTGTGAAAGATTCTTTTAACGAGAAAGAGCAGAGCGGCCTGGACACTATCCGTTTTGGCGACCTTCGTCTCTGGTCGGAAGTTGGACCGTTTGCGACCTTGGTCGCGGTGATCCGGGGAAATCCGCCAGAGGAATTACATGAAATAATTCGCGATGTATTGCTTCGCATTCATGATGAATGCTCACAGGCTTTAGAGCAGTTTGACGGCGACAGTTCGCAGTTGGCCGGCGTAGAGACGCAGTTGCAGACCTGCGTTGAACTGAAGCAGGAGGAATCAAACCAGGGATTTCCGTGGCTGGTGCTGGCGGCAGTCCTGCTGGTTTCGATTCCGGCAGGCGGTTGGTTCTTTCTTTCCTGGCAATCCGGGCAGCGCTGGCAGGCCTATGTGTCGCGACTGGAGACCCAGCCGGGTATCATCGTTGCCGAACAAAAGATACGCGGTGGCCAATTCTATATTGCCGGCCTGAGAGACCCGCTTGCCGTCGACCCGCAGTCGCTGTTGTCCGGAATGCAGGTCGATCCCGCCCGCGTTCATTCGCAGTGGCAATTCTATCAGAGCCTTGAACCGGAGTTCGTGTTGAAGCGGCTGACGGCGTCGCTGGTTCCGCCGGATACAGTGCGACTTTCGATCGTCAATGATCGCATCGTCGCCGAGGGTGAGGCTACCGCCACGTGGATCAACCGCGCATGGGCCGCCGCCCAGCAGCTTTCGGCAGGCGGGCCGGTATTCGATATCTCCAGGGTCCGTGATGTGAGCCCCGAGGAACGCGAGGCGGAGCGCTGGCAGGCTTATGTGTCGCGACTGGAGACCCAGCCGGGCATCATCGTTGCCGAACAAAAGGTGCGCGGTGGCCAATTCTATATTGCCGGCCTGAGGGACCCGCTTGCCGCCGACCCGCAGTCGCTGTTGTCCGGAACGCAGCTCGATCCCGCCCGCGTTCATTCGCAGTGGCAATTCTATCAGAGCCTTGAGCCGAAGTTCGTGTTGAAGCGGCTGACGGCATCGCTGTATCCACCGGATACAGTACGACTTTCGATCGTCAATGATCGCATCGTTGCCGAGGGTGAGGCTCCCGACACCTGGATAGATCGGGCGCGGGCCGCCGCCCGACAGCTTTCGGCAGGAGGACCGGAATTCGACATCTCCAAGGTTCGTGATGTAAGCCCCGAAGCACGCGCGGCGGAGCACTGGCAGTATTATGTGTCGCGACTTGAGGCCCAATCGGGAATTATCGTCGCCCAACAAACGGCAAGGGGCGGACATTTCTACATTTCCGGCCTGAGAGACCCGCTTGCTGCCGACCCGCAAGCTCTGCTGTCCGGAACGGAGGTCGATCCTGCCCGCGTTCATTCACAGTGGCAATTCTATCAGAGCCTTGATCCGAAGTTCGTGGTGAAGCGACTGACGGCGTCGCTCACCCCGCCGAAATCGGTTCAGCTTTCGATCATCCAGGGTCGCATCGTTGTCGCGGGCGAGGCTCCTGCCGCCTGGATCAACCGGGCGCAGGCCGCCGCCCAGGAGCTTTCGCAGGACGGAGTGGCCATGGATGTCTCACAGCTGCGTGAGCTGGACCTTGCAGAACTTAATCAGTTGAGGCAGGCCATCCAGACGACCGATATTTTCTTCTCTTCCGGCAAGGTTGTACCGGGACCAGAGCAGATGCCGGTTCTCGACAGATTGGCGGATCAAATAAAGGAATTCGCCCAAAGTGCCCGCAAGTCAGGCGTAACAGCGCGGTTCATGCTGACCGGCCATTCGGACGCCACGGGCCGTGAGACGGCCAACGCGTCGATCAGCGCCGCCCGCGCCGAGACAGTTCGTGCGCTTCTCAACAAGCGCGGCGTCGCTCCGGAACTGCTGCTGGTGCGAGGCGCGGGCACCTTTGAGCCGGTGGTGCCTGAAAATAGTCGAACCGGGAGCTCCACCAATCGCCGGGTTTCGGTTACGGTAAACCTGGACTAGCGCGGGGCCTGGGATGTTGCAAAAAAAGATCTGCATGCTGGGCGGGTTCTCTGTCGGAAAGACGAGCCTGGTTCGCAGGTTTGTGCAAAGCATCTTTTCAGAAACCTACTTGACCACGGTGGGAGTGAAAATCGACAAGAAGAGTGTCGCACTCCCGGACAAGACCGTGGATCTGATTTTGTGGGATTTGGCCGGCGAAGACGATATCGGCTCATTCCGCGTCAGCCATGTGCGAGGTGCGACCGGGCTCGTGCTTGTCGTCGATGGAACCCGCGCCGCTACTCTTGCCGCCGCGCTCACGTTGCGCGAGCGGGTCGAGGCCGAATTCGGCGCTATGCCGTTTGTATTGCTGTTCAACAAATCCGATCTGGCCGATCGGTGGGTAATACCGGATAGTGAGATTGACGAACTGAGGCAACTTGGATGGCAAATCTATCTAACAAGTGCGCTTTCGGGTGAACATGTTGATGATGCATTTCGTCAACTTGCTTCGATGGTTGCCAAATAGACCATGCATGGATTGCCGAGAGAAGTCGGAAACTGGATTTATAATTTCTTCTACAACGAGCACTCTATCGCATATGTGAAAATCGACACCCAGCTTTGCATAGCGGCGAAGGGCGGTAACGTTAAACATTACGGGCTCTCATCCCTTCGCATCGGTAAGCCTGTTGCCGAGCAGCTTGAATTCATGGAAGGGTTGCTGCCTTGCCCGGAGCTTCCATATCATATGGCCATGGTCGAGCTGCCCGGCGGGCGTGTCGCGGACCTTCATCTTTTTGCCGGCAAGGCCTGCGTGTGGCTGCTCTTTCTTGACGCCACTGCCGAACGCGACAATAGGCAGCGGCTTCAACAGAAGGCTTATGAAATGACGCTCCTGGAAGAAAGGGCGCGTCAACTCAACGAGAAATTACAATCGACGAACGAGGCGTTGAGGAAGACCCAAGAGGGATTGACGCGCGAATATCAGCGCGCCGAATCCCTACTCCTCAACATTCTTCCGGCGTCGATTGCGGAGCGGTTAAAAGCGGACGAACAAATTGCAGACAACCACGCGGAGGTGAGTGTGCTTTTTGCCGACATTGTCGGTTTTACGGAAAGAGCGCGAAGCGTCGGAGCCGCGACGACGCTCGCTATTTTGAATTACTTCTTCAAGGCGGCGGATCTGCTCTCGGAACAATACGGCTGCGAAAAGATCAAGACAATCGGCGATTGTGTGATGGCGGTCGCTGGCCTGCCTACCGCGCGATCCGATCATGCGGAAGCCCTTGCGCACTATGCACTTGAACTGCGGAAGGCGGTCAAGCGCGAACGCTTCGCAGGAGAACCGATAAGACTCAGAATTGGAATTCACTCAGGACCAATCGTCGCGGGCGTCATAGGCAAAAGGCGGTTTGCCTATGACCTGTGGGGCGATACCGTTAATCTCGCCGCACGTATCCAAACGTCCGCGGAGCCCGATGAAATCCGTATTTCGGATGCAACTCACAGACTGCTTGGACCAAATTTTGCTTGCGACCCACTCGCGGAAACGGAATTGCGTGGTACGGGTCGTGTGCGAATGTGGCGGCTCCCGGCAAATTGGGATTCGGTGTGATGGTGGTCGACGATCGTCTTCTCGAAAGGCAAGATGACCGAGATCGAGCAAGCGCGAGCCTGGAGCCCGCGCGTCATCTCAAAATTCGAAACGCTTATCAGGAGCGGCGACGACCAGGCGCTCTATCGTGTCAATCCGCTGGCCTTCGCCCGCGACCGCGCAATCGCCGAGCCTGAAGCAATCGACCTCTTCCTTCACGCGGCCCGCTGCGGCCTGTTCGATATGAGCTGGGACGTGCTCTGCCCCCAGTCCGGGATGGTGCTCGAAAGTTTCGGCGCCCTGCGCACGCTGCAGACGCACTACGTCTGCGGCCTTTGCGACGTATCGGGCGATACCGACCTTGACGACTTCATCGAGGTCTCCTTCTCTGTTGTATCGCCCCATTTGCGGCGCCTTCCCTTCAACGAGCCCCAGACGCTCTCTGTCGAGAACTTTCACTGGAAGCTACGCTTCGGCAATGACGGGCGGCTGCCCGGGCAGGACGTACGCTTTCTGGACGTTCTGCGAGGCTTCGTGCGGGGCATGACGTTCCTGCCGCCGGGCACCACAACAATGCTGCGCGCTGACCTCGATCCCGGCTCCCTGTCGGGTGTCAACGTGCAGACACAGGCGGCATTCGCTGTACCTATATCCGGGGACCCGGTGTTGGCGCCGACACTTCTTAAGATCAACTATGACGGCAAGCGTTTCTTGCCGGCGTTGCCGGCCGTGCCGCCCGGTCCGGTTGTCATTGAGGTTGCGAATACCGGACCCGATCGTGGCGCGTTGCTTCTCATCAACTGGCCGCCCGAGCTTGTCGCGTTGACGACCAAACCGGCGCTCGATTTCGACCCATATGTTTCCGGTGGGGCGCTGCTTGCGCGGCAAACCTTCCGCCAGCTCTTCCGTTCCGAGCGTGTCGACGAGAAGGAGGGGCTCGGCATCCGACAGGTCACCTTCCTGTTCACGGACCTCAAGGGTTCCACCGCCATGTATGAGCGCCTCGGCGACCTCAACGCCTATGCCCTGGTCCGCGAGCATTTCGCTCTTCTCAATGCTGCGGTCCACCAGCATTCCGGCGCTGTCGTAAAGACGATCGGAGATGCGGTGATGGCAGTATTCTCGCGGCCATCGGATGCGATTTCGGCCGCCCTCCACATTTTTGAAGAAATCGATCGCTTCAACGGCGATAATGTCAGGCCGGGGATTGTCCTAAAGATGGGTGCCCACTGCGGTCCATCGATTGCCGTCACACTCAACGACAACCTCGACTACTTCGGCCAGACCGTGAATGTCGCCGCACGCGTGCAGTCACTGGCGGAAGCCGGACAGGTCTGCATCTCCGAGGCGCTCTATTCCGCGCCCGGCGTGAGTGACCTGCTTGCCGGCCGAGGCGTCGTCGCGTTTGATGCGCCGCTTCGAGGTGTAGAGGGCGATGCAACTGTCTATCGCATTATGCGGGGATAGACGCGACTGCGTGCCACAAACTATTAATGGGAGGCGGTGCCTGCCCCTGCACTTGTAGAGATGGCCGAAAGGCCGAGCCAACTCGTTGGCCAATACGCGGTGATGCCATCGGCTGCCTTCATGTGTACAGCTGTGTCAGAGTCCCAGATAGGCAGCGCATATCCGCTCGTCTGCAATCAGTTCCTCGGCCGGCCGCTGCATGGTCATGCGCCGAGTTTCCATCACATAGCCTCGGTCGGCGATGCCAAACGCGGCATACGCGTTCTGCTCTACCAGAAGTACCGTGATGCCCAGCGTCTTCGAACTACGGATCACATCCATGATTTGCGCGACCAGACGCGGCGCAACGATCTAGCTCGGAACGATGAAGGCTTGCACCGCAACATCGGTTTCTTCAAGGTTAGGGCAACGACGGACGTAGATGTCGTTGCTTGCCGATTTGACTGGAAGGGTACAGCACGATGCCGCTCATGATTCGACGATTGGGGGCCAGGAACCTGGCGCGCCCGGCACGGCGTCTCGGAGACCTGACTGCGATGTTTGTCCTGATTGCCAGGCCGCTCGTCTTTGGGATCGCCCTCTTGTTGGCTGGTCAGGCACAGGCGCAGGCGCCGGCGACGGTCCCGCCTGAAAGGGTCAAACAGCTATTCGAGCTTCTCGACGATCCGTCAGTGAAGGCCTGGGTGGCCGAACAGCGAAATCAGGACGCCGTATCAACGGGAGCGCCTGCCGAGGCAGGAGCTTCGCCGAGCGACGCATCGTCCGGCGCCGTGGCCGCACCAGGCCAGATGAATACGATGGCATCCTCGACGCTCGATCGGATCAGGCACCATATCGAAAGAATCGTGCGAACGTTGCCCCTGCTGCCAGGCCAGTTCGCGCGCGTTCGGGCAGAGACCATGGAGGATATGTCCAGCAAGGGTTCTGCCGGCGTATTTGTGCTGATTGCGATGTTCATCGCTGCCGGCTTGGCGCTCACTTGGGTAACGTACAGGTTCACCCGTCCATTTCGTCTTTGGATTATCGCGCAACCGAAGGATACGCCCATTGGGCGAGCCAAGAAGATTGGTGGTCGCACGCTTTATTCCAGCATGCTGATCGTCTCGTTCGCACTGGGCAGCGCCGGCGCGTTCATGTTGTTCGACTGGCCAATGCTTATCCGCGAGATTGTACTGACATTTCTGATGGCGGCAGTCGTTACATGGGGTGTGCGCATGTACGTCATGGCCATGCTCGTCCCTTCCTTCATGAACGTCGAGAACGCCGTCGAGGTTCGTGCTTTGCCGATCACGAACGAAGCGGCTGACCATTGGTCCTATTGGCTACCCCGGATCGTCGGCGTCTTCGCCTTCTTCGGCGCCGCGTTCATCCTCTTGCCAGGCCTCGGCATCGATCAGGACGGTATGATGGTCCTGTCACTGGGCGCCGATTTCGTGCTGCTTTTGCTCTTGCTGCTTGCCATTTGGCGGCGGCCAAGAACGCAGCGAGACGGTGCGCGCCACAGCGGTCACACGGAAGCGACATGGCTATTGACTGCTTATTTCGTCGTCCTGTTCCTGCAGCGCATCGCCGGTCTTTATACATACTTCTGGTTTACCTTCGCCGCATTCTTCCTGCCTTTGGCAATCGTGATGACGCAGCGCGGGGTTAATTTCGTTCTGCGGCCAGGTTCGGAAGATGTCGGCCGGCCTACGATCCCGGCGGTCACGATCGCTGTCATCGATCGCGGAATCCGAATGATTTTCATCCTGGCGGCGGCTTACTTTCTCGCGCGTGTCTGGGGTCTGAACATGCAATCCATGCGGGACAGCGATACGACGACGACGTTCATATTGCGCGGCTTGATCAATGTCGTGGTCATTGCCCTCGCAGCCGATTTTGGCTGGTCGATCATCAAAGCCTTGATCGAACGAAAGCTGGGCATCGAAACACCGCACCCTGTGATCAGCGACGAGGACGTCCCGATCCTCGATCCGCAGCAGGCGCGGCTGCACACGCTCTTGCCGATCCTCCAGAACATTCTGCTCGCATCGATCATCGTGATGGCGGTGCTTATGATGCTCGCCTCGCTGGGTATCCAGATCGGCCCGCTGATCGCCGGCGCTGGCGTCGTCGGCGTCGCGGTGGGCTTTGGGGCACAAACCATCGTCAAGGACATCATTTCGGGGGTGTTTTTTCTGCTCGATGATGCGTTTCGTGTCGGCGAATATATTTCCTCGGGCAATTACAAGGGTACTGTGGAAAGCTTTTCGCTGCGCTCGGTGAAGCTGCGCCACCATCGTGGTCCGCTGTTCACGATACCTTTCGGTGAACTTGGGGCAGTCCAGAACCAGAGCCGTGACTGGGTTATCGACAAATTCAACATCACCGTCGGCTATGACACCGATATCGACTTCGCCCGAAAGCTGATCAAGCGGATCGGGCTCGAACTGGCGGAAGATCCCGAGTTCAAAAACTGGGTGCTCGACCCGATCAAGATGCAGGGCGTACAGGAGTTCGGCGAGTACGGCATCGTATTGAGGGTCAAGGCCACAACCAGACCGGGAGGCGCCTTCGGTATGAAACGCAAATTCTATGTACGGCTGCGCCAAGTCTTCAAGGAGCAGGGCATCGAGCTGCCATTTCCAACCGTCCAGGTCCAGGGGCTCCAGAACCCACATGGGGCAGAGAATGCGCCGTTGGAGATCACACCCGAATTAAAAATGGCCGTCGCGCAGTCGCACACTAATCGGCGCAGAAAAAGAGGTAGCACAACGGAGTAGGAAAGCTGTGACACCTGCCGGTCACAACGCGGCTTCCGCGCATCTCACCGACCCCTGACGGTACTTTGAAAGGTTCGGCCGGCAGCATGCCGGAGGTCCGTTGGGCCGTTAGAAATCTATGACGCTGGTTTAGATAGGAAATTTCCGCCGAAAAATTTGAGCTTTCGTGCACTATCGAAGTTAATCGCGCTATATCGGCCTGACCCGCTGCGATCGTCAATTGGGCTGGAGCGCTAGATGATCTTTGCTCATTTTCCGATGGCACGGCACCCATCGGAAGTTCCGGGCTATTCTCAGCAAAGTATTTATGACTATCAGCATTAGATGTAGCTCTAGGTAGGTCATCGGCCACATCAAGGCCGAGCATCGGATGGGCCGCAACTACCTCGCCGGCCGGCAGGGCGACGCCCTCAACGCCATCCTGGCCGCCGCCGGATACAACTTCTCCCTCCTGCTCAACTGGTTCAGGCAGCTTTTGTGGCTTCTCATCGCAGCCCTCCAAAGTCAGCCAAACGAGATCGAAGCCTGACCAATCTCATTGTTCGACGATGAAGCGCGTGGATGGCCGAAATAAGCCTGGATCGCGTCGCCTATGTAACTCGCCGTCACTCCCTTGTGGCGCTCAATGACCGCGCTGCAAAGCCTGCAGAAGCTTTCCATAAGGCGGCGAAAATCCTCTGGATCGAGACGGTCCGCATATTCGGTCGACCCGACCAGGTCGCAGAGCAGGATCGTAAGGTGGCGCCACTCCGCTGCAGGTGTCTCGGTGCTCCTGAGCGGGGACGGATTGTCCGTTGGATGCGGAGTTGTCACGTTTTGAGGCTCTCCTTGATGGGCCGCCCTGTCGCTCCGGTAGCCGATTTCGGACTTGGCCATTGCTGGCAGCGCGGCGCTCAGTCGCAAACGATGTCTGCGTAAATCAGGTGGTCCATCGCACTGTACGTGGCGTTGCTCTCGTCAAAGCAGAACCTCTTGGGAAGAAGCCGGATGAGGATGCGCTGATTGCATTTGCCGGGAACGTCAAGCCGGAAACTGCGCGGCAGCGTGGATGCCACCGGATCAGTCCACCTCGTGTGGCCAGCGTAGGAAGCGTTCTGGATCACCAGGCTGGACCCGGCTGAGCCGATGGCTTCATGAGGCTCGAGATCGATCCCCTTCGCCTCCTCGACCGTTGGATAGGCATCGATCTTCGGCGGCGCGCGGTCCCACGGCATCGCGCCCGTCTTGATGGCCACATTGACCCTGACGTCGTCTCGCTCGGGCACGCCGCCATAGCCGTTGAGATACTTCCAGCCGAAACGAAGGACACGAACCGTCGTCGCCTCGCCTACCGGTGCCGGAAGCACCTCGATCGTCGCATTGGTCAGCAACGACCCTCCGGCCTCCAATTCCGGGGCGGGGCAAGGGGTATAGAGCGGGTGGTACCCGCACTCTGCGCCGCCGGCATCCCACAGGCAGTCGCTCAGCCTTTGCCAGTCCTCGGCGCTCAATCCCGGTGAATTCAATGATAGATCATTGCCGGACCCAGGCACCATCCAGGGATGGATGCCTCCTACCCTCTCGAGGGCCCAGTCCGTCCGATGTGCAGCCGCGGCCGCGTAGATTATTTTCTCCTCCCGTAGTTGCAGCAATTGAACCCAGCTCGGCAGCGTGATCCTCGGTTCGCGTGAAACGGCATCCGGTGCCAAGCGCTGGCCGGTGATTTGCGTCGTCAGTGTGTGACAGCCCGTGCAATTCCCACTCGGATCCTGAACCGTCTTGGCCCGCATGAGATCGACGCTGTAAGTGCTGGTATAGCCCGATCCGATGACGCGGAAGGGAGAGTCCAGCAATCGGGGTCGTAGCGGCAGATAGTCTGCGAGGCTGAACGCAGTCGCTCGGGAATCTTTTTCGGCTGCGCGGTAGCCTACCCTGCTCTGCGCAATATGTGGATCGATCACATACGGACTCTTGTTGTCATGGCAGGCGTGACACGGAACTTGAAACGTCGGGTCGTAAAACGCCTCCGCCTCGGCGCGGCCGACCGAATCGGAATAGGAGTGGCCCCCCGGCGGAACAAACGTTTTCGACCAGTCGAACACACCGCGATCCTTTCGACCGTCAAAAAAGACGATCTCGCCAGATTGACGATTGAATCCGATCGTGCCGAAGAGGGAGAAGCGCGGATCTGACCCCAGCCAGTAGGGATCGGTGCTGACCTCCTGGCTGTAGTGCGACTTTCTGCACAAGAACAACCATTCAACGTTGCCGCGGACAACGCGAGCGAGACGGGAATTCAACCCACAAAAAGTAGCACTTCCGGCTAATGATGGCTTGTCACATTTCGGCAGCGTCGCCGTCCACTTGACCTCATTGCCATTTTGATCCCTGTGCTCGAACTCCAGCGGATGCCCCTGCTTCGCAGGATTGGGCCGCAGGTCAACGATGTTTCCGTCAACTTCGCGGGGAATGGTTTTCGATTCAGGGCCCTCGCAATCTCCCTCGGGAATAGGGCCGAACACCGCGCGAGCCTCGTCTCCGGACCTCGTGACGATGTTGGTGCTCTCGGAGGCCGGCCGCCAGAAGATATCGCCGTTCCATCGCATGACGGTATCGGCAAATGCCCTCCGTTCGAGGTCGGAAGCAGAGAAAGCGGCGAGTCGGATGTCGCGCTGCGCACTCGCTGGCTCAGCTAGGGCCAGTTCCCTGCACGCCTGGAAGGCCGCGAGATCGCGGACGTACCGCTCGTGATCCCGACCGGCAGGCAAGACTTCGAGCACGGGACCGGGTGGAGCTTGCGGGGCCACACAGCCAGTCAACCTGTCGCATCGGTCATCCCGCTTGCAGGGGAGCACTGTAGCTAAGCGGAGCGTCGTAGCGGCAGGCAGCCCCAACTCGCTCGTCCAATGGACGAGAACCGCAATCCCCAGAATCGAGGCAATGCCCGCTACAGCCCGCATGCAGACTACGCCCTGCGTCTAGGTCTGTCGCCCGCAGTAGCTTGTACCAGGGTTCTCGCAGCAGCCAAACCCATTATCGTTTCTTGGCCACGATAGCGGCATTGTCGGCGTAGACAGTGAGGGATTGAAATTTCCAGTTCCCGTCGCCGTCCTTTGCCAAGGTCGCCCTGACATCCGCCGAGTAATCAAGCTCCGGCGCCTCGAGGTTAGAGGCTTGCAACGTCACGAGGACGGTCGACTTCGTCTTCACCGTCTTGCCGTCTTTGGCTGCGTCGAACAAGGTGTTGGTGACAAGGTGTCGAGTCTGAAGATCGTGGTCCTTCAAGTACTTCGTGATACTTGCCATTTCGGTTTCGAGGTCCTTGCTGGGATCCTGGTGTCCAAACGTCAACTTGAAGACTTGTCCGCCGACATTGCAGAGTTCATAGGAAGACGACGCCTCCTTGAGGAACAGATCAACAAACGATGTCGGATCCCTGTCATCGATCGTCCAGGCATAGCTGGACAGAACATCCGTGATCGACCGCTGATCATCGAGGGAAGGGTTGCGTGGGAGCCACCCGGTAACAGCGGTGGTGCTGCACGCTTGCTGCGCCTGTGCGGGCACCGACCCCTCGAACGCAAGGCAAATTCCGGACACGACGGCAAAAGATCTCAAAGCTGTTCGACTATTGAATAGGCCATTCCAAAGATCGCTCATGACAGTTCCCCTCATATAGAACGTGATGGAAGGTGCCTGCTTACCCTACACGAGAACATGAAATTCGTAAGTCGAAATCGTCGACATCTCACGGCTGGAACGGGCATGCCTATTGGAGCACTGCGGCGGGAGGTCGACCGTTCCCAAAAACGCAAATCACTCTTCGAATTATTCTTCCTCCATCGCTTGTGGTAAGATATCATTGAAGCATCCGACAATTGCTCGATATTTTTATTGAGATCAAATTGTTTGTCATGCTCAGCGACTGACCGACGATGCATACACCTGTCAACGGGCCGCTCCCGATGTCCCTGCCCAAGATGTTAAGAACGCTCAAGCTCGGCGTGCTTTTAGCCGTGTTGCTTTCTCTTGCTTCGGCGGGCCTTGCCGGGGACTCGGTCGACGGCACGGTCATCGCGGTCAGACAGGCAGACCTCGTCCTCACTTTCGACTATGGCGCCGGAACATATGAGATCCGCATTGTCGGCATCGACAATCCGCGGGATTCCGACATGGCGGAAAAGGCCACCCTGTTCGTGTCCCAGCGGCTGCTGGGAAAGAACTGTACGCTGCGCTTCGAAGGCCGGACGCCAGAAGGGGAAATGATCGGACGACTGTTCACCGATGATCCGGACTACGGAATCAAGGATGTAGGCGTCGAGTTGGTACGCAATGGTCTCGTTTCCCGGCAGTCGAGCTACGTCGGATACAAATACGACGAAATGAAAACGGCGGAGGACCAGGCAAAGGAAGCGCGGCGCGGTATCTGGAAGACTCGACAGTGACAGGCAACTCGTTGGCCTACACGACCGGCCGATACAGCAGGAGACCACCACCATGAAGGCGACTTCTTTGGGTGGCAGGCGGGCACTGGCGGCCTGCCTGTCAGCGATAATTTGGCTCTCGATCGATGTTGCGCATACGTCAGCGCAGATCGTCGGCGAAGCCGAGCGCAATGTATCGGAGATGGAGGACTTTCAGAACGAATGTGCGATCGCCATCAACCCGTCGAACCGGAACGAGCTGTTCGTCGCGTGCAACAAATCCGGTCCCGGTCTTTTCTTCGCCCGCAGCATCGATCGCGGCCATAGCTGGAGCTATCCCGATTCGGACAAGGCGATCGCTGACGGCGACCCAGGCCAGGGACCTCTCGCCTGCTGCGATCCGAGCGTCGCCTGGGATTCGTTCGGCAATCTCTACGTCACCTATTTGGCAAATGTCAGCGATATGGAGGACGACATCACCGGCGTGGTGACCCTAATCAGCACGGATGGGGGGCAGACATTCGAGATGCTGACGGAATTCGCAGGAAGCGCCGACCAACCAACTGTCGTGGCAGAAAACACAACTGCTGCCGGCGCGCCGGTTGCCGTCTGGATCGTGTGGTATCTGCCGCATCGAATGCGGGCGATGGGCGCGGCCGTAAACGGTCTTGGTCGTACCATGATCGGTCCGTTCCCTTCGACCCCGCAATCGGTTCCAGGCACGAATAGCTGCTCGTTCGGCGATGTCACGATCGCGCCCGACGGGACAGTCGTCCAGGCTTGCCAAGTTCCGAAGGCGGGCGAAGGCCCCGGGCATATAATGATCAATATCGACCCCGACGGTCTCGGGGCTCTCCCCTTCGGACCGGCGGTAGTGGCCACGCCGACGAACGTCGGAGGGATCGACTTCATCCCGCCGCAGGACTTTCATGGCGTCGACGCTGAAGCCGGCCTGGCCTACGACCGCAATCCCGCCAGCCCGCATTTTGGTCGACTATACCTCGTCTACACCGACGAAGTGGCCGACGAGGGCAACGACACTGACATCATGCTGCTATACTCGGACAACAATGGCGAGACATGGAACTCAACCCCGATCAGGGTGAATGACGACTCCTCTAGCCCTGTTCGCAGCCAGTTTCTGCCGAGAATCGCTGCCAATCCACTTTCAGGCAACATCCTGGTCTGCTGGCACGACGCTCGGAATTCGGCGAGCAACACCGAGATGCAGGAATTCTGCTCGGCTTCGACCCCAACGTCGTCCGTTCCGTCGTTCTTCCCCAACAAGCAGGTCGGGGCCGGAACCTCCAGCGGCACGGGTTCCTCGGCCGCCGGGAAGCATGACATACAGTATGGAGACTATTCCGGCCTCGATTACCTCCAAGGACGAGCTCATCCGGTATGGGCCGACCAATCTAACATCACCGGTGACAACCCTGACGGCACACTGACATGGGAGGCCGAATCCAACCGCGTTGGCGGCGGCCCGATGGCGAGCGAGGGGGACCCCCACATCACGACGGTCGATGGCATCCACTATGATTTCCAGGCATCCGGTGAATTTGTCGCGGCTCGTGCGGCAGATGGATTCGAGGTTCAGGTCCGGCAGACGGCAATACCGACCAGCTCTTTCCCGGGACAAAATCCTCATACTGGTCTCGCGACGTGCGTAAGCATCAATTCAGCCGTTGCGGCGCGGGTCGGCAAGCACCGCGTCACGTGGCAGCCGAGCCTCGTGGTCAGTGCCAACCCTTCCGGGATGGAGCTTCGGATCGATGGAGTTTCCACGCCTTTGATCGATGACGGGGTAGCACTCTCCGGAGGTGGGCGCGTCCTTCGTTCGGCCGTCGGCGGTATGGAAGTCGAGTTCCCAAATGGCGGGCTACTGGCGGCAACGCCCGGCTTCTGGCCCTCTCAGGGCAAGTGGTACCTCAACCTGAACCTCTCGGGGACCGATGCTTACGAGGGGATCATGGGCGCGCTGCCGGCCAACAGCTGGCTGCCGACCCTTCCGGACGGCTCGTCGCTCAGCGCGAGGCCGGCGTCCTTATCACAGCGCTATGATGTGCTCTATCGAGAATTCGCGCAGGCTTGGCGTGTCAGCGAGGCGAACAGCCTCTTCGACCGAGGGCAACCCGCACCCGAATTCGCGTCTGCAACGTGGCCGAAGGCTTCCCCACCCTGCGACGTCCCCGACCAGAAGTCCGGAGGGCCTGCTCATGAGAGCATTTCGCGGGATGTTTGCCGCGGGCTTGCCGACTATCAGAGGCGTCAGAATTGCATCTTCGACGTGGGGGTTACGGGCGAGACCGGATTTGCAGAAACCTATCTCAGGACCGAGCGTCTGGAACGTTGGGGAACGACTACGATCCTGGCTGCAGAGTCGAAACCGGAACAGAGCGGCGGCACGATCCAGCGCTTTTTCGTTGCGACCCCCGTGCCGAGATGGTTGCCCAGCAAAGAAGCCCCGACGGGGACAGTGCAGTTCTATGTCCGCGGCGAGCCGGCGGGCGAACCCGTGGCACTCGATGACACCGGGCGCGCAACTTGGGTGCCGAAGGATTTCGATCGGCAAAGCTATGAGGTCTCAGCTCGTTATATTCCGGCGAAAGAAAGCGCATTCCTCACTAGTATCAACGAGACAGCCAACAATCCCAAATGATGTTAATTTCTTGATACCACTGACCTACCCGCACGCCTGCATTATTTGCGTCATGTCGCCTTTTAGGATGGTCTCGGATACTGGGTGGAGACTCGCCTCGCTCAAGCCGCCTCGCTCGGAAAGCATCCTCTGGTTTCCAACGATGCCCAATTTCGGGGCGCCGGTGTTGGGGTCGATTGCCACGATCTTCACGACGCCAAACTTTGCGCCTGGCTCCACGTTTTGCGACACCCAGCTCGAGAAGGTCGTTCGCGCTGGGATGCACTAAATTGGCTTGCCGCTGAAACACATTCAGCGAAGTCCCCAAATCCTGACCGTCCGAGTACGGGGCCAAGTGACGCCTGCCTCGACAACTCTGAGTTCCTTATCCTCGCCGCCGATCTTCACCCATTCTGAGTGGAGAGCCTCAATCGCCGCCCGTCCCCGCGCGGGAGGCGCGTAGGGTGAGAAGGCTTCGCTGTCATCGGTGAAGATCGCGGCGCAACCGGTGGGGAGCCGGTGGCTCTGAGTGTGGCTACCGCCCACTCTACACTCGCTGCCCGGCGCCAGAGGCGGAGGATGAAGGCTCTTCGCTCGCCGATGCTGAGATTCAGGTTTTGCCTCCACCGCCCGGAGAGGAGGCGAAGGCGCGTGTCCTTCGCCTAAGCTGGACCTTTCGCAACAGCTACGGTGATGTTCCAGAGCGCGACGATATCAGGATCAATGTGGTAGTCAGCGCGGCGCGATCCCGGCAAACGGGGATCCGCCGCAAAGCGGCGAATATCCGAGCATCGAGCAGGCAAAGGGTACCAACGTCGAGGCCATTTCCGGCTCAGTCAGCTTAGCCGGCTCCAGCCTGTTGATCCAGAACGTTTCGTTTGCCGGTCACACCAAATGGAGCGATCCGACGTCGATGTTGCCGCGCACCTTCCAAATCGATCTACCTGGTGAATGCAACCGACGCACCTTGATTCGATTGGTGCCCAAACGGTTCTGCTTCGACCAGAGCGAAGCGGCATTTGGCGAGGCAGACCATTTGAACTACGCCGATGTTCAGTGTGACGACCTTCGATGATCCACTTGACGCGATCGAAAGCGGCTGATGAGCGCAAGGATTTGCGATAAGATGACTGGTGCTACATAGTCGCCGCACCAAGGAGGGTCCCAGAGCGTGACCACACCGGTTCCTTTGGCTAGCCCGATTTTGCCCAGCAGTCCCGCGAAGTCTGTTGCAGAGCGGCGTTATCTCACCATCCTGTTTTGTGACATCGTGGGGTCAACCGAATATGCCGACCGCCTAGATCCCGAGGATTTCCAACGCCTGATTGAGAGCTTTCTGCAGACCTGCAGCAGCGTTGTCCGGCGCCGCAAGGGTGTGACGGCTAGTTACATCGGCGACGCCGTCCAGGCCTATTTCGGCTATCCAAGAGCTGGCGAGGACGACAGCGAGTTCGCGGTGCTGGCGGCACTCGAGATCGTCGATGCGGTGGCCACCATCTCGGCAAATCAGGGATATCCGTTGCAAGTGAGGGTGGGGATCGCGAGCGGCCAAGTCGTGGTGGGGGAGTTCGTCGGCGCGCCGAGCGGCGTGTCCACTGTCGCCTTCGGCCACGTCGCGCATCTAGCGGCACGGCTGCAGGTACTGGCCAAGCCGAATACGGTCCTTGTCGACGCGGCGACCTTCGAGGCCGCGAGCGGCGCGATTGATTTCACCAAGTTCGGCAAACATGAGCTGAAGGGATTCGCCGAGCCAGTCCAGGTTTGGCAGGTGCAACGGGCGCGCATGGTGCCGACCCGCTTTGCAAAGCGTGCGCATATGACCAAGCTGTGCGGCCGCAATGCCGAATTGCGACTGCTGATGGAGCGCTGGGAGAGCGTCGTGCGCGACAGGCGCGGCAATGCGGTGTGGGTCTCGGGAGAGTCGGGAATCGGCAAATCCCGGTTGCTCAACGAGATCCAGCAGCGCCTGCGCAGCTTTCCGCAGCTGACCATGCAATGTTCTCCGACCTTCGAGAACAGCACCCTTTATCCATTCCTCGCAGAATTGCAGAGGATCGCAACGATCGAGGACGGTGACTCGACGGAAGAAAAGCTACGAAAGCTCAGCAACGGACTGTCGATAGGTTCGGTGTCCAGCGACGTCGCGCTGGCGATCTTCTCAAGCCTGCTCGGCATACCAACGACCAGGCCGGACAGGCTCGAGGGGATAAGCGCCGAACGACAGCGCAACATCGCCGAGCAGGCGTTCATGGATCTGATCAGTTATCTGGCGCGTGCTACCCCGATCCTGATCTTGTTCGAAGATGAACAATGGGCCGACGCGACCTCACGCGAGCTTCTCGACAAAATCGTCGCCGGGCTGGCTTCGACTCCTGCGCTGTTGCTTGTATCGAGCAGGAACAACGCAAGCGTTCCATGGTTCGACAGGCCGGATGTGCATCACATCAGGCTTGAAGCGCTCGGACGCGAGGATGCCGAAGCGATTGTCCACGATATTAGTCCGAATGCGCTCGCTGCTGATGTTTCAGTGGTGCTCGATCGCAGTGAAGGCGTCCCGCTCTATATCGAAGAGCTTACTCGGAGCGTGGTCGAAACGGGGTTGCGGCTGGACGTACCGCAGCCAAAGCGTTTGTCGCTTACGAACAACATTCCAAACTCCCTGCAGTTCTCGCTGCTTGCCCGCCTCGACAGGCTGGGGCCTGCCAAGGAAGTTGCGCAGATCGCAGCGGCGATCGGCCGCGAATTCGATTTCGACATACTGCGCGAGATTTGCGATTGGCCCGAAGCGGAGTTGCGCGCCGCAGTTGGTGACCTGATGCGCACGGGACTGATCGTAGCCGAGCGAGGGACAGCCGGCGCGGGCTTTTCGTTCACCCACGTGCTGCTGCAGCAGGCCGCTAGAGGCACGATGCTGCACGAACGTGCGCAGCAGATCCACAAATTGATTGCCGAATGTATCGAACTGCGCGACGACAACGCTGCTTTTGCCTATCCCGAAGTGCTCGCTGAGCACTTCGCCGACGCAGGTCTGTTTGATCGCGCCGCTGACTACTGGCTGCTGGCAGGGCTGAAGGCGGCTAAGACTTGGGCAAAAGTTGACGCAGTGCGTACCTTCAGGAAGGGGCTCGAAGCCGCGAAACTCTTGCCCGAATCCGATGATCGTAGCCGCAGGCTGCTTCGCTTCGAACTGGAGCTGGGCGATGTGCTCTACGCTGCGCTAGGCTATGTGACGGGCGAGGGCAGTGCCGCGTATCAGCGGGCCATTGCACTGAGCGAAAAGCTTGGCGAGCCGGAAGCGACGATCAGGGCGCTCGACGGGCTTTTCGGCACCCATTTCAACTCTGGCCAGTTTGGTAAGGCCCTCGCGGCCAGTGATGAGTTAATTCGAGTCGGCGAGGAGGGGGGCTACCTAAACGCGCTCGTCATAGGTCTGCAGTTCAAGGGGATGAGTCTGTTCTGTCAGGGCGAGTTGGCGGCGGCCCGGCAATATCTTGAGCGCGCTCTCAGCCACAAGGGCAGCGCAGACAAGGTCGGCAGCGACTTTCCGAGTATGGCCATGATCTACCTTTCCTGGACCTTGCATATTCTGGGGTATCGCCATCAAGCGCTGAAACTCTACCTCGAGGCGGAGGCGACCGTTCGGCAGCAGTCCGCCTATCGCTTGGCCGCCTGTTTGGGAAACGGGTGCGTGTTGTTCGCCTTCCGCGAAGAGAGCAGGGAGATCGCTCGACTGGCGGATGAACTCCTGCCGCTAGCGCAGGAAAACGGTTTCAATCTCTGGGCAAGGGTGGCGCGTTTTTTTGGCGGCCTAGCTGCATCGAACCTCAATGACAGTCTGGCGGGAAGCCACATGATGGCATTGACCGAGAGCGATCTTGAAGATCAGGAGGTCGACAAGTCGTGTTATTTAGGCTTACTGGCCAAGGCTTTCATGAACTCTGGGCAATTCAATATTGCGGCAGAGACCGTTGAGAAAGGTCTGCGAGAGGCCGAAAAGATTGGCGAGCATTACTTTACGGCTGCCTTGCTTCGCATTCGCGGTGAGATCGAACTTGCAAATGGAGTAGGAGACAGAGCGGCGGAGACTTCCTTCCGCGAGGCGATTGCCTTTGCGCGGCAGCAGAACGCTAGGAGTTGGGAGTTGCAGGCGGCCAATAGTCTGGCGAAGCTATTGCGGTCGCAGGGTAGGTTCGAAGAGGCCCGTGCGGAATTGCGGGAGGTCAACGATTGGTTCATCGCAGCAGACGTGGCGTAATCAACGGTGCATCACGTCTCTGCCGGCAGACGAGCGCGGCTTCGGCGACATCACGATCCTGACCGTGGCCGAGTATCGCGACTTGTCGCGCTGGCATACAGGCTCTACCGCAACTCCGTCGTGATGTTCGGCATCGGCCTATCTGGCTTTTCCTGCTCAAGGAAAGGCTTCCCTTCGGCATGCATGATGCGCGGCCTCAAAGACGGGACATCCACGGTCAGCCTCGGCAAAGACGGCCCTGGCGCAACCGCGACTTACAGTCTTACGCAGACCAATGTCCGCTTTCGGGTAGCGATGGCATTGATCTGAATGGCCGGCATTAAGGCGCAAAGCAGACCGGCCTTTGCGCGCGCCGTTCCACGCCACAGGCCTCAACCCCCTTTGAAAGGGCTTTACGTCATCAGCGACCTGGCCGCAGATGGGACTTGCCGATAGGAGATGGCGAATGCCAGTTCGGAGAGAAGTGAGGGCGCGAAAACAATCTATGCGACGGCGAAAATCGCCGTCCCAGCTCCTCACTCCCACTCGATTGTTCTGAGGGATGATAACGCATTGATCCATCGAGGAAAATCTTTCCGCTGACGACGAAGAACCGTGTCCCGGATCCGTCAGAAATTCTCGCTCTTGAATTCAAAGGAGAATTTCGGCGATCCGCGATTTGCTCGGGTTCAAAGACTTTCGATATCGGTTGGTCTATTTTCCTCGGAGTTCTCCGCAAAAGCGGCGTCTCCAGCCTGCCAAAAGACCGTCAGCGATGGTGAAGTCCGTCGCCGTCAGTAGTGTGGCCCTCGCGCCGGTTGCGATACGGCGCACCATTCGCGGATTGAACGACGCCGCTTCAAGCGATCGCAGCTCGGCTTCCGACCGGATTACGGCAAGCGTCGCCGGCGACTGCCGCGCGTCAGTCGCGCGATACGGACAGTCCCGCGAGAAGCGGCGCGTACGCGGCGAGCCTGCGGGAAACGAACTCGGTGAAGAGCCGCACGCGCTTCGTCTTGCGTGTCTCCCCCTGTGTGAGAAGCCAAACCGTTCCGTACATGTGCAGGTCGGTGCCCGGCACCCTCACCAGTAGGGGGTCGGCATCGCCAATGAAGCACGGCAGTGTCGTCATCCCGAGCCCTTGCCGTACAGCAACGATCTGCGCCTCGGCGTCCGTGGTCCTGAATGGAACCCCCGTGGTGCGAACCTCACCCTCGCTGGCCCATTCCGGAATTCCATGAATGCTTATGACGATCCACCGGATGGGATCAGGCGCGCCCGCACGCCACGCGGCTAGTCGATCGCAGGACATGTAGACGCCGCCGAACAGCTCCGGTCCCTTCAGGCCGTGAAGATTGAGCGGCAGGGTTTTGCGGTCGTAGACGACGCGGATCGCGACGTCGGCCTCTCGGTTGGTCAGATTTGCCAGCTCGCCGGACGACAAGATTTCCATCTCGATGTCCGGATGCAGACGCGCGAAATCGGCGAAGTCCGGCATGAGCAGGTGTGTCGCGAGGGGCGGTGCCAGCGTCACCCGCAGAAGCCCGCGCACGCTCTGGTCGCGCCCGAAGACGCGCGTCTCCAGCAGGTGCGACGACACTTCCATCTGGTCCGCGAACTGGAGGACCTCCTCGCCCGCAGCCGTCAGGCGGTAGCCCGAAGGCAGCTTTTCGAACATGTGCACCCCGAGGCGTTCCTCGAGCTGGGCGACGCGTCGCAGCACGGTCGAGTGGTTCACGCCGAGGCGCTCGGCGGCAGCCCGCACCGAGCCTCCGCGCGCGACGGCAAGAAAGTAGCGAATGTCATCCCAGTCGATCATGGTGCAATCCGGCACCGCGCGGTGCGCCTTCCAAAGCCCGTATCTAACACATCGAACAGCGGTACGGGCGGTCATCATAGCCTATGTCGACGAGCGCGGCCCAATTCCGAACGGCGGACACCGATCGTCGCGGCTGGCGTCAGTCGTCCAGCCGGATCGATTTCGCACCACCGATGTGCGCGCTTCCGCACTCAACAACGGACGCCGGCGGACCCATTTCGAGGTTCTCGGAGGCAGATGCTGTCCCGACACCACGAAAGGAGAAGTCATGGGAAAGCTTGAGGGTAAGATTGCGGTCATCACGGGTGGATCGAGCGGCATGGCGCTGGCGAGCGCCAGGCGGTTCGTTGAAGAAGGCGCCTATGTTTTCATCACCGGCCGGAGACAGGAGGCGCTGGACGAGGCCGTCAAGCTGATCGGCCGGAACGTGACCGGCGTGCGCGGCGACGCGTCCAATCTCGACGACCTCGACCGCCTGTTCGATACAGTCAAGCGGGTAAAGGGCAAGATCGACGTCCTGTACGCGAGCGCCGGCATGGGCGAAGCCGTCCCACTGGGCGAGATTACCGAGCAGCACTTCGATGCGGCCTTCAACCTGAATGCGCGCGGCACGCTGTTTGCGGTTCAGAAGGCGTTGCCGTTGTTCAACGATGGCGGATCGATCTTCATGACCGGGTCAGTTGCTTCGATCAAAGGTTTTCCTGGTTTCAGCGTGTATGCGGCGAGCAAGGCGGCGTTGCTCGCATTCGCACGCGGGTGGCTCAACGAACTGAAGGGCAGGAATATCCGGGTGAACGTGCTGAGCCCGGGGCCGATCGCCACACCGATGCAGGACCAGGTTCTAACCGAGGAGGCGAAGCGGATGTTCGAATCCGTGATCCCGCGGGGAAAGATGGGGCGTCCTGAGGAAATTGCTGCGGCCGCGGTATTTCTTGCTTCAGACGATTCGAGCTTCGTGAATGGGGTGGAGTTGTCTGTCGACGGCGGCCTCTCGGCCATCTGAAAGGTGGGGGAATCAATATCAACACGGATCGGAGAAGTATTATGAGCTATGCGATTGTAGGATTCGGTAAGATAGGCCAGGCCCTCGCCCACGCCTTCGCCCGTAAAAACATCGACGTGACCGTCGCGAGCCGCCGGGCGCCCGAGGCGTTGGCGCCGCAGGCTCGGGCGATTGGACCCACGGTCGTCGCCAAGTCGCTGCGGGATGCACTCGAGGCCGACACAATCATCTTGGCGGTCCCGTTCGGGGAGCATCGCGAGGTTGCGAAGGCCCTGCCGAGCTGGAAAGGCAAGACGGTCATCGACGCGATGAACGCGTTAGTTCCCCTTGAGGACCTGGACGGTCTCCCGTCCTCCGCCTTCGTTGCGAAGTCGTTCACCGGCGCCAAGTTCGTGAAAGGTTTCAATCACCTGGTTGCGGCCACCCTGGCTGCCGATCCGGTCGTCGAAGGCGGCCACCGGGTCGTCTTTCTATCGAGCGACGACGAGGACGCGACCGCTCCCGTGGCGGCCTTGGCCAAACTACTGGGATTCGCACCCGTCGAACTGGGAAAGCTCAACGAGGGTGGCGCGCTGGTGCATGCACGCGGCCGCACTTGGGGCCAGCTCGTCTTCCAGGATTTGTTCAAGAAGGAGCAGTAATCGATCTACGACCGTGTGATTTGGCCCAAGAAGTACGATTCCGAAAAGTCGGCCATCTATGCGCTCAATGACATCGACGTGAAGGCCCCCCTCAAGCGGCGTGACGCCCGACGGAGCGGCGGATCAACCCTTTTTCATGCGGTGTGCTCAACCAGGATTGCGATGGCTTAAGTGCTTGTGCCTCTGTCGCTTTCAGTGGCAGCGATATTAGGCGCCATTCACCGTGACACGGCCCAGTCGAGCACCACGAACGGTTCATCGATCTCTCTGTTGAGCAGCGCGCCATAGACAGCAGACGGGTCACTGGGATCCAAGCCGCGGACCAAGCCGTCCACCGGGATACGTCCTTCCGATAACCATTTCAGCGCCTTGGCCAGGCCGGTAAAGGTGCTATGCGAGGCGTTGTTGTACCCCTCGTAAAGTTCCTCCCACACGAAGCTACGGGCAAGGATCGGAACTTCCCATTCCCAGCCGCTGCGTAAAACTACGAAATTGAAGAACACTGCGTGGAGTATCTCTTGCGCCAAAATGGCCGTATTCGCCTTCCACGGCACACCGACCAACACGACCTCGCCGCGCTTTCGCACAACTTTGCAGCCGTCGAGCACTGCCCGTTCATGTCCCGAGCAATCGATCACAAGAGCGACCGAGCCGACATAGGCCGGATCGCCTACCGGCATAGTTGGGAGCGTGTTGAGGATGCCCGACCGTAGCGCTTGAGCCCGCCGTTTTTCATCTGGCTCGACAACGGTAACCTCGTAACCGGCGATCCGGCACTGGTGCGCTGCCAGGTAGCCGATAGGACCGGCGCCGCAGACGATGACCTTGTCGCCGGGCCGCGCCGTCGTGGTCATTAGCGTGGTCATCGCCACTCCCATCAGGCGAGCCACGACCGCTTTCTCTGGCGTCATACCATCAGGAAGCTTGAGTACGTAGCGCGCATCGCACCTCTGGGTTGACCGGTGGGCGCCCATGCATAGCAGCCGGTCGCCCGGCTTGATACCGGAGACGGCCGAGCCGATCTCCTCGGCCTCGAACACAGCGGCATAGCCTGGACGAACTGGGAAATCGCCGCCATCGGCCCACGCAAGTTCGGTGCCAGGGCTAACCAGGGTCACCAATGTTGGACCACGTACTTCATTTGGCGCGGTTGGAGTGTCGTCGTAATCTGCTAGTTCAAACTTGCGCTTCCCGGTGAAGACGATCTCTCGTCCCATGGCGTCCTCCAATGGATTCGACGTGACCGCAATCTCCGGGCCGAATGGCCTGCCCGCTTTGTGTGTCAAAGATGTGCAGTCTGTCGGGATCAAAAGCGATGCGGACATTTTGCTGCCCGGCGGTGGGCCTGTCCGACGCAGGTACCTGCGCCACAAGCGCCTGCCCGCCCGCGCTGAGGTTTAGCAGTGCCTCTGTGCCGAGATATTCGACGACCTCGATCGAGGCGTCATAAGAGGTCGTCGCGGCGTCGCTACTCACCAGCCGGATGTCAGATGGTCGCACCCCAATGGTGACCTGCTGTGCCGTTTTGAGGACCCGACTCAGAGCGTTTGGTGCCGGAATCTGCAATGAGCCACAGGTAAGCGCTGCCCCCCCGCCAGAAGCCGCTACGACACCCGGCATGAGGTTCATCGCGGGACTGCCGATGAAGCTGGCGACGAACAGATTGCGCGGCAGCGAGAAAACCTCCTCCGGCGACCCGATCTGTTCTATGCGGCCATCCTTCATGATGACGATCTTGTCGGCCAGTGTCATCGCCTCGATCTGGTCGTGGGTGACATAAAGGATCGTGGTGCCAAGCCGTTTGTGTAGCTTCGCAATCTCCACGCGCACCTGCGTGCGCAGCTTTGCGTCAAGATTGGAAAGCGGCTCGTCGAACAAGAAAACCTTCGGCGTTCGCACCATTGCGCGCGCCATGGCGACGCGCTGCCGCTGGCCGCCTGAAAGCTGTGAGGGTTTTCGCGCCAGGAGCGGTTCGAGGCCGAGAATACGCGCAGCTTCGCCGATACGACCTTCCGCTTCAGTCGCGGAGAGTCTTTGCGGCTTTAGCGCGAACTCCATGTTCTGGCGGACGGTCATATGTGGGTAGAGCGCATAGTTCTGGAAGACCATCGCGATCTGCCGGTCCTTTGGCTGGACATCATTCACCCGGCGGCCCGCGATCTCAAGTTCGCCGCCCGAAATGTCCTCAAGTCCGGCGACCATGCGAAGGGTGGTGGTCTTGCCGCAGCCTGAGGGGCCAAGCAGGACGACGAACTCGCCCTCCTCGACGGCCAGGTCGATACCGTGCACAACTTCGACTTGGCCATATCGCTTGACCACATTTCGCAACGTCACCGACGACATTGACGTCCTCCTCTGGAATTGATTGCCGGTATCGCACTCATCCCTTG
This sequence comes from Mesorhizobium tamadayense, assembly GCF_003863365.1. Taxonomy (GTDB): domain Bacteria; phylum Pseudomonadota; class Alphaproteobacteria; order Rhizobiales; family Rhizobiaceae; genus Mesorhizobium; species Mesorhizobium tamadayense. The sequence continues at coordinate 4,317 of NZ_RQXT01000013.1, read as the reverse complement.
ACCGACCCCATGGTCAGGCCCTTCACGAGCCAGCGCTGGCAGGTGAGAACAAAGATCACGCCTGGAACGAGGACGACTAAAGACCCCGCCATGATGCGGCCCCACTGGACCGCATCGCTCGACCAGAAGGACATGACCGCCACCGTCACAGTCTGGGCTTTCGATCCCGTCAGCATCAGCGCGAACAGAAACTCGTTCCATGAGAAGATGAAACAGAACACCGCGGACACGGCGAGCCCGGGAGCCGTCAGCGGAAGGGTCACGTAAAGAAAGGTCGCGAACACGCCGTGACCGTCGACCTGGGCCGCCTCCTCCAGCGCCTCCGGCACCTCGTCGAAAAATCCTTTCATCAGCCAAACAGTGAGCGGGATGTTGAAAGTTGAGTAGACGATTATGAGAGCCAGCGGCGTGTCAAGCAGGCCGAGCGACTGGAAGATGATGTAGTAGGGAACTACGACCGCGATGGGCGGAAACATGCGCATCGACAGGATCCAGAAAGCTACATCGTTGATCCATCTGCTCTTGATGCGCGAGATGGCATAGGCGGCGAGCGTCCCAACGGTGAGGCTGAAAGCGGTCGAACCAAGCGCCACGATCAGGCTGTTCAGGATTTGCAGGTGAAACGGCCGCATCGTGAAGAGGTCATAATAGTTGTCGAGCGTCGGCGTGAAGATGAAGGCTGGCGGTTTGGAAAACATGAGCGCGGCCGGCTTCAGCGAGGACACCAGGATCAGATAGATCGGCGTCATGAAAATAATGAGCACGACGCTTAGCAGCAGGTAGACGAGAAGCTTTTCGCGAACACTCGATGTCATGGCGATTTCCCCCCTCACCGCGCCTGAGTGACCTGGCTGCGCTGCATGGACTTGAAAAAGAATGTGATCAGGACAGTGATAATGATGAGCGACACAAAAGACGCAGCCGCCCCGACGCCCATGCGCCAGAAGGTGAAACTTTGCCGATATATGTAAAGCGACATGACCTCGGTCGCGTCGCCCGGCCCGCCTTTTGTCAGCACGTAGATGATGTCGTAAATTTTGAAGGCGTCGATGGCACGCAGGAATAGCAAGCTTATGAGAACTGGCTTGAGCTGCGGTAATGTCACGTAGCGGAACACATCCCAACGCGAATTGCCGTCTATGCGTGCGGCCTCATAAGGTTCCGGCGAAAGGCTCTGCAACGCCGCAGCGGTACCCATCATGATGAAGGGCGTCCACTGCCAGATATCGGCGATCGCTATGGCGGTGAGCGCCCAGCGGGTGCTGGTAATCCAAGGTACGGGCCCCAGGCCAACGAGACCGATGAAATAGTTGAGATAGCCTAGCTCGGGAAAATAGAGGAAGAGCCAGACCAACCCAACGACGACTGGCGAAATCATCATCGGGATAAGCAGCAATGTTCTTGCCACCGCCATGCCGGGCAACTTCTGGGTCACGAGCAGGGCAATCCCCACCCCAAGCACAAGCTGTACGGACAACGTCATCGCCATCAGCTTGAACGTCGTCAGCAGCGCATGGAAGAATGCCTGCGACGTCAGGATCTCGAGATAGTTGGCAAGTCCGACGAAAATTCGCGGGATGAAGGGCTTGGAAAGGTCGTAATTGCGAAAGCTCAGCCACAACGCGTAGACCATCGGGTAGATGGTCGTGACGAACAGAATGAGGACGGCTGGCAAAAGAAATATCAGCGCGATTCTCTGGTTACGGCCGGCAGTGTGGCTCATACGGCTCTTCCTCCCTCTCCCATTTGAAGGAACCCGCCCTGACCGCGAAAGATCGGGGCGGGTAGACCACAACTACTTCGCAAGAACCTCGGCCGGTACGTCCTGAATCCAGCGCAGACGCTGTTCCAGCGGAAAGATCGAGAGCCGCGAGTTGACGGCATTGCATGCGTTGGAAAGCGCTTCCAGAGCAGTCGGCGTTTCACCTGCCATGTACTTGCTCAGCTCCACACCAAAGTTCTCTTCCATATCCTGATAAAAGGGATGGAAGATGCGGCGGCGAGCATTGACCTGGCTGTCGAGAAGCACCTTGTAGTAGGGATATTTTTTCTGCAGCGCCGGGTCAGACAGGATCGACTTGCGGAACTGGCTGACGCCGCTTCCCTCGTCAGCGAACCGCCTCATTATTTTTTCGCTGGTCGCCCACTTGATGAACTCCCATGCGGCATCCTTTTCCTTGTCCGAAGACTTGGCATTTATGGCGAAGCCAAGGGTGCCGGTATAGGTCGGCTGGGGCCCCGCGTCAGATACAGGACTTTCTGCAAAACCCGCCTTGCCAATCGTAGCAAGCGTCGCTTCCTTGGGGTTCGTCAGGCGTACCGAACGCACGCTCCAGTAGGCCGCCTCGGCAGCTTCACCGCGCTCCATGAAGCCCGACTGAATGTCCCACATCAGACCGAGATAGTCCGGCGGATTGAACGGAATGAGGGACTTCATGTACTCCGCGGCCTTGACATGCGCGTCACTCGTCATGGCGCACAGCCCAGTCTTCGGGTCCCAGTAATCACCACCGAACGAGCGCATGAATGGAAAGTAGTCGTGAGTGATAGCACCCTGGACACGGCTATAGGATTGGCTCGCGCCATAGAGGTCGAAATCGAGCGGCTTGCCGCCGGCAAGCTCACCTTTCTTGCGTGTGAAGAATTCCGCGATATCGCGATATTGAGCCCATGTCTTGGCAGGCGCCAGGTCATAGCCATACTTCTTCTTGAAGTTGGCCTGCTCATCAGCATTCTCGAGCAAATCAGCTCGATATTGCTGCATCCAGATCATGCCTGAAGCCGGGAAAGCGAGAAGCTTGCCCTGCCAGGTGTTTTCCTGCAGTTGGACTGGAATGATATCATCCAACCCGATCTCCTTGGCATCACGCTTGGCGCGGGCGGTCATATCCTCCAACGCCCCTGCTTCACCCAAAAGACCGACCCACGGGCTGTCGACCCAAAGCAGTTGATATGTCGGACTGCTCGAGCTCGCCTCGACCACAATCTTGTCGATGAGGCCGGGATACGGGAGTTGATCGATATGGACTTTTATCCCCGTCTGCTTCTCGAATTCGCCGACGATTGGCGCGACACGGGTGACGGACGTGTCCCCTATGCCGAGCATTTTCAGCTCGACCCCGGCGAAAGGTTTGTCATCAGCCAGGGCGGTTCCGCCTAAAAGCGTCGCCATACTGGCTGCCCAGACCATTGTTTTCCATTGCACCATTAGCTTGATCCTCCATTGGCTTGCGTTGCAGAAAAAATCTTGCCGATGCGATTGCCGATCGAAAAATCGGGCTCCCCAAGCGCAAGCATCGAGAGAGATGGCCCGGTCCTCTGGTCTTCAGCTATTCGCCGATCGGAGACCACATTTTCGGACCGCCGCCCTGCTCGTAGCCCATCGGGCCGGTCGTGCTCACCAATTCAAGAAACTGGCCCCAAGGCGTCCGCAGATAGACCCATGTCAGGCCCTTCATCGGACCCGATGAAATCAGTGTCGGCCCCTCCAGGACGTCGACACCCGCGGCGCGCAAGCGATCGGCCGCAGCGACTGCGTCGTCGACGGCAAGAGCGAGATGAAACGCGCCGACTTCGCTGTTGCGTTTGATTTTGCCGGGTTCGGCTTCGCCGCTATATTCGAAGAGTTCAAGATTGCCGCCATTCCCGCACCGAATGACCCGTTGGTCCTTGATGCGGCGACCAGGGGGCACGCCCAACCGGCGGGCCATGAAGGTATCGTCGACGTCGACGCTGCCGCATTCCATGACGGTCACCGCACCGAACATCGTCTGAAAGAAACGCACTGCCTCTTCCATGTCCGGCACGGTCAGGCCGATATGCTGGATGCCGTGAACCTTGATCATCTCTGCTCCCCTTCGTCTGCCATGCTCATTCAATTAAGCTATCTGAGGCAGCTCGTTTGTAACTAATTAGTTATTTCATAGCGCCGCCTGACTGTCAACCGACAAGACGCGATCCCGGGCTCTCTTAACGCTTCGTCGAAGCGTGGAACCGTCGTTCCGTTCCCGAGCGGAGACTGCAGGAGCAAGCGCCGGCTTGCCGGCCACGCAGGTCGACGGCCGCTCGCCTGTTCGGCGCGTTGGCGTAGGGGAATTGACGGCATGATGCATGGGTCGCAGACACGCAGCCCTTCCAGGCCATGCACCTTTAGGTCGGCGCCTCTAGCTCCATCGAGCGAAATGCGCAATCGCGCCCAGAACCTCGACTGGCCGATCCTCAGACGGACCCCGTAATCGTCAAAGCGCCTTCTGCAACTCCGGCAGGATGACGAAGAGATCGCCGACGAGACCGTAATCGGCAACCTGGAAGATCGGC
>NZ_RQXT01000128.1 GCF_003863365.1 Mesorhizobium tamadayense | reverse complement strand
CTTGCGGGGGAGATGTCCGGCAGGACAGAGGGGGGCGCGAAGGATCGCTTGCTGAGCCATTTTTCGTTCCGCTTCGCCCGAAGCCATCCCGAAAGCATCCTGCCGAAACAACAACATAGCCCATTATGCTGCCAGACTGATTCAACCTCTCCGGGGCAATTGGCAAGCGCCCTCTCCCGTGCGCAATATTAGCCATGGGCGAGGTGCTCGTAGGGATAGCAATCTTTGCTTGTCTGGCCGGGGCCGCGCTGGCCAGCCTGATGATCTACGAGCACTTTCCCGCCCACCACCGCCAGGACGACACCAGCGCCGTGGTGCGGCTTGCCGCCAACCTCTTCGTGGTGATGTCCTCATTGGTGCTCGGCCTGATGATCAATTCGGCCAAGAACACGTTCGAGACCATCGACCACAACGTCCACAATTTCGCGACGCAACTGATCCTGCTCGACCGTTCGCTCAGGCAATACGGACCTGAGACCGGCGCGGCGCGCGCCTCGCTCAGCGCCTATCTGCAGCGGCTCGTCGACGCCACCTCGCCCGCCCAAAGGACGCCGGCGGTCGCCAACCGGCTGTCGGAACTGTTGCTCAACCAGGTCGGCGACCAGTTGGCGGCGCTGACCCCGCCCGAAGCGAGACGAGCCGCGACGCTGCAGAATGCGCAGCAGCAGTTGCAGAAGGTGATCGAAGAGCGCTGGGTGCTGGTCGAGCAGTCCGACGGCATCATCCCCGAACCGCTGATCGCGCTGCTCGTCGCATGGCTGACGCTGATCTTCGCTAGTTTCGGCTTCCGGGCGCCGCGCAACGGCACCGTCGTCGGCACGTTCGTCATCTCGGGCGCCTTGGCGGCCTCCGCCATCTACCTGATCATGGACATGGACACGCCCTTCTCCGGCCCGATCCAGATCTCGCCGGCGCCCCTGCAAAGGGCGCTGACGGAACTGACGCAGTGAGATCACGGCCGGCTCAACATATCAACCAATAGCTTCGCCGCCACCTCGCCGCCGTCGGCGCGGATCAAGCGAGCGATCGCGTTCGCGCGGACGCGGGTTTCGGGCGCCAGCGCCGTCTCCAGCGCCGCCGACAATGGCTCCGCTGTCGGCATCGGGCCGTCATGCGTTGCACCGATGCCGAGTTCGGCCACACGCCGTGCCCAATAGGGCTGATCGCCGATCTGCGGCACCACCACCTGCGGCGCCCCTGCCCGCGCGGCGGCGACTGTCGTGCCGGCGCCGCCATGATGCATGGCGGCGGCCACGCGGCCAAACAGCGCCTGCTGGTTGACGTCGCCGACGGCGAAGCAATCGTCGCGATCGTCGATCAGGCCGAGCTCGGCCCAGCCATGCGCCATCACCGTGCGCCGGCCCTTGGCGCGGATCGCCTCGATGGCAGCGCGGCCGGCTTCGCTGGCGACCGCAATGGAGCCGAAGCCGACATAGACCGGGGGCGAGCCCGCTTCGAGGAACGCTTCCAGCCCGCCGGGAAGCGGCCGTTCGTCGGCCAAGATCCAAGCGCCGGTCTGCAGGGCGTCGGTCAGATCCGAGGGCAGCCACGGTCCGAGCGTCGGGTCGCAGGCGAGCAAGACAGGATCACCGAAGACGTAGTCGCGGACATTGTCCACCGCAGGCAAGCCGAGCGACGCGCGGTGGCTGTTGATCGCTTTGCCGAACAGCGCGTACTTGGTCGCGATATCATGGTCCCAGAGCGCTCTGTTGTCGGTCATGCCGGCTGGAAGCGGATGTCCCGGATATTCATGCGGCCGGTTGTGGGCCGACGGCAGCCAGATCGGACAGAAGGTGGCAAGGATGTAGCGGATTCCCCGTTGCTCGGCGACCAGCCGCGCGGCGGCACAGGAGGGGAAAAGGCCGCACGCCACCACGGCGTCGCAGCCTTCGGCGGCCGCCATGAGCGCATCGTATTGCCTGGCGACGATCTCGGCCGCCTGGCCGGAGATAAGCTCGGCCCGGCTCTCGGGAGACGCCGATGCCCTGCGCCGCGTCATCTCCTTCACCCATTCGCGCACCGGCGCGAAGGCCGGCACCAGCGGCACGCCGGCGCGGGCGCACAGCGCGGCAAACTCCGCATCACCGGGGACACTCACCCGCACCTCGGCGCCGAGCGCCTGCAGCCGCTCCCCGAGCGCCACTACCGGCTCGACGTCGCCGCGCGAGCCGTAGGTCGACAACAAAATCCGCATGCAAATTTCCCTTTCCTAAAAATTCAGGCCAAGGGAAGCGTACATACGCCATGGCCGTGGTCTTGCCGCAAGCCCGGGGTGCGCCATATCTATTCTCTGGGAGGGGTAGATATCTCTTCGCTCCGCAATCCCCACAAGTCGATCCCACTTGCCGCGCGCTGATCGTGCTCGGAGCGCCGACCGCGGCAAGGGCACGATCCGGCCAAAGCGGCAACAGGCGATGGCGACCTGGTTACCAGCACAGAAATTATGACCCGGTCGGATATGTTTGCGTTGGGCAGGTGGCATGCCTCGGAGATTGGCCGGAACGCCGATCGCT
>NZ_RQXT01000127.1 GCF_003863365.1 Mesorhizobium tamadayense | reverse complement strand
TGCGGATTCCGACGTGAAGCCGGCCGCCATTCCGATCAAACACCGGCCACCATTCCGGTATGAAGCCGGCCACCATTCCAACCAAAGACCGGCCGGTTTTCGGCACTGAAGATTACCTCCTGGGTCAGCAACTTTGGCATCAATTACCTCGCGATGAACGAGGACATTTTGATGCCGGCAAAGAGAAGGCTGACCATGAGACAGTTGAGACAAATGCTTCGGCTTGCCGGAAGCGGGACCAGCTCCCGCGAGATTGCGGTCGTGCTGGGAATAGCACGCAGTACGGTGCAGGATAATCTGCGGCGCGCAGCGGCAATCGGGTTGAGCTGGCCCCTGCCAGGCGAGCTGACCGATGACGCGCTTGAGAACAAACTCTTCGCTCGCAATGGCGTCAAACAGGGCACGCGGCGGCGCGCAGAGCCGAACTGGGCCGATCTTGCCGTCGAGCTCAAGAAGCCGGGCGTCACGCTCCTCATCTTGTGGGAGGAGTATCGAGGAAGTCATCCCGACGGATATGGCTATAGCCGGTTCTGCGAGCTCTTTCGCAGCTTCGAACAGCGGCTTTCGCCGACGATGCGCCAAGAACACGCCGCCGGCGACAAGGTCTTCGTCGACTATTCCGGCAAGAAGATCCCGATCGTTGATCGAGACACCGGCGAGATCCGTGAGGCGGAGATCTTCGTGGCGGTGCTGGGTGCGTCCAGCTTCACCTATGCCGAAGCAACCTGGACCCAGACACTGCCTGATTGGATTGGTTCACACGTCAGGATGTTTCGTTTCTTTGATGGCGTTCCCCGCCTGATCGTCCCCGACAATCTGAAGTCGGGCGTCAGCCGCGCCAGCTTCTACGATCCCGAGATCAATCGCAGCTACGGCATGATGGCATCCCATTATGGCGTCGGCGTTCTTCCGGCACGGCCGCGACGGCCGAAGGACAAATCGAAAGTCGAGAACGGCGTGCGTTTCGCCCAGTCATGCATTCTGGGGCGGCTGCGCAACCAGACCTTCTTCTCGCTGGCCGAGGCCAATGCCGCCATTCGCCAGGCACTCGATCGCATCAATGATCACGTCATGCGTCGGCTGGGCGTCAGTCGCCGGCAACTGTTTGAGAGCGTCGAGCGTGCTGCGCTCGCAAGTCTTCCGAGCGAAGACTACGAATTCGCCGAGTGGCGTTTGGCCCGCGTCTCGACGGACTACCATGTCGAGTTCAAGACCTTCTTCTATTCCGTGCCGCACAGCCTCATTCGCCAGCAAGTCGATCTGAGAGCAACGGCACGCACAATCGAGATCTTTCACCGCGGCAAGCGCATTGCCGTCCATCAGCGCCGCTATGGCGGCCCTCGTCACGGGACTGATCCGGATCATATGCCCAGCTCCCACCGGCGATATGCCGAGTGGACGCCGGATCGTTTCCGTCGCTGGGCCGCATCCGTCGGCCCTGAGACGGAAGGCTTGGTTGTCGCAATCCTCGCCAGCCGCCCACATCCTGAACAAGGCTTTCGAACATGCCTGGGTGTCCTGCGCCTGTTTCGCGATGTCACACGCGATCGCGCCGAAGCCGTGTCAGCCCGCGCTGTCGAGATCGGTGGGCTGAACTGCAAGAGCATCGCCTCGCTTATCGCCAATCACAAGGCCGCAAGGCATTCCACCGAACCGACCGCCATCGTCGATCACGCCAATCTGCGTGGCCCCGATTACTTCCATTGAGGAGACACACCAATGCTCATCCATCCGACCATCGACATGCTGCGCGAACTCGGCCTTCATGGCATGGCCACCGCCTTCCAGGAGCTCGACGCACAATCCGAAGCACGCGGCCTCGAGCATGGCGAATGGCTTGCCATGCTGCTCGAGCGCGAGGCTACCATGCGCCGCCAGAAGCGTTTCGAAGCCCGCGCCAGGGCTGCAAAACTTCGCCATGACGCACAGATCGAGAATGCCGACTTTCGTGCCGCACGCGGTCTTGATCGCAATCTGTTCATGGCGCTCGCCGGCTGCGACTGGATCAGAAAGCATCACAGTCTTCTCATCACCGGGCCGGCGGGCGTCGGCAAGAGCTGGCTGGCCTGTGCGCTTGGCCACAAAGCTTGCCGAGAGGATTTCTCCGTCGCCTATCACCGCGTTCCCCGGCTGTTTGCAACGCTTGCCCTCGCGAGAGGCGACGGACGTTATGGCCGGATCCTCAAGCAACTCGCCAAAACCGACCTTCTCATTCTCGATGACTGGGGACCGGAAAAACTCAATGATGACCAGCGGCGTGATGTGCTTGAGATCATTGAAGACCGCTACGAACGCCGATCGACAATCGTCACCAGCCAGTTGCCTCTGGATCGCTGGTACGAGATCATTGCAAACCCAACCCTGGCCGATGCCATCCTGGACCGCCTCGTTCACAACGCCTATCGCATCGATCTCACCGGGGAAAGCATGCGAAAACAGCGCTCGCCAAGAGCGTCTGAAACAGCGCAAGCTTGACCGGAAACGAAACCCAATCCAAACATCAACGAGACCCAGGATCAGTCCGAAAAATGGCCGGCTTCAAATCGGAACACCGGCCGGAATGAAATCGGAATGACTGGCCGGCTTCAAATCGGAATCGATGGCCGGCTTCGTCGGAATACGCA
>NZ_RQXT01000126.1 GCF_003863365.1 Mesorhizobium tamadayense | reverse complement strand
GCCTCGATGAATTCGATGCCGTCATCGCCGCCGAAATGCCGGCGCTTGTAGTCCCACCAGTCCGGATTGCCGACAGGGTGGCATTGCTCCGAATAGGCGACGAGCGCGCGGGCGCCCTCGGCGAGTTTGCCGTTGGACATGATGTAGACGCCCTCGTCGCCGACCAACCAGAGGCCGGGCCGTTCGCCCTCACCGGGCCTCGTCCCATAATAAGGATTGCGGAAGCCGCCATTGGCGGCGGCATCGGCAATGCCGCGATCGATCACCTTGCGGACGGCAAGGATGGGAAAGGTAAACATCGCCCCACCTCACGCCGCCGCCTGGATCGGGAGATGGCGCAGATGCACCGGCAGCTTGGCCGCGATCTCATCATCGGTGAGCTCGTCGAGCAGCTTCAGCATGGTGCCATGCCGGCTGCCATAACAGAGCACCGTGCGCTTGCCGCGATGCTCCGGTGGCCAGCGGTTCCCGGCATAGCCACGGTACTCGTCGTGCGTGGCGCTCCAGATATGCTCCAGCCGCTCTTCGCGCGTCATCGCCTTCACCGGCCAGGACTCGCGCTCGACGATGGCATCGCGCATTTCGGCAGGCGATCGCACCACATTCAGATCGCAATAGGCATGGAAGTACCGGATCCGGCCGTCGATGCGCAGCGTGTAGAAGATGCTGGTGATGCTGTCGGTAAGGAACTCGCGCAGCGCGAACATCCCGCCTCGCATCCAGAGCGGTGGCAGGATCTCCAGCATGTAGTCGTGCTCGACGCGGCCGACTTGAAACCACTCCCCGCTATAAAGAGATCCGGCATCGACGTGCTCCCGGTCCGGGCGCTGCGCATGGCGGTCGAACAAACGGAACATCTGCCGGCGGTCGGCAATGCCCTGGCAGACTTTACGCTTGGGAGAAAAGGGGTTCATCGGCGGGCTCCTTCAGCCTCGTCGGGCCTGAGCGCGGCGCACCCTCGTGGGTGCCCATCATCTTCAGCCCTTCATGACCCCTCCTCTGCGGCCGCCTCTCCGTCCGGGCGGGTCAAGGGCCGGCGCAGCCGGGCGAAGCTTCACCCTTGCACGCGACCGGCGGGCATGCGGCAGCCGGGTTTGCTTTCCTTTCTCCTTCTTGTCCTCCCCAATTTGGCGGTGCGAACCGGTCATGCCGGCGTGGCCGCACCCGTTCTAGCTGACATGAGCATGGCAAAGCGCGGCACGGCGATCTTCAATCCTGTCCTGGCGTTTGAGTGATCGGCGCCGTCAGGCGGATCCCGCGTCCTGCAGCATCGCGTTCCAGTCGTCGGCGAGCGGCCTCAGCCGCTCAAAGTCGCAGGCAAGCTCGCCGGCAAGCTCACGCAGCCTCGACACGAATGCCTCGCCTTGCGGGTTGGCGTCTGTGGCCGCGACAAGCCGCGTGTTCGGCCGTCCCCCCACAAGGCGAAGAGCCGTGTCCGTCGCCGGCGACCAACCGCCGCCGGTGCTGGTATACAGCGTGTCGCGCCGTATCCGCTCGATCGCGGCCAGGCTCATGGCGTCGATCGCCGCTTCGGTGACGCAGATGCGGGTGGCTGTCGCGGTACCGAACCGGAACAACATCTTGCCGCCTCCAGCCGCAAAACCACGCCATTGCGGGCCGCGCTCCTCCCAGCCAGTGACAATACCGGCCGCGTCGCTGTGGGCGGCCCACATGCTGCCGCGCGGCCCTTCTCTCAGAACGTTCTGAGCGATCGCTATCCGGATGACCTGTTCGGGAATGTGTCGCTCATCGCGCAGATAGCGCCAGGTCGCCGACCCGCGCCACGGCTTGCGTCGCGCCACCCATCGTTCCGGGACGGACTGGTCGGGCTCGGGCTCCCGGGACTGCCGTCTCCATTCTGGCTCGCTCGGCACGAATCCCACAAGCGACGCTACCTGCACGAAGGCTTCCAGGAAATCGCCGCCGTCCAGATGCCGCACCAGCGAATAGACATCGCCCTTTGCGTCCGACAACGGGTCGAACCATCCCTTGCCGTCATGGATGACGATGATGATTTCATCGCCACGGCGGTATTTGACCGCTTTGCGGGTGCTCTCCTTGAGGTCGACTGCGAAGCCGCCGGTCTCCAGCACAGCCGCACAGCCGACCCGGCCGCGCAGCTCTTCTATATCCTTCTTTTCCATTCTTCTCTCCCGGCAATTTCCGGCTGGCCCTTTTTCAAAGTCTATCTCTTCCACACAATTCGCTGAACACTCCGCGGCCGCCGCGAAGAGCAAAGGGCGCAAGGGCGCGGCTTCCGCCGCGGCGCAGCCTACCTTGCGGCCTGCCGCTCGCAAGCGGCACGCCGTGGCCAGGAGACCGGTTCAATGAACCGGTCGACCTCCTGTGTATGGGCAGTATTCGCAGATCGCCTCGACCTCGTCGCCATCGAGATCTTCGGCAGGACGAACGCCGTACTGGTTGTCATCGACCTTGAACAGGATGACCGGCGTCATCAGGGTGCGAGCGAGGTTCCAGGCGTGGCTCTGAGCGAGGCTGAGTTCGTGCGACATTTGTTTGGCTCCGTGGTCGCGGGGACCATCCCCCGCTCGACAGGCGCCCGTCGGGTCCAGCCGGGACCGCGATCATCGCGATGGCGAAGCCGTGAGCGACGGCACGCTTTGCGTAG
>NZ_RQXT01000125.1 GCF_003863365.1 Mesorhizobium tamadayense | reverse complement strand
TATAGCGCGGCGATCTGGGAGAGACCTGCGCGACAATCTGGATGAGACTCTCAGGGCGCGGTCACGGGCAAATTATCATGCTGATTGTCGCTGGCAAGGCCATCGTGGTTTTCTGATTGCCGCTCCGCGACAAGCTCGTGCGTGTTTTTGATTGTCGCGTAGGAGGCCGGCCAGCCGCGCTGGCGTTTGGCTTCCATGGCTGATCTGCGCCGGTAGCTTTCGACGTTCATCTCGAAGATTGTTGCGTGGTGGACGAGACGGTCGACCGCGGCGAGCGTCATGGCGGGGTCGGGAAAGACCCTGTTCCATTCTCCGAAGGGCTGATTGGCGGTGATCATGATGGAACGCCGCTCATAGCGGGCGGAGATGAGTTCGAAGAGCACGCTCGTTTCGGCCTGGTCCTTGGTGACGTAGGCCAGATCATCGAGGATGAGCAGATCGAACTTGTCGAGCTTGTCGATGGCGGATTCGAGCTGGAGTTCACGCCGCGCGACCTGAAGCTTCTGAACGAGGTCGGTCGTGCGGGTGAACAGCACGCGCCAGCCATTCTCGATGAGGGCGAGCCCGATGGCCGCGGCGAGATGGCTCTTTCCGCCGCCGGGCGGGCCAAACAACAGGATGTTGGCACCCTTTGCGAGCCAGCTGTCGCCGGCGGCGATCGCCATCACCTGGGCCTTGGAGACCATGGGCACGGCCTCGAAGGCGAAGCTGTCGAGTGTCTTTCCAGGTGGCAGATGCGCTTCGGCGAGGTGGCGTTCGATCCGGCGATGCGCCCGCTCGGCCAGTTCATGCTCGGCAATGGCCGACAGGAAGCGGGCGGCGGGCCAGCCCTCTCGATCGGCCTGTTCGGCAAATTGCGGCCACAGGGTCTTGATTGTCGGCAGCCGGAGCTCGTTGAGCATGATGCCCAGCCGGGCTTCATCGATGCTATGGGCGCTCTTCATGCGACCTCTCCCGTATAGGCCGTGCCGATCAGGGCTTCATAGCCGTTGAGGCAAGCAAGCTGCACCGAGACGGTCGGCAGCCGTGCTGGGTCCGGGCCGAAGAGCGTTCTCAAGGCAGCAATATCGGGCAGGTCGCCGGCATCGAGGATCTCGGCGAGTTGCTCGGCAAGTTCGCGCTCGCAGCCGCGATCATGGGCCAGTGCCAGCAACTCGACCGTGATCTTGCAGGCCTGCCTGTCCGGCAGCCGCTCCATGAGCACATCGAAGGTCCTGCGGTATTCCTGCCGCGGAAAGAGCTTGTCCCGATAGACGAGATTAAGAAGCGCCATCGGCTTCTTCCGCAGCGAATGGATGACGTGCCGATAATTGACGACTTGATCGTGCCTTCCATCCGCATGTCCACGGCCTCTGGGAAGCGTCATCAGCTGTGTTCCTCCGACAAAGACCTCGAGCCGATCGTCGAACAGCCGGACGCGAAGCCGATGTCCGATCAGGCGGGAAGGAACGGTGTAGAAGACCTTGCGCAAGGTGAAGCCACCGGTCCGCGACACGTTCACGACCACCTCCTCGAAGTCGCTGGTCCGCCGATCTGGGAGTTCCTGCAGATGAGGGCGTTCGGCATCGATGCGCTTGCCATGATTGGCGTTGTGCCGGCTGACGATCTCATCGATGAACGCACGATACGCACCGAGATCGTCGAAGTCCTTGCTGCCGCGCATCAGAAGGGCGTCACGGATGGCGTCCTTGAGATGGCCATGGGCGCTTTCGATCGCTCCGTTCTCGTGGGCGACGCCCTTGTTGTTGCGGGTCGGCGTCATGCGATAATGGGCGCAGAGCTCCTCGTAGCGATGCGTGAGATCCTCCTTAGCGTCGGCGCTGAGATTGCGGAAAGCCGCCGACAGGCTGTCGCTGCGGTGATAGAGCGGCGCACCGCCAAGCGACCAGAGCGCATTCTGCAACCCTTCGGCCAGGGCGACGAAGCTTTCCCCGCCAAGGATGACATGGGCATGCTCGAAGCCTGACCAGGCGAGCCGGAAGTGGTAGAGCAGATGGTCGAGGGGTTGGCCCGCGATCGTGATGCCCAAGCTGCTCATGTCGGTAAAATCCGACAGCCCGAGCCGGCCGGGTTCGTGAAGCTGACGGAAGATAACCTCCTGCTCTTCGCCGTGGATGGCGCGCCATGACCGAATGCGCCGCTCCAGGGTCCGGCGAATGCCCTCGGACAGGTCCGGGTGCCGCCGCAGCATCTCTTCGTAGATGGCGACAGCACGGATACCTGGCGCCGCCTTCAAAAGGGGAACGACCTCGGCATCGAAGATGTGCTCGAGAGGGTCAGGCCGTCGCCGGCCGCGAGCCTTTTGCTTTTGCGATGGCAGGTCCGGATTCTTCTTGATGCGATAGGCCGTCGCTCTGCTGATCGACGCCTTGGCCGCGGCAACCTCGGTCGTGTGTTCCTGTCGTAACTTCATAAAGAGCCTCATCTGATGGTCGGTTACATGACGGCCTGGCACAAAGGTGATTCTCCATTCTTCAGAAAATCGCCAAGGTACTTCAGCCAACCGCGCTCAACAGACGTCGGCAGTGACGCCGCGGGGGTGGTGTAACTCCGTTCGGGCTACGCCCTCACTGCGTCACACCACCCCCGCCGAGTCTCATCTTGATTGACGCTGAATCTCATCCTGATCGCCGCGCCGCA
>NZ_RQXT01000124.1 GCF_003863365.1 Mesorhizobium tamadayense | reverse complement strand
GGCCGGATTGGTCAGCCTTCTACTCCGATCGAGATTGCACCGGATGGAGCGATTTCGATCGGGGTCAAGATTGGCCGCCGCTCCTTGGATCTGCTGGCTCTATCGTTCGACCGCCGGGTGATTGCTAAGAAAAGCTTTGCCTACGATGCCCTCGACGCGGACGTCGTCTCGGGCCTGATGGGAACAGCGTTCGACAGCCTGAAGGATGATTTGAGCCGCGTCCAGAAATCCAGACTCGTGGGCGTAGGTATTGCTGCTCCAACGGCGATCGAGTCCGGCATAGCCGTCATCGGCGATCCTGGCGGTGCATCCCCACGCTGGCGGGAGGCCGACATGGTCGCCAGGGTCGAAGAAACCTCCGGCTTGAGCGCCGTGGTGCTCAATGACGCTGACGCTGCTTGCTTGGCTGAGATTGATTTCCGGAGAGAGAACCGGAATCGGTCAATGGTCTACTTCTACATCAGCACCTTGATTGGCGGCAGTGTTGTTTTGGAGGGCAATCTAATTACCGGCCACACCGGCAACGCGGGCGCGGTGGGTGCAATCCCTCTCAAACTCGGATCGCACAATAGGAGTCCAGCGCCCGCGCGGTTGAGTCAAGCCGCCTCGCTCAATCGGTTGGAGGTCCTTGCGGCGCAGCACAAATTACCAATGAAGACGTTCCGTGAAGATGGTGGATCCGTCGCCAAGCTTGATGAATCGGCACTTGCCTGTTTCGATGAGTGGTGCGATCTGGCGGCGGATGCACTTGCTTTGGCGGCCATCTCTGGCACCAGCTTCATCGAAGCCGATAGTGTCGTTGTTGACGGCGTCCTCTTGCGACCTCTCCTCGATCGACTCATCGTGAGCGTCCGGGAACGAGTGGCAGGCTACGATCTGGAGGGCATCATCATTCCTGAGTTCCGTGTGGGCTCGATCGGGTTTAACGCCCGCGCGATTGGCGCTGCTCTGGTTCCATTGAACGAACAGTTTGCGCCAGACAACAAAGTCGTTCTCAAGAGCTGAAGTGAAGGACCGCATGGCAGAGATAGTTATTGTCGGCGCCGGAGAATGCGGTGTCCGC
Organism: Mesorhizobium tamadayense; assembly: GCF_003863365.1. GTDB lineage: Bacteria > Pseudomonadota > Alphaproteobacteria > Rhizobiales > Rhizobiaceae > Mesorhizobium > Mesorhizobium tamadayense. The sequence goes on along the minus strand of NZ_RQXT01000124.1, from coordinate 1,655 downwards.
GCCGCATTCACGTTGCGGGAACTTGGTTTTCAAGGGTCGGTAACGTTGCTGACTGCAGAGAAAGCTCTGCCATATGAACGACCGCCGTTATCCAAGACGATGCTAGCCAATCCCAAGGCCATTCGCGCCGAAGACGCCTATCCCGGAGCAGGGATCGAACTCCGACGCGGTGCGCTGGTCGAGTCTCTGGTCCCTGAGAGGCGGGAGATTCACCTCGCCGATGGCACGCTCTTGACCTATGATCAGTTGCTCCTTGCGACGGGAGCCCGTGCCAGATTGTTTCCTGGCCTTGAAGGCTGTCTCACACTACGAACCGATGTGCAGGCGCGGCGCATTATGCTGGAGTTCAGCAGCAATGCGCGCATCGGGGTCATTGGTGGCGGATTCATTGGCCTTGAACTCGCCGCGACTGCGCGGCAGGCAGGTGCCGAGGTCACGGTGATCGAGACCGCACCGCGCATTCTCGGACGCGCCGTGCCCGGGGCGATCGCCCAAATCGTTCACGCGCGGCACGAAACCGCAGGGGTCAAGATTCTGACTGGTACTGGCGTCACCGAGGCTGGGACGAACCGCATTGTGCTGGCCAACGGGATTGAACTGGAGTTCGACGCCGTTATCGCTGGCGTCGGGGCGATCCCTAATACCGAGCTCGCCGAAAAGGCCGGTCTGTTGGTGGATAACGGGATTGTTGTCGACAGCGCATTCCGAACCTCCGAACCCAATATCTTCGCCGCAGGCGACTGCTGCAATTTCGAGTGGCGAGGGGCCCGTATGCGACTTGAAAGCTGGAAGGCCGCACAGGACCAAGGTGCCCATGCCGCAGCAGCCATGCTCGGTGCCAGTGGAGAGTACCAGAAAGTCCCGTGGTTTTGGTCGGATCAGTTCGATCTGACTCTGCAGGTCGCAGGGCAGTTCGATCTAACCCGGGATATACATCACCGCGCAGCCTCCGGCGGGGTCCGCATCGTCTTTCAGTGCGATCAAGATGCCCGGGTCTCAGCGGCCGCCGGAATAGGACAGGGCAACACGGTCGCGAGGGACATGAGTGTTCTCGAGAAGCTCATCGAGCGCGGAACTGTGGTTGCGGCCAGCTCGCTGATAGACCCTGACTTTAGGATCAAGAGCTTGCTCAAGTAATAAGTAATCGAGTAATCAAGTAAGAAAGCCGCCGGAGGTCTACCAGCCCAAGCCAAGGTGCGGTCCGCGGCCGTCGTCGCGGTATCCGCTCCACTCCAGCACTTCTCGACCGAAATCAGTGCTCTATTCGTTCGGATAGCGCAGTCCGATTTGCGCCCTGATCGTATCAAGCGATTGCATTATCGACACGGTCTCGTTAGCAGGCATGATCTCACCGGACAATTTTCCGGCTGTCACAAGCCTCTCCATTTCGGCAGCTTCATATTGCATGCCACGTCCTGCTACCGACGACGAATACTCTTCTATCACCCTGTCATTCTTGTCGATGTGGCGAAATGAAGTTGGCGAATACCAGGTAGATGCAATCTCAACTCTCCCCTCGGTGCCGAGGATCGATGCAACATTCGGTCCGGTGTTGTCGAGACTGGAGATGGTGGTAGACATAGCCCCGCCGGCGTGTCGGAAGATAGTTGCTACCTCGGCGTCCACTCCTGTCTCCTTAATCCGCGCCATCGAAA
>NZ_RQXT01000123.1 GCF_003863365.1 Mesorhizobium tamadayense | reverse complement strand
GGCCACGAGAATTCTGGCCTGTGCGGGATCACAAATCGCCAAAGTTGGCGCCGCCCCTTGTTGCCCTGCCGGGCATTTATCCCCGTATAGGGACGGGGAGAAAGGGGCCGGCCGCAACCCCGGCACCCTTCTTGCGACGCTAGCGATTGGCGAAACTGGTGATGAGCGCCCCCTCTCCCCGTCACTATACGGGGAGAGGATGCCGGCAGGCAGGTGAGGGGCGGCGCCGGCGGAGGCGGTTGCCGTCCAATGCTTGCCCGGTCGCCCAAGTTTGCGCATCATCGTGAATGACGCCGGCAGTCGGCATAAGGGAGCGAACATGCGCGACGAGCGGCCGAAATCGATCCTTCGCGAATTCCTCGATGGCGAGGCGGCCGGCGGCATCATCCTGATGGTGGCCGCGGCATTGGCGCTCATCGTCGCCAACTCGCCGCTCGCCGAACCCTATTTCGCAGTGCTCCACGCCTATCTCGGGCCGCTCAGCGTCTCGCACTGGATCAATGACGGGCTGATGGCGGTGTTCTTCTTGCTGGTCGGGCTGGAGATCAAGCGCGAGATGCTGGACGGCCAGCTTTCCACCTGGCCGCGCCGCGTGCTGCCGGGCATTGCCGCGGCCGGAGGCATGGTCGTTCCGGCGCTGGTCTATGTCTTGATCAATCGCGACAATCAGGCGGCACAGTCCGGCTGGGCGATCCCGACCGCCACCGACATCGCCTTCGCGCTCGGCGTGCTCTCGCTGCTCGGCAGTCGCGTGCCGGCCTCGCTGAAAGTGTTCCTCACCGCTTTGGCCATCATCGACGATCTCGGCGCCGTCATCATCATCGCGCTGTTCTATACCAGCGGCCTGTCGCTCGCCTATCTCGCCGCCGCTTTCGTCGTCATTGCGGTGCTCATCGCGCTCAACCGCATGCGGGTTATGAACCTGTTGCCCTATCTCGTGCTCGGTGCCGTGCTGTGGGTGCTGGTGCTGAAATCGGGCGTGCATGCAACGCTCGCCGGCGTGGCGCTGGCGCTCACCGTGCCGCTCGAACGCTCCCCCGGCATCGGCCACGACCTCGAGCATTCGCCGCTGCACCGACTGGAACACGGTCTGCACAAGCTCGTGCCCTTCATCGTCATCCCGATCTTCGGCTTCGCCAATGCCGGCGTCTCGCTCGGCGGCCTGAGCTTCGCCGCGCTGATCGAGCCGCTGACGCTCGGCGTCGCCGCCGGCCTTGTGCTGGGCAAGCTGGTCGGCGTGTTCGGCTCCTCGGCCATCGCTATCCGGCTCGGCTTCGCCGACCTGCCGGTCAATGCAGGATGGCTGCACATGCTGGGCATTTCGCTGCTCTGCGGCATCGGCTTCACCATGAGCCTGTTCATCGGCCTGCTCGCCTTCGCCAGTGACCCAGCGCTCCAGGACGCGGTGAAGGTCGGCATTCTCGCCGGCTCGCTGGTGGCGGCAGTCATCGGTGCTGCCGTGCTGCTCGCTGCGCCGGCGGCGGGTGGGGCGGAAGAGGATGTGGAGTAGAATACGCTGGCTTAGCTTCTTGCTTCGCCCCCTCATCCGGCCGCTTCGCGGCCACCTTCTCCCCGTCGGGGAGAAGAGCTTGGCGCCGGCGCTGACCGTCTCCTCTCCCCTCGGGGGAGAGGTCGCCCGAGCGCAGCGGAGGGCGGGTGAGGGGGCGCTACTCACTCTCCCCATCCAGCGCCGGCACCGCGACGCCGGCAAGCTCCGCCGCCAGCAGGCGCGCAGCGCCGGCCCGCGCGATCCTCAGCATCAGCGCCTTGCGCGTCGCGGCCGCCATGCGGTGCTCCGGCGCATCGCGCAGGATCTCGGCGCCATAGCCGTCGGAGAGGATGAAGCCGCATTCCTCCGGAAAAATCTCCTGCGGCACGCCGGGATGCGTGGCGAAGAAGAAGCGGTCCGAATGCAGCCGGTAGTCGGGCCATTTGCGATCGACGCGAAAATCCTCGATCGAGGATTTTATCTCGATGATCCATATGTCGCCCTGCCGGGTCAGCGCCACGAGATCGGCACGCCGGCCTGTGGCCAGGGACAATTCGGGCAGCACATGCGCGCCCATTTCGGTAAGCAGCCGCTGCACACCGCGCCGCACCAGCATGGCGCGCTCGGATTGGCGGCCGTCGATCAACGGGTTGAGGGGAATCGGGGAAACGATTGGCATGGCGGACACCATGCCAGATTTTGTTCACGGTTTGAACCCGTCCAGGTCGGGCGTCTACATATATCTGACAAACCAGCCCGATTGACGCATCCAGTGCCGTTCCACTTTTCCATATGGAACCATCTCCTATCGCGCCCGTTGCTGCGGGGACCGCTTTCAGGGCGCTTAATGAAAAAAGCACGCATTCATGTGATCACGTTGGCGGTAGCCGATCTCGAGCGGGCACTCGCCTTCTACCGGGCACTCGGGCTGCAGTCTGCCGGTGTGACCGCAACTGAGTTCGCCGGCGACGATACGCATCCCGCGGGCGCAATCGTCATGTTCCACCTCGACGGCGGTCAGATCCTCGCCCTTTACCCCCGTAGCGAACTCGCTAAAGACGCGGGCATCGCGCTCGGGCCAGCGCGTAGCGGCGAGTTCAGCCTAGGCCATGTCGTTGAGACCCGGCAGGAAGTGGACGAGCTACTGGCCAAAGCCGAAGCGGCTGGAGCACTCGTCACCGAACTGCACGACAGACCCTGGGGCATCTACTCCGGCTATTTTCGTGACCCGGACGGACATCTGTGGGAAATCATCCATAACTC
>NZ_RQXT01000122.1 GCF_003863365.1 Mesorhizobium tamadayense | reverse complement strand
AGATCGCCTTCGGCGCGTCGGATGACGACGCGGTCGTGGAGTGGCCGGAATTTCATTGGGTTCTTTCCGCAGCCGACGCATAGGGGCAACTGCAACCCCTACATAGTGCCGTTGGCACTCGAATGATAGGAGTGCTAAAACTATTTTGCAGACTTCAAAAAATACAAATCCGCTCACGCTGCCCGGGCACGTCGGGCGAAAAAGAAAATTCATTCGTGTTCGGGAAGTTATTTTACAGAGATATGCCGTTCTGTAGGGTCTAAGAATAAATAAATATGCCGATGGCCTTGTTAAAACACCAATCGAGGCGCATATGTAAAACACGTTGATTTGGCCGTTTTGGCTTTCGCGGTGTCAGAGACTACGACCCGCCATTCACCACCGAATTCTCGATAGCGAATGCACAAGCGCCGATCCGGCGCGCATCTCGCTCTGTTCGAACCTGGGGCGAAGCCCAGTGCTGACCACGGATGTACTGGCAGTCGCGGGATCGTTCCGGTTCGGATGGGAATGAGGCAGGAAGTGCATCCGCGTCTCTCCTGCGGAGACCCTTATCATGACCACACGCACCACGCAGACGGTCGTCCGATTTTCGTCCGCATTCCTGTTGCCCGGCTTCGATGCCCCGCAGCCGGCTGGAGAATACCGTGTCGACCAAGACGAAGAGTCAATCGACAGCTTATCCCGGCTTGCCTGGCGACGCGTCGCCGCCTTCATCCACCTGCCGGCGATCGCCATGCAGGTTCCAACGCAGCAGATGGTGCCGATCAATCCGGCGGACCTCGATGCCGCACTCGAAAAGGATCATGAATTGTCATGACAGCAACGAGCTTTTCACACCGCAGCCGGGCGCTTCCGCGCGATACCGCAACGCATCGCTTTGCAGTGGGCCAGGCTGTCCGCCTGAAGAGCGGCTTCGGGAGACCGGCTTTGCCCGGGGACGTCTATCACATCACCGGCACGCTGCCGCCGCGGGGAGATTCACCTCAATACCGCATCCGCAACGACGACGAACGTCATGAGCGGGTGACGACGCAGGACAGTCTCGAGCCGGTCGGCATGTGGCCGGCAGGCGACGGCGAAACCCTCATCGAAAGGACGTTCGGCCATGGCCAAGGGACAAAAACGCAGCAATCGCGAGATCAGAAAGCCGAAGCAGGAAAAGGCTCAGCCCAAGCCTGAAAGCACGTTCGGCAACCAGATCAAGCTCGCCGCGACCGCCAACGTCCCGCGCGGCAAGGGCTGAGAGCAGCACGCTGTGACGAGACGGGAGCGCGGGCATCAATGAAGATCGTAATCGATTTTTACCGCACCCGGGACGTTGAAGATGCACATGCGGTCGTCGCCCGCGAGACCGCGGAGGCTGCCGATCTTGATGACGCGATCGAGATTGCACGGCAGCTTTCGCGGACCTCGACATGCCGCAGCAACCGGACGCGGTGGCGATCACCGACGCAAAGGGATTGACACTCTATTCAGGGCCCATCCACGCCGAAGCAGCCAATGAAGAAAGGCTACAATAATGAACCCCAACAACGACACCGAGCCGGTACGCAATGCCATCGCGCTAGGCGCCTGGGAGAATGAAGGCGGAGCACCCGGTCGAGACTCCATGGACCATCAATACGGCCGCCGCATCGAAACGGATCGCTCCTGGACCGTCTACCACGTCTTCACCGGTGTTCCAGCCCAAGCAGACGGCCAGATCATGACCGGCCTCAGCCGATCGGCAGCAACCGACGGCATGGTGTCGCTGAATCGTCGTGAACGACGCCACCGAGATCAGGGTAGCCTGATGGCACGCGTCCAACTTGCACGATGTTCAGTAGAGGAATGCCGACGGTGACCCTCGAATTTCCCAACAAGAGCCGCAGCTTCGACGAAGTGCGCAATGCTGTCCGCTTCATCGGCCATGACGGCATGTTCGAGGTGCCGTTCTTCGTCGAGACCGCCGCGCTGGCACAGCCCGGCAGGACGCAGCTGTCCGAAGCGGATCTCCTCACGGCTTTCGATGCAGCGCGCAACTCGATCCACGATGTCGCGCGGGAAGCCTACTCTCATGGACGCCGCACCTCCTATGTGCTGACGGCCGTCGATTTCCGCTAGGCGGGAGCTCTCGATGCTAATCCGCTACGGTTATGAGATCACACTGACCTGCCAGCAGCCGACCGCATTGGTATGTCTCCTGTCGGTCCACGAAGATCGTGCGGCCGACATCAGGGTTCCGGAAACGACATTCACCGCCCCCGACGTTCCGGTATCGACCTACCGCGATCTCTTCGGCAACCGATGTCGCCGGCTGGTCGCGCCGGCCGGCGACCTGACGATGTGGGGCGATGCGACGATCGAGGATGACGGCAAGTTGGACAGGGTGCTGCCCAACGCACGGGAACTCGCGGTGCCGGAATTGCCGGACGACTGTCTCGTCTACCTCATGGGCAGCCGCTATTGCGAAACCGACCGTCTCAGCCAGATTGCGTGGGACCTGTTCGGCACGATCCCGCCCGGGTGGGGTCGCGTGCAGGCGATCTGCGACTTCGTCCACAACCACATACGCTTCGACTACATGCAGGCCCGGTCGACTCGGACAGCTTTCGAGACATTCAACGAACGCGTCGGCGTCTGTCGGGACTTCGCGCATCTCGCGGTGACCTTTTGCCGCTGCCTTAACATCCCCGCCCGCTACATCAACGGTCATCTCGGTGACATCGGCGTCCCGGTCGTCGATCCGATGGACTTCAGCGCTTGGATAGAGGTATCCCTCGATGGCGAATGGCATACGTTCGATCCGCGCAACAACACGCCGCGAATCGGCAGGATAGTCGTCGCGCGAGGCCGAGATGCGGCCGACATACCGCTCATCAATTCCTTCGGCCCGCACGTCCTGAAGGCGTTTCGAGTTTGGACTTATGAAGTGGTGC
>NZ_RQXT01000121.1 GCF_003863365.1 Mesorhizobium tamadayense | reverse complement strand
AGACCCGAACGGGCTCGACGAGGGTCGACGGCGGTGACAATGCTGTGGTGGTGATCGCAATAGACGCGATCCGTCGAAGTTGGCCCAGCACAAAAACGGTAACCGCCGGGTACTGCCGGGTCTTCGCTCACCGGAAAGCGGCACTGATAGAGGCCCAGCTGAATGAGGGGGACGTCTCTCGAAGTTGGTCTGATATTTTCAGGCATGATGGTTTCAGTTCCTGGTTCATAGCCATTGCCGGCTGATGGCCACAGTACGACCGCGTCAGGGCGAGCTTCTCACGTTTTGGAGGGCAATGGGTAACCATATGGTGTTGGTCGCAGCGTCAATGAAGCCCGCCGCCTTGCTTTCGGAGGCCAATTGTTTGCGACTTAAGGCCACACCTGGTGCTGGCGTGCGGTTGACAGCGCGAAGGCGCTCGGCGGCGATGTCGCCGTCCCTCTGATCGTGGCCGTAACTCCGCCCCGGGTTCATGGCAGGCGGGGCGGGGGGTGGCATCTGGAGCCCCCATCAGGAGCGCCCGGCCGACACATGGTTCACAGTTCGGGACCTCCTCATAGCCGGCCTGTCTCGCCCCCAAAACCCAAATCGCTCCGAAGGACGGAGTTCGACCCAACGTGCGAATGGCAGCAAGCCTCCATCTCGGTCATTGGGCCGAGTTTTGCGGGTAGCCAGAAGCAGACATCGCGAATGAACATGCTGGAAGTCGTAGTCATTCCGCTACGGCCAGTGATGTGCAGACCTGATAGGGTGGCTCACCACAAGCGAAGAGGTGGCAGTTCGCGAATTGGTCGACGCCTTCCCTTGCAAGAGCGACATTGTCGTCGTTTACCAAAACTCGGGCTGTGCACTCACGGTCTCATCGGTATCGGCGGGGCCGCGAATCTATGGTAAGCCGCGGCTCAACCAACCAAAGGAGGAAACCTGTGAGCGAACCGACCGTGGCCCAGGCGACCGAAAGTATCTATGCCTCGCTCCGGGCGGACAATGCCGACATCGACGCCCATATCGGGACGCTTAAGGAGGCGCTGGCACGAGAAGGGATAAAACAGGCGGTGTTCGATCCGACCAAGTTGGCGCAGAGCAACCGTTCGGGCCGCAAGTTGATGCAGGCTTATTTTCGGCAGCGCGGCGTGAGCGTCAGGTTTTCGGACTAGTAGCGCCGCGTGCGGGTGATCTCAAGCGCGGCCTCGTGAAAGCTGACATGCCATGACCACGCCGCAGATCCCGTTTGCGGTAGAAGCGCACATCGCAAGCACAACAACATCCGCCAAGCCGTCAGGCGGTGTCATTGACGCACTCTGCCGCTGGCATGTTAACGCCAGGTTTGAAAATGATTGCATGCGAGCTGGTCTGGCAACCGGCTGCAACGACCGAGACGCGCCAACCGCCGTCCCGGCCATGTCGCTCTGCAAGTAGCGTGAGACCGCGCTGGTGAGCGTCGTACGTCGTCGCCCTGGCGGGGAAATCGGCTCCACCAATTTCATTGCACGACGTGATTTGGCCGATAGTATTGCAATACATGGTTCCCCGCGTGTGCACGCCAGGGTTAACCTGGGTAGCCATCGATTGCGGAATCTCTTTGAACGATGCGATTTTGCATTGATCGACGGCCGCTACCGTCGCCATAGGGCCGCACCGGCCCGCCAATATGCGCCCTGGCGCAGGCCTTGTTGCCCCATCCCTGCACCTGGATGTTCTCCTCGGCGTATGGCGGGATCTGAGCAACGACGAGGAATATCCGCTGATGGTGTGGGCCTTCGCAAAGAAGGTGTGACTGCGGAGCCGATCGGCGATCTCCAGCATCCACGTTGCGAACGACTGCAATGCGCCCCCATGTCAACCGCAGAGGGTGCCCTTGCCGCTGCCCAAATGCAGACTTCGCCGAGGGCGAAGCTGTAGGTCGCGGCGCGGACTAAGCCGGATTTTTCCAGCGCGTTCCCTAACCGCTCGTTCGCGCCCTAGCCGGAGTCGACCCATTCGCAAAGTTGAAGCCGTTTGCATGGGGAGCCTGAAAGCTCCCCTGCTGCCCTTAGCGTCGTTGCGAACAATCGCCAGTACAGAAATTGCAGGGCGAGCGATCAGCGCTTGTCCGCCGGCTGGCCGCTGGTCGTCGAAGGGGTGCGGGCGACGACCTTGATCTCGAAATCAAAGCCGGCAAGCCAGTTGACGCCTACTGCCGTCCAGTTCGGATAGGGAGGTCCGCCGATCTCTTCCGCCCGAACGGCCAGCACCGTTGCGATCTGGTCGTCCGGGTCAGTGTGGAAGGTGGTGACGTCGACCACGTCATCGAATCTACACCCGGCGGCGGCCAAGACCGCGCCAGAGACGGTCGCCCGCTTCGGCGGGTTTGTCGCCAAGTACATGGGCGATGGGGTCCTGGTATATTTCGGCTTCCCGCAGGCGCATGAGGACGCCGCGGAGCAGGCGGCGCGAGCCGGCCTTGCGCTTGTCGAAGCCGTCCCGCGTCTTCAAGGGTCGGAACCGTTGCGAGTTCGCATCGGCATCAGCACCGGGCAGGTTGTCGTTGGCGACCTAATCACCTCCGGCGAAGGGCAAGAGCGCGGCGTCGTAGGCGAGACGCCAAACCTCGCTGCTCGCCTGCAAACTCTTGCCGAACCCAACGTGGTCCTGATCGCACAGCAAACGCGCCAGCTCCTCGGCGACCTGTTCGATTACCGCGATCTTGGCGCCATTGAGGTGAAAGGATTTGCAGGGAAGGTCCACGCCTACCAGGTAGTTGCCGAGAGCGCCATCGAAAGCCGGTTCGAGGCGCTGCACGGGGCGACCCCCACGCCATTGGTCGGGCGCGACGAGGAGTTCGACCTGCTGCAGCGCCACTGGCAGCGCGCGAAAGGTGGCGAAGGCCGCCTGGTGCTGCTCTCGGGCGAGCCGGGCATTGGCAAGTCGCGTCTCACCGTCGCCTTGCAGGAGCGCCTCGCGAACGAGCCGCACACGCGCTTGCGTTATTTCTG
>NZ_RQXT01000120.1 GCF_003863365.1 Mesorhizobium tamadayense | reverse complement strand
CGAACTAACTGGCTTCATACTACAGCCCTTTCCTTGAGATCGGAGCATTTTGAGGAGTTGAGTCGGCGGATGGCCTCTGCCCGATGGGCAAGCTGGTTCCATCGGCTGCACTGTTTGGCCGGGACGTGCGGTCCTGGCAGTTCATAGAGGCCGATATAACCGTTGTAGGCATGTCTTTTCACGATGCCGTACTTCGCCCATCTGACCAGGGTGCATTCGGTGATTCCAAGTTTTGCGCAGGCTTCTGCTTTTGTCAGCATTCCCCGCTCGCGCAGCCGGTCGTAGCGCGAGCGCAGACCATATTGCTTGACGAGATAGATGACGCGCAAGTCGCTGAACTGGGCGTCAGCCTTGCCGCGCCGCGCTGAGCCGCCGGGGCGGATTCCCCTTGCATTCAGGATGTCGGCGATTTCAGCGCAGATATGATCGTCGAGAAGCTTGTCGACCAATTCGACCACCTCGGGCCGGGTCTTTACCTGCTGTGCGGAGGTTTTCGGGTTCTGAGTGATCAATGTTTCGGTCTTTCCGCCTCTGAAGCGGATGTGCATCCGGGTCTCTCCCTCGGCCTGGAACTTGAGCAATGTGACGTCTTCGACGAGATAGGCGAGGAGCCGCTTGCGTTCTCGGTTCGGCAAGGTGGGGTCGCGCCAGACCGTTTTGAAGTCGGCCGTCATGGCGATCAATCGATCGCGGATTACATCGTCGAGTGTCGCTCGGTCTTGGCGCAGAGCACTCACTCTTTCTTCTCGTAGATCAGACAGCATGCGCAGTTTGTCGTTCCATTCGCGTTCAAGGGTGTCGGCGACCAGGCGGTTGTTCGGATCGACCAGCATAAACCGCCGCTGTGCAAGATCGGCATCGATTTGGGCGCGTTCGACGGCACGGAGCCGGAGTTTGTCCGCTTCGTCATAGCGCGCTTCGATCTCTTTTCGGATCTCCAGAGCTAACTCCACGGCGGCGGGCGTCATTTCCGCCGCGATCAGTTCACCGATCGCCGCGTCGACGGGCCAGCCTGCGATCGACTGGCAGTGCGGCTCACCCCGAGAGACGTAGGCCCGGCTGCAGACGTACCAAGTGTCCACCTGACCGCGCCGGGTGACGTAACGGGCCCTCATGTGACAGCCACACCGCCCGCATATGACGCGCCCCTGCAACAAAGCCGCGCCTTCGCGCGGTGGCGAGACGCGCGCGGTCTGGTAGCCTTGGCCATTGGCCTCAAGCGCCTTGAGGTTGTGCTGGAACTGCTCCCAGCTGATATAGCCGGGATGGGCGTCCGGGATGCATGCGAGCCATTCATTGGGCTCCCGCTTGCGGAACTGTTTCTTTCCGTCGACGGTTCTGCGGTAAAGACGCTGACCATAGGCATAGACGCCCGCGTAGCGAGGATTGTGCAGCGTGCGTAAGGCCGCCGATGTGGTCAGCGGTTGGAAGACCACCCGCTTGCTGTTGCGGAACCGGGATGGGAAGAGCAGACCTTCCCTGGCAAACGCCTTGACGGTCTGCGTAGCCGACCCGACCCGCGAGAACGTCTCGAAGAAGTGGGTGATCATCTCCCGGATCTGAGCGTCTGGATCAAAGACCACATCGCCAACCTCATTGTAGATGAAGCCGGTCGGAAGGGGACAGCGATATTCGCCGCGGCGTGCTTTGTTGAGAATGCCACCGCGCAACCGGGCTTTGATAACGTGCAACTCGGCCTCGCTCATCGTGCCCTTGAGGCCCAGCAGAAGCCGGTCATTGAAGTTGGCCGGGTCGTAGACGCCATCCTCGTCGAGGATGAGTGTGTCGGCCAAAGCGCAGATCTCCAGCAGTCGATGCCAGTCTGCATTGTTTCTGGCGAGGCGGGATACTTCCAGGCCCATGACGATCCCCGCGCGCCCCATGCCGACATCGGACACCAAGTGCTGGAAGCCTTCGCGCCACGACGCTGAAGCGCCGGATTCGCCCTGGTCGCTGTCGATGACGGTGACCTGGTCGTCGCGCCATCCAAGCCCGATCGCGCGACCACGAAGATCGTATTGACGCTTGGTGCTTTCGACGTTCTCCATGACCTGTCGCATCGATGACTGTCGTATGTAGAGGTAGGCGCTCCGCTCGAGATGATGCGATTGGACCTTGAGCTTTTCGTTCATGCTGTTCTCCGTTCAGGGGCCGCCATCACGATGGCGGCGAGCAAGTGGATGATTGTGCGTCGCTCGGACGTTTCGTCTGTGATCGGCAGCCTGGCGACAGGCGGCAAAGCCGCGGGTGGGGACCAGCCCGGCGTACGCAAGATCGCGCCAACCCAGGCCCACATGCCGCGATGCAGAAGGATGGTAAGACCGCTGCGTGCCTCCAGAGGAAGCGCGGCGCCAAGCGCGGCGGCGCGCAGTATTTCGTATCGCTCCGTGGCGCGGGACTGCATCGCGCAACGCAATTGCGCACCACCACTGATGGTTACGCCGTTTTTTTTACGCCGAGCGCACGCTCGATTGTTCTGGGGTGGACATCGAGGCCGAACTCTGTCCAGAGCCGGTTCGTCAGTTCGCGTGCCCGAATGGGCTCGCCTGGAACCACCTGGGCCCTGAGGAAGGCCAGCACTTCGCTCTGGATCTTGTGCGGGCCGTGCGGGCCGCGCTTCCTCGGTACCAGGCCGGCCAGACCCGCGTCCTCGAAGTCCGCTTTGGCCTGGTAGAAGGTCGGCCGGGAGACGCCATATTCGTCGGACACCTCCGTTACCGACATTTTGTCGACGGATACGCGCCGCAGCATCTCGTACTTCACCTGCACGATGTCGCGCGGATCGAAGAAGCCGTCCTCCCGGAACTTCTGATCGCCGATTTTTTCCGGGGCTGGATTGAGCGTGCCATCCTCGGCCAAGGCGCTGGCTTTCGATTGCCTGTGTTTGACGCTGCCCGACACCTGCGCCGCCCCCCGATGTCGACTCAATTGACGTAATTATAAATATGCCGCGTATGGTTAAATCGTCAAGCGTGTATCTGCCGACCAATCGCAGGTAGCCCCCGCTAATACGGCACATTCAGCGAAGCCCCCATGGATTTTGCGGCGTTATTTTCCTTACAGTATCGGCAGAATTTCCTTTACAATTTTGTGGCGTTGCGCATCTCCCTTGCGATATGAGGCGCTCTACGAGACCGCTGAGTTCCAGTAGGTCGGTGAGGCTGCACAGTGCGCGCCCGTTTCCCGCGATAACTTCAAGGCTGGGCACTACTGCATCGGTCCATTGCGGCGGAACAGAGCAAATCCGGCCATCGTCAAAGCGCAGCAGCAACAGCTTGCCCGCTCGGTTACCGCGCTTCCCAACGCAGGCACCGCGCTGCCCGGAATACGGATGAAAGGGGTGAGTCACCGTCACAAACTGCAACGGGGACGATGAACCGCCTGCATTTCCAAGTGAGTTACAAGCG
>NZ_RQXT01000119.1 GCF_003863365.1 Mesorhizobium tamadayense | reverse complement strand
TGCGCAGCAGGAATGGATGGCAAACAACCTTCCCAAACGCGGCGCAATCGTGGAAGCCGGTCAGTGGGGCGAGCCGAAGCTGCCGCCCAAGGCCGAGCGTGTGTACGGCAAGCCGTCGAAGTCCGATCACACCGCCATGTATCTCGACCGCGACGGTAAGGTGCAGTCGGTCGCATACCGCATGCCAGCGGCCAAAAAGCCCAAGGGCAAGAATGGCGCCGATGTCGAGGCCGATGGCGATGATATCGTCGTTGCGGCAAAGCCGCGTCCGGACGTAACGCGCAAAGGCGTCGAGATGATCGGCGACCTGCGTACCGACGCGCTGCACGAGGCGCTGTCGCGCGCACCGATCGAGGACGACACGCTGATGGCGCTGCTCGTTCTCGCCTTCGCCGGCCAGAATGTGACAGTGGCATCTGGTGCCCGCGACATCTCCTGTTACGGGGCCGCAGGCCTCGGCGAACATGCCGCGCGCCTGTTCGACCAGGAGGGCAAGCTCGACTTCGACATGGACACGCTGCGCATTGCCGTGCGGTCCTTGCTGATCGACGTTCTGTCCTGCAGGGAGAATCGCTCGGACAGCGGCGTTGTCGCCCGTGTCGCCGGCGACGTCATCGCCGCCGACAACTTCCTGGCCAACATGGGAACGCAGGACTTCCTGTCATGCCTGTCGCGGCAGGCATTGGAAGTCGCCTGCGCGGACACATCCGTCCTGCCCCGTCAGAAGGTCAAGGACACCCGTGCGGCCCTGGTCGAGCATTTCAAGGAAGGCCGCTTCGTCCACCCGTCGGCGCTGTTTGCGCCCACTCCGGAAAAGCTGACCGCCTGGCTGAAGATGAACGAGGCCAAAGAGCAGCCTGAGGACGACGGCACGCCGCAGGACCAGGACGGGCTCGACGGCGATGCGATCGTCGATCCGCCGCACGACCATGCCGGCGATGATGACGCTGAAGGCTACCGCGAGGCCGCCGAGTAGCAGCGCGCCTCCTTCCTTCCGATCGCATTCCCGCCGCCGGTGACCTCGCCGGCGGCGGTTTTGTTTCCACCATGACTAACACGGAGACCCATCATGTCGGCTCAATTGATCTATGACCTCGTTCCACTCGGTTCAATCGTGAATTATTCTGACGGATCACCACGCCCGCCAGAGCGGCATCGCAAGAAGCTCGCCGCCTGGGAGAACCGCAACAGCGGCGGCCGGCTGATCCGCAAGCAGGCCGAAACCCGCGTCGGCAACACCACGCTGCCGGCATCCATTACCCTGCACAAGGGTGACTATGGCAGTCAGGGCACCATCGTTCTGCGCGTTCACCAGACGTTTTCGGTGAACAGCGCTCTCAATTTTGCGGTCAAGCAGCTGCCCGCTATCGGCTCGGTCCTGGTGCTCGACCGCCCCGGCGAAGACGCCGAACTGGTCAATCTCGCCAGCCACCGTACGGATGCCGAGGAATGGCTGACCCGGCACGGCTATCCGCGCGCCTCTCTCCGACAGGTGACGGCCGATGCCGTGGCCGCGGATATCATCGAGGGGAGGGCGGCATGAGCGTGGCCACTCCCCGGATTCGCGAAGAAGAAACCCCTGGTCCGGGGGTTTCTTTTGGCCGCAGCGCCGACGGTTATCCGGTCGCGCTTGTCGGTGAAACGGCGTTCGCCATGGTTCCGGACCGGAACGGCCGGCACTATCTTGTCACGGGCTGGCGTATCCGCCGGCCCATGGCCGAATGGACGCGCAGCGATTTCTACGGCCATGCCGGCAAGCTTGCCGACGAGGCGGCGTTTCGCGCGCATGTCGAGGCGAACGCCCTCCACCAGCGACAGCGCGCAGCGCTCGGGCGTCGCGAGATCCACTCCCGTGCCCACACGCCATGGGGAACGTCGCAGGGAGCAACCGTCTATGCCGAGGGCGTCGTGGCTCACTCAACGGCAGGCCATGGCGGGTTTCACCTGTCGGCAGAGCGGAATCGCAAAGTCGATTCGCTTCTTCGTGCCAATGGCGGCTGGTATGAAGAGGACTGCCATTGGGCGGCCGTCGCCCAGGCTTTCCCCGAGCTCTTCACGGACTTCGAGAAGGCTGGTGCGGAAAAGACCATCCGCGACTGGTATCCAGACGCCTGGGAGGCGATCCACGGGAGGGTGCTCGAACCCGGCCAATCCGCGAAAAAGGACGAGCGGGCATTTTTCGAGAAGCATGCCGATGACTGGGTCGTGGTGTCGGCGATCCGTTGCGAGCACCAGGCCGGTTTCACCGAAATTATCGCGACCCCTGGCGGCAAGCGTGGACCGGGCGCGGAGGAACGTCGCTTTCTCGTTGCGACCGACGAATATCATGTCAGCCGCTTTGGATTCGTCATCGATGTTGCGCGCCATCGTGTCTATGGCGGACCATCGAGCTTCATGGATTGGCAGGGGAGGGACACATAATGCCTGTCCCCGATCGCCGCGCACAAGCTCTTTCGCATGGAGGAGGCTCGGCGCCAAACACAGCGCCAGCTCAATATGGTCGACCGGCAGATCATAAGGCGGATGACGGCGATCATTCCGCAGCTCGGACCCCAATGTGTTGGCTATCGACGCGGGAGGGGCCCGGAGCCGGCAATGTTTCTCGAACGATATCGAGCCAACCTTGCAGCGATCACATTGGAGAGGCAGCACGAGATCGACGCTCTCACCCGCAAACTCGCAAGGCAGGATGCTGCAATCGAGGCGCTGCGTGCCAGACTGCCACCAGACCTGATGCGCGCCTGATACCGCGGCCTGGTCAGCGCTTGCGCACGAACTCGGTTCGCAACACCAGCCCCTTGATCGCGTCATGCCGACAGTCGATCTCTTCGGGATTGTCGGTCAGCCGGATCCACTTGATCACCGTGCCCTGCTTCAGGGTCTGCCCCGCGCCTTTGACCTTGAGGTCCTTGACGAGGACGACGGAGTCACCGTCGGCCAGTACATTACCGGCGGCATCGCGCACTTCAATTTGCCCGGCAGCAGCTGCAATGGCAGCCATCTCCGACGCTGGTCGCCATTCCCCTGTCGCGTCGTCATAGACGTAGTCGTCGTTGTGACCGGTCATTGCTGCCGTCGCCCCGGGATTGAATACAGTGCGCTGTCATTCCGACGTGGAAGCAGGCCAAAAATCTGATCCGCAGCGGCGGACCGGCGCGGCCCATCACCTATACCGGCAGGAGGCGAAGTTCAAACCACTGTCGTCCCTGGCGCAGCCTGGCGGGCAGGCGGATCGTGTGGCGGCGGGAATTGAACAGTGATTTCCTCCCGCATGCCGATGTCCGGATCCATCCCTTGCCGGTCTTCCCGGCGGGTTTGCTGCGGTCTGAACCGGCGGCTGTCCGCTTCAAGGCCGCTATCGCGCCGCGGAGCGGCCGGAACCCGCCGATCTCGACAAGGCTGGCCCGCGTCCCGCGCAGGGTCAGTGAAGAA
>NZ_RQXT01000012.1 GCF_003863365.1 Mesorhizobium tamadayense | reverse complement strand
AAGACATCCGATACTTGTCCTTGTCGAACGTACAGAGCGTCATGCCCCTTGGCGTCCGTGTAGATATTTCCGGGGGAGTCTTCGTGGCCCATCGCCGGCTCCGCCGCAAGAGCGACGAGGGCGCCATCGTGCACTAGCCCCGACGGAAAGTCAGAAATTGGCGTTGCAAACAGACATCGGCTTGTTCGAAGCAATACACAGCGACCACGACCACCGCAAAGGGGATGACCCCTCTCCCTGATCAACGAGTCGCTGCAGATTGCGCGCCGGAGAGGTCCCCGGCTTTGCCTCCGAGCCCGTTCCAAGGGGCCTATTCAAGAGGATCCGATCCTTTTGGCAAGCCGTACCCCTGGGCCGCCACCATTCTCCGCAATGAATTCGATGCCAGCTATTTCGAGAGCGCGGCGAAGAGCTTCGACGGTGACTTGGTTTGCCCGTAGTGGCCCGGAAAGCGGCTCCAAGCGCTTAATTGTTGCTATCGAAACCTTTGATGCTGCCGCGAGTTTTTTCTGTTCCCATTGTAGCAGAGCCCGTGCCGCCCTCAGCTGCTCACTTGTTATCATACGGTGATGTGATCCCTTTGGTGTCATATGATGCCAGAGGGATTGAAAATGCTTCCGGCATCATTTAAGACTTATCGGTGCGTAGTGGCCGAAGAGGGTGGTGCAACACCCTATTCGGCCTGACCATAACCAAGCTGTTGAGGAGCTCGGATCATGGCTGATTCCGACCATACCACGCCTTTGTCTTTCGTCACCCGGAGGAGGGTACTTGGTGCAACTGCAATTGCGATCGCGGGATGGGACAAGAATGCGCTTGCCAGTGACGCGGCAACAGTAAGCATGCCTTCCGATCCTGCGGTCGCAATTTGGCGGGAATGGCAGGACGCCCACAATCTGACTGAACGGCTTTGCCGTCAGCAGCAGAGCCTGGAGCGGAGGCTCGCTGGGACTGTCGGCTTTCCTTGTGCGACTATCCGGTTGTCCGGCGGTGAACACGTAACGCTTCATTCCCTTCAGGCTCTCCATGAGGTGCTCGGTCCTGGTCCGGCGGACGCGGCAATTCGCGCAAAGGCTGAGGCCGATTTCCTGGCCCGTCAGGCGCGATGGGACGCCGTCGATAAAGAGATTGGCTATTCGGCCACACTGCGCGCCGAAAGGGAAGCCGCCGATCGAGCGGAGGATATGCTCGAAATATTGGTCCAGACACCCGCCACGTCACTTGCTGGCGTGGCAGCCAAGCTCGATGCAGTGTTGCGGGAAGGGGAGATTTGTGAAGACGGTTTTGAGTTTCCTTGGCCACAAATCCGCTCAGCGCTCGATGATCTGATCCGTCTCGGCCGAGAGCCCATGCCCGGACAGGCATTTCCAAACGAAATGCTCCAACCGAAACCTCGCCGAGAACGGGGAAGGGGCAGCTTGCGCGTCTGGACTCAGGCGAATGGAGGCGCAGCATGAAAAAGCTGGCCGATCGATCGCCGATCGTTATCAAAAACGCTACCCTCAACGGCGAGAAGGCAGATTCATCCGGCACCCACTCGATGTCCTTCGGTCCGACCGGGAACCAGACCAGCGAGCCGCTTGGCGAGTGGCCCGTCCACGAAGCTGCTGAGGATGCAAAGGCGCTATGGGGCGAATCGGCTGTGACTGCGATCGCATGGTGCGCTCTGTCGGCTCACTGCTATGGCGATACCCAGGAATACCGCTTCTGGTTTCAGGTGTTCGCTTTTCTTCAAGCGGGCTCGCCGAGGTGGAGGGCATAAATGGCGATGGCTCGCCAGCGTCGCTTCGATTGAGGGCCGTCATGCGTGGTGTGGGCTTAGCCTGTTTCACGATAGGGACCCGGCGGCAGTCCGCCATGGCCGCAGCCGCTTCGCGGCGATACCTATCGCACCAGCCTTGACCGCCTGCCGCCGTTCCGGAAGGCGCCTGAGAAGCGAGCCTCGGCTTGCAAACAGAGCTGATGGCCTTGAGCTGTGCGCCTGCAAGATACGACCACAAAGATCAAACGTTCAACTCTCTTGGCAATAGAGGTGGAGTACAAAAGGAGACGCAGGCGTACATAACGGCTACGCTCGCAAGGTCGCGAAGGGAGATATCAATGACCCGTCTTTCTTGCCAGTGATTTTCGAGCCTGACGAGGGCGACGATTGGAGAGACGAGACCGTGTGGCACAAGGTCAATCCTGGCCTTGCACTTGGCTATCCCGACATAAAGGGCATCCGGGCCATGGCGCGGGAAGCCCAGAACAGGCCAGCCGACCAGGACGCCTTCCGGCAGTATCACCTCAACTTCTGGCCAGACCATTCGACATCACCGTTTGTCGATATGGCGACCTATGACGAGGGCGCCGACCCGATCGACCTTGCCGCATTGGCGGGCGAACCGTGTTGGCTGGGCGTCGATCTTAGCTCCAGCGGCGATTTGACGGTAATCGTCGCGGCATTCCGAGACGGCGACGGCTTTGTGGTCGTGCCATGGTTTTTCTGCCCAAAGGAGAACCTTCGCCAGCGGCAGGATGCGTCCGGAGCGCCTTATGTGAGGTGGGCCGACGAATCGCTGATCACCGCAACGCCTGGCAATGTCGTGGACTTCCGCGCGGTCGAGGACAAGATTCGTGAGCTATGCGACCAGTTCGACGTGCGCGAAATTGCCTTCGACCCGGCATTGGCCCGCAACACCCTCAATAACCTCTTGGAAGATGGCTATCCGGCTGTCGAGCACCGGCAGGGTAGCCTATCGATGATGCCGGCGATTCACGAACTGGAACGGGCGATCGTCGCCAAGCGGTTCAAGCATGGCGGGCACGAGATTCTGCGTTTCTGCTTCTCCAACGTTGAAGTCGAGACGAATAGCCACGGGCATAAGGTTCGACTGCACAAGGGCAAGCGTCATCTATCCATTGATGGTGCGATTGCCGCGGCAATGGCCGTGAACCGTGCGGCTGCAGGCGGAAGTGCCGAGGCGGGCAGCCTATACGACGATCCGGCGTGGGAAACGGCGCTAGCGGCGTTTGGTTGATGTGTGTATCTATCGTGCTAAAACCGGGATGAATGGCCAGCTCGCAGGACACTGCGCCTCTTTCCGACTAGTTAGAATCGTGCCAGAACGCTGAGTGTTTCTGGCTCGGCATTTGCTTGGAGGAGGCGGAGTGCCCACAGAACACATAGGGGGTTCAATGCTTGAACAGGACGAGTTTTTCGAAGACTCGCCACGGGTGATATATCGCCACTCTCCCCTGTTGAGTGTGATCTGCCAAGTTCGGTTTCCGACGATCTTGAGGATTGAAAGTCAGGTTCCATCCGAGTTTCAGGATGCAATACGTTCGATGTTCCCGATATTCGAGAGAACTCAGATGTCGGGAATTCCAGATGACCTGCCCCCTGAAGTCGCTCGGATGATCGGTATTGCCGCCCAGCAACCAGTCTCATATCGTTTTCAAACCGAAGACCGCCTGTGCACGGTTTCTCTCGAGCCAGGCTCTTTATCGCTCACGTCCACCAACTATCGCCGTTGGGAAGAATTCACACGATTTCTTAACCCGCCTTTGGAAGCATTAATCGATACGTATAAGCCAAGTTTCTTTTCAAGAATCGGCCTTCGCTATCAAAATGCGATCGTCCCCACCGAGATTGGATTGGCCGACGTGCCTTGGGCAGACATCATAAGCAGCAACATTCTGGGCGAATTGCGTCAACAACGTTTTGGGCGCGGAGAAATCCGCGAGGCGCACCGCTTGCTTCGGATCGTTTCTGACGAAACGAAAGAAGGCATTTTTCTTCAACATGGATTGGGCAAGGTAGGCCCCGCACAATCCAATGCCTATATCATAGACATCGATTGCTACAGCGATCAGAAAGCTGAGGTTCATGATGCGCTACCCCATCTCAACCGGTTCAATTACCGAGCAAGAAGGGCTTTCCGTTGGTGCGTTTCTGACCAACTGCACAGTGCGCTCGGACCCGAGGGCACTAGTGACGTGGACATTGGCGGAGGAGAATGATCGTGCGCGAGCAGTTTTCCACACAAATATCGAAGTGACTGGACAGCCGAACGAGCTGCCGAGGAGCGCAGCTTATCGATTGGCGTGTTTGTTAATTCTCGGGCATCTCAAAGAGCCGGAACTTAAGGAGGCATGGGACGCGCTGGTCGATATGCACCATTATCAAGTTGAGAGTGACCGGCTGAAGGCGCTACCAACGCCGGCGCCAAAGACGACTTCGCGCAAGGTTGCGCACAGGCGCACCTTTGAAAGGCCGCCGCTTACAATCGCTGATTGACAGTTGGCGGGGCTGGGTGGACGAAAACGATCATCAAATTGACATTGCCGTCGCGTCAGCGGGCGTGACTTCGCCTGTCTATGCCCCGGTCGACCAATCCGGCGAACTGCGTCAGGGCGAGATACTATCCAATGTCGCGCAGCATATCTTTGATGCTGAGTCCGAAACCGTAAACACCGTCTTCCACCCCTATGCGATCATCGCCTCGCAGGATTGCGATCTTCTGCAGGAGTTCGAAAAAACTTCTGCAGGAGAGGAGCGCACATTAAATAGCGTACTTCTATATGAGGCGTTTCCTACAGACGTCATTAAACCGCTTTTGGCGCCTGGAAGTGAATACTGGAAGCGGGTTCATCAGAATACAAACGACAGGTATCATTGCCTAGAAGCCGCACCTGCCTTCGTGGACTTATTAGGAATAGGGCTGCCCGACCTCGTTATTGATTTTAAGAAGTTTTTTGCGGTGGCAAGTGCTGACATTGCGCATCAGGTACGGTGTTTTGACCCACTCCAGCGCAGGTGCCGCCTGGAGATGCCTTACCGCGAGCATTTTCAATCCCGGCTTGCCTTTTATTTGCAGAGAGTGGCCCTTCCTTATCCCCACAAAATCTTACCTGTAGGGAAGTAGGCGGGCTCCACTTGACCGCCACAGGCATTTGTTCCTATTTCGTTCTCATGCCGGAACCGTATTGGCCAAAAACGAAAATCTTTCCGCTGTCGGCGCTCAATGAGACGCGGAGCTTGGTCCGTGTCACCTGTCGCTACTGCAAGCGGACGCACAACTATTTCCCTGACGACCTGATTCAGATTTTCGGCGATATCGACGTTGACTCGCTGATGCGCCGGATGCGCTGCGAGGCTGGCGACCACGGGCCGTTGGACGTGAAGGGCTTCGTTCCAAGCGGGAGTGAAGCCGTAGGTCTTCGCATCCGGCGGCTGGTCTCGCTCAAAATCCACCGCGTGCCCGTGTGGCGGGAGGATGGGCCGTGATCCTTCTACTGTCGTCGGGAAGTCCGGTTCAGGTCGGCTTGTCCACCAGCGGCGTTTTCCTCGTGGGCGGCTTGTAGCTTGTAGGCCGTCACCAGCCTGAGCGTGTCCATGTTCACCGTGACCGGGATGCCTAGATTCACAGTCACCCAATCGCCGTCGATATGGGTGACGTCGCCGACGAGTTCCAACGGCTGGCCCTTCTTCACCTTGGAGGTTCGGTCAACGATCGAGTGTGGAAAGCCATAGGACGGGATTGAGACGCTTATCCTTTCCTCCGTCACTCGACGGCGGACGGTCGCGGTGATCGCAACCTCGTCACCGATCTTTATGCCTCTGGCGCGGCCAGCGGCTTCGTCAAGCGATGGCTAATGTACTTACTAGGGCCGCATCGGCGGTCGCGGCGTTCGCGGCCTTTTCGGTTGCTCAATACATCCGTTCGCGCATCGCCTTACAAACGCTATCGAGAATCTCGCCAGGATGGCTATTGGCGATTCTCTCACTCGCTTGCTCTTCGATCTCACGGAAAGCGCGACTCGCGCCTAATTTTCTTGCTGCAGCCTCAAACCCAAATTGACGGTCGCTGCGCAATTTCACCGTGTTGATACCACAGACTCTATTCGCCACGATCGCTGTGGCAGACATGTTGATTAGGTCGTCGATTTCGGCTGGCCTCGCATTGACGGCCATAGCTGCCGACAGAAAAACCGCCAAAAGCGGGGAGGAAAAGCGGGGAAAATGGTACACGGTTTTTGGAAAATCTAAGGAAAACAGGACTTTAGAAGTGTCAATTGGCTCCCCGGGCCGGATTCGAACCAGCGACCAACCGGTTAACAGCCGGTTGCTCTACCACTGAGCTACCGGGGAACAGCGCTCTGATGTGAGTGGCGCAGCCTATAGCAAACACCTTTGAGCTTTGCAAAGAAGCAATTCGCAATTTTTCTCCAGTTTTTCGTGCGGCCATTTGTGGCATCGTTTCGGCGTGCCCACATATGAGGTGCTTCACACCGGGACGGAACAAAGCGGCCGGTTGTTGCCTTTGGTACCGATGGCTCGGCCGCGCAGATGGGATTTGGCTTTGTATGACGGCAGCTGACGACGATAACGCCCCGGCGCGCAAGATCACGGTCCTCGGCCGCGAGTTCACCATGCCGCGCTCGCGGGGGGTACGGATCGCGATCGGCCTGCTGCTCACCATTGGCGGGATTCTGGGCTTTCTGCCGATTCTCGGTTTCTGGATGATTCCGCTGGGTCTGTTGGTCCTGTCCTACGAATTCGCGCTGGTGCGTCGCCACAGGCGGCGCTTCGTTGTCTGGTGGGAGCGCCGCCGCCGGCCGGATTGAGAGCTGTGCGGCGAGAGGTCCGGCAGGCACCGCAGGTACTGTCGGGATGGGCCGCAAGCGATTGGCAACCACTGGCTTCGATGACGTCTGGGAAAGCGCCGGGAATGACTTGCCGGTGCTTGACGACCTTTCACCGCCAACATAATGAGTTCGCTCGGAACGCCGGGAGCACGGAAGGCCTCGTGGCGGAGTGGTTACGCAGAGGACTGCAAATCCTTGCACCCCGGTTCGATTCCGGGCGAGGCCTCCAATGCCCGGACTCCGGCGCTGTCGCGCCGGAGTGTCAGGTTCCAGTCGAATGAAACCGCGGATTTGAGCGCGGGAAGCGGATTGGTTGGGACATGAACGCTGATTTCTCCGAGCGCCGCGTGAAGATGGTCGATGGCCAGATCCGCACCACCGACGTGACCAGCGCGCCGCTGATCGAAGCCATGCTTTCCGTGCCGCGCGAGGCTTTTGTCGGTCCCGGACAGCGGGACCTCGCCTATATCGACGAGGACATCCGCATTTCCGAGGGCGTCAACGGCACCGGCGCGCGTTATTTGATGGAACCGTCGCCGCTCGCCAAGCTGCTGCAACTGGCTGAGATTGGCGACAGCGATTCGGTGCTCGATGTCGGCTGCGGCACCGGCTATTCGGCCGCGCTCCTTTCCCGAATCGCAAAATCGGTGGTTGCGCTGGAAAGCGACCCGGCGCTGGCCGAAGCTGCAAGGTCGACGCTTTCGACGCTGGATTGCCGGAACGTCACGGTGGTGACCGGGCCGTTGCCGCAAGGTCATGCCGCCAAGGCGCCCTATAACGTCATCGTCATTGGCGGCAGCGTCGAGGAGGTGCCGGCGGCATTGCTTGACCAACTCGCCGAAGACGGACGGCTGGTTGTAGTCGAGGGGCAGGGCAACTCTGGCGTGGCCCGGCTATTTTTTAAAGCCGGAGGGGTTGTAACCGGAAGACGCGCATTTAATGCGGCAATTAAGCCACTACCGGGCTTCGAACGTATTGATGCGTTCGAATTTTGAGCGGTTTTGCCTTGCAGCGAAGGCGCGGTCATGATCGCTTGCGCTTGAACAATCGTTGCTGATTTGCTTGACCGGGGATTTTCGGGGGCTTTCAGCGGGGGAACGAGAAAAAGCGCGGCGCTGGCTGATCCGAGAGGATGGGCTGACGTGGCGTGGTTCCCATGCAAAACGAATGAGGGATAATACGTGCCGCCCCTACACAAGACCTTTCTAGCAGCCATGCTCGTTTCGGCGACAGCGCTTTCGCCATTGACCGCATCGGCAGAAACTATCACCGGCGCGCTCGCCAAGGCCTATCAATACAACTCGCAGCTGAATTCCGCCCGCGCCGGCACGCGTGTCACCGACGAGGGGGTGGCTATCGCCAAGTCGGGCTACCGCCCTACGATCAAGGGATCGGCAAGCATCGATTACACAAGCAGCCACGCCAACCGTCTGGGTCAGACCTTAAATATAACTACAGGCAACTTTGGGGTTCAGATCGACCAGACGCTGTTCGACGGGTTTCAGACCAAGAACAACGTCGCTGCCGCCGAATCGCAGGTGAAGGCTTCGGTTGAGAGCCTGCGCAACACCGAAGAGAACATCCTGTTCAACGCGGCAAGCGCCTATATGGACGTGATCCGCGATCGCCAGATCGCCGTGCTGACCGAACAGAACCTGCAGTTCCTGACCGAGCAGGCGCGCGCAGCACGGTCTCGCTTCGAGGTCGGCGAGGGCACTCGCACCGACGTCGCGCAGGCCGATGCCTCGCGTTCGACGGCCGTGGCCCAACTCAGCGCCGCCCGCGCGACGGCGCAGGCCAGTGCAGCGACCTACCACCAGATAATCGGCGACGAGCCGGGCAGGCTCAGAGCACCCGCGCCGCTCGCGAAGCTATTGCCGTCGAGCCTCGATTCGGCTTTCACCATTGCCGCCGCGGAGCATCCCGCCATCCTTGCTACCGAGCATCTCGTCGACGCCGCGGCGTTCTCGGTGAAGTCGGCCGAAGGGGCACTTTTGCCGCAGCTTTCTGCCAGTGCCGGGATTTCAAGCCAGTACCGCAACACCACGCCCGGCACTTTTGCGTCGTCGGCGTCCGAGGGGACGACCAATTCGGCCAATATCGGCGCAACGCTCACCGTACCGATCTATTCGGGCGGCCGCACCTCGGCACTGGTTCGCCAATCGAAGGAATCGCTTAGCCAGGCACGCATTGAGGTCGACGTCAGCCGCGACCAGGTACGCCAGGCTGTGGCCTCGGCGTGGACGCAATACGTCGCCGCCCGCGAAAGCGTGGACGCCAACAGGCAGGTGATCGCCGCCGCGCAACTGGCGCTCAACGGCGTCATCGAGGAGCGCAATGTCGGTCAGCGCACCACGCTCGACGTGCTCAACGCGCAGAATGCCGTCATCACCGCCAAGATCAACCAGGCCAGTTCCGAGCGCGACGTTGTCGTGGCGAGCTACGCCATCCTGTCGGCGCTCGGCCGGCTGTCGGCCGAGCGGCTCGGCCTGCAGGTCGCGCAATACAAGCCGGAAGAGCACTACAACGCCGTCAAGGACAAGTGGATCGGGCTGCGCACGCCGGACGGCCGCTGATCATCCGACAGGCTTCCAGAAGCGCCGCGTGTCCCTTGGATGCGCGGCGCTTTGCATTGGAGAGCCAGCCGGTCGGCTGCTGCCGGTGTGGCGAGCTAATCTGTTGAAATCCAACGTCTCCCCAGATTGGGGATTCTCGGATCACGATCGGTCGGTTACGCTGTCGCCATTGATTCGAATTCCGGCCTGGCCGGAATGGAAATCTGCAATGGGTCACAAAGGCGGCGGATGTGACGATGGCGACGGCAAGCAGCGCGCAGCGCGAACCTTCCATGGAAGAGATACTTGCTTCCATCCGAAGGATCATCGAGGACAGCGACACCGGCCGCAAGCAGCCGGCGGCCGACAGCGCTGACCTGCGGCAGGATCTCCAGCCGACGGCGCCGACGGCCGACGTCGACGCCTTTCGTTCCGAGCTGAACGCGGAGCCCGTCCCCAGGAAGCCGGTGAGTCTAGCGGAGATACAGGCCCAGCTCGCGGCCTCCGATCCAGCGGTCGCGCGCGCCGAGCCCGTGAAGACCGCGCCTGCACCAGCCACCCTGGCGGAAGTCGGCGCCAGGGTCGCCGCCGAGCCCGGCACGCCGGCGATTGCGGAAAGCGCGGCAAGCGTGCCGCAGAGCGCCGATACCATCGTCTCCGACTGGCGGCGCGAGATCGCCGCCGTTGGCGGAAGCTCCGTCAAGGCGAAGGTGGCCGAGCGCCCGGCGGAAGCTGCACCGCAAGTCGAGATCGACGAGGAGGATCTTGCCGCGCCAACTGCCGAAGCTATGGCGCCCGGCCCGGTTTCAGGGCCATCTTCGGCCGACTTGCCGCCGTCCCGGCCGGCGATCCTATCCGAGCATGCGGGCCGTCAGGTCGCGGCGGCGTTCGGCGAGCTTTCCGATGCCTTCGCCAGCCGCAGCAAGAAGACCTTCGACGAGATGGCCGAGGAGATGCTGCGGCCGATGCTTCAGGACTGGCTCGACAACAATTTGCCGACGCTGGTCGAACGCCTAGTGCGCGAGGAAATAGAGCGCGTGGCGCGCGGCGCGCAGTGATTTCGGTCGACCGTTCAAGGTAAGATGCGCCGCCATGGGGCGGCGCTTTTGTTTCCGGGAAATGCGGCCACTGGATCGTTTTGCGATGAGGGTGGGATTGCCGTCGATCGCGGCGGGCCTATCTGGGCGGGGCAGGCCTATCCTTCTCGCGGTTGACTCGGCCAAGAGCTTCCGATTTACAGCGGACGCTTGTTCCCGACAATTCGGACCTCCTCCATGCTTGATAAAACCTACGACGCCAAGACCGTCGAGCCGAAGATCGCCAAAGTCTGGGAAGAGGCCGACGCTTTTCGCGCCGGCGCCGGCGCGGAGGAGGGGGCGGAAGCCTTCTCCATCGTCATCCCGCCGCCGAACGTCACCGGCTCGCTGCATATGGGGCACGCGCTCAACAACACGCTGCAGGACATCTTGGTGCGGTTCGAACGCATGCGCGGCAAGAATGTGCTGTGGCAGCCAGGCATGGACCATGCCGGCATCGCCACGCAGATGGTGGTCGAGCGCCAACTCATGGAAAGGCAGATCGACCGTCGCGATCTGACGCGCGAAGAATTCATCGAAAAGGTCTGGGAGTGGAAGGCCGAATCCGGCGGCGCGATCTTCAACCAGTTGAAGCGGCTCGGCGCCTCGGCCGATTGGTCGCGCGAACGTTTCACCATGGACGAGGGCTTGTCCAAGGCGGTGCTGGAGGTCTTCGTCACGCTCTACAAGGAAGGCCTGATCTACAAGGACAAGCGCCTTGTGAACTGGGATCCGAAGCTGTTGACGGCCATTTCCGACCTCGAGGTCGAGCAGCACGAGGTCAACGGCAATCTCTGGCACTTGCGCTATCCGGTCGAAGGGGCGGTGTTCGACCCCGAGGATCCGAAGACATTCATCACCGTTGCCACGACGCGCCCCGAAACCATGCTTGGCGACACCGCGGTGGCCGTGCATCCCGACGACGAACGGTTTCGCGACCTGGTCGGCAAGAACGTCATCCTGCCGATCGTCGGCCGGCGGATCCCTATCGTCGCCGACGAATATTCGGATCCGGAGAAGGGCTCGGGCGCGGTCAAGATCACGCCGGCGCATGACTTCAACGACTTCGAGGTCGGCAAGCGCCACAAGCTGCCGGCGATCAACATCCTGACGGTCGAAGCCGCCGTCAAGCTCAAGGACAACGAGGATTTCCTTGCCGACTTTGAAGTGACACCGGAGCGCCAGGCCGCCTGGGACGAGCTCGACGGGCTGGACCGCTTCGTGGCGCGCAAGAAGATCGTCGAGCTGATGGAAGCAGGCGGCTTCCTGGAGAAGGTCGAGCCGCATCGCCACACGGTGCCGCATGGCGACCGCGGCGGCGTGCCGATCGAGCCGTTCCTGACCGACCAATGGTACGTGAATGCGGCCGAGCTAGCCAAGCCGGCGATCGCCGCGGTGCGCGAGGGCCGTACCAACTTCGTGCCGAAGAACTGGGAAAAGACCTATTTCGACTGGATGGAGAACATCCAGCCCTGGTGCATCTCGCGGCAGCTGTGGTGGGGCCACCAGATTCCGGCGTGGTACGGGCCGGACGGTCGCGTCTTCGTCGAAAAGACCGAGGAAGAGGCGCTTGCCGCGGCGATCGAATACTATCTGGCGCTGGAAGGTCCGTGGAAGGCCTGGGTCGAGGACAAGCTGGAGAATTTCCAGCCGGGCGAGATCCTGACGCGCGACGAGGACGTGCTCGACACCTGGTTCTCCTCCGCGCTGTGGCCGTTCTCGACGCTCGGCTGGCCCGACCAGACACCGGAGCTGAAGACGTATTACCAGACCGACGTGCTGGTAACCGGCTTCGACATCATCTTCTTCTGGGTCGCCCGCATGATGATGATGGGCCTGCATTTCATGGACGAGGAGCCGTTCCACACCGTCTATGTGCACGCGCTGGTGCGCGACAAGAGCGGACAGAAGATGTCGAAGTCGAAAGGCAACGTCATCGACCCGCTCGACCTGATCGACGAGTACGGCGCCGATGCGCTGCGCTTCACGCTTGCCGTGATGGCGGCGCAGGGACGCGACGTGAAGCTCGACCCGGCACGCATTGCCGGCTACCGCAATTTCGGCACCAAGCTGTGGAACGCGACGCGCTTTGCCGAGATGAACGAGGTCGCCAGGAACGACGACTTCTGGCTGAACGATGCCAAGCTTGCGGTCAACCGCTGGATCCTGACGGAGCTGACGCGGGCGGCGCGCGCGGTCACCGAAGGCATCACCAGCTACCGCTTCAACGAGGCGGCGGGCGCCGCCTACCGGTTCGTCTGGAACCTGTTCTGCGACTGGTACCTGGAACTGCTGAAGCCGGTGTTCATGGGCACAGACGAAGCCGCGAAGGCCGAGAGCCGGGCCTGCGTCGCCTTCGTGCTGGACGAGATCTACAAGCTGCTCCATCCGATGATGCCGTTCATGACCGAGGAGCTGTGGGCGCAGACGGCGGGCGAGAGCAAGGAACGCGGTTCGCTGCTTTGCCACGCGACCTGGCCGTCGCCCGATTTCGAGGATGACGATGCCGCCGCCGATATCAACTGGCTGGTCGACCTCGTTTCCGGCATCCGCTCGGTGCGCTCGGAAATGAACGTGCCGCCGGCGGCTATCGCGCCCCTGGCGGTGATCGGCGCCAACGCAACGACGCGCGAGAGGCTTCAACGCCACGATCAGGCGATCAAGCGCCTGGCCCGCATCGGCAATATATCGCTGGCGGAAACGCCGCTCAAGGGCTCGGCCCAGATCGTCCTCAACGAAGCCACCGTCTGCCTGCCGCTCGGCAGCCTGATCGACCTGGCGGCCGAAGCCGCGCGGCTGCAGAAGGAACTGGCCAAGGTGACCGAGGAGATCGCCCGCCTGCACAAGAAGCTATCGAACGAGAAGTTCGTCGCCAATGCGCCCGAAGAAGTAGTCGAGGCCGAGCGCGAAAAGCTTGCCGAATATCGCGCGGCGCAAGAGAAGCTTTCGGTCGCTCTGACCAGGGTCCGCGACGCCGGCTGAAGGACAAGATTCGCGAGTTTTAGGAGCTGCTTAAAGGCTGCTTCATTGCCTCGAAAACAGGCGTTCGGCAGCGTTAATTTTGACGTAAACAGGAAACTTTTGGCCCCATTGTTGCCATAATGTAACAATGGGGCCTATTTCCTCCAAATGGCCTGTTTTCGGGCTGTATTGAAAGGTTTGTGCAGCTTTTTCCTGCCATTCGATGATTGTTAAGCCGCGATTAGGCTCGATATCGCGGCCGGGCACGATGGCGAAAATGCGAGCTGTCAAGGTGTACGCGTACAACTCTTGAATTCGTAGTTGCGCCTTTAACCCGAATTGGTTCTAGCTTGATCCCGCGTATTTCGGGGAGGGAATTCCATGAACATTTTGCGTCTGAAAGCGCTGCTGGGGGCAGGGTGCTTTTCGCTGGCTTTGGTCGGGGCGGCGATGCACCCGGCGCATGCCGGCGGCTTGGAGCGCGGCGGCTACGACATCGACCTTCTGTTCGATCCGGCGCCGTTCGCCACAGAAGCCGAAGCGACCTATGTGATGCCGGAGCGCAAGTACAAAAATGCACGCGGTCCTGGCGGGGCCGACCTTGGTTTCGGCACCACAGCTGATGGAGCCGAGGGTTACTGGGTGCCGCGCATCGGCGCCAAGGTCCAGGTTGTGCAAGGCGTCGACTGCATGGTCGACTATTCGCAGCCTTGGGGAGCGCATACTGCGCCCGGCGTGTGGAACGGCGCGTTTTCCAACATGGAAACCGACATCAAGAGCGACAACTACGCGGCAACCTGCTCCTACAAAATGGATGCGGGCAAAGGCCAGCTCCGCTTCATCGGCGGCGTTTTCTATCAGAAGGTTTACGGCTTCAAGGAAGACTTGGTGTCACCGCTGGTGCCCGACTTCGGGGGTACCGGTCGCGTCGAGCTGACGAGCAATGGCTGGGGCTGGCGCGCTGGCATCGCGTACGAAATCCCCGATATCGCGTTGCGGGCGAGCCTCGTCTACAATTCGAAGGTCAAGCTCGACAACATCTCGGGCACGCTGGATCTGACGAATGTCGGCGTCGCCGCTTTCCCGATCTACGGTTCAACGCAGCACATGCCGGATGTGGTGGAATTGAAACTGCAGTCGGGCATCGCGCCCGGATGGCTCGCCTTCGGTTCGATCAAGTGGGTCAATTGGAGCATTCTGCAGAGCGTTCCGATCTGTCCGGTGGGCGTTCCTTCTTCGGTTTGTTTCACCAACGGTCCGGGAGAGGTGACTTCCCTCGACCTGATGTATCGTGATGGCTGGACCGTGTCGGGCGGCATCGGCCACAAGTTCAACGATCAGTGGAGCGCCGCCGGTCAGCTTTCCTGGGATCGCGGCACCTCGCATGGCTACGGCGCGCAGACGGATACCTGGACAGTCGGCGGCGGGGTCGCCTATACGCCACAGCCCAACATCGAGGTTCGCTTGGCCGGTGCGATCGGCGTGTTGACCAGCGGTCATTCCGGGATACTGATTGGCGAGAACGGCAAAATTGTTGGTGCAGACGCCAGCTACGATTTCGGCAACGATCTGGTTACTGCGATTTCAGGCGGCATCAAGATCAAATTCTAAGGTCCGCAAATTTCAAGAAAAAAGGCCGGGCATCGCCCGGCCTTTTTTGTTGGTAATCAATAGCCTGGCCCGATCGGCAGACGCTATGTTGCAAATTCGCGTCACGACTGGCGCTCCGCGCGATTGTGACGTTTCAGCAACAGTTTATGAACAACCCCTGCGCTAGAAGTCTTGCCGAGGGAACTGCCCATTTCCCGCCATAAACCCGGCGCAACCCGGATAGGTCTCGGGATGCGTGCCAGGATGGCCGGGCGATGGGGCAGGCCGCGTGAGACGCGGCAAGGACGAGTATGGACGCCAAGGTGATCTCCAAGGCCAAGCTGCCCAGCCGCCACGTGACCGTTGGTCCGGCGCGCGCGCCGCATCGCTCGTATCTCTATGCCATGGGGTTGTCGGCGGCCGAGATCGCGCAGCCGCTGGTCGGCGTCGCCAGTTGCTGGAACGAAGCCGCGCCCTGCAACATCTCGCTGATGCGCCAGGCGCAGGTGGTGAAGAAGGGCGTGGCGGCCGCCAACGGCACTCCGCGCGAATTCTGCACCATCACCGTCACCGACGGCATCGCCATGGGCCATCAGGGCATGAAGTCGTCGCTGGTGTCGCGCGAGGTGATCGCCGATTCAGTCGAGCTCACCATGCGCGGCCATTGCTACGACGCGCTGGTCGGGCTCGCCGGCTGCGACAAGTCGCTGCCCGGCATGATGATGGCGATGGTCCGCCTCAACGTGCCGTCGATCTTCATCTATGGCGGCTCGATCCTGCCCGGCAGCTATCGCGGCCGGCAGATCACCGTGCAGGACGTGTTCGAGGCGGTCGGCCAGCATTCGGTCGGCACGATCTCCGACGCCGAGCTGCTCGAGATCGAGCAGGCGGCCTGTCCTTCGGCGGGGTCGTGCGGCGCCCAGTTCACCGCCAACACCATGGCGACCGTCGCCGAGGCGATCGGCCTGGCGTTGCCCTATTCCTGCGGCGCCCCGGCGCCCTACGAGATGCGCGACCGCTTCAATTTCGCCTCCGGCGAAAAGGTCATGGAGCTGATCGCGAAAAACATCCGGCCGCGCGACATCGTCACGCGCAAGGCGCTGGAGAATGCCGCAACCGTCGTGTCCGCCACCGGCGGCTCGACCAACGCGGCGCTGCACCTGCCGGCGATCGCGCATGAAGCCGGCATCAAGTTCGACCTCTTCGACGTGGCGGCGATCTTTGAGAAGACGCCTTATATCGCCGATCTCAAGCCCGGCGGAAAATATGTCGCCAAGGACATGTTCGAGGCAGGCGGCATTCCGCTCTTGATGAAGACGCTGCTCGACCATGGCTATCTGCACGGCGACTGCATGACTGTCACTGGCCGCACTTTGGCCGAAAATATGGAGCACGTAGCCTGGAATGACAGTCAGGATGTTGTGCGTCCCGCCAATCGGCCAATCACCAAGACAGGCGGCGTTGTGGGCTTGAAGGGAAACCTTGCCCCCGAAGGCGCGATCGTGAAGGTCGCCGGCATGTCGGAGCTGAAATTCTCAGGTCCGGCGCGCTGCTTCGATTCGGAAGAGGAATGCTTCGAAGCGGTGACGCAGCGCAACTACCGCGAAGGCGAGGTTCTCGTCATTCGCTACGAGGGGCCCCGCGGCGGGCCGGGCATGCGCGAGATGCTGTCGACGACTGCGGCGCTCTACGGCCAGGGCATGGGCGGCAAGGTGGCGCTGATCACGGACGGGCGTTTTTCCGGCGCCACGCGTGGCTTCTGCATCGGCCATGTCGGGCCGGAGGCGGCGGTCGGCGGGCCGATCGGACTACTCAAGGATGGCGACGTGATCTCGATCGACGCCGTCAAAGGCACGATCGAGGTGGTGCTGTCGGACGCCGAGTTGGCGGCGCGGGCAAAGAGTTGGAAGGCGCGCAAGACCGACTATCAGTCCGGCGCGATCTGGAAATATGCGCAGACCGTAGGGTCGGCTCGCGACGGCGCGGTCACCCATCCGGGCGGCGCGAAAGAAACACACTGCTATGCGGACATTTGAGGTGTTGCGGTCGTTTGTCTTGCCGGCACTGGTCGCGATTGCGACCTTGGGCGCCACCGGGCAGGCCATGGCCTTCGACGACAAGGTGTTCGACGACAAGACCGGAGTGAAACCGCAGTCGAGCCCGTGGGCGGTGTTCCAGTTCGGCTTTTCCGCCTACAAGAACGGCCATAAGGACCAGGCGGTCGAGGCCTATAAATATGCCGCCGAGAACGGCCAGATCGGCGCCACCTGGAAGCTTGCGCGCATGTATGCCCAAGGCGACGGCGTGGCGCGCGACGACTATGCGGCCTTCAAGTTCTTCTCGGAAATCGTCGACCAGGATGTCGAGCCCGGCTCGCCGGAGGAAAGCTATGTCTCGGACGCGCTTGTCGCGCTGGGCGACTATCTGCGCAAAGGCATTCCGGGCAGCCCGGTCGAGGAAAACGAGGTCGCGGCGCAGGAGTACTACATGCGCGCCGCCGCCAATTACCGTAACCCGAACGCCCAGTTCGAAATCGGCCAGATGTTCCTCAAGGGCGAGGGCGGCGTGAAGGCCAGCGTCAAGCAGGCCGGGCGCTGGTTGCAGCTCGCGGCCGAAAAAGGCCATGCCGGCGCGCAGGCGACGCTCGGCAATCTCTTGTTCCAGAGCGGCAAGGTCGTGCGCGGCCTGGCGATGATGACGGCCGCACTTGAGCGTGCTCCGCCGACCGACCAGCCCTGGATCCGCAGCATGCAGGAAGAGGCCTTCGCCGCCGCCGGCGAAGCCGACCGCCGCACGGCGATTTCGCTGGCCGACGACATCCTGACCAAGGGCAACAACGGCGACCAGTAAGCGGCAGCTTCTGCCTCAGTTCTCGGTCGGCTCCGTCGGCAGCATGCTTGGCGCAGGTGTCAAGATCGAGGTCGGATGCAGTTTCGGTGGCGGGTTCTCGCCGGGACAGCCGTCCTTGACCTTCGTCCAGGACGTGTTGTTGAGAACCATGTCGCAGCGGGCGAGGTGACTTTCGCCGGCAACGGTCAGGCAGGCCATCTCACCGATCTTGAACGATTTGCCGTTGGCAAGGCACTCTGGGGCCGCGAGCGCCAGCGCCGGCGCGGCAAGCACCAGCGCAAGACCGACTGGGCAAAGAACAAATCGGATCGCCATCGAACCCCCGCAACAATTCGCATCAGACGCGCGATTTGTGGCGATATCAGGGTCTTGGCGAGAGTTCCGTAAGCAGCGCTTTCAGGCCGGTTGCAAGGCGAGCTCGATCGCCACCGGCACATGGTCGGAGGGTTTTTCCCAGGCGCGCACATGCTTTTCGACCGAGGCCGAGGAAATGCGGTTGGCGGCTTCAGGCGACAAAAGCAGGTGGTCGATGCGGATGCCGTTGTTCTTCTGCCAGGCGCCGGCCTGATAGTCCCAGAAGGTATAGACATCGGGCGAATCGGTGACGGCGCGCACAGCCTCCGTGAAGCCCAGGTTCTTCAGGCGGCGGAAGGCCTGCCGCGTCTGCGGCTGGAACAGCGCGTCGCCTAGCCAATTCTCGGGGAACCTGGCGTCGGCGGGCTCGGGAATGACATTGTAGTCGCCGGCCAGCACCAGCGCTTCCTCGAGCCTCAGCCGTTCTTCCGCCCAGCGCTCGAGCCTGGCCATCCATGACAGCTTGTAGGAAAACTTCCGCTCGTCGTCGATTGGATTGCCGTTCGGCAGATAGAGCGAGGCGACGCGCAGCGCGCCCTTGTCGGTCGAGAAGACGCCTTCGATGAAGCGCGCGTGGTCGTCTACATCGTCGCCGGGCAGACCGCGATTGACCTCGTCGAAGGGCAGCTTTGACAGGATGGCAACGCCGTTGAAGCTCTTCTGGCCGTTGGTCTCGACATTGTAGCCCAGCGCCTCGATCTCGGCACGCGGGAACTGGTCGTCGACGGTCTTGATCTCCTGAAGGCAGACGATGTCCGGCGCGCTCTCGGTCAGCCAGTGGGTGAGGTTGCCGATGCGGGCGCGAACGCCGTTGATGTTCCAGGTGACGATCTTCATGCGGACCTCAATGTTCTTCCCCAGCAAGGCGCTCGACGAGGCCGATCGTATTGCCTGCCGGGTCCTTTAGAAAGGCCATCCATTCGCTATCCCCCGCCGGACCGAACTGGCCCTCGGTGTCGCGATGGACGAGCGTCGGGGGCGCGGTGAAAGGAACGCCGGCGGCTTTCGCCTCGGCATGGAAGGCCTCAAGACCGGCAATGTCGAGATAGACGGTGCCCGGCGGCACGCCGTCGCCAAAGAACAGCCGCACGCCGCCCGCCACGATGAAGGCAATGCCGGGCGGATCGTAGCGCGCATGCACGCTCATGCCGAGCACGCCCTGCCAGAAGGCCAGCGTCGCGTCGAGATCGCGCCCGGCCGAAAGCGCGACCTGGCGGACCGCGCCGATGGCAGGCATCCCGGCCCGCTAGATGGAGAAGCTGGTGCCGCAGCCGCAGGAGGCGACCGCGTTCGGGTTCCTGATCTGAAAGGACTGGCCCATCAGGTCGTCGACGAAGTCGATCACCGAGCCGCCCATATAGACCAGCGAGAGGTCGTCGATCAGGACAGTAGCGCCATCCTTCTCGATGGCCACGTCGTCGTCGTTGCGCACATCGACCAGATCGAACTTGTAGGAGAAGCCGGAGCAGCCGCCGCCTTCGACGGAAACGCGCATCGCCGTCTTGCTGGGCTCGCCGGACAGAATCCTGGCAATCCGCTTGGCGGCGGCGTCGGTCATTTCGACTTTCATGGCAGTCTTGGCATCCGCGCCCATCGGCGTCACCTTGCTTTCGGTTTCCCATGATAGGTATGAAGCGGACGGGGGCAAGTCAACTGGTGGGTGAATGGGCAAGGATGCTCTCGGCGATATCGGATTCGGCTACCGGCCGCGCGCCGCCTATGCGAGCGATCCGACGCGTTCGCGCGGCCGGCTGTTCGATGAGCCCGAAAGCCCGACGCGGACGCCGTTCCAGCGCGACCGCGACCGCATCATCCATTCCACCGCCTTTCGCCGGCTGAAGCACAAGACGCAGGTGTTCGTCGCGCATGAGGGCGACCACTACCGCACCAGGCTGACGCATTCGATCGAGGTGGCGCAGATCGCCCGCGCCCTGGCGCGGGCGCTGCGCGGCGACGAGGATCTCGCCGAGGCGGTCGCCCTGGTGCATGATTTCGGCCATACGCCCTTCGGCCATACCGGCGAGGAGGCGCTGAACGAGAAGATGGCCGGCTGGGGCGGCTTCGACCATAACGCGCAGTCGCTGCGCGTCGTCACCCGGCTGGAGCGGCGCTATGCCGAGTTCGACGGGCTGAACCTCACCTGGGAAACGCTTGAGGGCCTGGTCAAGCACAACGGACCGCTCACCGATGCGACGGGCAAGGGGCTGAAGGGGCCGGTGCCGCAGGCGATCCGCGACTATTCGGAGCTGCACGACCTCGAGCTCGACCGTTTTGCCGGCATCGAGGCGCAATGCGCGGCAATTGCCGACGACATCGCCTACAACAACCATGACATCGACGACGGGTTGCGGTCCGGCTTCCTGGCACTCGACATGCTGGAAGACGTCGGCCTGCCGGGATCGATCCTGGAGGCCGTGCGCGCCCGCTATCCGGGGCTCGATGACGTGCGCACCGGCCACGAGCTGATGCGCCGGCAGATCACCATGATGGTCGAGGATGTCATTGCTTCTACCGCCGCCAACATCGAGCGCCTCAAGCCGGACAGCGCCGATGCGGTGAGGGCGGCGGGCGAGACGATGGTGACCTTCTCCGCAGGCATGGCCGCAGCCGAAAGGGAACTGAAGGCTTTTCTGTACAAGCATCTCTACCGGCATGCCGAAGTGATGCGCGTGCGGACCGACGCCGAACAGATCGTCCGCGACCTGTTCGATGCCTATCTCGCCGACCCGCACGCCATGCCGGACGGCTGGCGCGAAGGGCTCGACCGCGCTGAAGATCGCATCAAGGCGCGCAGCGTCGCCGATTTCCTGGCCGGCATGACCGACACCTATGCGCTCAAGGAGCATAGGCGTTTGTTTGACCATACGCCCGATTTGAGCTAGGGCGAGCCACGATTTTGCCGGCCGAGCAGCTGGTCGCCTCTCTAAAGCCCAGAGCACACCCAATGAATATCTTCGCCGATTTCAACGCGCGGATCGTAAAAGCTGTCGAAGCCCTTGATCTGAGAGACAGGGATGGCGGAGCCGTGGATTTGTCGCGTATCGCGGTCGAGCCGCCGCGCGACGCCAGCCATGGCGACATCGCCACCAATGCGGCGATGGTGCTGGCCAAGCCCACCGGGCAGAACCCGCGCGTGCTGGCGGAAAGGCTGGCCGAGGCGCTGCACGCGGACGCCGACATCGCGTCGGCCGATGTCGCCGGGCCGGGCTTCGTCAACCTCAGGCTGCAGGACGGTTTCTGGCAGGCGCATCTGGCGGTGCTGCTCGGCGAGGGCCGCAACTATGGCCGCTCAACGATCGGCGGCGGCCGCAAGGCCAATGTCGAATATGTCTCGGCCAATCCGACCGGCCCGATGCATGTCGGCCATTGCCGCGGCGCCGTCGTCGGCGACACTTTAGCCAATCTGATGGCCTTCGCCGGCTACGACGTGACCAAGGAATATGTCATCAACGATGCCGGCTCGCAGATCGACGTGCTTGGACGCTCGGCCATGTTGCGCTATCGCCAGGCGCTTGGCGAAGACATCAGCGAGATCCCGCCCGGCCTCTATCCGGGCGACTATCTGGTTCCTGTCGGCCAAGCGTTGGCCGAGGAGTTCGGCCTCGGCCTGCTGGAGATGCCGGAAGAGGAAGCGCTGGCGATCATCAAGGATCGCACGGTCGACGCGATGATGGCG
This sequence comes from Mesorhizobium tamadayense, assembly GCF_003863365.1. GTDB lineage: Bacteria > Pseudomonadota > Alphaproteobacteria > Rhizobiales > Rhizobiaceae > Mesorhizobium > Mesorhizobium tamadayense. The sequence continues at coordinate 124,926 of NZ_RQXT01000012.1, read as the reverse complement.
ATGATCCGCGGGGATCTGGCGCTGCTCAACGTGCATCACGACGTGTTCTTCTCCGAACGCACGCTGCATGCCGACAATGCCAAGAAGATCCGGGCGGCAATCGCCGACCTGACGCTCAAGGGCCATATCTACAAGGGCAAGCTGCCGCCGCCGAAGGGCGAGAAGCCGGATGATTGGGAAGATCGCGAGCAGACGCTGTTCCGCTCGACCGCCGTCGGCGACGACATGGACCGGGCGCTGGTGAAGTCCGACGGCTCGTTTACCTATTTCGCGGCCGACGTCGCCTATCTCAAGGACAAGGTCGACCGCAGCTTCGTCGATCTCATCTATGTGCTCGGCGCTGACCATGGCGGCTACGTCAAGCGGCTGGAGGCGCTGGCGCGCGCGGTCGCCGGCGACACGGTCAAGCTGACGGTTCTGCTCTGCCAACTGGTGAAGCTGTTCCGCGACGGCGAGCCGGTCAGGATGTCGAAGCGGTCAGGGGATTTCGTTACGCTGCGTGACGTGGTGGAGGAGGTTGGCCGCGATCCGATCCGCTTCATGATGCTCTACCGCAAGAACGATGCGCCGCTCGATTTCGATTTCGCCAAGGTCACCGAGCAGTCCAAGGACAATCCGGTGTTCTACGTGCAATACGCCTCGGCGCGCTGCCACTCGGTGTTCCGGCAGGCGAGCGAGCAATTGGGTGAGGCGAATTTCGACCGCAACCGGCTCGTGGCCTCGGTTGCGTCGCTGACGGACGAGGGCGAGATCGGCCTGATCCGGAAGCTGGCTGAATATCCACGGCTAATCGAATCCGCGGCGCTTGCGCTGGAGCCGCACCGGCTGGCATTCTACCTCTACGATCTGGCGTCCAGCTTCCACGCACACTGGAATCGGGGCACCGACAACCCGGACTTACGTTTTGTTAAGGTTAACGACCCACAATTGACGTATGCCAGACTAGGGCTGGTGCAGGCTGTTTCGGATGTTTTGACCTCCGGCCTGACGCTGATAGGAGCTGATGCGCCTACCGAAATGCGTTAGGTTTGACTAAAAAACCTGTCACCTTTTGCCCACATTGCGCTGGTAAGGGCCAACCCTGCGCGACGTCCATGGCGTCCGACTGTGTGCGAGTTCGGGAACAATAATGGCAGACAGAACCCAGCTGAAAGCAGCCGCAAACAACCACATCGCCGATGACGATCCGTTCGCGGAACTGACCCGGATCATGGGCTTCGACCCGCGTCAGCCGGTCAGGCCGCAGGCGCCAATGGCCGCAAAGGCTGCGCCCGCAAACCAGGCCGCGGAGGAGGCCGATTTCGACATCGACCTCGAAAAGGAGCTGATGGGCGAATTCGACGCTGCCGAGGAAAGCGCGCCGGCCGCGCAGCCGGCCGCCCAGGACGAGCCGGCTTACAAGGCTGCCTATACTGCTCGCACCGACGATGAGATCGCCGCGTCGTTCGAGCAGGATTTTGTTTTTGACGACGCCGCGGATCATGCCCACTTCGCGACGCCGGGCACGCCGGAGCCGGCCGCGGACACGGCCTTCGACGATGATTTCGACAAGGCGGTCGCGAGTTCCTTGGAAGTCTCGCCCCTGCAAGACGACCTTTCCATCGACCAGGAAATGGCGGCCTCGCTGGATGAGGACTTCGGGATCGACCATCATGTGCCCGACACGGACCACGGCGCCGTAGCGGCCGCCGAGTCTGCTGTTGTCGAGCCTGTGGCCGAGACGGCGTTCGACGCCGATTTCGACAACGCGGTCCAGATGTCGCTCGAGGACGAGTTGGCGTTCGATGACCGTGATATCGAGCAGCCCGAAGCCGCCGACGTTGAGCCGATCGAGACTCACGCCGCTGCCGACCGGCCGATCGCCGACGAAGATTTCGACAGCCAATTCGATCAGGCCGAATTCGATCAGGCCACGGCCGATGTCGACATGGATCCCGATCAGCCGCGGAACCTGATCCTGGAGCAGGAACTGCCTGTCGATGACGATCAGCCGCAGACCGTAGAGGCGCCTGCCGAGGCAGCGCATCTCGCCGCCGATCCCGAACCTGACGCCGATCCCGAGCCTGTCGCCGATCACGAGCCTGTCACTGACCGGGGGGCCGCTGCGGATCAGGTCTTGGAAGACGATTTCGAGCTCAGCTTTCGTGACGCCCTTGCCGAGGAGCCGGAAGCTCCCGCCGTCGTTCCTGAACCCATCGCCGACCACGAGGCCACGACCGATCTGGTCTTCGAAGACGATTTCGAACTCAACTTCGGTGACGCGCTTGCCGAGGAACCGGAAGTTCCCGCTGTCGAGCCCGTCGCCGCGGCTGAGCCGTCATTCGCGGAGCCTGCTCCGGCCGTGACGGCCCGGGTTCCGCCGGTCGCGGCGGTCGAGCCGGCCAAGCCGGCCGCGACCAGCAGCGAGCGGAGCCTGGAAGACGAGCTCAACGCGCTGCTCGGCGCCATGACCGCGCGGCCCATTCCAGTTGCGCCGGCCCCGGTTGCTCCCGTTCAGGTGGCCCCGGTTCCAGTTGCCCCGGTTCCAGCTGCCAAGGAAACCGCTCCGGCACAGCAGCCGGCCAGCTATGCCGGCCATCAGGCCGCCGTTGCCGATGATCTCGATTGGGATCTCGACGAGCACGAGCTTGCGCGCAACGAGCAGACCGCCGAACCGGCCGATGCCGATCTCGATACGCTGCTCGCCGGCGAGCTCGACCGGCAGGGCTTCGAAGACATCGCGACCGAACAGGATGCCGAACCGAGCATCGATTTCGATGACGAGGCTTTCGATGCCGCCTTCGCCAAGGGCATCGAGCAGGATGCGCCGGTCGCGCCCGCCGAGTCGTCCCGGTCCTGGAGCCGCGTGACCCCGGTCGCCGCTCCTGTGCAGGCATCGTTCGCGCCGCAGCCGGCGGCTCCGGCGCCGCAAATGGCGGCGCCCGCCTATCGTGACGAGCCGGTGAAAGACTATTCCGCCTACACCAAGCCGGCGCCGCAGATGGCGACGCCGGCCTATCGTGACGAGCCGGCGAAGGACTATATCACTTACGCCAAGCCAGCCTCGGCGCCTCGCCATCAGGAAGAAATGCCCGACGTCGAGACGGTCGACGTGCCGGAGCGTGTGGTGGCGCTGGCCGACGACCTCGATATCCCGGAGCTCAGCTTCGAGGAGGACCAGCCGGCGGCATCCGCCTATGACGATCTCGATGCCGAGTTTGCGGGCCTGCTTAACGAGATGAACGCGACCGAGATCGCGGCTGCTCCGGTGCAGAGCCGGGGTTATGACGACGATTCCTACAATGCCGGCTTCAAGACCGGTTATGATCGTCGCGAGTTGCGCGCCGAGGCGCCCGCCGCCCCGGCGGCCCCGTCCAATGCCGCGGCCGCAAGCGGGTTCGACGCCGACGATTTGCCCGGCAGCCGCCCGGTATCGCAGCTTGACGATTTCGCCACAAACGAGCTCGACTACGATCCCGAGCTCGACGAGGCGATGACCGTGCCAGGCCTTGACGAGCGCGCAGCCGCGAAGCCGCGCAGCCGCGGCCTGATGCTTGCCGCGCTCGTCGGCGCCGTGGTGGTCGCCGGCGGTCTCGGCGCTCTCGCCTTCTCCTTTGGCGGCAAGGGCGGCAGCGAAGCGCCCGTGATCGTGAAGGCCGACAATTCGCCGATCAAGGTCAAGCCGGAAAACCCGGGCGGCACGGTGGTGCCGAACCAGGACAACAAGGTCTATGACGCTGTTGCCAAGGGTGGCGCGGCCAAGCCCGCCGAGCCGGTGCAACAGAAACTGGTGACCAATAGCGAGGAACCGATCGACGTGGCGTCGAAGGAACCGCCGCAGAGCCGGATCGTCGATCTTTCGCCTGACGATACCGATGCCGCGCCGGGCACGGACGCAGCGGGCAATCCGAACGCGGCAGCGCCGGGTGCGGACGCAGCAGCGCCGGCTCCGGACGCAGCAGCGCCGGCTGGTGCCCAGGCCGCCGCGCCCGAGAGCGCGCAGCCGGCCGCCCCGGCGCCGAAATCGGAGGACCGCATCGCCCAGGTGCTGCAGGAAGCCGACAAGGGGGCCAACAACGACGTCGTCGCCGTTGCGCCGCGCAAGGTCAAGACCATGATGGTGAAGCCTGACGGCTCGCTGGTTCCGCGCGAGGATCCGGCTCCCGCCGCGCCGAAAGTCGCGGCGACCGAGCCAGCCGATCCGACACCGCAGCACGTCGCTCCGGCCGGGCAGGGCGACACCCAGCCGACGGGAACCGTCGCATCGGCCATCGACCAGTCCACGGATCAGGCGGTTTCCGGTCAGGGCGAGACCGCCAAGCCTGCGAAACCCACTGCCGCGCCGAAGGCTGAAGCCAAGGCCCAGTCTTCCAACACGCCGGCGAAGGTGCCGGTGGCGCCGCCGCGTCCGTCCGACCAGCCGGTCGACATCGTCGGCGAGGTCAAGCCCGACCAGGTCGCCTCGATCGATCCGGCGGTGGCATCGGGCGGTGGCTCGTGGTCGATGCAGATCGCCTCGCAGCCGACGGTCGAAAGCGCCCAGTCGACCTACCAGGACCTGCAGCGCCGCTACGGCAGCGTCCTCTCCGGGCGCACAGCCAATATCGTCAAGGCGGAGATCGCCGGCAAGGGCACGTTCTACCGCGTCCGCGTTCCGGCGCAGTCGCGCAACGACGCGATCAACCTGTGCACCAGCTACAAGGCGGCCGGCGGCACCTGCTTCGTGTCGCGCTGACCGCCTCGCACCGTCTCAGAGCCGGCGCTGCCCAAGGCAGCGCCGGCTTTTCGTTGTGGACGGCTCCCGGCATTCAGGCGGCAGTAGTGGGCGGGGGTGATTCCCTTTGCTTTCCCAAAGGCCTAAGCTTCCGTCCATGACCGAATCAAAATCCATGATCCTCGGCTGCGCCGGGAAATCGCTCACTTCCGAGGAAATCCGTTTCTACAGTGACGAACGCCCGTGGGGCTTCATCCTGTTCGCGCGCAATGTCGGCGAGACCGAGCAGATCCGCGACCTGGTCGCCTCGATGCGCGATTGCGTCGGACGGCCGGACGCTCCGGTCTTCATCGACCAGGAAGGCGGCCGGGTGCAGCGCCTGCGGCCGCCGCTGGCGCCGAACTATCCTGCGGGCGGCGCGCTTGGCGCGCTTTGGCGCGACGATCGCGAGGCCGGCCGCCGCGCCGCGTGGCTACTCGCGCGGTTGCACGCCTTCGATCTGCTGCGCCACGGCATCACCGCCGACTGCCTGCCGGTGCTCGACGTCCCCATCGCGGGCGCCAGCGATGTCATCGGCGCGCGCGCCTATGGCATGGAGCCCAATGCCGTGATCGAGCTTGGCCGGGCTTCGGCCGAGGGACTGATGTCGGGCGGCGTCCTGCCGGTCATGAAGCACATTCCCGGCCATGGCCGTGCGTTCGCCGACACGCATTTCGCGCTGCCGACGGTCGACACGCCGCTTGCTGAGTTGCGGCAACATGATTTCGCCCCGTTCAAGGCGCTCAACCAGCTGCCGATGGCGATGACGGCGCATGTCGTCTACAGCGTCGTCGACCCGGACAATCCGGCGACGACCTCGGCCAAGGTCGTCAACGAGCTGATCCGCGGCGAGATCGGCTTCGACGGGCTGTTGATGAGCGACGACACCTCGATGAAGGCACTTTCTGGGGATTTCCCGACAAAGGCGGCCGCGATCCTTGCGGCCGGCTGCGATCTCGTCCTTCACTGCAACGGCGTTTTCGAGGAAATGTCCGGCATCGCGTCACGCACGACGGCGCTCGAGGGCAAGTCCTTGGCGAGAGCGGAGCGGGCGCTGACCTATATAAAGGACCGCGATGTCGCGGACGAAAGCGCGATACGCGCGGAATTCGCCACCTATTTCGAAGCGGTGGCCTAAGCCGAAGGGATAGAAGGGCAAGTGGCGGAAACATTGGACAGCAAGGCCGAGAAGGCCGCACCGATGGACCGTTTGTGGGCCGAGAACGACGATTCACGCCTCACAGGCGATCCGTCGCTGGTGGTCGATGTCGCCGGCTTCGAGGGACCGCTCGACCTTCTCCTGCATCTGGCGCGCAACCAGAAGGTCGATCTCGCCCGCATCTCAATCCTGGCGCTCGCCGAGCAGTATCTGGCCTTCGTCGAGAAGGTGAGGGCGCTGAGACTCGAGCTTGCGGCCGACTATCTGGTGATGGCGGCGTGGCTTGCCTTCCTCAAATCGAAGCTCTTGATCCCGAAGCAGCCGGGCGAGGAGGGCGAGAGCGGCGAGGAACTGGCGGCGGTGCTGCAATTCCGGCTGAAGCGGCTGGAAGCGATGCGCGACGCCGCAGCACGGCTGGTCAACCGCAACCGGCTCGGCCGCGACGTCTTCGCGCGCGGCATGCCGGAAATGGTGATCGTCGAGAAGCGCAACGCCTATTCGGCCTCGCTTTACGATCTGCTGACCGCCTACGCGCAGCAGCGCCAGCGCCAGGCGATCAACAACGTGACGATTGCCCGCCGCTCCGTCTGGTCGCTCAAGGACGCACGCGACGTGCTGGCGCGGCTGGTCGGCACGCTGAGCGATTGGACGGCGCTCGACAGCTTCCTGATCGAATATCTGGCGGCGCCGGAAGAGAAGCGCACGGCGGTCGCCAGTTCCTTCGCGGCGACGCTCGAAATGGTGCGCGAGGGCAAACTGGAAATGCGGCAGGACCAGGTTTTCGCGCCGCTTTATCTGCGCGGCCGCACGCAAGGGATTAGGGCAGTCGAGGTGGTATCATGAGCGAACGCGCCAACGCTTCGGTCATTCCGTTCAAGGTCGAGGACGAGCCGGAAGACGAGATGGCCGAACAGGGTTCAATCGAGAACCCCGCCGAGCGGCTGCAACTGTCGGAGGCCGTCCGCATGGCGGAGGCGATCATTTTCGCCAGCGCCGAGCCGGTCAGCGAAAGGCAGCTGGCTGCGCGCCTGCCCGAGGGCATCAACATCGCGGCGGCAATGGCCGATCTCCAGCAAGTCTACGCCAAGCGCGGGGTAAACCTGGTGCGGGTCGCCGACGCCTGGGCGTTCCGCACCGCCGGCGATCTCGCCTTCCTGATGAGCAGGGACACCGTGCAGCAGAGAAAGCTCTCTCGCGCGGCGCTCGAAGTGCTGGCGATCATCGCCTATCACCAACCGGTCACGCGCGCCGAGATCGAGGACATCAGGGGTGTCGAGACATCGAAGGGCACGCTCGACACGCTGCTGGAAACGGAGTGGGTCAGGATGCGCGGCCGGCGCCGCACGCCTGGACGGCCGGTGACCTACGGCACGACCGATGCCTTCCTGGACCACTTCGCGCTGGAGGAGATCCGCGATCTGCCCGGCATGGAAGAGCTGAAGGGCGCGGGATTGCTTTCGACGCGCATGCCGTCCAATTTCTCGATGCCGGTGCCGCCGGCCGATCCGGACGCGCTGGCCGAGGACGAGGATGCGCTGACCGACATCGACCTCGAGGAGCTCGGGCTGCTCACGCCGCGCGTCACGGAAGAGTGAGCGCGAATCCGGTACGAATGGTCTATTAGCAGGGGCTGCGCGGATTCGTAGCAAGGCGCTCACGCCGAAAGTGCGTGACATCCGCAAGCCATTTTATCAACTTCATCGCAGTTGTGTTTGAATCCCCGAGCGAAAACGCATAGATGATCGCCGAGGGAAACATTCGAGAGAGATTGTTATGGGTTCACTATCGATATGGCATTGGCTGATCGTTCTGGTCATCGTGCTGCTGCTGTTCGGCCGCGGCAAGCTGCCGGAGCTGATGGGCGACATGGCCAAGGGCATCAAGAGCTTCAAGAAGGGCATGGCTGACGACGACACCGCGGACGATAAGCGTACCGTCGAGCACCGCGCCGACGAGACCGTTTCGCCGGCGGCCAAGGAAAAGGCCAGCAAGAGCTGAGCTCGATTGTTGCTTTGTGCATGTCGTTGTCCCAAAACCGCTTCGCGCTTTTGGGCGACATGCACTAGTCGGAATAGATTGCCATGTTCGAAGTCGGTTGGAGCGAACTGCTGGTGATCGCGGTCGTCATGATCGTGGTCGTCGGACCGAAGGATTTGCCCAGCATGCTGCGCACCTTCGGCCGCACCGCAGCCAAATTGCGCACCATGGCGGCCGACTTCCAGAAGCAGTTCAATGACGCGCTGAAGGAGGCCGAGCTCGACGACGTCAAGAGTTCGGTCGACAGCCTTCGGGGCCTCAATCCGATGACCGAGATACGCAAGCAGCTCAATCCGTTCGAGCAGGCCGCTGCCGATGTGCGCGCCGGCGTCGATACCATGATGAAGCCCAAGCCGGCCGATCCGGCTGCATCGGAACCGCAGGCAGCCGAGCCGCTGAAGAACGGCGCGACGGAGATGCCGGGCGTCAACGGGACCGAAGCCGCTCCGGCCGCGCCGGTATTCCCGGCCATGGCCGACGCCTCTGGGACCGCACCGGTCACGGAGACCGCCCTGCCGGCGGCGCAGCCGGCGAAGAAGGCGGCGACCTCCAAGACAAGGACCGCCGGGGCCGCAGCGAAAACAGCAGCGTCCAAGGCGCCGGCCGAGAAAGCGTCGACAAAATCCTCGTCGCCGGCGGCGGCCAAGGCCGCTGCGCCCGCCCGGAAGGTGGCTAGCAAGTCTGAGGCAAAGGCCGCCGCGCCGAAGAAGCCGGCCGCGAAGAAGACAACCGACACCAAGAAGACGGCGGGAGCCGCCAAGTGAGCGTCTCGGACAAGGAGAAGGAAGAGATCGAGAAATCGTCGGCGCCGCTGATCGAGCACCTTATCGAGCTGCGCCGGCGCCTGATCTGGTCGCTGGGCGGCTTCTTCGTCGCCTTCCTCGTCTGCTTCTTCTTCGCCAAGCGACTGTTCAACCTTTTGGTCGTCCCGTTCAAATGGGCGACGCAATGGGCAGGGCTCGACCCGCATAAGGTCGAGCTGATCTACACCGCACCGCAAGAGTTCTTCTTCACCCAGGTGAAGCTCGCCATGTTCGGCGGCATGGTCATCGCTTTCCCGCTGATCGCCACGCAGATCTACAAGTTCATCGCGCCGGGTCTCTACAAGAACGAGCGCAGCGCTTTCTTGCCGTTCCTGATCGCGTCGCCGATCCTGTTCCTGATGGGCGCCTCGCTGGTCTATTTCTTCTTCACCCCGATGGTGATGTGGTTCTTCCTCGCCATGCAGCAGGTCGGCACCAATGACCAGGTGCAGATATCGCTGCTGCCGAAGGTGTCGGAATATCTCAGCCTGATCATGACGCTGATCTTCTCCTTCGGCCTGGTGTTCCAACTGCCGGTGGTGACCAGCCTGCTGACGCGCGTCGGCCTGCTGTCGTCGCAGACGCTCGCCGAAAAGCGTAAATGGGCGATCGTCATCGCCTTCGTCGTCGCCGCGGTGCTGACCCCGCCCGATCCGATGAGCCAGATCGGCCTCGCGATCCCGACCATTCTGCTCTATGAGGTCGCCATATTCTCCTCGCGCCTGATCGAACGCAGCCGGGAGCGCGATCGCCTGGCGCGCGAAAGGCAAGAAGAAGCAGGCGGCACTGTCGCCGAAAAAACGCCCGACGCGCCGTCCACCTAGGGCCAAAAAAGCCGCCAAAGCCTGAAAAACACGGCTGCCGGCTGCCGCCGTCTTGCATCGTCCAAGGATGCGGTTTAGGCCCTCGAACCTCACTCGAGGACGGACAACCATGCTTGACATCAAATGGATTCGCGACAATCCGAAGGCCCTGGTCGAGGCGCTGGTGAAGCGCTCGTGGTCGGCCGACGACGCGCAGTCCACCGTCGATGACCTGATCGCAAGGGACGAGGCGCGCCGCGCGCATCTCAGCGAGTTGCAGGTCAAGCAGGAACGCCGCAACGCCGCCTCGAAGGAGATCGGCAATGCCATGCGCTCGGGCGACGCCGCGCTTGCGGAAAAGCTCAAGGCCGAGGTCGGCGAGATCAAGGCGTTTATCCAGAACGGCGAGGCGCGCGAGCGCGAGCTCGACAAGGCGCTGAACGACGCGCTTGCGGTGCTGCCCAATGTGCCGCTCGACGACGTGCCGGTCGGCAAGGACGAGCACGACAACGTCGTCAAGCGGATCGTCGGCGAGGTGCCGACGCGCCCGAACTGGGTGAAGGAGCATTTCGAGATCGGCGAAGCGCTCGGCATGATGGATTTCGAGCGGGCGGCGAAGCTGTCGGGCTCGCGCTTCACGGTGCTGAAGAGCCAGCTCGCGCGCATGGAACGCGCGCTCGGCCAGTTCATGCTCGACCTGCACACGACAGAGCACGGCTATGTGGAGGTTCAGCCGCCGCTGATGGTGCGCGACGAGGTTCTCTTCGGCACCAACCAACTGCCGAAATTCGAGCTTGACCTATTCTTCACGCCGCATGGCGATGGACGCCTCGGCCTCATCCCCACGGCGGAAGTGCCGCTCACCAACCTTGTGCGTGAAGAAATCACGCCGCATGAAAAACTGCCGCTGCGCTATACGGCGCTGACGCCGTGCTTCCGCTCGGAAGCGGGCTCGGCCGGCCGCGACACGCGCGGCATGCTGCGCCAGCACCAGTTCTACAAGGTCGAGCTGGTCTCCATCACCAACCAGGAAAGCTCATTGGCCGAGCATGAGCGCATGACGCAATGCGCCGAAGAGGTGCTGAAGCGGCTCGGCCTGCCGTTCCGCACGGTGACGCTGTGCACCGGCGACATGGGTTTCGGCGCGCGCAAGACCTACGACATCGAGGTCTGGCTGCCCGGCCAGAACGCCTATCGCGAAATCTCGTCCTGCTCGGTCTGCGGCGATTTTCAGGCCAGGCGCATGGATGCGCGCTACAAGGACAAGGACGGCAAGGGCAACCGCTTCGTCCACACCCTCAATGGTTCGGGCACCGCGGTCGGCCGTGCTCTCATCGCCGTCATCGAAAACTACCAGAACGAGGACGGCAGCGTAACCATTCCTGAAGTGCTGCGGCCTTACATGGGAGGCCTCGCCAAGATCGAATCGAAATGAGTTCATGCGCATCCTGCTGACCAACGATGACGGCATCCACGCCGAAGGCCTTGCGTCGCTCGAGCGCATTGCCCGCACACTCTCGGATGACGTCTGGGTGGTGGCGCCCGAGCAGGACCAGTCCGGTTACGCGCATTCGCTGTCGATCTCGGAGCCGCTCAGGCTGAGGACGGTCGGCGAGAAGCATTTTGCCGTGCGCGGCACGCCGACCGACTGCGTCATCATGGGCACGAAAAAGATCCTGCCCGGCCCGCCCGACCTCATCTTGTCGGGCGTCAATTCCGGCGCCAACATCGCCGACGATGTCACCTATTCGGGCACCGTCGCCGGCGCGATGGAAGGGGCGCTGCTCGGCGTGCGCTCGATCGCGATCAGTCAAGCCTATTCCTATGTCGGCGAGGATCGCGTCGTTCCTTACGAGACGACCGAAACGCTGGCGCCGGCGCTGCTCAAGAAGCTTATCGCGACGCCGCTGCCGGAAGGCGTGCTGCTCAATGTCAATTTCCCGAACTGCGCGCCCGGCAAAATCGAGGGCACGGTCGTCACCTCGCAAGGCAAGCTCGTGCACAGCCTCTGGGTCGACGAGCGTCGCGACGGCCGCGGCCTGCCTTACTACTGGCTGCGCTTCGGTCGCGAGCCGGTCGAAGGCAAGCAAGGCACCGACCTTCACGCGTTGCGCAACCGGCTGGTGTCGGTGACGCCGCTGCAGCTCGACCTCACCGCCCATGAACTCCGCGACCAGCTGACCAAGGCGCTCTCATGACCATGGCAATCGACGACCGTGAAGGTTTTGCCGCTTTCCTGCTCCGCCTGCGTGGCCGAGGCACGGCGCCGAAGGCGCTGGTCGCGGCCTTCGAGGCGACGCCGCGGCGCGGCTTCCTGTCCGCGCAGTTCCATTCGATCGCCTGGTCGGAAGGCATGCTGCCGATCGAATGCGGCGAGGCGATCGAGGGCGCGGACCTGCAGGCGGCGGTCATCGCGGCTTTAGCCGTCGATCCGGGCAACCGCGTGCTCGAAATCGGCACCGGATCGGGCTACACGGCCGCCGTGATGTCGCGCCTTGCCGCGCGCATCGTCACCATCGACCGCTACAAGACCTTGATCGAGCAGGCAAAGCAGCGCTTCGAGGCGCTCGGCATCGGCAATGTCATCGTGCGCCAGGCCGATGGCTCCAACGGTCTGCCCAACGAAGGGCCGTTCGACCGCATCATCGCCTGGGCGGCCTTCGACAGCCTTCCGCGCTTCCTGCTCGACCAACTGTCGAGCGGCGGCATTGTCATCGCGCCGATCGGCCCGGAGGAGGGCGAGCAGGTGCTGGCCAAGCTCACCAAGGTCGGCAGCCGTTTCGAGCGCGAGGACATCGGCATGGTCAGGCTGCAGCCGATACTGCGCAGCGTCTCTGCGGTGATTTAGGGCAAGCCGATATTCAGGTGATGCCGGTCTGCGAACGGCAGTCTCCTGCGCTTCCGGCCTTCGCCGGCCGAAGCACTAATGAGTGGCGTGGCAGTTAAATTAAGGCTACGGCCGGCGTAGGCCGGTGCTCACGTACTTTAAGTACGCTCGGCTTCGGTTCTCGGAGACCACCATTCTCGACTCGGCCTGACCTGAATCTCACCTCGCCCCAAGGCCGGCCCAAAATGTTTTAAGAAAATTTTCGCCGGATTCTAATGGGTTAACCGGCCAGTAACATTAACGCGCTTTAATCGTAGCCAGTTTGTACCGGGTCTGTGCGGGTTAGTGCGATGCAATTCAGTGGTTTGAAGGCAAACGGACGCAATCTGGCGCGCGGCTGCGCCGTTCTCATGATCGCCGGCGCCGCCGCCGGGTGCAGCTCCCAGGCCATGCGCTTCAACGGTGTCGACGACGTGTTCACCTCGTCCACCAACAACCAGCGCGCCATCATCAACAAGCAGGGTGGCGATCAGCCCTATCCGGGCGACACGGTCGCGCCGGCGCCTGTCGATGGCAGCCATACCCAGTCGGTAAGCCGCACCAGCCTCGAGCCTGTGACATCCCAGCAGCTGCCGCCGCCCTCGCAGCCGGCCGCCGCCAAGCCGATGCGGACCGCCTCTGCCCCGGCGCTCGCGCCAGCTCCTGCCGCGCCGCATCTCGACAAGACGACCACCGGCACCGTCGCGCCTGCCGCGAAGCCGTTCAAGACCGCCGAGCCCGATGCCGTGCGCAACGCAAGTGTTGCGCCGCACGCGACCGAGATCGTAGTGAGGGAAGGCGAGACGATTTCCGGCTTGGCGCATCAATATCATGTGCCGGCCGACGCGATCATCAAGGTCAACGGGCTGGATGCCAACAAGGGCATCAGAACCGGCCAGAAGATCGTCATCCCCGCCTATGCCTATTCGAGCAAAGGCGAGCCGAAGGTTCCCGACAATACCAAGCCCGCCACGCCGAAGCAGCCTGCAGGCGCGCCGGAGAAGGTTGCCGTGCTGCCGCAGCAGCCGAAAGTCAAGGACGGCAAGTCCGCCGCGCAGGTCGATGCATCGGCCGCCGCCAGCGGCTCGAAGAACGCCAAGCCCGCGGCGCAGATGGCTGAGGCCAAGCCGGCTGGCGCCGGCGGCACCTACACCGTCCAGCAGGGCGATTCCCTGTCTTCGATCGCCCGGAAGACCGGCGTCGGCGTCACGGCGCTCAAGCAGGCCAACGGCATGAAGGACGGCCTCTTAAAGATCGGCCAGACGCTCAAGGTTCCGGCCGGCGGCACCGTCGCCGCCGCCACGCCTGGCGCGACTGCCGCCAAGCCGGCCGTCGATCCGGTGACGACGGCGACCACGCAGCCGCCGGCAAAGACCACGCCGTCGCAGACGCTCGCCTCCTACACGCCGCCGAAGAAGGACGCCAAGGTCATCCAGCAGGCCGAGGACGACGACGCGGTTGCGCCGGATGCGACCGGCATCGGCAAGATGCGCTGGCCGGTGCGCGGCCGCGTCATCTCCGGCTTCGGCTCCGGCAAGGACGGCGTCGATATCGCAGTGCCGGAAGGAACGCCGGTCAAGGCGGCCGAGAACGGCGTCGTCATCTATGCCGGCGACGGTCTCAAGGAGTTCGGCAACACGGTGCTGGTGCGCCACGAGAACGGGCTGGTAACCGTCTACGGCCACGCCAGCTCGATCGAGGTGCAGCGCGGCCAGAAGGTCAAGCGCGGCCAGGAGATCGCGCTGTCCGGCATGAGCGGCACGACGGACTCGCCGAAGCTGCACTTCGAGGTGCGCAAGAACTCGGCCCCGGTCGATCCGTCGGGCTATCTCGAATAGAAGCCTGGCTATCTCGAATAGAAGAAGAACAATTGCGGGCCGCCTGACCTCCAGTCCGGCCCGCCGGCTCAGCCCGCTCCGCAGGGGCGGGCTTTTTCAGTCGTTGGTCTCTCTCGCCTCAATCCTTGAGCGGTTTGCCGAGTCGGCCGGCAAGGTCCTGGGTGAATTGCCAGGCGACGCGGCCCGAACGGCTGCCGCGCGTCGTCGCCCATTCCAGCGCTTCCGCGCGCAGCGTCTCGGGGTCGATGGCGAGGCCGTGGTAACGGACATAGCCGTCGATCATGTCCAGATATTCGTCCTGCGAGCATTTGTGGAAGCCGAGCCACAGGCCGAAGCGGTCGGAGAGCGAGACCTTTTCCTCCACTGCTTCCGACGGGTTGATGGCAGTCGAGCGCTCGTTGTCGATCATGTCGCGCGGCAATAGATGCCGCCGGTTCGATGTGGCGTAGAAGATGACATTGGCCGGCCGGCCCTCGACGCCGCCTTCGAGCGCCGCCTTCAGCGACTTGTAGGAGGTGTCGTCGTGGTCGAAGGAGAGGTCGTCGCAAAATAGGATGAAGCGAAAGGAGGCGGCCTTCAGCAGGCCCATCAGCTTCGGCAGCGTGTCTACATCCTCGCGGTGGATCTCGATCAGCTTGAGCGGCCGGTCGAGCGCGTCCGAGGCGTTGACCTTGGCGTGCACGGCCTTGACCAGCGACGACTTGCCCATGCCGCGCGCGCCCCAGAGCAGCACATTGTTGGCGGCAAAGCCGGAAGCGAAGCGCTCGGTGTTGTCGAGCAGGATGTCGCGAACCCGGTCGACGCCGCGGATCAGGCCGATGTCGACGCGGTTGACCTTGCGCACCGGCTCCAGATAACCGGGATCGGCCTGCCAGACGAAGCAGTCGGCCGCGCCGAGGTCGGTCTCCGGAACGGGCGGCGAGGCGAGGCGGGAGACCGCTTCGATCAGGCGGTCGAGCTTTTTGTTCAGGGCGTCCAGGCTATCGGTCATTTCCGGTCTTTTTCGATTTGGCATCTCGCAACGTGAAACGGGTCCTTGGCTGCGCACCAAGAACCAACTGCAAGCTTTTGTTGGAGCACGATCTTTTCGGCCGGCTCCAAGCAGCTTCCGGCTGCGACGCTCTAGCACGCGCCAAACGGCTGGAAAAGCAACGGATTCGGCGGATCGCGCAGTTGCATTGGCAACTTTACCGACTATATTCCGGCCAAATTTTAGCGGGGCCGCCGCGGCGGTTTTCAATCATCCAGGAGTTTCTTGATGTTCGTCACACCGGCATACGCCCAAGGCGTCGGCACCTCGCCAGACATGTTGATCAGCATTTTGCCGTTTGTCCTGATATTCGTGATCATGTATTTTCTGATCATCCGGCCGCAGCGTACGCAGCTGAAGAAGCGGCAAGAAATGCTGGCTGCGGTGCGCCGCGGCGATACGGTGGTGACCGGTGGCGGCTTCGTCGGCAAGGTGACCAAGGTGATCGACGACAATGAGCTGGAAATCGACCTTGGCGGCGGAACCAAGGTGACGGCGCTGCGCTCGACGATCTCCGACGTGCGCGTCAAGGGCGAGCCGGTGGCGAACCAGAACGCCAAGAAGTAATCCTTGCTCGATGGCGGAACGCTGTCACCTGTACGCCTGAACGGATAAGAACGAATGCTCTATTTCTCGCGCCTGAAGATGATCCTGATCTGGCTGGCCGTGGCCGCCACAGTGATCCTTGCCGCGCCCAACCTGTTCCCGGCGAGCATGCTCGCAGAGCTGCCGAGCTGGGTGCCGAAGCGGCAGATGACGCTCGGCCTCGACCTTCAGGGCGGCTCGCATATCCTGCTTCAAATGGATCAGAACGATCTGATCAAGGACCAGCTGGAGACGACGCGCGACGAGATCAGGACGCGGCTGCGAGATGCTAAGATCCAATATACGGGTCTTGGCGGGTCGGGCCGCACGGTGCAGGTGCGCATCAATGATCAGAGCCAGATTGAGGCCGCCAAGTCGGCACTGAAACCTATAACAAATCCGATTAATGCCAGCCTGTTCGCCGGCGGCTCCGTCCAGTCAATGGCGCTGGACGATTCCGAACCCGGACTGTTGAAGTTCAACGTCACTGACGCCGGCATCAAGTACCGCACATCGACCGCGTTGTCGCAGGCGATTGAAGTTGTCGAACGGCGAGTCAACGCGCTTGGCACCACCGAACCGATCGTGCAGCGCCAGGGTGACGACCGCATTCTGGTTCAGGTGCCTGGGCTTCAGAACCCGCAAAGGCTCAAGGACATCATAGGCCAGACCGCCAAGCTGACGTTCCAGATGGTCGATACCTCAGTGCCGGTCCAGGACGCGATGAAGAATCGCCCACCGCCAGGCGATTCAATCCTCTACTCACAGGACGATCCGCCCGTCCCCTATCTGATCGAGAACCGCGTCATCGTGTCGGGCGAGGACCTGTCGCAGGCGACGCCAACCTATAATTCGCAGACAAACGAACCAGTGGTTTCGTTCACGTTCAATTCCCGGGGCGCGACGCGTTTCGGCCAAGCAACCCAGCAGAATGTCGGCAAGCCGTTCGCCATCGTGCTCGACAACCAGGTGATTTCGGCCCCGGTTATCCGCGAGCCGATCCTGGGCGGCAGCGGTCAGATTTCCGGTAATTTCACCGCCGAAAGCGCCAACGATCTTGCCGTGCTGCTGCGCGCCGGCGCCTTGCCCGCAAAACTGACCATCATCGAAGAGCGCACGGTGGGTCCGGGCCTCGGCCAGGATTCCATCCATGCCGGCAAGATCGCCGGCGTGATCGGCTCGATCCTCGTCGTCGCCTTCATGTTCGTTGCCTACGGCTTCCTCGGCTTCCTCGCCAATATCGCTTTGGCCGTGCACGTGGCGATGATCGTGGCGCTGCTGTCGCTGCTTGGCGCCACGCTGACCTTGCCGGGCATCGCCGGTATCGTGCTCACCATCGGCATGGCGGTGGACTCCAACGTTCTGATCTATGAACGCATCCGCGAGGAGCGACGAAACGGCCGCTCGGTGATCCAGGCGATCGATACCGGCTTCTCCAAGGCGCTGGCGACCATTGTCGATTCCAACGTCACGTCGTTGATCGCGACGGTGGTGCTGTTCTGGCTGGGCACCGGTCCGGTCAAGGGCTTCGCCATCACCTACGCCATCGGCATCCTGACCACCGTTTTCACCGCCTTCACCTTCACTCGCATGCTGGTGTCGATCTGGCTGCGCCGCGCCCGTCCGAAGGAATTGCCGCGGGCGCCGGTCACTTTCATTCCGCCGGGCACCAGGATTCCCTTCATGGGCATCCGCCGTTGGACGTTCGCTTTGTCCAGCCTGTTGTCGATCCTGTCGGTCGTCGGGTTCCTGACCATCGACATCAACTATGGCATCGACTTCAAGGGCGGCTCGATCATCGAGGTGCAGTCCAAGCAGGGCGACGCAGATCTCGGCGACATTCGCGGCCGGCTGTCCGAGCTCAACATCGGCGAGATCCAGGTGCAGCAGTTCGGCCAGCCGAACGACGTGCTGATCCGCGTCGGAACGCAGGCCGCGGGCGAGAACGCCGAGCAAACCGTCATCGACAAGGTGCGGGGCGAGCTCCAAGACCAGTATGATTTCCGCCGTGTCGAGGTGGTGGGTCCGACGGTCTCCGGCGAATTGGCCAAGCAAGGCACGATCGCTATGCTGATCGCGCTGGTCGGTATCCTGCTCTATGTCTGGTTCCGCTTCGAATGGCAGTTCGCGGTCGGAGCCATCATCGCGACGATCCACGACGTGGTGATGACGATCGGCTTCTTCGTCCTGACGGGGTTGGAATTCAACCAGTCGTCCCTGGCGGCGATCCTGACGATCATCGGCTATTCGCTGAACGATACCATCGTCGTCTATGACCGCGTCCGCGAGGATCTTCGAAGATACAAGAAGATGCCGCTGCCGCAGCTCTTGAACAACGCCATCAACGAGACGCTGTCCAGAACCACGCTGACCTCGGTGACCACCATCCTTGCGCTGTTGGCGCTGGTGCTGTTCGGCGGCGAGGTGATCCGTTCCTTCACGCTGGCGATGCTGTTCGGCGTGGTGTTCGGCACCTATTCGTCGATCTTCATCGCCGCGCCGTTGCTGATCCTGTTCAAGCTCAGGCCGCAGGCCGCCACCGCCGAAGAGGACAAGCCGGTGAACGGCAAGGCCGTGGCGACCTGACGCCGCCCGGCTCATGGCCAAAGGCATCGTCATCCGCGAGGCGCATTTCCCGGGCAGGGCGCCGATCGAAGCCTATGGCAATGGTGGCTTCCGCTTCGCCGACATGTCGCATCGTGGCTCGCTTCTGTGCCTGCCGTCCGGCATCCATGGTTGGGAGCCGGCCGATCCGCTGGCGCTGACGGCGGCGGATTTCGACAAGCTGTTCGCTGAAGCCGACAAGGTCGAGATCCTGCTGGTCGGCACCGGCAGGGATTTGCGGCCGCTGCCGGCGGCGTTGCGCGCCGCGCTGAAACGGGCCGGCATCTCGGCCGATCCGATGTCGACGGGCGCGGCCGTGCGCACCTACAACGTGCTTCTGGCCGAGGACCGCGCCGTGGCCGCAGCGCTGATAGCCGTCGATTGAATGGCCGAGACTCCCACCATCGTCATGGACGCGGTGCGTGCCGCCGACCATGACCGCTATCTCTGCACGCTCTATGCGCCGGCCGACAAGCGCGATGCGCTGCTTGCGCTTTATGCCTTCAACGCCGAGATCGCCAGCGTTCGCGACCGCATCCACGAACCGCTGCCGGGCGAGGTCAGGCTGCAGTGGTGGCGCGATGTGATCGCGGCCGAAGGCGATGCGGAAACGGGCCATCCGACCGCCGATGCGCTGAGAGCGGCGATTGCCGCAAATCATCTGCCGAAGGCTGCTTTCGAGAACATGCTCGAAGCGCGCATCTTCGATCTCTATGACGATCCGATGCCGTCGCGGACCGATCTCGAAGGCTATTGCGGCGAGACGGCCGCGGCGCTCATCCAGCTTGCGGCGATGGTGCTCGATGCGGCTGCCGCGCCACGCTTTGCCGAACTGGCGGGCAGGGCGGGCTGCGCGCAGGCGATCACCGGTCTGCTGCTCTTGCTGCCGCTGCACCGCAGGCGAGGCCAATGCTATATGCCGGCCGATATCCTGGCAGCCGCGGGTACGACACCGGAAGAGTTCGTCAAAGGCGACGGTGGGCCCGGACCGGAACGAGCCGTGACTGCGATGACGGCGTTGGCGCGGGAGCATCTTGGCGCTTTTGAAAAGGGCGCACGAGGGCTTCCCGCGTCGCTGCGCCCGGCCTTCCTGCCGCTCGCGCTGACGCGCGCCTATCTCGGCAAGATGGAAAAGGGAGCGCAGTCGCCGCTGATGGGTAGCGCAACGCTCTCAACCTTGCGCCGGCACTGGCTGCTCTTGCGTCATGCCATGCGCGGCTGGGCACCCCTTTGACGTAAACGTCAATCGTGCTAGGGGTTCTGTCGCGTGGACTCGCGTCAAAGAAATGCGAGCCGCCGGAGGAGCCGCCTTTCCATGACGTCCTGGTCGTCCTCGTCGCGTTCGGCATCGCGCTGTCGGTCGCGGCCGTGCATTTCACCGGTGGCACGACAACCGCGACGCTTGCCGGCGCGCATCAGGCGTCCGCGCGTTTCGCCGAAGATTTTCCCGACGAAAAGCCCGGCGCTGTGCGGCTGACGTCGGACAGGCATGCCGCATTCCTCGAACTCGGCCCGCAGCGCTGCGGCATCTTCATAAGCATAGGCGCGTGTTTCCTGACGCGCATCGTCACCCCGCGGGACGTCCTGGCTCTGGCGCGGGAAGGAAACGGCAAACCGCCCGCCTTTCCAGGTGAAATCATCCATTCGCAGCGACACGACGACGAAGCCGACGCGCTGGCGGTGGCGGCGGCGCTGCAAGCACACGATCGGATCCGAAAGGCGGCGTGATGGGCGAGTACAGTTTCCCGCAGGTCACCCAGCTTGCCATCCCGTTCTTCGTCACGGCGATCCTGATCGAGCTTTGGCTGGTGCGCACCGGCCGCGCCAAGGGATCGTTCGAGACGCGCGACACGCTGACGAGCCTGATGTTGGGAACGGGCAATGTCGTCGCCGGCCTTTTGCTCGGCTTGGTGTCCTACTGGGCGCTGCTATGGCTCTGGCAATTCCGCTTCTTCAATCTCGGCCTGTCGATCCTTGTGTTTGTCGCCGCCTTCCTGCTCGATGACCTGCGCTACTATGTCTATCACCGCATCGCGCACCGGGTGCGCTGGGTGTGGGCCGAGCACGTCAACCACCATTCCAGCCAGCACTATAATCTCTCGACGGCGCTCAGGCAGAGCTGGACCGGCCTGTTCACCTTCATCCTGCAGGCGCCGCTGGTGCTGCTCGGCTTCCATCCGGCGGTGATCGCCTTCGTCTTCGGCTTCAATCTGATCTGGCAGTTCTGGATCCACACCGAGGCGATCGGCAAGATGTGGGGCTGGTTCGAATTCGTCTTCAACACGCCGTCGCACCACCGTGTCCACCACGCCACCAACCCGCGCTATCTCGACGCCAATTTCGCCGGCACGCTGATCATCTGGGACCGCATGTTCGGCACCTTCGTCGAGGAACTGGAAGAGGACCGGCCGCGCTACGGCATCGTCAAGAACATCGGTACCTTCAACCCGCTGAAGGTGGCCTTCCATGAATGGATCGGCATGTTCAAGGACCCGGCGATGCCCGGGCTGACGCTTCGCGAGCGCCTCAACTATCTCATCCAGCCGCCGGGCTGGAGCCATGACGGCTCGCGCGACACGTCGGAGACACTGAAGGCGGCTTATGTGCGGAGAAATCCAAGCGAGGCGGGCAAGCCGGGGTTGGCGACGGCGGCAAGTGAGCCGGCGGAGTAGGGTCAGGCCAGCCGAGCATGGCTTCCTGTCAGGATGGCTTGCCGCCATCGCGCATGAGCGTTTCGTAGGCGCGGCCGCCATAGAAGATGTTGACGATGTGCACCAGATCGTCGGCGATAATGTAAGCGATTAAGGCGGAGTGTTCGAACGGCACTGTTTGCAGTCCCGGCGCGATGTCGTCGCGCGAACGTCCTCCGTTAGGAGCGTTGCGGCCACAGCGCTCCTTGATACGATCAATAAAGCCATTGGCAATGTTTTCGCTGCCGCTGCTTTCAAGGATGTAAGCGGCAATGGCGTTAAGGTCGGAGACTGCAGCTTCGCTAAGAACGACGGCGAGACGCTGGATCATCGTTGTCTCGCGCCAGTTGCGAAATACGGCTCTTTACCCGGTCGATTGCCTCGTCGAGTGGCACCGCTGGCCTCTTGTCCGCGATCGAAGCCTTCACCCGCGCCCTGATCGAGGCCATGCGCTCGGCATGCTCTTCCTCCTCGCGCTGGAAGGCGCGCAGCGCCGCGCGGATCACCTCGCTCGCCGAGCCGAAGGAGCCGTCCTCGACCTTTTCGCGGATCATGCGCGCCATGGCTGGCGTGACGGTGATCGAAAGTTTCTCGGCGGATTCCATGGTGTTGCTCCATGCATATAAAGTAGGACGATATCCTACTTTATATGGGTCATCAATCGGAACCGAAAAGCCTATTCCGCAGCCTCGGCCCGCGCTGGCAGCCCCAGCCATGCGCGGCAGTCGGCCAGCGCGCGCGCGGTGATCGCGCGGCGCTTGGCGACGGTCTTGTCCTTGCCGCGCAGGCGCTTGCCTTCATTTTTCGGTGCTTCCACCGGCGGGAACAGGCCGAAATTGACGTTCATCGGTTGGAACGAGCGTTTGCCCGGCTCGTCATCCGAGACGATATGGCCGCCGGTGATGTGGTTGAGCAGCGCGCCGAAGGCGGTGGTCTGCGGTGGCAGCGAGGGCGCTTGGCCGAGCCGCTCGGCGGCGGCGAAACGGCCGGCCAGCAGGCCGATCGCGGCGCTCTCGACATAGCCCTCGCAGCCGGTGATCTGGCCGGCAAAGCGCAGGCCCGGGCGCGACTTCAATTGAAGTGATCGATCGAGCAGCGTCGGCGAATTGATATAGGTGTTGCGGTGCAGGCCGCCGAGGCGGGCGAATTCGGCATTTTCGAGCCCGGGAATGGTGCGGAAGACCTGCACCTGCTCGGCGTGCTTCAGCTTGGTCTGGAAGCCGACCATGTTGTAGAGCGTGCCCAGCGCGTTGTCCTGGCGAAGCTGCACCACCGCATAGGCTTTGACCGACGGATTGTGGACGTTGGTCAGACCCATCGGCTTCATCGGCCCATGGCGCAGCGTCTCGACGCCGCGCTCGGCCATCACCTCGATCGGCAGGCAGCCGTCGAAATAGGGCGTGCCTTCCCACTGCTTGAACTCGGTTTTTTGCCCCTCCAACAACGCCGCCACGAAGGCGAGATATTGCTCCTTGTCCATCGGGCAGTTGATGTAGTCCTTGCCGGTGCCGCCGGGGCCAACCTTGTCGTAACGCGACTGGAACCAGCAGGTGTTCATGTCGATCGTGTCAAAATGCACGATCGGGGCGATGGCGTCGAAGAAGGCGAGCGCGTCGGCGCCGGTTGCCTCGGCGATCGACTGGGCAAGCGAGGGCGCAGTCAGCGGGCCGGTGGCGATGATCGCCTGGTCCCAATTCGCCGGCGGCAGGCCGGGCACTTCCTCGCGCTGGATGGTGATCAGCGGATGCGCCTCGATCCTTCGGGTCACCGCATCGGAAAAGCCGTCGCGATCGACGGCGAGCGCGCCGCCGGCCGGGACCTGATGCGCGTCGCCGGCGCTCATGATCAGCGAGCCGGCAAGCCGCATTTCGGCATGCAGCAGGCCCACGGCATTGGTTTCGGCGTCGTCGGAGCGGAAGGAATTGGAGCAGACGAGCTCGGCCAGGCCCTCGGTCTTGTGCGCGTCGGTGCCGCGCACCGGACGCATCTCATGCAGCACGACCGGAACGCCGGCTTCAGCGATCTGCCATGCGGCTTCGGAGCCGGCTAAGCCGCCGCCTATAACGTGAACGGGATCTTTGCTCATGAGCGCCGAAATAGTCGCTTGGCGCTGCGATTGCAATTGCCGGTTTGGACGGGCTGACGCGGTAGGTCTGTTCCAAAAACAACAACACCCGCCGGGGGAGGAGGTCCGGCGGGTGTCGTTTTGGTGGTCGATCCTCGGGAGGAGGTGAAGATCGACCGTATTCGTCATTGCCGGGGAGGAGGTCGGCTTTGACGAAATTCCTTTCGCCATTTGAAAAAGGGGCGAAACCTTTCTGGAGAACAACGCCCGCCGGGGGAGGAGGTCCGGCGGGCGCCGTTTCAGTGGTCAACCTTCGGGAGGAGGTGAAGATTGACCGTATCCGTCAGGGTCGGGGAGGAGGTCGACCCTGGCGAAATTCCTTATCAAACCGCCTTGCGGGCGATCATCTTGATCTCGTCGCGAACGATGCCGAGATCATGGAGCTGGCGGTTCGAAAGCCGACCCAGCTCGGAAACCGTCTCGCGATAAACGCGCCAGTTACGATAGTTGCGGATCAGGTTCATTGTCTTACTTTCTAAAAACTGGTTCGGACCATTCGCGGTCCGAAGCGGATTAGACCGCCTTGCGGGCGACGTAGTGGATGTCGCTGCGGCTGATGCCGAGGTCGGTCAGTTCACGGTTCGACAGGCGGCTCAGCTCCGAGACGGTGTCCCGGTAGCGGCGCCAGTTGCGATAGTTGCGGATCAGGTTCATGGTAGTGCTCGTTTCGTCTTTCGTTCGGATCATTCCGTTTGTGTACGAACAGAAAATAGGTGGGATCATATCGGTTTAAAAGTGCCATTGGCGCATGGCAGCAATGCAAATTGTGCATTGCAACATTAACGGCCATTCAGGCTTGCGACACAAAGAAGACCGAATCGGAAAATGCCGCGGCGTCAACGGTTTGGGGCGTGCGGCTAAAAAATGACCAAAGCTCGGGGGGAAAAAACGTGGCGGGCTATGCGACACGGATGAGGGTGGATATCGCCCGATGGCGGGAGGCGGGCCTGATCGACGCGCCGACGGCAGACGCATTGGTGCGCGACGTGGCCGCCAACGAGCGCAACTCGCTCAGCTTCGGCTCGATCCTGGCGATGATGGCGGCGCTCCTGTTCTGCGCCGCGATCCTGATCTTCGTTGCCGCCAACTGGGAGGCCATTCCACGGCTGGCGCGCGTGGCGGCGCTGTTTGCCGTCATCCTCGGCGGCTACGTGGGTGGCGCGGTGTTGAAGGCACGCGACCATGCGGCGATCGGCGAGGCGCTGTGGATCGTCGCGGCCGCGGCCTTCGGCGGATCGATCGCGCTCATCGGCCAGATGTATCATCTGTCGGGCGACGAGGACTCGGCATTGCTGACCTGGTGCGCCGGCACGGCACTCGCGGCGGTCGCATTGCGCTCGAACCCGCTCACCGTCGCCTCCGTCGGCATCGCCGACGCCTGGCTGTTCGTCAGATGGGGCGGAGTTTTCCGCAGGGCCGAGTCTCCGCATCTCTTCGCCGCCATGGCGCTGGTGCTGTTTGCCATTTCATTTTGGACACGCAGCCAGGCGGCGCGGCACCTGATCGTCCTGTCGATCGTGTTCTATCTCCTGCTGCTGGCGATAGACCACAACACGTTCCAGGTCGCCATTCCGCTCATGCTCGTCTCGGCGCTGCTGTTCGCAGCGTCGATCCTCGCCGCCGGCCCCGTCGACAGGATCGCGCAGATCGGCGGACGGCTGCCCTTGCACGCGCTCATCGGCTTTCTTGCCGGCCTGGCAATGGTTCAGTTCGAACTGGCCGATGCGGCGAGCTACAACAGTGGCTTCGCCATTGCCTCGGCGGCCGCGCTTGCTGGCATCGTCGCGGCAATCATGCTGGGCGGCCGCGAGAGCCGGGGCTTGCGCTGGTTGGCTTATGCCGGCTTCGCCTTCGAGCTCGCCGTCATCTATGTGGTGATGCTGCAGTCGATGCTCGACACGGCGGGCTTCTTCCTGTCCGCTGCCGTGCTGCTGGGGATACTGGCGCTGGTCATTATCCGCGTTGAAAAACGCATGAAGGCGCCTGCCGGAGGAGGAGCAGCGGCATGAGCGGCAAGAGACTGATCATCGCGGCGCTGGTGCTGGCGCTTGTCCAGATCGGCTTTCTGAGCTGGATCATCGCCGGCCGCGCGGTGATCCTGCGCAACGGCAAGGAAGTGGTTTTGAAGATCGAGCCCGTGGACCCGCGCGATCTCCTGCGTGGCGACTACATCTCGCTTGGCTATGACATATCGCGAATACCGGCGAAGCTCATCGCCAACATTCCGCCAGGCAAGCTCTCCAGTGACGACACGTCGATCGTCGTGCGGTTGAAGAAGGGCGCGGACGCTTACTGGCTGCCGACGGCGGCATGGTTCGGCCAGGTGCCGACGCCGGCCGCTCCGGACGAGGCCGATATAGTTGGGCATGTCGCCGAGGGCTGGGACCTGCGCTCGCCCGACACGACGATCGCTCCGGACTATGGCATCGAACGCTTCTACCTGCCGGAAGGCGAGGGCATGGCGATCCAGAGCGACATGCGCGCACGGCCGTTCGGCATCAAGCTGGCGCTCTCGGCCAACGGCACGGCGCAGATCAAGGCGCTCATGGACGGCGACAAGACGCTGTTCGAGGAGCCGCTTTATTAGTCCTTCTTCGCCAAGGTTTCGGAGGATTTCCTCGTCTATCGAGCTGCTCAGGTGGCTCGCCATCCGTAGCTCGAAGAGCGAAGGATGGTGCGGATGAAGGGACTCGAACCCCCACGCCTTTCGGCACTGGAACCTAAATCCAGGGCGTCTACCAATTCCGCCACATCCGCTTTCCCCGGCAATCCCATGTAGCCATCATTCTGTCAATGTCGGGGTCCAGATCACCGTCGTTCGCCTAATCGCGAAGATGGTTGAAAATTAGCCTAGCCTGTGACAAAAGGCGTGTCGAATGTGACGGGACGCGACTATCCGCTTCTACAGAATGTAAGAAGAAGTAGGAAAAACAAAGACTTCTTCACATTTTGGAGGCGCAGGTCAGGAGAGTTTGACCGCATTGGCGGACAAATCATCAGGTTCCGTACCAAAAGCCATTTCCGGCAAGATTATACCGGCAGGCTGTGAACGGCTAAGAACCGTTTGGCAGCCTCATTGGTGAAAACAAAGGTTTTAGGATGCAGGTCACCGAAACGCTCAACTCCGGTCTCAAGCGCGAGATCAAGATCACCGTGCCGGCCGGTGACATGGAAGCCAAGCTGATGGCGCGGCTGAACGATGCCCGCGACAAGGTGCGGATCAACGGCTTCCGTCCCGGCAAGGTGCCGGTGCAGCACCTGCGCAAGGTGTACGGCAAGTCGTTCATGGCCGAGGTCGTCAACGAGATCCTCAACGACTCGACCCGCTCGATCATCTCGGGCCGCGGCGAAAAGGCCGCCATGCAGCCCGAAGTCATCATGACCGAGGACGAGAAGGAAGCCGAGAAGATCCTGGCCGGCGGCGCCGACTTCGAGTTCCGCCTCAATTACGAGGTCATCCCGGCCATCGAGGTCAAGGATTTCTCCGACATCAAGGTGACGCGTCAGGTTTATGACGTGCCGGAACAGGAAGTCGAAGACCAGGTGAAGCGGGTTGCCGAATCTGCCCGCAGCTACGAGCCCAAGGACGGCAAGGCCGCCGAAGGCGACCGCGTGAGCATCGATTATGTCGGCAAGATCGGCGGCGAGGCCTTCGCCGGCGGCGCTGGCACCGACCAGCCGCTGGTGCTCGGCTCCAAGGAGTTCATCCCCGGCTTCGAGGACCAGCTGATCGGCACCAAGGCGGGCGATGAGAAGCAGGTCACCGTCACCTTCCCGGAGAACTACCAGGCGGCGCATCTGGCCGGCAAGGAAGCCACCTTCGACGTCACCGTCAAGGACGTGGCCAAGCCCGGCGCGCTCGAGATCAATGACGAGACGGCCAAGAACCTTGGTCTGGAATCGCTGGAGCGCCTGCGCGAGATCGTGCGCGGCCAGATTGAGAACCAGTTCGGCTCGATGACCCGTCAGAAGGTGAAGCGCCAGCTGCTCGACCAGCTCGATGCCGCCTATTCCTTCGAGGCACCGTCGAAGCTCGTCGAGGCCGAGTTCAACAACATCTGGGCGCAGGTCAACCGCGACCTCGAAGCCGCCGGCCGCACCTTCGCCGAAGAGGAGACGACGGAAGAAGAGGCGCGCGCCGAATATATGCGCCTGGCCGAACGCCGCGTGCGTCTTGGTCTGGTTCTCGCCGAGATTGGCGAGAAGGCCGGCGTCACCGTGTCGGACGAAGAGCTGCAGCGCGGCCTGTTCGAACAGGTCCGCCGCTTCCCGGCCAACCAGCAGCAGGAAGCCTTCGAGTTCTATCGCAGCAACCCCGAGGCGATCAATTCGCTGCGGGCGCCGATGTTCGAGGAAAAGGTGGTCGACTACCTGCTCGGGCAGATCTCGGTCAACGACGTCAAGGTCAGCAAGGAAGAGCTGATGGCCGACGACGAGGAGACTGAGACCGCGACCAAGGCGAAGCCGACGAAGAAGGCTTCCTCGAAGAAGGCGGAGGCCAAGGCAGACGAAGCCGCCGGCGAGGCGGAAGAGCCAAAGAAGAAGGCCGCGCCTAAGAAGAAGGCCGCCAAGGACGCCGAGTGAACGGCGCAATGAGCTGATTTCGAAAGGCCGCCCTTGAGGCGGCCTTTTTCGTTGCCGTCTTCGTTGTTGCCGCGCGGCAACACATCCGGCTTCAGATGGATGCACGCTGCTGGCGATACCGAACGTTGATGATTATCTGTGCGATATCGCATTTCGCAGGGTCGTTTGGAGGCACAGGTGATTGTGGCATTCAAGATGAGGGGCGTGGCCGTTGCCGCGGCGCTCTTGCTTGCCGCGGCCGGTGTGGCCCAGGCCGGGCCCGATCTCGGCAACTGGCGCGTCGACGCCGGCAGCGACGGCCAGGTGACGGCGTCGCTTCACGCCACCAACAAGCTGATCACCGGCGGCGGCGCGCTGGGCTATAGTCCGGTGCTGACGCTGGCCTGCCGGTCCGACGGCGAACCGCGCTGGAGCGAATGGCTGCAGCTCAACGACGCGGTTTCGGCCAGCCGCAAGATCACCATGTCGGTCATGGTCGACGGCGGCAGCAAATTCGATGAGAGCTGGGCTGTCGGCCCTCGCGGCAAACTGCTGGTCAGGGAAGGGGATGACGGCATCAAGCGGCTGGTTTCGGCTAACCGGCTGTTGCTGTCATGGCGCTTTGGCCTGCTGTCCGGACGCGGCGAGGCTGATTTCGATCTCGCCGGGCTTTCAGAAGCGGTCGGCCGGATTGCCGCGACCTGCAATGCCGATCCGCCTTGATCGTTGCCGTTCAGAACAGGCTTGCATATGCGACGACATCGATATGGGAGCCGAGGAAACCCGGCCCGCTAAAAGCGTGTCGCGCTGAAACGGATTCAGGCGACACGGCTTTAAGTCTTTGTTTTTGGTGAATGTCGTTCCCCCAAAACCGCTGCGCACTTTTGGGCGACATGCATCAGTGCCGCTTTTGCCGTTTCGGGCGGCTACCCTCGGCGCACGGCATAAACCTTCGCAAAAACTGGCTTTTTCTACCCGTCGGGACGATTCTGTGGTATGCAGGTGCCGCAATTCCACTGAAGGAACGCAAATCTTCCGCTCGACCGTGCAGGGCACGCCAGCGGGCTGGTGCTGTGCGGATCATCCGACGTAAATGACGATCAGGGAGGAAGTGCCATGCGCGCAATCGCGCTTTTCATCGCCTTGTCCGCTACGATCTTCATCACAAGTCCATCGCAGGCGCAGGATGCTGCGGCGGGCGAGAAGGTCTTCACCAAATGCAAGGTCTGCCACATCGCGGACAAGGACCAGAACAAGGTTGGTCCGTCATTAAACGGCGTCATCGGCCGCACAGCCGGCACGCATCCTGGATTCAGCTATTCCCAAGCCATGGTTGCGGCCGGAAAGTCCGGAACCAAATGGGACGAGCCAACTCTGACGACCTATCTCCATGATCCAAAGGCCATGGTCAAAGGGACGAAGATGGCGTTTCCCGGCCTCAAGAGCGATCAGGACATAGCCAACGTCATCGCTTACCTGAAACAGTTTTCCAAGTAAGCTGGCCCTGCCAGGCCCCGCTTGTTGGTCGCCTGCCTGTTCCGAGGGAAGACGGTCGGCAACTGCGCTGCTGAATACCGCGCCCTGCGCCATCACGCCGGCAGCGCAAAAAATCCCAACAGCAGCAGAATAACTATGCCAAGGCCGAGTATGAGAAGCGTCCGCGTGTCCATGACGTTCACCTTCGCACCCTGAGAATACCGAAAAAGTACCTCTGGAGCCAGCATGCCGCTGCGGCTGGCCATTAGCCGGCGCCGACCAGAGGGCGACAGGTCGGGCGTAAAGGAGTATGTTAGCCATTGGTGCAGGTCGCGGTTTGCGTGGCCAGTCATGCGAAACGGCAGCGTCAAGCTGCGACCTTGCCGGACCTTGTCTGGAGGGAATGGTCATGGCAAGTTTTCACGTGATTGCAGGGGCCAGCGAGACGCTGGAGCACACGAAAGTCCGAAAAATCGGTGTGTCCGATCTTTTCGACGCGCTTAGGCGCGGTGTGGACGATTTCATGGTCAAACCGTCCCATATCGTGTTTCTGTGCCTGATCTACCCGGTTGTCGGGGTGGTGCTTGCGGTGTGGACTTCGGGCGCCAATGCGCTGCCGCTGCTGTTTCCGCTTGTGTCCGGCTTTGCGCTGATCGGCCCATTCGCGGCGATCGGGCTCTACGAGATCAGCCGCCGGCGGGAAGCCGGGCTCGATGCGTCCTGGCGCCACGCGTTCGAGGTGAGGAGTTCCCCGGCGTTGCCGGCCATCGCCGCCGTCGGGATCATGCTGCTTGCGATCTTCATCGCGTGGCTTTTGACCGCAAAGATCTTCTACGAGCAGCTGTTCGGGCCCGAGCCGCCGGCGTCACTGTCCGGCTTCGTCGCGGAGATATTCGCCACTGGACGCGGCTGGACGCTGATCGCGTTGGGTCACGCCATCGGGTTCGTCTTCGCCGTGGTCGTGTTGTGCACTACCGTGGTGGCTTTCCCGCTGCTGCTTGATCGCGACGTTGGCGCCTACGAAGCCATTCACACCTCTATACGCGTGGTGTTGGCGAACCCGATCGTGATGGCCGTCTGGGGACTTATCGTCGCCCTTGGGCTGATCGTCGGCTCGCTGCCGGTGTTCGCGGGGCTGGCGGTGGTGCTGCCGGTCCTCGGCCATGCCACCTGGCATGTGTACCGCAAGGTGGTGGAGGCGCCGGCCGCCCCAAGACCGGCGAATTGAGCGAACCCTGTCGCGAGCACCAGCGAGGCCGGTACTCTCACAGGGCCGGGTGGCTGAACCGTGCCTGACGCGCGCCCGTGGTCAGATTGCGGAAATCCTTGCCGCTGACATGCACCAGCGTCTTGTGGTCGCCGCCCTCGAAATAGATGTCGGCGGCATCGCCGAGGCTTTCGTCAAGAATGACCGGCACATCATAGGCCGCGCCGATAGGGGGTATGGCGCCGATGTCGCAATCATCGAAGAGCGATACCACCTCCTCCTCGGAAGCGAGCCCGAGGCGCCTGTCCATGACATCCTGCAGCTTGCCGAGCTCGATCCTGTGGGTGCTTGGGACCACGGCCAGCGCATAACCGAGCTCGTGGTGAACGACCACGGATTTCGCCATGATGCTGCCGGGCACATGCGCGGCAATGGCGCTCTGCCTGGTGGTGGCAGTTCGATGATGCTCGACGGTGTCGTACGGGATTCCCTTGCTGTCGATAAAATTCCTCAGTCTGCTTGCTATCGTCATTTTACGCGTCCTTTGCTTGAGTTCACGACGCACATGTCAAAACCAAAATGGACCGGCGGCCTTATGGTTTCATGGCCCGGCCCCCGCGGCTCCCGGCTGGTCATGCTGCAGCTGGACTCGAAATCGCGCGTCAGGGGCCGGGCCCGAAAAATGAGATACGGGTCAAAAGCGTGTAGTCGGCCTCGAAGACCATCATCGTCACGAAAACCAGCACCAGTATCGGCGGCAGAATGATAGCATACATCATCGCCAGCCGCTCCCAGGCCATATGCATGAAGACGGCGACGATCAGTCCTGCCTTGAGCATCATGAAGATCAGGATCAGCGACCATCTGAGATAGCCATGGAGACCGAAATAGTCGACCAGGTAGGAGCAGGTGCTGAGAATGAACAGCCACGCCCAGACCACCAGGTAGAGCTTGATCGGGTGTTCCTGATGAACCTCGGCGTGAGCGACCGCCGTCGTGGCGGCATCCTGCGCATGGGTGGCGTGCAGTGCGTGTTGTCCGAGACCGTTTGCGGTTGCTTCAGCCATGTCTTCCTCTCAACAAAGCCTGCCTCTCACCAAAGATAGAAGAAGGCGAAGATGAACACCCAGACCAGGTCGACGAAGTGCCAGTAGAGTCCCATGATCTCGACATTCTCGTAACGGCCCCGGCGGCTGGTGAAGAAGCCGGGTCTTCCGGTGTCGAAATCGCCGCGCCAGACCTTTCGGGCAATGATGATCAGGAAGATCACGCCGATCGTCACATGGGTGCCGTGGAAGCCGGTGATCATGAAGAAGCTCGAGCCGAACTGCGCGGCGCCCCAGGGATTGCCCCAAGGCCGTACCCCTTCGGTGATGAGCTTGGTCCATTCGAAGGCCTGCATGCCGACGAAGGTGGCGCCAAGCGCTGCGGTCAGAAGCATCAGGATCGCGGTTTTGCGGCGGTCGCGGCGGTAGCCGAAATTGACCGCCATGGCCATGGTCCCGCTGCTTGAGATCAGCACGAAGGTCATGATGGCGATCAGGATCAGCGGGATCTCCGAGCCGCCGATGCGCAAGGCGAAGACCTCGCTTGGATTCGGCCACGGCACGCGCGTGGAGATGCGCGCCGTCATGTAGGAGAGCAGGAAGCAGCCGAAGATGAAGGTGTCGCTGAGCAGGAAGATCCACATCATGGCCTTGCCCCAGGACACGTTCTTGAACGCGCGCTGATCCGAGGCCCAGTCGGCGGCGATGCCTTGCCAGCCTTCGGGCCGGGGCGCCTGGTCGGTATGCGTCAGGGTCGTCTCAGCCATCGCCGGTCTCCTAGGTCAGCAGCCGTTGGCAAATGTCGATGAACGTTGCCGCCCAACCGGCCAGAACGGCGAAGACGCCGAGCCAGACGAAAAGCAGGAAATGCCAATACATGGCGCAGAGCTCGACGCCGAGGCGCAGCCGCTCCGGCCGCGCTCCGTTCCAGGCGCCGGCGCTCGTCCTGCCAAGGCCGACCAGCCCGCCCAGTATATGCAGGCCGTGCATTCCGGTAATCAGATAGAAGAAGCTGTTGGCCGGGTTGGAGGCCAGCAGATAGCCGCCTTCGGTCAGTTGCCGCCATGCCATCAACTGGCCCGCCAGAAAGGCGAGGGCCGTCAGCCCGGCGGTTGCAAGACCGAGCCTGACCATGTCCATCTGGCCTCTGCGCGCGGCGACAACGGCACATTGCAGCGCGACGCTGCTTAGCACCAGCACGCCCGTGTTCAGCCAGAGCAGGCGCGGCAGCGGCAGCGGTCGCCAGTCCGACAGGCCCATGCGCATGAAGTAGGCGCTGGTGAACAGCGAGAACAGGCAGCCGACGACGGCGAGGAAGACGCCGAGGCCGATCTTGGCAGTGGGCAGAGCCGACCGGTCGAGGCCGATGAAATCCCCTGCCAGGCCTTGCTCGAGCCACGGCTTCGCCAGCAGCCGCTGGTGCGAAAGCCACCATCCGGAAAAGCCGGCGATGACGAGCAGGAAGACCAGGATGACGCTCATGCCGGTTCTCTGGAAGGTCCGAGCCCGAAGGAGCCCGGCACGTTCTGCGGGATGAAGTCCTGCTTGGCGCCCGGCACGCTGTAGTCATAGGCCCAGCGATAGACGATCGGCAGCTCCTTGCCGAAATTGCCGTGCGCCGGCGGCGTCTCAGGCGTCTGCCACTCGAGCGTCGTTGCCCGCCACGGGTTGCCGCCGGCCTGGCGGCCATGGCGGATGCTCCAGATCAGGTTGAACAGGAACACCATCTGCGCGAAGCCGACGATGAAGGCCATGATGCTGATGAACGAATTCAGGTGATGGGCCGACTCCGTCATTATCGTCATGTCGGTCAGCTCGGCGTAGCGCCGCGGGATGCCCATCAGGCCGAGATAGTGCATGGGGAAGAAGATCAGGTAGGCGCCGAGGAAGGTGACCCAGAAATGGAAGCGGCCGAGCGTCTCGTCCAGCATCCGTCCGGTGACCTTCGGATACCAGTGATAGATCGCGCCGAAGATGACCAGGATCGGCGCGACGCCCATGACCATGTGGAAATGAGCGACGACGAACATCGTGTCCGAGAGCGGCACATCGACGACGACATTGCCGAGGAACAGGCCCGTCAGGCCGCCGTTGACGAAGGTGACGATGAAGGCGAGCGCGAACAGCATGGGGATGGTGAGGTGGATGTCGCCGCGCCACAGCGTCAGCACCCAGTTGTAGACCTTGATGGCGGTGGGTATGGCGATGATCAAGGTCGTGGTGGCGAAGAAGAAGCCGAAATAGGGGTGCATGCCGCTGACATACATGTGGTGCGCCCAGACCACGAAGCTCAGCGCGCCGATGGCGATAATGGCCCAGACCATCATGCGGTAGCCGAAGATGTTCTTGCGCGCATGGGTGCTGATCAGGTCGGACACGATGCCGAAGGCCGGCAGCGCCACGATGTAGACTTCCGGGTGGCCGAAGAACCAGAACAGATGCTGGAACAGGATCGGGCTGCCGCCATTGTGCTGCAACTGCTGGCCCATCTCGACGATCGCCGGCATGAAGAACGAGGTGCCGAGCACCCTATCAAGCAGCATCATCACGCACGCGACGAACAGCGCCGGGAACGCAAGCAGCGCCATGACGGTGGCGGTGAAGATGCCCCAGACGGTGAGCGGCAGGCGCATCAAGGTCATGCCGCGCGTGCGCCCCTGCAGCACCGTCACCACATAGTTCAGCCCACCCATGGTGAAGCCGATGATGAACAGGATGAGCGAAGAGAGCATCAGGATGATGCCCCAGTCCTGGCCGCCCGGCGTTCCGGTCATGATGGCCTGCGGCGGATAGAGCGTCCAGCCGGCGCCGGTCGGTCCGCCTGGCGCGAAGAAGCTCGACACCAGAACCAGCACGGCCAGCAGATAGACCCAGTAGCTCAGCATGTTGACATAGGGAAAGACCATGTCGCGGGCGCCGACCATCAGCGGGATAAGGTAGTTGCCGAAGCCGCCGAGGAAGAGCGCGGTGAGCAGGTAGATCACCATGATCATGCCGTGCACGGTGATGAACTGGTAGTAGGCTTCGGGGGTGATGAAGTCGAACGTGCCGGGGAAGCCGAGCTGCAGCCGCATCAGCCAGGACAGCACCAGCGCCACCAAGCCAATCGCCGTTGCCGTTGCCGAATACTGGATGGCGATCACCTTGGCGTCCTGCGAGAAGACGTATTTGGTCCACCAGCTGTGCGGGTGGTACAGTTCCACTTCCGCGACTTCGGCGGGCGGTACGGCATCTGCGGGTGTGATATCGACCATTGGGAGCACCTCCGTGCCCTGTTCAGCGGGCCTCTGGGGTTTCGAGCTTTGCTGCTACGTCCAGCCCCGACGCTGTCGTGCTTTCCGTCGATCGGGCGGCAGAGCCCGTCTTCTGCGGCGCCGACAATTGCGCAAAAGTCTGCTGCTGGCCGACCCAGGCCAGATAATCCTGCTCGGTGTCGACCACGGCCACGCCATGCATCAGTGGGTGTCCCTGGCCGCACAACTCGGCGCACAGGACCTGGAAGGTTCCGGTCCTGGTTGGGGTGAACCAGAAATAGGTGACCGAACCCGGGATCATGTCCATCTTGGCGCGGAACTCCGGGATGTAGAAATCGTGCAGCACATCGATCGAGCGTAATAGCACCTTGACCGGCTTGCCGACCGGCAAGTGCAGGTCTGCCGCCTCGACCACGATATCGTCCTGGCCGTTGGGGTCGCTGGGCACGATGCCGAGCGGGTTTTCAGCCGATACGATGCGAGTGTCGGACGTGCCGAGCTTGCCGTCCTTGCCAGGCAGGCGGAAGCTCCATTGCCATTGCTGGGCAACGACCTCAAGCTCGGTCGCATCGCTTGGAACGGTTACGAAGCGGCTCCAGACGAAAAGGCCGGGGACAAGCAAGGCCGTGACGCCGACCGCGGTGACGACAGTCAGCCACCGTTCGAGGCGCTGGTTCTCCGGTTCGTAGGCCGCGCGGTTGCCCTCCCGGTGGCGGAAGCGGAACACGCAATAGGCCATGAAAAGCACCACGGCGGCGAAGACGACGCCGGTGATCCAGAAGCTGATGATGATGGTGTTGTCGATATAGTCCCAGTTCGAGGCAATCGGCGTCCACCACCATGGGCTCAGGAAGTGAAACACCACCGAGCCCACAACAACCAAAACGAGTACAAGCGCAATGGCCATGTCCCGTTCCTCCCGGGCATTCGAGGGGCGCGAAGCCGTCCCGGAGAATGCCAAGCGCCATCATAGCGTGATTTGCGCTCGAAATTCCAGAGCCGACCGTCCAATGTGGAAAAGTGGCGTCTTTCGCGTCGCAACGCTCGCGACGGGGCGTGCCTAGATCAGCAGCAGCCCCTTCATCGAGGCGTTGCCTTTGCGGCCGATGATAATGTGGTCGTGCACGGCGATGCCGAGCTGCTTGGCCGTGTCGATGATCTGCTTGGTCATCTCGATGTCGGCGCGCGACGGCGTCGGGTCGCCGGACGGGTGGTTATGCACCAGGATGATGGCGCTGGCGGAGAGCTCGAGCGCGCGCTTCACCACCTCGCGCGGATAGACCGGCGTATGGTCGACGGTGCCGGTCTGCTGCACCTCGTCGGCGATCAGTCCGTTCTTCTTGTCGAGGAACAGGATGCGGAACTGCTCCCGGCTCTCGAAGGCCATGGCCGAGCGGCAATAGTCGAGAAGCTGCGTCCAGTTGGACAGAACCTCTCGGCCGCGCACTTCGCCCCGCGCCATGCGCTGGGCGGTGGCGGCGATGACCTTGAGATCGGTCGCGACGACCGGGCCGATGCCTTTCACTTCCTCGAGCAGCGACGTCGGCGCGCCGAGCACTTCGGCCAGCGAGCCGAAGCGGGCGATCAGCGCCTTGGCGATCGGCTTGGTGTCGACGCGCGGGATCAGCCGGAAAAGCAGGAGCTCGAGCAATTCATAGTCAGGCAGGGCGTCCGGTCCGCCGGCGACGAAGCGTTCCCGCAGACGATCGCGATGGCCGTGATAATGCGGCTTTTCGGCAGGCGTGGCGGTTTTCTTCTGTGGCGGTTCGACCCAGGCTTCGGAAAAGAACGCCCGCCCGTCCTCGACTTTTCCCATAGCCTGCCCACTCCCCCTTCAGGCTTCGGTGGAGACTAGGCCGGCAGGCCGGGCCGGTCGAGCTTTTTCGGCGAGAGCGTGAAGATCTCGCAGCCGGTGTCGGTGACGCCGATCGTGTGCTCGTACTGCGCCGACAGCGAGCGGTCGCGCGTCACCGCCGTCCAGCCGTCCGACAGCACCTTCACATGCGGGCGGCCGAGATTGATCATCGGCTCGACGGTAAAAATCATGCCGGGCCGCATCTCGACGCCCTCGTTGGCGGTGCCGTAATGCAGGATGTTCGGCGCGTCGTGGAAAAGCTGGCCGACACCGTGGCCGCAGAAGTCGCGCACCACCGAGCAGCGCTCGGCCTCGGCATAGGTCTGGATGGCGGCGCCGATGGCGCCGGTGCGGGCGCCGGGCCTGATCGCCGCGATGCCGCGCATCAGGCATTCGTAGGTCACCTCGAGCAGACGCTCGGCGGCGCGCTTGATCGTGCCCACCGGATACATGCGCGAGGAATCGCCATGCCAGCCGTCGAGGATATAGGTGACGTCGATGTTGACGATGTCGCCGTCCTTCAGCGGCTTGTTGTCGGGAATGCCGTGGCAGACGACGTGGTTGATCGAGGTGCAGGACGATTTGGTGTAGCCGCGATAGTTGAGCGTCGCCGGCAGCGCGCCCTGGTCCATGCCGAACTCGAAGACGAAGCGGTCGATTGCCTCGGTGGTGACGCCAGGCTTCACCATCGACACGAGCTCGTCCAGGCAGCGCGCGGTGAGGTCGCAGGCCTTGCGCATGCCGGCAAAGCCTTCCTCGCCGTAAAGGCGGATCTGGCCTGTGTTTCTCAAAGGGGCTGTGGCGGCGTCGAGATAGGTAACCATTTTGTCCGTTTGCCGGGTGATGGCTCCTGACGAGCCGATGCGGAAATTTCTCCAGATTTGGCACCGGAAGCCGCAAGGTTCAAGGAAGAAGTGCCGAGAGACCGCCGTCGCGCGGAATATTCGCCGGCGCAGGGCCTCTGGATTCATCGCGAAGCTTTCCTTTCGCCACCCGTGGGGTAGGGCGAGATTGGATACAGGAGATTTGTGCCGTTGACGGCGCACCGATGGCCAGACCGCTCACCGCACTGAGGTCACATTCCTGGGTCAGAAGGCCGCAAAAGCAACTTTTCGGAACGAACGGCGTTGCTCCGGCTGCGACAGTTCGGGAGACAGGGAATGGACAGACTGCAATTCGAGGTGCCGGTGCGCATCACGCCCGCGCCTGGCCTGCCGGTCGAGGAAATCTACAGCGTCGAGCAGGCGCTCGACTTCCTGCAGGACTGGCCGAAGCGCCGCCAGGGCAAGGTCTACGACGTCGCCTTCAACGCCTGCTTCGGCGCGACGGTCGACGTGGCAAGCGCCGAGGAAGCCTGCCTCGCGTTCATGGCCTTCTGCCGTGTTAGTGGCTTGCTTGCGCGCGACATGATGGTTCCGGGCAAACGTGGCGGCGCAAATTTGCCCCGCGAGGCAAGGTTCTAAAATCGCCGATTCGCCGGATCAGCCGCCGAACGACACGCCCCGATAGCGCATCCCTAGCTGCACGCCGCGCACGATCACGCGTGACAGGATTTCCATGTCTAGCGACATCTTCGGACGCCAGACGTCGAGGAGGAGAGCGACGCGCGGCTGATCCGAATTGTTGATCACCTCGTGCTCGAAAGTATCGTCCCACAGCAGGCACTCGCCGTCGGCGATCCGCTTTTCCTCATGGTTGATCATCATGATCGTCGCCGGGCGGCCGTCCGCCTGTTTCGGGATGACTAGGCCGAGATGAAATCGCATGATGCCGCGAAAGGGGCCGCGATGGGCCGGGATGTGCTTGCGCGGCGCCAGGAATGAGACAGCCGCCGATTTGACCTCGGGGCATTCGGACAGCAGCCGGCTGAGGGTAGGCATCCGCGTGAGATTTTCCGGAATCGTCATGTCGTAGGCCCTGAGCACGAACATGCGCCAATCCAGGCCGTCATTGGCCGAGATTTCGGCCTGCTCCGGCATGATGTCGTCGAAACGCGGCGCCCGGTTCAACTGCACCGACAGCGCTTCGTCGCGAATACTCTGCCAGGCGGCCGCAAACTTCGCCGCGTTGGGAAAATGGGTGCGGATATCAAGAATCGCCGGTGCATCTATGCGCTTTTCATAGATACGGCGCACCAGATCGGTTCCAAGATCGTAGACGTTCGACATCGCATTGCCTCGACCAGTTTATAGTATAGTGAATGATTGCTTCCAACTATTGCTCACGGAGATTTGTTCCGAGGATTTCGGGTAGACGTTCGGCTTCGTATCACTGCGTGCTCGACGCCAGCCGCGTACCGACGCCGACATCGACGACTTCAGGTCGTGCCGGCCAAGGCCATCGTGCGAGTGAGCTCGGCAGTCTGCCTGCTATGCGGCCGAGCGCCGGGCGAGCGCGATGCGGGTCTGGTAGCCGCGTGCCCGGACGTGGTTGGAGGCAACATCGCCGATCGAGGTCAGCAGGGTCAAACGGAGGCTTTCCTCGGAAGCGTCCAATCCGTGGCGGGCGGCCTCGAGCCCCTGCGGGTGGCGCCGACGAGATCCAACTCGCAACTGGCATCGAAGCCCGCCTGGTACTGGTCGTAGGTTTCGCTGGCGGTCCCGCCGGCGGTGGTCGCGGCGGTCCTGTTGCGCGTGGCTGAGGCCGAACCGTCGGCGGACGGGAACGTTTCCGGCAAGCGGACATTCCTCCCCTATCGGCGGCGAGGGCTTTTCAAAGAAGGAGAAAAGCCATGAAGGTCGGCAACTGTATGACCGAGGCCGTTCGGGTCGCCAGCCCGGATCAGACATTGCAGGAAGCAGCAGCAACCATGGCCAGTCTTGATGCCGGGGTCCTGCCGGTCGGCGAGAACGACCGGCTGGTGGGCATGATCACGGACCGTGATATCGCCATACGCGGAGTCGCCGAAGGCAGGGGCCCCGAGGCCACGATAAGGGAGGTGATGAGCGCGGAGGTCAGGTACTGCTTTGACGATGAAGAGGTCGAGGATGTCCTTCGCAAAATGGGCGATCTCAAGATACGGCGGATGCCGGTGATAAGCCGCGACAAACAGCTCGTTGGCATCGTGTCGCTTGGGGATCTCACCATGAACGGCGAGGCTGCGCAGGCCGGCGAAGCGCTTGGCGGCATCTCGCAGCCCGGCGGCATGCATTCACAAATGACGCATTGATCCCTATTCGCAAAACCCGCCCGTCGCGCCTCCCCAGGTGCGACGGATCGGTGGTCGGCCGAGAGGCGCAGACCAGCCTAGGCAAAGCGCTAACACTTCGCTTGCCTTAGAAACTGCCACTGACTTCGGAAAGACCGGCTGGTACGCCCAAGGGGAATCGAACCCCTGTTACCGCCGTGAAAGGGCGAAAAATGCTTGTTTTTTGCGGTAGAGATAGCTCGTTGGCGTAAGCAAATATAAGCCATAGTAAATTGTTTTAAAATGATTTTTTTGATTATCTGTGTCCCGTTGCATCCTGGTGGCCACGGCGGTATATAGGGACCAATATCGGGACCAAATCCGATCTATTTTCCCTCGGACGTCGCTGGATCCGTCATGTCTCGGGTAAGAAAAGAAATTGCTATCACGACGCGAAACGCCCGCAGGCAGCTGAAGGCGCGAAAAAAGCCCTACTGCCGATCTCTCGGCCCTGGCGCTGCCCTCGGCTACTGCCGGAGAGCGAAGGGTGGATATTGGGTGGCAGTCGAATACCTAGGCAAGGGTGACTATCGACAAGCGCAGATAGGGGTGGCGGATGACGAATTGGCCGCAGATGGTATCGACGTCTATGATTTCGAGCAGGCAAGAAGAGCCGCGCTGACCAAGATTGGAGCATTGCGGTCCGACGACCGAGCCTTGGCAGAAGGGCCCCCGCCGACGGTCCGCATGGTAGTCGAGGCGTACGTCCTTAGTCGCGACGCTCATGAGCGAGAACTGAGCGAAGATGGAAGGCTCAGAGGTGACGCCCGCCAGCGCCTCACCCGACACGTGCTAGCGGACGAGATAGCTGACTTGCCTCTGAAAGCATTGACTGAAGAAGGACTCCTCAGTTGGCGGTCTCGCCGCTCGCCCGGGCTTTCTGGGGCAACAATGCGGCGCATCCAAAATGACTTCCGCGCGGCGCTTAACCTAGCGGCAAGGCAATACCGCTCGCGTCTTCCGGCCGACCTGCCAACGATTGTCAAACACGGCCTCGCGGTCGCGGGAGCTTCGGCGCCGGTGGCCCGCGACGGGGCAGCGTTACCAGACGCTGACGTTCGCCGAATAATAGAGTCGGCAAGAGTGGTCGACGAAGACGATGGCTGGGACGGCGATCTGCTGAAACTGGTTGCAGTTCTCGCCGCAAGTGGAGCCCGGTTCAGTCAGATTACGCGGATGCGCGTTGCTGATGTGCAGGTTACGCATGGCAGATTGATGGTGCCGACCAGCCGAAAGGGCAGAGGCGCCAAGAAGGCAACTCACACGGGTATCCGAGTTGGGGCCGACATTATTGAACTGCTCCGACCGTCCATTGCTGGAAAGGGGGGCTCCGACGTACTACTGCAACGATGGCGTCACATTCAGGTGAAAGGCACCGAAACAGAGGCGCCTCGCTGGGAGCGCGTTACCCGTGGCCCGTGGAGCTCCGCATCGGAAATCACCCGCCCTTGGGCCAAAATTGTCGCTCACTCTGGGTTGTCTGCCGACGTCGTGCCGTACGCACTCCGGCATAGCAGCATAGTGCGAGGGCTTAAGGCGGGCTTGCCGATTCGGTTGGTGGCGAGTCTGCACGACACCAGTAGCGCGGTTGTCGAACGCCACTACGCGTCGTCGATCATCGATGCGATGGATGAGCTTTCGGCAGCCGCCATCGTTCCTTTGATACCCCAGCAGGAGAGCGCGGCGGTAGTTCCGCTGCGACCCGCCGAAAAATCCAAGTTGGGTGCGATGACAGCGTAGCCAGAATCTCGGCGTGGCCACAAACAGAGGAGAGAGTACATGCCTGGTTATAAGCCGAACTGGGTGCTGAAGGTTGATCTGCCGCGACTTATCCAAACAGGTGATTCATCGCGTTCCGGAATTCGAGCAGCGTGGGCCAAAGCGCTCCATAATCTCGGCGCCGCGGCCAACAAAGGCCCGGGGAGGCCGAAGAAAGAAGCCGAGCATCGTATCATACTGTCTCGGGTCTATCGCGCGATCGGCGATGGAAAAAGACCTAAGCAGGCCTACAAACTCGTGGCAGATCAGCATCCGGTCGGTGAGAGAACTGTGCGAGACATTTACGAATCGAATGGGAAGCTGCGCGACCTTTGGAAGGAGAACGAAGAATTCCTAAAGGACGCAGCCGATTGGTCCGGCACCCTGCGACCATAATTGTTACGGCAGAACGCTCGTAGCTAAGCGTACCTAGGTGGATACTGTGTTGTTGCCCAACTTTGAGGTAACACCATGAACACTCTCGAGATCGATACGCAGACCGTTGTCCCAGTCGGCATTTCGCAGGTCTCCAAGCGGGAGGTCCAGTCTTCAACCGGCGGCCTTATCATTGGCCTCGACTTTCCAGCCGCAGTAGCCGCTTCAGGATTGTCTAGAGCTTGGCTGTATCGCGCAGCTCGCCGGAAGCAGTTGCGAGTCGTGAAGGCCGGCCGAAAATCACTGATCCTATCTACCGATCTATTAGCCTACATGCGCAATTTGCCCAGTGCACAGTTTAAGCCGGACGAAGGGGCCAACGACGCCCAACGTCGCGCTGGCCATACCGCATACTAACCGAAGCCTTGCCGCGTATGGCAGACGCGACAGGGCTTCGGGAGATAATTCGGTCTCTGGAATAGTCCGATTTATCAGACAAAAGCGGCTGTCGTCAAGCCTGCGGGTGGGCCTTCTCGATTAGAGGAGCGCCTGATGCGCAAATCATCCAGTCAGCATTTTTTACAGACGATTTCGGTCTTCGAAATCAAGACCACACCGCAGCTTTCGCTGGAAATGCGCGACAGCCGGCGAATGTCCGTTCCCCAGCGTCCACCGGGCAAGGGCTGGCGTCGATTGCCGTCCGACGATGCTAGTTTGGCGCGCTGGATAAGGCACCGCGAAAACATTGTGCTGCCATGCACATCTGGGTCGAGCGTCGAACGAAGTCGCCGAGCTACCTCCGTCTCCTTTTCGGGAGCCGCGCGATGATGGGTAAGCGGTCAAACTATCCTCGAATCTCGAAAGATTTCTATCCGACGCCAGCAAAGGCGGTGCTGCCGCTCTTGCCGTTTCTCAGGCCTGGCACACGCTTCATCGAGCCGTGTGGAGGGGACGGTGCGCTTATTAGCCATCTAGAAGCACACGGCCACACCTGCGTCGGTGCCGTCGACATAGAGCCGCGGCACCGCTCGATCGTGGCGCGGGATGCACTCACGCTAACCACCACCGACGTGGTCGGCGCCGAATGCTTCATTACCAACCTGCCGTGGAGTCGGCCCGTCTTACATCCGCTGCTCGCACACTTGAAGGGCCTTCTGCCGCTTTGGACGATCATCGACTCTAACTGGGCGCACACAATTCAGGCGGGTCCGCACATGCATTATTGTTCGCAGGTGGTTTCCATCGGACGGGTGCGCTGGATCCCCGGAACATCGAGCGACGGTAAGGACGACGCGAGCTGGTACCGATTTGAAGCGGTTCCAACGGAAACAATCTTCAAGGGTAGGGCGGCCTTGAGCGATCTCCGCTCCGTCGAGCACAACCCCACCTCGGTGCCGGGCGCTACAGCAAGCCGTCATGCTCGGCACCACCAATATTCATCACCAATGACACCCAAAGCAAAGGAAACGAAAGGATGACCGATTTCGATTTTTCGAAGGACTATGGCGTGGGCTTCTTTTCTGGACAGCGCCTACACGACAGGCTGATTCTGGAAGCAAAGGATGAGTTAATCCTGACGATCACCGGGATTCGCTTGCAGACGTTCAGCGATGCCGCCGACCCGGAATGGGTTCTGAGCCTCGGCGAGGGGGAGGACGAACTGCGGCTAAAGAAGAACAACAGGCAGCT
This sequence comes from Mesorhizobium tamadayense, assembly GCF_003863365.1. Lineage (GTDB taxonomy): Bacteria > Pseudomonadota > Alphaproteobacteria > Rhizobiales > Rhizobiaceae > Mesorhizobium > Mesorhizobium tamadayense. The sequence continues at coordinate 81,244 of NZ_RQXT01000012.1, read as the reverse complement.
CGGCCAGGCGCTCGCAGACGCGTACGGCATAAACGGCAAAACTTGGGTTGGTAAGCGGATCGGGCTGTCGGCTCACTGGATCACCTGGACGGACAAGGGCACCGGCGAGGCGAAAGAAGGCTACACGCTGAGAGCGCGAGGGTTTCCTGATGCCGAGGTATCAAAACCCTCACCCGGCCCCGACGACGATATCCCGTTTTAAAGCGAGTCTCCCAAATGGCAGACCTGGGTCCGTCCCTTGGCGCTGGCGCGCAATGGCCTTCCCGTCAGATCGCGGGTGGCCATCGCGCAACCGTTGATTGGCGAAGGAGAGTTCAAGCTCTTCGTCAGGATGACGAACAGATTCTAGCGAAAGCCTTCGTTATGAGCGTCGCCTTCCGAAATGGTGATGTTGCACCACTCAGAGCGGCTGCGGCTGAACGCTGCGAGGAACTTGCGGTGGAACTGCTCGGCCAGCCAACCGCGGTGAACCGGCGAGAAATGCGTTGGTCTGCGACCTACGATCTGGTGCTTACTGTTTGCGGCGGCAAGCAGGGACTCTGGTACGACTTCAATAGCGGCGTTGGCGGTGACATGCTCGAGCTTGCCCGGCATTCACTTGGCGTGTCGATAGCCGAAGCTATCACGTGGATGCGCGAGAAACTGGCGGCTCCGGCGGCCTCGCCGACCCCATGGCTGAAAGGCGACGCCAACGGGCGCACTCTGGCCGAACGCATCGAGGCGGCGCGAATGGCCTACGCTCGAGGAAAGGCGGCGCGAGGCACGCTGGCCGAGCGTTATTTCGTCCGACGCGGCCTCGACGTGCCGGAGGTGCTGTGGCGGCAATTGCGTTTCGACCCGGCCTGCCGGATGCAGGAAGGCATTTTCCCTGCGGTGTTGATGCCGCTACGCGATTGTCTTTCGTTTGAGATTGTTGGCGTTCACAAAATTGCGCTTGAACCGGACGCCGCTAATGCGCGGCGAGCGGATGGCCGCAAGCTCAAGAAATCGGCGGGACGGGTGAAGGGGGCTGCGATGATGCTCGGTCGCCCCGGTGAAAATCTTGCGGTCTGCGAGGGACTGGAAACTGCGCTCGGCATGAGAATGAGCGGGCTTTGCCAAGGATGGCCGATATGGGCGCTGACAGGAGCATCTTTCCTGGCTGAGCTGCAGCCAGTTCCGGGCGTGGAGCGATTTCTGATCGGCGCCGACAATGATCCTTCGGGTGTCGGGCTGAAGGCGGCTCGAGCAGCAGCAATGCGTTGGCGTGATGCAGGCGTTCCGGTCGAGATTGGCTGGCCGACGACCAGCGGCAAGGATTTTGCCGACGTCTATCGCCACAGTGAGGATGGATGACACACGAGCGCGATGATACTGAAAGATCGACGGCGGATATCATCCAGCTGGAGCGTCACGAGCCCGATTACAGGCCGGTGGTCCGCCTTGAGGCAGGCCTCTATACGCAATTGGCTGAGCGCATTGAACGGGCCATCCACGCGAAGCGCCTGCCGCTCTATGTCGGTGCCGTTGGACTGGTCTATCCAGCCGGCCGCAACGTTGAAACGGCGGAAGAGGTCTCTATCACCGTAACCCAGCTGGTGCCGGTCACCACGCCGGTCATGTTGCAGTTCATGGATCAGGCGACGAGGTTCGAAAGGTATGATCGCCGTTCAAGCCAATGGCTTGCGGTCAAACCGCCCAGGGACATCGCGGAACTAATAATCGCTCGGCGCGGCTTCTGGCCCTTTCCGGAGGTGCACGGCGTGATTGCCGCGCCGACCATCGGAGCCGACGGGAACTTTGTTTCAAAAGACGGTGTGGACGCAAAGTCCAAACTACTTCTGGCGGGCGCCCCAGTTGTCGAAATGGCGAAATTGCCGACCCGCGAAGATGCGCTTGCCGGGCTAGAGGTTCTCGAAGGACTGCTCGCTGAATACCAGTTCAGCGATGAATCCAGTCGTTCGGTCGCGCTGTCCATGCTGATTACGCCGCTGATGCGAGGGCTGGTGCCACTGGCGCCGCTGCATTGCGTCTCGGCGCCAGTCGCCGGGTCAGGAAAGAGCTATCTAGCATCGCTGGCAAGCGGCATCGCTACCGGTCGATACTGTCCGGTTATCCCGCCTGCCAACAAGGAGGAGGAATTTGAGAAGCGGTTGATCGGCGCGATGCTAGCAGGAATGCCGATTGTATCGTTCGACAATGTAAACGGGGTGCTGGATAGCAGCACCCTGTGCCAAGCGCTGGAGCAGCGCATAATCGAGGTGAGGCCGCTCGGTACCAGTACTCTCTGCACTGTCGAGCAGCGGATGACCTGGCTGGCCAACGGCAACAACATCCAGATCGCGCAGGATCTCACGCGGCGCTCGATAATGTGCCGCGTTGATCGCAACGAAGAGCGGCCAGAGCTGCATGAATACGACGAGCGGCCGTTCGAACAGGTAATCAGGAACCGGGCCAAATACATCGCTGCAGCGTTGACCATTGTGCGCGCCTACATAGTCGCAGGCAGGCCTGGCAAGCTGGCGCCATTGGCGAGTTACGAGCAATGGTCGGATAGCGTCAGGAGCGCGCTAGTTTGGCTCGGTTGCGCCGATCCCTGCGAGACCATGCTGGCGGTCAGGGCCAGCGACGGTCGCCTGCAACAACTCGGAACGCTGTTCGCAGCATGGGCTTCCTCACTTGGGTTAGGGATGGAATATCCCGCTAAACAGGTGATCACGGTTGCCCATAGTCGTAAGACCGGGTCTGGGGGGCCGCACGGTGAACCTGCAATGGAGCCCGACTCCCAGCTCTGGGATGCGATCTACGAGTGTTGCGGGGCAAAGGGCGCGATCGAGCCAAAGGCGCTCGGCAATTTTCTCAAGAATGTGGTGGATCGCGTCGTCACTTTGGATCTCGGAGAGGGAAAGTCGGTGCTGGTAAAAATGATAAAAAGCGACGAGATGCATCGTGACAATGTTGCGCGATGGATCCTTAAGATGCTTTGATGCGAGGTCTGTGAGCCCTGCGAGTTCATCTGCGGCAATGCGAAAGAAACTCTCAAGTGAGAGTTTGCGGAAAGACGGTATAGAGGGCCTCGCAAACCTCGCAGACCTCGCGCAAGGCTTGTCGAAGTTGGGTGGGGACCGGGATATCATAAAGCATCGGTATGGTAAGTAGTATGTTCTAGCGGTATCATGACCACACAATGCCAGACGACAAATTGAACATGCGGCAGGAGCGTTTCTGCCTTGGCCTCGCCGAGGGCCTCCCTCAATCGCGAGCCTATATCGAGGCCGGCTATATAGCGCGGAACAACGCGGCCGAGGCCAGCGCCTCTCAGCTTCTAAGAAATCCTAAGGTGGCCGCCCGCGTCGCCGAGTTGCGAGCCGACGCTGCAAAGCGGTCAGAAATCACTGTCGACGATCTGGTTGCTGATCTTAACCTCATGTTCAAGCTCGCGCTGGCAACCAAGAACCCTGCCGCTGGCGTGACGGCCGTCATGGGCAAAGCGAAGCTGCTTGGGCTGATCGTTGACAAGGCCGAAATTGCTACGACACTGCGCAAGCCGTTCCGTGAGCCCGGCGAGATCGAGCGGATGAGCCTTGAGGAGTGGACGGCCAAGTTCGCGCCCAATCGCGTGAACTAGGGAGCTGGTGCGCGCAAAGCCAACCAAAGCCGTTCGATGAACGATGTCCCTCGGCCGGCGTTGGCCGATTATGGGCTCGCCTAGTGGGTGCCGTCGACACTTCGAGCCATGAGCTTCGACGGCCATTGCTGGTCGGCGGTTCAGCAGGAATGGGCTCCTGGTATCCAAGGCGCTCCCTATGTTCCGATGGCGGCGTGTTCAGGTCGATCAGAACCACTCCAAAGTCGTCGTCTCCTGGTGTGTTAAGCGCAACCTTCGTTGACTTTTTACACAGCGCTGAATACACCGGCGTCGTGAGGCGCTTTGTCATCTACACCCGGGTATCGACGCAGGAGCAGGGCCGCAGCGGCCTAGGGCTGGAAGCGCAACGGCGCGACATTGACATCTTCCTGCACGCCTTCTCCGAGCTGCCTTGGGAGATCGTTGGCGAGTTTTGCGATATCCTGTCCGGCAAGGACGATAACCGGCCTGAATTGGCGAAAGCCCTGGACCTCGCGAGGCGCAAGGGAGCCGAGCTTCTGATTTCCAAGCTCGATCGGCTTTCCCGCGACGTCGAGTTTATCGCTAGGACAATGAAGCACGCCAATATCAAGGTCGCGACCATGCCGAATGCCGACCCTTTCCAAATGCACCTGTTCGCCGCGCTTGCCGAGAAGGAGCGCAAGTTTATCGGCGAGCGCACCAAGGCCGCTCTCGCCGCCGCCAAGGCACGAGGCGTCAAGTTGGGGGGCTATCGCGAAGGCAGCCTCGACGGACGGATCGCCGCCTTGAAGCAGACAGCAGACGAGGATGCGAGGCGCGTCATGGGCATCGTGCAGCCCCTTAGGCAGGCGGGAAAGTCGCTTCGACAAATTGCCGAAGAACTTGAGAAGCAGGCCATCCGAACGCCACGGGGCGGTGCCTGGACAGCAAAGCAGGTCAGTCTGACGCTCGCGCGGCTGACCAGGTTGGCTTCGATACCGGTAGACATGGCGGCCGTGCCGACAGAGGCCAAACGTGCCGAGCCTGTCGATCACTCTGAGCCTGTTGCAGACCGCGCGCCGCTTGGCAGCCGTTGGTAGGTCCGAGACGACCGGGGGCACTTATCGGTGGCGGGGGTGGGGGTGGCTTTGTGGGGCCCCACATCGGCGCGCGCAACGGACGCCCGGAGGGCTGTTGCGAGCTACGCGCGTCGCCGCCGCAGGCAGTGAGCAGCCCTAACCGCCTCCGACACTCGATATGGATCACGGCGTCGACCTCGTCGCTCCAGCTGCCGTCCTTCTCGCGCTGGCAATTGACAATACCGCGCGAATTTTGACCGCACCCACAGCCAACGCGATCCACCCGGATTGGCAGGGCGAGAGTTCGTGCGATGGCCGTTTAACCGGCGCCCGAGTCCGTGGTAGCAAGTCGCCATGGGAGCCTACTACGATATCGTTGATGCGCAGGTGGAAATGCTGCCGAATTCGGCCCAGCAATTCCTAAACCGGCGCCATAAACGAGACCCCGACCGGGAGACCTGGAACTATTACAACTACGCCTACGCCGATGGCGTGGTGGCGCTGGCCGACGCTATAGCTGGCAAGGTACACAAAGAAGAGTTGTATCTACTGCCGCTCTACATGCTGGCCCGACATTCCATGGAACTCTCGCTGAAAGCTTCGCTGGTCGAATTCCCGCCGCATACCGGCATCCCGGTCGACCTAGAAGGACACAAGCTCATCAACCTGTTCAAGCAGCTGTGTGACCAGGTGGTCGCCCTCGGCTTTTCGATCTATCACGAGTGGTCGTGGCGGACAGAGGAGATATTGCAGCACATCCACGTGCATGATCCCAACGGCGACCGCTTCCGATACCCGGAACGTAGGGATGGGAAAAAGTTCGCCGATATGGCTATCACCTTTGAAGATCTGGTGCGCTGCCATGGCGTGGTGACAGTCTTTGCCGATGCATCGGCAGATGAGCTTTTCGCCGAAAAAGGCATACCGCTAAACCAACGGAAGTGACGGGTGAGATGGCAGAAATCCCTGACAAGGCCATGTGGACAAGCAGGGAGGATATGATGAAGCGGATCAGTTGGCGGGACGACGATGGGAAGCTGCAAAGCATGCCCATCCGCCCCGATATCATCGTTCATACCCCACATACCGAAGTGAACATACTGGTGGTCGAGGCCAAGCGAGTGGGCAACAAAAACTATGCTCGCGACATCAAGAAGCTAAGCCTGATGACGCGTCACGAAAGCGTCCACCCCGATTACCACTACGGGTATCGACTCGGGGTGCATCTCATCGTGGACCTACCCAACAGGAACATCGTTGGGAATGACGTGTACCGGAACGGCAAAGTTGACGCCGACCTGACCGGGTTGCTGTGGCGCATTCTCCATTAGTTTCTGTTGCCAGCCAACCCAGCTTGACTCATGATTCCGGTATGGGCGGACCTTCCTCCTGGCCTCCTACATGGAATACCGCCGACATTTGCGATCTGGTTGCCGGTTGCTAGGACCTCCTCATCATAAGCAAGCTAGACGATAAGGACCTGCTGAGGTTTATTGCTATAGCACTGTTTCCTAGACTGATTCTCACCGAGGTAAAAATGAGAAACTGGGTTCTAAAAGCCTTGGTCGCAGGCCTGTTCTTTCTTCCTGTGGCAAGTTCCTTCGCACAAGAACCCCCCTTCGACTGGTCGGACGAGCAGGACATGACCTTTGCCGGCGCTTATAACGGCGGCAATTGCAATGGGTGCGAGTGGATTGTGGCTGAGGGCACGATCGTCGGCGATTCATCGAGCAAATTTCTGGATTACCTCACGCAAAGATTCGGGAGCCCTGACAAGGCAGTCTCTTTGACAGTGCATTTCAACTCTCCGGGCGGTGATGTTCTGGAAGCCATAAAGATCGGAAGGATAATCCGGGAATGGGGGCTGGATACTTCCATCGGGAAGACGACGGGCGTCTTGCGGGACGGCTTGGTGTACAGTGATTTTCCATCCCCTGGTGTCTGTGCATCGGCTTGTGCATATGCCGTGCTGGGTGGGAGCAAACGCTATCTTAGCGATGCCAGAAGCAAGCTGGGGGTCCACCAGCACTATTCACCGAAATCAGTCGAGAAACCGCTTGAGCTGACGGCGAGTGCAGTTGACCGGTCACTGGACCAACTGTTCACTGCCATCATTCTGGAATACGTGGTAAGCATGGGTGTCGATCCGGAGTATGCCGTCCTCGCACAATCCACATCTCCTTTCGAAATGCGCTGGCTGACCGAGGAAGAAAGGACAGATCTACAAGCCGACAACACCGCCGACCAATACTCCGAGGCCAAGATAATTCCTTTCGGTTCGCGTGGCGCTGCGGTCGAAATCGAACATACAAAAGGCGTTTTTGCCAATCTTGCAACACCGGCCAAATTCCGGGTTTACTGCAGAGGCGATTCAGCAACGCCCCACCTCGTCGCCATCATCACCGATAAGTTCGATTTCGAAGACGCTATGCGTACAGCGGTGGCGAGCAACATTGATTTTAAGGTGACAAACGAGCTTGGACTGAATATCACGGTCCATCCCAAGTTCGCCGGCCTTGAAGCCAAGAAGAATGCCGACAACACCCACACAGTTGCAGCAGCCTGGTCCCTTCCAGGGCTTTCGCGCGAAGTACTCTCGGAAGCTACGGCGGTTCAGGCTGTAGACTCTGTGGGTAAGTCCGTGCCTCATTACGCCTTTGATCTGGAAACAATGTTGGCCTTTTCGTTTCCCAACGCTGGCCCGCTTATGCAGCTCGCGCTGAGGAACTGCGTACAATAGTGGCTACTGCCCAACGTCTGCCGTATTCAACAGCTTGCGTCGTGATTCCCTATAACTAACAGGGTGTCATCAGGGACAACAGGGCTAAGAGGCCTCCTGTCGAGCATCGCTTAAACCTGGCCAGTCCGGTAATCCGCTTGGCCGTCCGTCTGGTACAGCACCAACCTCTCTGCCCGCATTCGAAACATCCTTGAAGGGGTGACGCCGCCCACCCGCAGCGATCAAGGAAACGATCGTTGGCGCGGAAACTCATTCAAGCGCTCTCAGATGGTGCCGCGTGGCGATCTTGTTAAACGTCGCCAAGTCAAGTTTATAGCCAGGATCGACGCTCGTCTTCCAACGTGCGTAGCTATAGATACCGGCCCTCATTTGGGCGAGTCGGGTCTCGAAGCGACGATCCAGATAGTTTTCCAGCACAAATGTCGTGAGACCATGGGCCACGTCGTCTCCAACCAATCCATCTGCGGCGAGCTCATGTCCGATGTCGAGGAAATAGACGGCGCGGCCTTGTCGCCAATTTACGTTGCCGCTGGCTTTTTGGTAGTCAGAATAAGCAGGCTTGCCGTAGTCGGTGCATAAGGTTTTCTCGCTTACGTACGAGCATCCACACATTGACCACAGCTCGTGGAGATCGCCGAGGCCGCAGCTGAAAGGATCGGTATCGGTCCAGCTGTCGATATACTCGCGTTTAATGTCTGAACACATCTCATGCTCTTTGCCGGCGGAGATAAATCCGCATGTCTTATAATATTGCGTGACCTTCTTCTTCCAGCTTTTCGGCGGGAGGCTTTTAGCGGCGCAGCTTCCGTTGGCGCAGATTCCAGCCCACTGTGCCTCCGTGTAAGCGACATTGCCGCAAGCCGCGTTCCGGTCTCGGGCGAAAAGGGAAAGAAAATCCGAGGAGTAGGCGCGTGACACGGCCTCTCGGTCGAGCGCGGTAATGGAATCACCGCCTACGCCATCGCGGGAACAGCTCAGTGCTTGGATCGTCTGCTCGCTATCGGCCCCCCCATAAGCGCAATCCTCATACTTCGAGAACTCGCAATTGTGATAGTGCATGATCGAGTCGAAGTCGTAGTCGCTGGGCTCCGCTCACGGCATAGGGAGACTTCGAGAACTGGCTTTCCTCGCCCGGCAGAATGTTGTCTTCGAGGATCAGTACGTAGTTGTCGCGATCGGGCCGCTGATGTTCGTGCATGAGTCCAATGGCGTGGCCGATCTCATGCTGGATGACCGTGTTATAGCCGTTCCAGTGCTCCTTGTAGATCCATAGGTCCTGTCCGCCCTTCTGCATTCCAAGTGCTGAGCAGCTGATCCAAGGTCCGCCGCATCGTTCTCCATTATGTGTACGCACCCTCACAAAGTTCTTCTGTGTCGTACGCGCCACACAGGTAAGCGGCGTGCCTGCTGTCCAAGCGTTGCAAGCTCCGACAAAAATCTGTTGCTGACGAGGCGTCAGAGAAGCATCGAACTGATAGACTATCTTCCCTTCCGTCCATCGTTGGAAGGTAACAGCACCCAATTCTGAGACTTCGGCCTCGTTGATAATTATGTCGCCGAATAAGAACTCCCCGTTTTCGTCGAACGTGACCTGTCGTGTGCCGACCAGGTCGGCGATGTTCATATTCTCGTCTACAGCTACCCCGGCATTCGTTTTGGAAACCGATAGAAATAAGAGTACAAAAATAGCGATCGAGCGCATGAACTCCCCCCAGTTCACAAAGGAAAAAGTAGCAAGCGCAGGATGCTCTATCGATTAACTACTGTCAATCGTCTGGAAAGATTCAGAAATCCGGATATTGAATCGCGAAGTATTCTTTAGACGGCAATCACTCTCTTTGGACAGCCGGTAATGTCGCCTTATATGATGATCATCCTCGATTGCGCTGATTGCCTATGACGGATTTTGGCGCAGCGTGCTCTCGTTGCGGCAGATGAGCAGAACGGCAACTTCTACCCATCTCGGCCGTCGGTGGCAGCCAGCGGTACAGTTTTGACCCTAAAACGCCAGCGTGTGAGATCGCAGCCGCCGGGACGCAGCTCGCCGGGATTTGTCGGCAGGTCGGGGCGGGCGGTGAATGTCGGGCCTCACCCGGCGACTTTTAGTTTTCACGGGGGCTCAACCGCTTACCTAGGGGGCGCGAGGGGCAGCTGTGGGACCGGACACGTTTTGTCAGCAGACAATGTGATCGCGTTGCAGAACACCTCCGCGAACAGTTGCTCCAGTGTTATGGTGTGCCGCACTCATCAGACGGCAAAGATATGAGGCATGCCCGGAGTCACCCGTCGCACACTTCTTGCGTTCACCGCCGTTGCGTCTGTCGTTGAACCGACGTTTGCTGAAGGTGAATATACTTCACGCGAATTGCAGGTGCTAATCGCCACCCATGAGACTGCATATGCCGTGCTCCATACGATTGTACATCGAGCGGGCAGCAGCTTGCACGACCGCAGGAGGGCAGACCGGATTGAAGAGGAAGCATTGCTGGCCGTCTGCTCTTATCCTGCGATCAGCCGAGGCGACCGCCGGGCCAAGGCCGAGTACCTGTTGGCCGCTGACGCGCGGGGCGAACTCGATTTGGAAGTGCACATGCAGGCCATCCTGCACTCGATGATGCGGGGCTGATTGACCGTGCGGTGAAGACAGCGGCCCTTGATCAGCCGGGCGTTAGATGGCTTTCGGCGCCAGCCTGGTTCACCCAAAGTGACAGGCCAGTCGAACAGATCGAGGAAGGGTTCAGATGGCATTGCAGCTTTGGATCAATGATACCGGGCACTATTTCGTCGATACCGCGTTGGGCGGTATCCAAGTTGGGCAGGCCTGGCCTACGCCAGCGGGGGATTGGGAGGTTGAGGTCAACGACGAGACATTCACCGCTCAGAGCCTAGAAGCGGCTAAACGGCTTTTCGTCGAGTTGTATGATCCCAGGCAAGTGAGTCTCCTGGCTCGGAGGAATGGGACGGCTCGGACGAGGAATTCGAGATCATCGACCTCTAGCCCGGTGGACCAAGCACCCCTCGGCCCCATGGGTTTGGCGGGGGCGTGGGGGTGATGTGGGGCCCCTATTCGGCGCTCGCCTACGGCGTTCGTTTATTTGCCGGCAACGGTCTATCTCAGCGATCCAACACCGCTTCGAGAGTTTCGTTGACCTGATCGTCGCATTTCGGCCTGATGCTGGCCAGCCTGTCTTTGCCGTGTGCGGTAGCCGCGATTTAGCCTAGCCTGCTTTTGATCCGGAGCGATCTTCCCCGGAAATCGCGAATGTGGGCGTTCCGTAAACAGCAAACTGGGTGGCGCCTGCGGGTTTTTATCATTCATATAGGGCTGAGTTGCATTGGAAACGGTCCCGCCCGAGAGTGCCGCCTTGATTCCGTGAGTCGTGTGAGGGGCGCCCAGTGTCCAAACTTACATTAGAGAAACTTGAGCGCCATCTGTTCGCGGCAGCCGATATCCTCCGCGGCAAAATGGACGCTTCGGAGTTCAAGGAGTACATTTTCGGTATCTTATTCCTGAAGCGCTGCTCGGATATATTCGAGCAGCAGCGTGACAAGATTCTGAAAGAGCAGCGCGCGCAGGGCCGGACCGATCAAGAAGCGCTCCAGCGGGCCGACCATCCCTCATCGTACGAAAAGACGTTCTTTGTCCCGCACGTTGCCCGATGGGGGCGGCTGCTAAACGACGTGCATTCCAACGTTGCCAACGAGCTGAACAAGGCCTTGGCCGGGTTGGAGAACTCGAACCATCAGGCGCTGTCTGGTGTTCTGGGCCACATCAATTTCGCCCGTAAAGTCGGCGAGTCGGAAATCCCGGACGAAAAGCTGCGGCGGCTCATCAGCCACTTCAACAAGTACCGCCTTTTGGATGAGGACTTCGAGTTTCCCGACCTCCTGGGCGCTGCCTACGAGTACCTAATCAGCGAGTTCGCGGATTCGGCCGGTAAGAAGGCCGGCGAGTTCTATACCCCGAGAGGTGTCGTGCAGCTGATGGTGCGGATCCTCGACCCGCAGGGCGGCACTTCGCTTTACGACCCAACTTGCGGCAGTGGTGGCATGCTGAACCAAGGGAATGAGCATGCCCTGCAGCACGGCGGGCCGCGCCTTCGTCTCTACGGTCAGGAAGACAATGGCGCCGTTTGGGCGATCTGCCGGATGAACCTGCTGCTGCATGGCATCCCCGACGCCGACATCCGGAACGGCGACACGCTGCTCGAACCGAAGCACATCGAGGACGGGCGTCTGATGCGCTTCGACCGAGTGATCGCCAATCCGCCGTTCAGCCAGAACTACACCAAGCGCGGCATTCAGTTCGGCGACCGCTTCCGCTTCGGCTGGTGCCCGACGACGGGCAAGAAGGCCGATCTCATGTTCGCCCAGCATATGCTGGCAAGCCTCAAGCAGAACGGAAAGATGGCGGTGGTGATGCCGCACGGCGTCCTGTTCCGCGGTGGAGAAGAGAAGAAGATTAGGCTCGCGCTGCTCAAAGAGGACTGCATCGAGGCGGTCATCGGACTGCCTCAGAACCTCTTTTATGGAACGGGCATCCCGGCTTGCGTGCTCGTGATGCGCCATCCAGGCGGCAAGCGGGACGAACGCAAGGGCAAGGTGCTCTTCATCAATGCGGACCGTGAGTATCGCGAAGGTCGCGCGCAGAACTTCATCGACCCCGAGCACATCGAGAAGATCGTCAGCGCCTATGACGCGTTCGCCGACGTGCCCGGCTTCGCGGCCGTGGTCGACAACAAGGCGATCATCGAGGACGAGGCCGGCAACCTGAACATCCGTCGCTATGCCGACAGCAGCCCGCCGCCCGAGCCCCACGATGTGCGCGCCCACCTTCACGGTGGCGTGCCCAAGCGCGAGATCGAGACTATCGGTTTGCAGGCGCTGGCGCAGGGCTTCGACGTGGACAAGCCTTTCGCCGGGCGCGATGCCGACTACGACGAGTTCGCTGAGGTCATTGCGAAGCGGGCCGATATCCGCACGCTCGTCGAAGACGATCCGGGTGTCGCGACCCGGCGGGACGAGATGGTCGCTGCTTTCGATGCCTGGTGGTCGTCGGCGCGATCCGGTCTGGCGGACTTGCCAGAGAGCAAGCGCCTCATGCCGCTGCGGCGCGATCTGCTCGACAGCTTCGAGCCCGCGATGTTGCCGGTCCGTTGCCTCGACCGTTATGCGCTCATGGGCTCCATAGCGGGCTGGTGGGACGAAATCCGCTACGAGCTGCGCGTCATCATCGAGAACGGTTTCGCCGAACTGGTCGACGGCTGGGTGGAGACGCTGCGCTCGGCGCTCGAGGACGAAGACGCTGACGACGACGAGGACAGCGACGCCAAGAAGACCGTGAAGGTGACGCTGGAGGAGCTGCTCGCCCATCCCTTCGTGCGCCATTGCATGGCGGACTACGTCACCGAACTGTCCGGCGCGCAAGCCGAGGGGGAGCGGATTAAGGCAGAGAAGGAAGCCTGGGAGTCCGGCGACGGCGTCGAGGGCGCCGAGGACTGGCTGGATGGGGCAGAAGAAGGCGTCACCCTTCCCAAGGTGCTGGAGAAGCGCCGCAAAGAATTGCGTGCCGAGATGGGCGAGGATGACAAGCGCCGGAAGGAGCTGGTCAAGACCACGGGCACCGGCAAGCCGTCCAAGGGCTCCATCGACTGGATGCGCGCACAGGGCACCGACGTGCGGGCGTTCGTGGCCGAGTTGGTCGATCTTGAACGCCGCCTCGCGCCGCTAGTTGAAGAGGCTGAAGCCATCGACGCCATGCTCGTCCCCTATGAGGCGATCAAGGAAGAGCTGAAGGCGGCGCGCGCCAAGCTGCGGCGCCTGAAGGCTGCTTTCGTCGAGCGGCTGACCGCGGCTCGTGCCGAACTCGATGACGACGCCTGCCGCGAACTGGTGCTCGACATCGACCTCGAGCGCCTGCTCCACCGGTTGGAGCGCGCCCGTGCGCGCCGTGTGGGCGCGCTGGTGGCCACCCTGGAGCGGCTCTGGGACAAGTACCGCGTCAGCCTAAAGGCTACGGAGGGACGTAGGTCCGACGCGACAATACTGCTTGGTGGCTACCTGAAGGAGCTCGGGTATGCCTGAAACTATGGTTCCGATTGGTTGGTCCCTAAAGCCCCTCGGCGCGCTTTGCAATTTGACAAATGGTTTCGCATTCAAGCCGTCGGACTGGAATTCCGATGGTGTCCCCATAATCCGCATTCAGAATCTGAACGGAGGCCAAGACTTCAATTTCTTCAAAGGAACATTCGTTCCAGAGAAATATCTCGTTGGAAGCGGAAGCCTGTTGTTCTCCTGGTCAGGAAATCGAGGAACATCATTTGGGCCATATATTTGGGAGGGCCCTGATGGATACGTCAATCAGCATATTTTCAAAGTCGAACCTGTTATCTCAACAAATGTTAGTTGGCTCTACTACGCTTTGGATCGCGTCCGCATCATGGCGGAGCGTGATGCTCACGGCGGGTCTGGGTTGGTCCACGTAAAACGCAGTGATTTTGTCAAATACCTGGTGGCATGCCCTCCGCCGAACCAGCAAGAACTGATCGCGGACATCCTCGATGCCATCGACGATGCGATCGTCGAAACCGACGCGGCAACCGAGAAACTGCGCACCATTCACGTCGGCATCATCGACGAGCTGCTCACGCGTGGTCTGGCGGCCGACGGTTCTCCGCGAGACCTATCCAAACTTACTGCGACGGCAGTCGGACCCCGTCCGGTGCCATGGGGGGTCGCGAACCTGAGCCGCTTCGTCGTGGGGGCTGAATACGGGACCAACCTCTCATTGGGCGACAGCAGCGCAGGCATTCCCGTGCTGCGGATGAACAACATTCAGGACGGGGAGTTCGATCTCGCCGATCTGAAGTATGCGCCGGCCCATGCCGTCGAGCGCTTCCGGGTACAGCGCAACGACGTCCTGTTCAACCGCACGAACAGCTGGGAGCATGTGGGCAAGGCCGCCATCTGGCGACGGGACGAACCCGGTCCGGCCTTCGCATCCTACCTTGTGCGGCTCCACTGTGGCGATGACCTGCTGCCTGAGTTCCTTCACCTCTGGCTGAACTGGGCGCCGGTCCAGCGCGCCATCCGGCAATTCGCCACGCCAGGCGTCCAACAGGTCAATATCAATCCAACGAACCTGCGGCGTGCCCTGATCGCCGTGCCAGACACTCTGGACGAACAGCGCGCCATCATCGAACGCGTGAATGGTGTTGCCGCGGCCATTGAGGACCACCGTCGCCAGCGCGCCAAGCTGGCGTCGCTCCGCGAAGGGTTGCGTGATGATCTTCTGACCGGCCGCCAGCCGGTCGTGGCCATTCGGGAGGCTGCCGAATGAGCCAGCTGGACCGCCTGGACGAGCTGAACGTCGTCGAGCGCCCTCTGCTGCGCCAGTTGGGTGCCATGGGTTGGGCCCATGTCGAGGGCGCCGACGAGGACCCGAGCAGCGGCCGCAAGGACTATCACCTGCTCGGCCGAACCGATTTTCAGCAGTCGCTGCTGCGCCACCGGCTCGAGGCCGCGCTGCGCCGCCTAAACCGCAACGACGACGGGTCCGAATGGCTGGATGACCGCCGCATCAACCAGGCGATTTCGCAGATCGAAAGGGCGACCGCGAGGGATTTCATCGCGATCAACGAGGAAATGCACGACAAGATCGTGCGCGGCGTGAACGTGTCGGGGCCCGATGGCGAGCATGAGCGTCGCGTGCGCTTCATCGGCTTCGAGCCGGGCGACGAGAACGAGTTTGTCGCCATCAACCAGTTCCGCGTAGACCCGCCTGGCGCCATTGGCGATCGCGGGTTCATCGTGCCGGACGTCGTGCTGTTCGTGAACGGCTTGCCGCTGGTAGTGATCGAGGCCAAGAGTCCCGCCGTAACCGACCCAATCGCCACCGCAATCGACCAGATGCGCCGCTACGCCAATCGCCGCGTTCCCGAGAAGAACGAAGGCGCGGAGCGGCTGTTCTGGACGAACCAGCTTCTCGTCGCCACCGATTACTACGATGCCCGTGTCGGATCGGTCACCGCCCCGCCCGACGATTTCCTTCCGTGGCGCTCGGTCAAGCCGGTCGGCATCGAGCACACGCGTGCCGCTAGCGATGAGGTCTGCCGCGAGATAGGCAAGGCGCCCGGCACCGAACTGGTCCAGCAGGAAATCCTCGCCGCGGGTCTCCTGCGGCCTGCTTACCTCCTCGACGCGATGCGCTCTTTCACCGTGTACATGACGACGGACGATGGGGCGCGGATCAAGGTCGTACCGCGCTATCAGCAATTCCGTTCGGTCCACATCGCCCTGAACCGGCTGCGCGAAGGCAGGACACGCCGTCAGGATGGTATGACGGATCGCCGGGGCGGCATCATCTGGCACACCCAGGGCTCGGGGAAGAGCCTGACCATGGTGTTCCTGGTCAAGAAGCTGCGCACGATCCCCGAGCTCCGGCGGTTCAAGGTGGTCGTGGTCACAGATCGAACCGACCTCGAGGACCAGTTGTCGAAAACCGCGAAGCTGGCCGGTCAGGTCATGCGGGTCGCACGGAACGCGGATGGCGCGAAAACCCATCTGGGGCGCCAGGAGCCTGACCTCGTGTTCGTGATGATCCAAAAGCTGCAGGAACGGAACGGCGGCGGTGACGAGCAGGAGATCGTGTTCGCAGCCGAGAACGATGATCTTCCTGCGAGCAAGACCGATGAACTTCTCCCTGCGAAGAGCGACCTGCTGCGTTCGGGCAAGCTGGTCGCAAAGATCAGTGAGCGACTGGCCTTTCCCGTCCTGAACGAGAGTGAGGACGTTCTGATCCTAATCGACGAGGCGCACCGGTCGCACACCAGCGGGCTTCATCAGAACCTTCTGGACGCTCTGCCGAACGCTGCGCGGATCGGATTTACCGGAACGCCTATCGAGGAGAAGAGCAAGAAGAAGACCAGAGATATCTTCGGCACTTACATCGACCGCTACCTCCTTCGTGATGCGGAGGCGGACGGCGCCATCGTGAAGATCCTTTACGAAGGGCGTGAGCTTAAGGCCGATGTCACTGACAGGGGCACGCTGGACGGGCTGTTCAATGCCACGTTTGCTGGGAAGTCCCCCGAAGAACGGGAGGCGATCAAAGACCGCTATGCGACGCATGCTCGGGTTCTCACCGCCGCCGACCCGCTGAAGGCCAAGGCCATCGATGTGCTTCGGCACTACATCATCAACATCCTGCCGAACGACTTGAAGGCGCAACTCGTCGCCTCCAGCAGGGAATTGGCCGTCCAGTATGTCGACGCGTTGAATGACGCCCGCGACGAGATCGTTGCCGCCATAGATGGCGCTGCGGACATCTTGAAGGACATCACCCCTGAAGACGCTCAGGACGCCAGTGGCGACGTGGCGTTCCTGGCCTCCGCGCTGCCATACCTCGACACGATCAGGGCCCTCGAGTTCGTGGCCGTCATCTCTGTGGACCACAACGACCTACCTCACCTGAAGGCCTGGGGCGGCGTTGCGGAGACGAAGCAGCGGATCGAGCGGTTCAAGAAGCCGCTTTCTCGGGATGCTCTCGCGATGCTGGTGGTGAAGAGCAAGCTGCTCACCGGCTTCGACGCCAAGGTAGAACAGGCGATGTATATCGACCGCGCCATCTCTGGCGCCGAGCTGCTCCAGGCCATTGCCCGCACCAACCGCACGGCTGGCGAGGCCAAGCGCTTCGGCATCGTTGTGGACTACTACGGCGTCGGAAAGAACCTGGCGGACGCGCTCGCGCTCTATGACGCCGAGGATCAGAGCGACCTGACCGGTGGCATCGGCAAGCCCGAAGAACTGCTGCCTGAGCTCCGCCAAGCTCGTGATGCAGTGGTCAAGCACTTTGCCGATGTCGGCATAACCCTTAGTTCGGATCTACAAGCCTATGTCGATACGTGCGTTGGGAAGCTCAAGGACCAGAAGTTTCGGGCCCAGTTTCTGGTTCTGGTGAAGAGCCTCATCGGCCTGTTCGATACTCTCATGCCCCGCCCCGAGGCGAGACCGTTCACCAAAGACGTGAAGATTTACGCGTTCATCGCAAAGGCTGCGGCAAACCTCTATCGGGACGGTACTCTGGATGTTCGCGGGGTGGCTCACAAAGTTCAAGCCATGCTCGATGCCTTCATCCAGGCGCATGGCATCGATCCCAAAATTCCCCCAATCGAAATCCTCGATCCAAACTTCGCCGCGGAGGTCTCGCGCAAGAACAGCGATCGCGCGAAGGCAGCCGAAATGGAGAACGCTCTTCGTCACCACATTTCGATTTCGTTCGAGAAGGACCCAGCCAGGTTCAAGAGCTTGAGCGAGAGGCTTGAAGGTATACTGACCAGTCATCAGCAAGACTGGAACGAGATCGCAAAGCAGCTTCAGAAAGTCATTGATGAAGCCTTGGCGGCGTCATCCGCGTCGGCAGTGTATCACGGGCTCGACCCGTACACAGAGGGGCCGATCTTCGGGATCCTCCGAATGCGATACGGGAGCGGTGACAGGGACACCGATCTTGCGGAATTGGCTTCGGAAATCGTTCGGCACCTGCGGCAGGAGGCTGCTATAGCAGGCTTCTGGGACAATTCAGTCGGACAAGAGGAAGCGAGGCGGTGGGTTTTCCGCCAACTCGACAGCAGCAACCTGTTCCCATTCGCCGAGCTGGATGCAATTGCGGCTGATTGCATGGGGGTCGCGCGGGCAAGCCGCGCGGCGTTCGCCTCATGAGCGAGACCATCCGTGTCGACGACCTCACCTTTCATGTGATGCGCAGCGAGCGCCGGAAGACCGTTGGCTTAACAGTGGAGCGCGATGCTTCGCTTGTGGCTCATCTCCCCAAAGATGCCGATATTGGCCAGGTCGGCGAATTGATCAGGACCAGATTGGTTTGGGTTCACCAGAAGCTTGCAAGCCACAAAGACATTGGTCGTGAGACGGTGTTCCGTCGGCCGGAATTCATTGATGGCGAGGGGTTCCATTTTCTCGGCAAGCATTATCGGCTGAAGCTCATAGATGTCGATCCCGCTGGGCCGCCCACCCCGACGGTTCGCTTCCACGGAGATCGGCTTTTATTCCGCCGGGAGCAGGTGACAGCCGGCGATAAGCGGATAGCTCAGCACTATACGCGAGCAGCGCACGCTTACTTGAATGACACTGTCAACAGGTGGAAGACGATCGTAGGGGTAGACCCTGCAAGATACGTTCAGGTCATGGACCTAGGTTTCAGGTGGGCCTCGTGTGGTTCCGAAGGAACGCTGAATTTTCATTGGCGGATTATGCAGCTACCGCCGCAAGTGATTGACTATGTTGCCGTGCATGAATTGAGCCACCTAAAAGTCCGGGACCATTCACCGGTGTTTTGGGCAGAGGTCGCCAGGGTCTTGCCGACTTATACGCAGCATCGCAAATGGCTACACGAGCGAGGCGGCGAGTTGTAGCTGGCATATGCCTCACGACCTGTTTCAGTGACCGTGGCGATCTGCATTCCACCGCTAGACGATGAATTGACGGAATCCTCTGGCGAGAGGCAGCTCTACAAGGCGTTCCGATCGGGCCTCGGCGACGACTATCTCGTTGTTCATTCGGTCAAGTGGATCGCGAAACCCCACGGAATAGGGCCACGAGACGGAGAGGTCGATTTCCTCATTTGTCGTCCGCATTATGGCCTTCTGATTATCGAGGTGAAGGGCGGCGGTGTGGTCCTTGACTATACAACGGGCCGCTTCGTGTCCATCGACAGGCAGGGTGAAGAGCACGCGATCAAGACTCCCTTCGAACAGGGAATGAAGGGGAAATTTGCGATCCTCGAGAAGTTGAAGGAGAGCCCGCTGTGGCGTGGGAAGGTTCTCGTTGGGGCACGCAGGGCATTCTTCCCGGATGATCTAGACCGTGTTGACGGGCTCGTCGGCCCAGATGCGCCTCGTGAGATCATCGATGGCGACGGGACCTAGTGGTTAAGACCTAACGCTTGGAACCCGATCGCAAGCGCGGCCACATCGCGAGCGCGTTCTTCTCCTATCGGAAGAAATGCCTGACGCCATCTGGCCGCAAATGTTATCTCTAGCGATCCGTCCTCGATCGAAGAAGGATCGCATCAATGGATGATTGGAGAATCGGGAATATCTGGGTAACTAGAATTCTGGAGATGTGCGACCCTCTGCAGACGCCGTCGGAATGGTTCCCCGACTGCACCGACGAAGCACTCGAACCGCATCTTCATTGGCTCACGCCCCGATTGATATCGCCGGCAACCGGCCAGCTCATTCTTCCCATCCAGAGTTTTCTGGTCCGTACCGGACACCACACCATTCTGGTCGACAGTTGCGTCGGCAACGACAAGACGTTCGCATACTTCCCGCATTGGCATCGCCGCAATGACGGCACTTTTTTGGAGCGCCTGGCGAATGCAGGTGTTGCTCCCGAGCAGATCGACTATGTGCTGTGCACCCATCTTCATGTCGACCATTGCGGCTGGAACACACGATTGGTGGACGGGCGTTGGATACCGACATTCCCGAACGCCCGCTACATCATGGCGCGGCGCGAGTTCGAGGCCGCACAGGCGGCCTCCGGCGATGCCGATGACCGGACCTATGAGGACAATGTGCTACCAATCGTCGAGGCTGGTCGGGCTGTGCTTGTCGATATGGATTATGAACTCGATGGCGAAGTGTGGCTGGAGCCGACGCCGGGCCACACCCCGGGGCACGTAGCCATCGGCCTGAGATCTCGAGGCGTAGGGGCAGTGTTTTCAGGCGATCTCATGCATTGGCCGATGCAATGCATATACCCCGACTGGAGCTTTCGGTACGACACGGACCCTGACCAGGCACGTCGGACGCGGTGGGCATTCCTTGAGGCTTGCTCGGACAATGGGCGCATCGTCATGACATCGCATTTTCCCTTGCCGTCGGTGGGAACTATCTCGCGACGCCAGTCATCATTCTGGTTCAAGGATCATCAGCCGCCATAATCGCCGAGGACGCGATCGCTGCCGTGAGCCGTGGGCACCAAGCGTTAGATTCCATCCACTAGTCTTAATATCTCAGTGGGTCACGCGGGCCTTTGCCTATTGGGCTCATGCTGACGGCCAGGGTCCATCTTCGGTGCTGGGAGCGCGAGGCGTTGAAACGGTTCGGCGAATATTCGCATGTGTATCGACGACCCGCCCGTTGCTGTCAGCACGGCTTGTCCAAGAGGAGCAGAGCCACATCGAACTGACAGAACGACAATCCCGCGATATTGGATCTGCCGTCGCGGCATCGGCGCGTGATGATCGCAGGCGGCGCGGGTACTGGGCAAACGCTTATCGCCCGTGAAAAGGCGATGCGATGCGCCGACGTGGGCCTGATCTGATGGCCGACGCGCGGCGTGAATATCCAGGGGGGACGGAGTTCGACCATCATCAGCCGATCGCACTGGCGCTCGCAATCGACGCCTTCGGGCCGCGATATGACGCGATCGTAGCGACGGGTTTTGGATGCCGATCCGGTATTATGGCGCAAACGCCACGGGATTTGAATCCAGCCTGAGCCTATCTTTCCGGCATGGATCACAAACCAGCACTCTATGCGCTCATCCGGCTTCATGCCGAGATCGGCGGAAAGCTTCAGGCCAACAAGGCGCAGGCCGAAAAGCTCATTGAAGACATGAAGCATGTCGAGGCGGTGCTTCACATGTTGGAACCTGGCTTCAACGCTCGGGCGATCTCAATCAAGCGCCGCAACAACCCTAATCCGCTGTTCAAGCATGGCCATGTGATCCGGGGTGCGCTGGGCGTTCTCAGGACGGCTACAGCGCCCTATGAGCGCGGAAGAGACGCGCTGGCCTTGTTCCGCTCCAAGGCATTGAAGCGCCTGCATGGGACGACCTGCACCGCCTGTGTAAGCTCATCTCTGTTGAACAATAGACGTGACCCTGCATGACGGGCGTCCGCGCCGGTGGGCGCTGGCGAAGGCTGTTTCACATGGTGCGACGAACGTGGTAATTGATTCCTAACTGCATCGCCCTAGAATGAAAAAAGGCCCCGCGCGAACGAGGCCAAGGTTAATTCACCGTTAACCAATCGGGGTCAGTTACTCACGAATGGGTGCTGGCCCCGATCCTTTGACCAGATTGATTGCGGCGATGCAGTCAATCCGGTTGTAATAGCCTTCGCCAGAGTTGGCGATTTTGCGGTTATTCGCCGCGTAGAGAGTCCAACGGTACTGACCGTTGGCGTCTCGATAGAGGTGAAAATACATGTCTGATACGTCCTTTCCTAGTTCGGACAGAGGTTACAACCGGTACCTTTTCGAATACCGGCACGGCGATGCGGAATGGGGAATTGAGATCAAGGCGAGGTCCCCGCAAGAAGCAAAAGAGCGCATCAAATCTCTCGCTTGGGCTCGCTATAAAGGCGAGATCCAAACTTCAATCTACATTCCGACCAGCGGGCTCTTACAGAGAATTGCCCGCCGATTTCTAGGACGCTAAACCCAAAAGCTTAACCGCATGCTGCCGCGTTAGCATGAACCTTCACTCTACCCTCATCGGGCCGGGCGGGTTGCCCTTTGGCTAGCGGCAATACCTTCCTACGGTCCTTTGTCTGTGAAAGGTGGACATCCACGTTAATGCCTAGCGCAAGCAAATATCGAATGAGACGCTCGATAGAGAATGTCTCTAGGCGACCCCTTACGATATTTGAAATTTTTGCCTGATCCGTCCCAAGGATCACTGCAACGTCCTTCTGAGTATAGCTCCGTGCCGCAATCACCTTTGTAATTGCCCGAGCTATATCTACCTTGAAAGCCTCTTCGGCAGTCAGTTCAATCCCAAGATCGCGGAAAACGTTACCAGAGCTTTCGACGATCTTGTCGCTATCGCTCCTTTTTGTCGGCATCTCTCTTCCTCACGGTTTTACTAAAGTTCTGTTCATAGTGCTCTTGAGCCGACTTGAGCCGGCTGCGCACCAACGCCATATCTTTCAGCGGCGTCGCTGATCCCTTCACCGCCTTCTTTTTGAAGGCGTGCAAGACGTAGACTGCATGGGCAAATCGAACCGTGTAAACAGCCCGATATGTGTCGCCGTCATGGTCTACAATGACTTCCGGCACGGACGCGTTCCCGAAGCCTGTCAGGGGAACTGCATTCAGAGCCTTGCCGCCTGTTTCGGCCAAATAGAGGGCAAAGCCAATTTCGCTTCTTACTTCTTTCGGAAAATCCTGGAGGTCATCCAGACTAGAGCCAATAAAAATCACTTTTCTCTTCATTAATCCTCTCCGCTATGTCAGTGCGTAGGTTCATCGCTCATACCTCCAGGTTCCCTTCAGATGGCAACAGGCCATCTGCTCGTCAGCCATGACAATATGCTAGTTCTGGCATAGAAAGTCAAGGGGTGAAGCGCCCCACAAAACGCGAACTGCCCGTCTTGAGGGGGCACCCGCAGTCTTCATCCGCTGGTTTGGGGCCGGGTCGCGGTAGCCGCAGTCGCCAAGGCTTCCCCGAACACTGCTGCGGCATGCTCCGGTTCGGCCTTGACCATCGCCGCGACAAGCCACTATGCCGCCTTACGGCGCTGCCAGTAGCCGGTGAAATCGACTGAGGGTTTCCGCTTCAAGGTGTTGCCGGCAACGCGCTGGACCTGTTCGCCATTGGTGTTGCGGCGGTTGGCCGTCTGCATACGCTCATTACAAGAGACTGGTACGACGCGCCGTTACGCGGCTATAACGTTGGATGTAGCTCTTTGCTCAGTCTCCTCATACAACCGCGCTGCCCGCTGGATGACCCAGGCGAGGGCTCGCTGCCGGCGTCCTGGCGTCAGAGTTCTGAACGCCATGATCGCCTGGCTCGCCTTCACCATTTCTGCCCGCATCGTGCTGGCGCTGGCTTGGTGACCGTTCTAGATCTTTCCAAATAAAGCCTTGGCTGCCGCCAGGCTTGTATTCGAAAAACGGGTGCGTCAGCGACGAACTGCGTGCTGCCCACGCTTTGATATCCCACCCTGCCTCGATCCAGTCCGAGGCCGCAAATACAAACTCCAGTGACTTCGTGAAAAACCCCGCCGAGTCCTGGAAGTTGGCGGCATAGTCGACCTTGCCTAGCGTGCCGTGGACGTAGTGATTTCGGCAGTTCACGGCCTCATCCAAGACCCAGGTCAGCTCCGGGAATTTGTCGTCCAACGCTTCTATGATTGGTGCGGCACGCCGGCGACCTTGGCAAAGCAGGCCGAGGTTCATCGCGCCCATCTGGCGCTGATGTCGCCGTCCAACACGTTCACCGTAAGCGAGCCGGCTGAAACTCGCGCAGTGCCGCGCGGCCATCTTTCCATTGATCAGAAGCTGGCGATCGGCCGATGGCTGCTCGGCAACAAGGCGTCATTGCCGCACGGCCATTTCGGGCCATGGCTCGATAAGCAGGAAGGCCTTTCCCGCGGTATGGCCAGTCAGTGCATGGCGCTGGCCACAGGCAGGCACCAGGACGCGCGGGACACTTCGCGGCCGGCAAGATCGCGCGCCGGCGGTTCTCTATGTGGGGCTGTCCCTACTTAGTAGGATTCGGGTTCCAGATATCCCGATGCAGTCGCCATTCGCCGTCGGCGCCCTTCTTCCATACGACAATGTATTTGCCGATCTCCTCGCTGGTCTTGCCGTTACTGCCGGGAATCTTAATAGAGTAGGTGCCTTCCTCATACGCGAGATTCCCACTCTCCTCGACCTGCGCCGCTCTCAGTGTCAGATCGGTCAATCCTGCATCGATCCAGCCCTGCCACATCTTCTGAACGTTTTCTCGACCGGCGATTCGGTCTTGGTTGGGCGGAAACGCTACTGCGTCTTCGGTATAATGTTGAGCCAGGCCTGTCGAATCCTTGCTGGCAAACTTCGCAACAAAGTCCGCATTGTTCGCCTCTATACTTGATTGGGCTGTTTGGGCACCGGCAGGTTCACCAGCGGCGATAACGAGTGCGATGAAACAAAAAGAAGCTAAAAAGTAACGCATCGAAGTCCTCCCTTTAGTTGTTCTCACTGTGGCAGCCGTCGAGGGCGGGGGAGCTCTGCGCAGGCCGCTGAGCCTGCCAGCGGCGCCTGGCGTGAAAAAGGCGCGCGCCGACCGGTCGAAATATGCGCTTGCGCTAATATGAAATCAAGGCGAGGGACAGCGGTGCGCAACGGCGTCACTAAGGCCGCCAAATTCCGCGATGCAGAGCAAGCCCGACGAGCCGCCGGCCCGGGAGGACCAGCAAAATCTCAATTGCAAGCCGAAGCCGCGTGGCAAGGACCAGATGCCGCTCACCGCTGGTTTTGCCCTCATAAAGCGGTGCGTTATGGCGCAGTAGGCAAATACCCAGCGTCCCGGCAGCCGCGCAGCTCAATAGTCAGCTGGTCTCCAGTACCACCTTTGTCCCGTTCGGCTTGTTTCGTGTCACATTCGGCCTGATACTTCGCTCTATCTGTCGGCACATTGAGTTCAGTATCTTTCGGGTTGATGGGATAGATGCCCATCATCAGAAGAGGGAAGGAAACGTTCCGCAAGCGGTCTTGCTCAATTTCCAAGGCGCTTTTGAGGACCGGCTGACAATCAGTCACCGGCTGCATGAATGCGCGAGCCTCGGTTGATTGAGCTCCAAATTGGAGGATCGCTGCCTTTGCCTTTTCGACTATCTCGTTGCATTCCAGTACCCGAGGGGCACTTTCGAATTTCAGCTTAAGGTCGCCGCGCATATCGGCCTCAAATTGGCAGGTCTGGTCAATTGTCTTGGGCTTCGTGTTAAGAACTGATTGCTCGTAGGTGAGCCTCACAGTATCCCCAGAGATATCAGTCGCTACTCGTTTTATGCCGGCCTGGGCCAAGTCGGCACCCTGTGCCCAAGCAAACTCGCAAACTGCTACTGCGGGATCGTCGTAAGCCTCGGCTTCAGTAACGGCGCCGATCAGAGCAAGCGCGCAAAGTCCAACAATCTTCATTCCCCCCTCCAATGTACGTGCGCTGTCTTCCCCCGGGAGGGGTTTCAATCGCCTGGTCGCAACGAGTTAGATGTGCATCTGTGCCATTTCATCTGGTACCCGGCTTGGCCCCGTTTGCCGTAGCACCAATCGGCTGCATTAAGCCGGTCTGCTACTGCGTTGCGATCATCGCATGCCTGCATGGTCGCTGGGCTGTCTCCTGGTCCTCCGCGGCACAGGTCATTCAATTGCCCGTATGCTTTTAGAAGCGCCTTCACATTAGGGGGCACTCTGACCTCGGCCGCAACCACCGTCGAGGTCAGGCTGCAAAGCACGAAAACAGCGCACACTCTCACAAGTACGTCCCCTGCCATTCAAGCGCCAAAGCTGGAGTGGAGCCGACCGCGCCAATCTCCATATCGATGCAGCCGTCGAGGACAGTGTAAGATCCGCCGCCTCCCATTCGGGCAAGGCTGTCGCAGTAGGCTCGGGTTTTCGCCGGTAGGGAAGGCCATTGCGGTTTGCGTTTGTTGTAGGCGTTTTGCTCCATGTCCATGCAGCCGTTGTAAACGACGGCCGATCCGCCGCCGGTGTCTGATATTTGACGGCAGTAGGCAGCCGCATCGTAGCGCGGTATTTGCTGGGCGTGCGCCACCGTAACGGTTGCGAGCATTGCGGCGATCAGGAATGCCAGCCGTTTCATTTTTCCCCTCCACTAACAAAGGCTCTCACAAGGTATTCCATCCTTGTCCCGATCGAGCTTGCCGCCCCATGAACAGTTCTGAAGGTACCAGTTCGCTTCCTCGCACGAGCTGATCTGCGGGCAAGTTCGCCGCAGCTGGCAGGAGTAGGTTTGCGCCACCTGCCTGTTGATGGTCCCAAGAGGCTGGCTGATGGCCGGCTGCGGATTGTCCGCATGCCCTGTGCGCCAATCCCAAGGCGCCTGAAACGTTCCGGCCCACAAGCCGACCTTTGCGGCTTCTGCCTTTGCCTGCTGTCGTGCGTAGGTGCCATGGCTGTAGCGGGACCAGTCCAGCGCTTGGCCGTGCTCTACCATCCACGCCGCCACGCTGGCGCCGTCGCCGCGCTGGCAGTTTCCGACGAAGCGGTGATAGCGATCCCAAGTGACGAAAGTGCACTGCACCGGCCTCGAGGCGGCCAGGAAGGTATCCAGCGCTTCCGCCGATCGCCGGCCGCAGGGATATTCGAAGCCCTTGGCATCGTCGCAGTATTGCTTGCTCTCAGGCGCGTCGATGCCGTTGAAGCGGATCCGCTGGCCGTGGATTTCGATCGTGTCGCCGTCGATGACGGATGCGACGCCGATAATCGGCTCCGGCTTTGGGCCGATCAAGTTCGACAGGTTGAGCTTGGGCATGCTGTCGCTGTGCTGCATAGCCGTTTGGGCGACCAGCGCGCCGGCCGCGGCGACCGTCACAAAGAACAGGCGCCGGGGCACGCTTGCCCACCGCAGGGCGCGCGAGCACCTGGCGCCGCTGCGCTTCCGCCACTGTTCTGACCGATTGTCGTGCCGAGACTTATCCAAGCCCTTTCCCCCACTCGGGAGAATGCTCTTAAAGAAGGTTGAAGTCCAGCGGCGCTCTCTAGCGGAACTATATTGGGCTGGACTGCAAATTCACTCGGAGAGCTGTGGCCAGTCGCTAGGACGCCTCGCGCTATGGTTGGAGCAGAGCGCCACCGTATTGGGCCCACAGATGTTCGCAGTCCCATATCCTTAAGCTTGGCGTTCCTGGCTCCCCATAGAGGACCATTGCACCGCGAACGTCGTATCCAAGCACCGACGCATTGGCGACGAACTAGATAGCGCGCCCTAAGCTGATGGCGCCCATCCGGGCTTCAGTTTTGTTGGTGAGATCGATCACCCCGAGGATTTCCGCGTCCGCGCCTCTGCCGGCCAAAACAGCCGTCGAGATCGCATCGTCCAGGGCAAGGAGCATCGCGTGGGTCCCTGTAAGCAGCGCCTGCTAACTTCGGTGAGCGAAATTGTTCCGCCTCCCTCAAACATCCTGAGATCAACTGTCCATTTCCAGCGGCTCGTGATCGGGCTGCTCATGCCAGATGACCTGCCGAAGATCACGCCAGTCGACTGCCTGACCACAGACAGGACAGGGATGAAAGTGGCTGGCCTCGCTCACTGGTCTTGTCGTGCCGCTTGCCGATGATTGGCGGATTCAATTTACCTAAAATGTTCCGGAACTATTTAGCCGCGGGCGCCTTGAATCGCGTTCGTTGGGGTTGTGCATGCGTTTGAAGTTCGTTCCGCCATTGATGCCGACGCTTGTCGACAGGCCGCCTGAAGGCGATGGCTGGATCCACGAAGTGAAGTTTGACGGCTACCGCTCGCAGATCGTCATCGATGACGGCAACGTTCGCATCTTCACCCGCCGTGGGCTCGACTGGACCGCCAAATATCGCGACCTGGTGGAGATCGCAAAAGGGCTCAACGTTCAGAACGCGATCATCGACGGCGAAATCATTGTCCTGAATGATGCCGGCGTTTCAGACTTCGCCGAGTTGCGCAAAGCCATCACGCGGCGCCAGCACGACCTCTATTTCGTCGCCTTCGACCTGCTGCATCTCAACGGCCACGACCTGCGAGATATTTCGCTGGAGGATCGGCGGGAGGTCCTGCAGGCGATGATTCCAGCGGGTGAGCGGATCCAGTTCAGTGAAGCGCTGCCAGGCACCGGCGCGGCGGTCTTTCATCTGGTGGAGCAGGCCGGGCTTGAAGGTGTCGTCTCGAAGCGGAAGGACAGCAAATATCGTTCCGGGCCGTCGACCAACTGGCTGAAGGCCAAGTGCTACACGATCGATGAATACGAATTGCTTGGGGTTGAGCGTGAGCCCGGCAAGCCGGCTTTCGCCCTGATGGCCGAGCGCGGCACCGGCCGCTACATCGGCTCGGCCTTCATCACCTTGAACCGCGAGATGCGCGAACGGCTCTGGAAGAGGGTACAGGAGCACGCCGGGACAGCGCCAAAGGGCATGAAGCGGCCGGCGACGCAATGGGTCAAGCCAGGCCTGATCGGCCGCGTGAAGCATCTGCGCGGCGAGCAGGACCTGCGCCATGCCTCGCTGCAGAATTTTCGCGAGGAGGAGGGAACTTAAATCAGTCGAGCGCTTTGTGTCGCATGCTTTCTGATCTGAGGCCTGTTGGGGGCCATGGAAACGCATTGCGCCAAACGAATATCAGCCTTCGACATCGACGCGTTACGCGAGGCTTTTAAAACGTCGGCTCGCGAGAATGGCGTTACAGGCACCGAGTGGGCGGTATTCGCCCAGATATTCCTTAAGCAGACAACCACCGAATTCAGCGAAGATATTTTCGTGGCGAGTCCACTTGAAGGCAAGACCGGTCAGGAATAAATCCCTCTGCGGTGCGGCGACCACTCACGAGGATCGCCAATGACGATGAAATTCCCCTTCGTTGAAGACACGCTCGGCAAAAAGCTCGAAGCCGGCACAGGCCTGTCGGTCTATTGCCTCACCTGTAAGCGGAAAGCAGTCCTTGATGTTGCCGAGTTGGTCCGGCGCCTCGGGCCAGACCAGCCGTGCCTACATTGGGACTTGGTGAAGGTGATCTTCTGCCATGAATGCCGCGGCGCCGGCCGAGACGACCGCAATCTGCAGTTCACAAACCATGCGGCAACGCCAGAGAAGCGGCGAGGGTGGACGCCGTGCCCGTAGGTTCAGCGCCGCCCGCTCATCGGAACATTAGCGAATCCCTATGGGTTGTCTCGGAGAAACCCTTTTGGGTGCAATCATGGCCGAGCTGACATTCGCTTTCCTTTATTATTTGGGGCTGACCGGCGGCGATGTGTTAGGAGCCGTCGTTTCTTTAACTGCGGGCCTGCTTCTCTATAACGTCATGCGCGAAGATCAGCCGAACCGATAGCGCATGCAGTGGGCAGGGCGCCGTAGCGCGCTGGACGCTTCGGCGGTGTAGGACAGCGGCTGGCAAGAACGTGCGCTGGCGGGGTTCCCTGTGGTGCGCTAAATTGGCCCCATGAAACATAAGCCAAGCAAGAGCGGATTCACCAAACTTCTCGCCGCAGACACCACCCTGCTATCGGCAGACCCACTAATCGGGCTCCTTCAGCTAGAAACAGACAGCGGCACCGTTCAATTAGCTATGAACAGGATCGTCGCCGAGCGGCTTCATTCTGCCGTCGTGGAATTCCTCCAGGCCGGTGAGGGCAATGACGCGCCGACATTCGCGGTCGAGCGTTCGCAATAGAGCGTCAGGAGGCGCAAGGCAGTTTGGGGCGGCCCAAAACGAGCCCTTTTTATTTCGCCTGGTAGCATTTCACCTGGATCTGGTTCGCGAACTCAGAGATCGTCTGTTGCTTGTTCTCGTCGAGGTTGAATAGCGGCATGTCGTAGGCCATGATCACGATGCTTCTGCCAATTGCCTTGACGGGGTTGTCGTCGGCAAGTTTTTCAACCACAGCCATCATTACCGACATATCGGTCCCGCTCTGCCGCTTCTCCATGACGTTGCGGGCAAGATCGCCGATTGCCGTGCAATTTACAGTCAGGGTATCGGCCTTTGTTGGCGTAGGGGTGTCAGCCTTTGTTGGCGATGCGATCGGTTCGAGTGGGTAGCCATGTACGGCCATGCAACGTCGCATCTGGTCGCCAGTGAGTTGGTTTGCGTTCGCGCCCATACAGTTAGTCATCACGCCCAGGCATGTGGACAAATCAGAGCTCGACTGACAGACCTTCATAGAGATCATGACAGCTTCATCCCGGTCTCGATCATGCGCGATTAGATTTGGATCCGCACTAGTCTCAATCTTCAGCGCTGGTCCAATCGCATTGCCGGCGCCGGTAAGGTCGAATGTCGTGTCAGCCGAACCGCCATCGAAAAAGAACCGAATTGCTAACGCGTTGCCATCCAGCATATTTCGGAGGACTCCGCGTGTGGGCGACGGGCCTTCGCCATGCCAGAGGATTTCTCGAATCGATCTTCCATTAATAATCTCGGGTTCCTCAAGACCTGGTACGATCCCTTCTTTCCCAGCAGACACTTCGACGTCGACAGCGGCGTTGTCATCGATTCGATAGGCTGCAACTCGTCCCACCGACTTAATTCTGTCGAGAGAGATCTGCGGTAGCGACAGTACCCATCTCACCTTGCTGTCTTTGTTGCGGAAGATCGCAATCGAATAGCCTTGATCATTAGTCACGGTGGCAGCCAGAACCACTTCTGCATTCGTGGGATCTCGAAATTCGACCTGAGCCCAGCTTTCAGCTTTGGCCGTAGGAGCAAAGCCGCTGACCAGCACTGCTGTTATGGCAGCGACAAAAAAATGCCATGGTGACATCATCCCCCTCCCGTTTCCCCTTTGGTCAACCATCGCGCCGGCCGCAGATAAACGCAAGGTTTGCGGTGGCTTTGCCAGCCTCACCCCGGCGCCGCCGCCATTCTCGGGGATAAACTCGAGACAGCTGCTTCAAGAGCGGCCCGGCAGGCTGGCGGGGTAGGCCAGCGAACGCCGGGCCTAACCGGCGGGGGCTCTGAATCGAAACACGGCACCGGCTGAGGATAAATATACGCCCCTGCCGAAATGATCGGCACGCATCCATAAGGACGAAGCGGGAGGTAGGTGCCTAGCTCAGCAACGCATATAGCGCCAAGCCGGCGATGATCAGGCAAGCGGACATGCCGATGAAATCGCGGCGCAGATAGAACCAGACAGCGCTGGCGAGCATCAGTCCGGTGATGGCAGAGATATAGAGCGGGACGATCAGAGCCTCTTTCCCGTATGCCGTTTATCCAGAGATTCAAAGGCTGCATAGCCCGCATCAGTTAGGATCAAAGCCTCGGTGGCGTCAGGATACTTTTGGTGGGCGACCGTATCCAGATACCCCCGTGCTTTTAGGCGTTCCTGTGTGTTTGGTCCGCAGTTCTTGATCTCTTTGGTGTTGACCGGCACATTTGCCCCATACGCCGCCAACTGCTGGAGGGCCTGCCTCTCAAGCTTTTGGAGTGGAGTTCCCGGAATCGATGCTTTCCATCTCTCATCGGCGGCTTTCTGCAATTCGGCCATTTCAGCGCGACCCATTGTGCGTGGATCAAAACCAAGCCGATCGTAAAAGCTCTGAAGTGGGTCATCCTTGCCACCAGATGGAATAGGATAGCCTCCTGCGCCCGTCTGCGGCTCTTCGGGCTGCCGATGTTCCAGAATTGCGTCGACGCGCTTGAACCTCTCTTCTCCGTCGACAGGCCACTCATTCATATGAGCCTCGACTTCTGCCACCAACCACAGTTTGCGGGAGTGCCATGTGCGGGGAGGCGGCAAGGCGCCTTCGGTCACCATGACGTCGATCGAGGATGTGCTTACTCCGATGGCGCCTGCTAAGTCTGTTCGGCCCAGGGAGAGCCGAAACGGCGGGCGATTTCCGTACAATCCGGCTCTAGATTTTGTCACCCCTTTTTCCTTCTGCTGATAGGCTGACGGCCCACCCAACGCCGACGGGAGAAGCCATGACCGACGATCAACAATCCGGACCAAACGTCTACACGCCGCGCACGTTGGCTGCCGAGTGGGGATGTAGCGAGCACCATGTACGCAATTTGATCAACACCGGCCAGCTACGCGCCTGGCGTTTGGGCGGGAAATTGCTGCGTATCAGTCTGGCGGATGCAAAAGAGTTTGAGCGCGCCGGAGCCGTACAAGCTAGGCCCTCAGAGGAGTTGGCTGCGACGGCCATCAAGAAAGCGGGCCGCCGCACTCCTGCCGCTCGATTGGATCGGCCGCTTGGGCCTGCTCGCGAAGGTGAGGGTCCGGCGCCGCTGGAATGCCGACGACGAGGTCAGCGAGATCACCATCCTCAAGAGCCTCGTCGACGACATAGTCGCTCAGGCCTGATCAAAATTCCCGATCGGAATAATGGCCCGCTGCCGAGAGGTGGCGGGCCGTTTTGATGACACCAACTCGGAACGGAAATAGCAGCTATCCGGTTTCAGGGTTGGAGGAAACCGACCATGCAACACGAAACCAAAGCTCCGCCGCCGAAGCCAGGCCCGAAGAAAGCGCCAAGCGTCGTCCCGACAAGGAATCCTCGCCCGAGCCCGACCATGCCAATCCGGCACCGCGAGATGTGCGGGAGGCACCGGCACCAAATCCTGACTGCGGCGATTGAAGTAGGGTCACTGCCTGCGGTGGCGGGCTATCGCTTTTTAAAACCGGCACCAATCCAAGACAGAATCCACGCAATGGCTAACGCCCCTATCGGTGGACCCAAGGCCCACGGCGCAACTTTCGTCGTGGCTACCTCCCGAGCGAGGCTGTGCATGATATCGTCGATCTGCCCCATAATGTGGTCGGTGTATGATTTTCTTCGGTCGACTTCAGCGACGCTCAACCCGGTTGCCGGAAGGAGCAGGACAATACCAGGGTGCTCTGGCAGGGTGGTGTGCATGTATTTTGTGTCGTTGGAAAGCCTGTATGTCTCGTCAGGATCACTAAGTCGTCTACCGCTTGTAGCATTCAGATCCCAGACGACGTAACCACTATGGTCAGGCCAAAACTCGAACAAATAATCTCGGTAGTGCCACACCACGGCACTCACCCATAGCACCGATGCAACTATCCAAAGTCGAAGCCCGCCTTTGCGCCAATTGACTCTCACTTTGCAGCCTCAGCCTGTTCGGCGGCCTTGATGCCGCGATCGATTCTGGCCGTTAGGACAAACGGCAAGCCTCCTAGGAACGAGCCCCGAGTTTGTTCGGATTACACCAGAGTAAGCCAAGTGCAGCACCCGCCCATGTTGCATTTCATGTCGCGCGGACCAGCCGATAGTCGCAGGAAAGCCGAGTAAGCGCGAGCCAGAACAGCCGGTGAACGTGCTGCTACGCTTTTTGCAACGCAACGCTACGGTATCAGTCGGGACGACGCGGCACGAACGGCGCCGGCAGGTCTTGGAACTGTTGACCGACAAGGCTTTGCCGGTATGCGGTGGGATGGTGCGGGACCCCCGCAAGCGAATTTCAAGACCGGTGCTCATCCGCTCAGTCACTCTTCAAGGCGCTTTTGGCAGGCTTTTTTTGCTATTCTTCTGCAGGGTCAGTCGTTTGCAAGCTCACACTCTGAACCCAGCGCGCACGGTCCTTTTTGCGCTCGTGTATCGCCAGGAATAGCAATCGTCCACTGCTTAACAAGGCGAGTGCGTCGCTCGTAAAGCATGGCGAAACGCGAAGCCAAATCGTCCAGCGTGGCTCGCCGCGGATCTTGTCGATGAGCCCCATGCCTGGGGGTGGACTGTAAATCGGGATCTGCCTACCGCGGTATTGACGATATTTGGGGGAGCCGTACTCATCGCGCTCCTGCACATCTCGGAGCGTTGCACGAATGTCACCTGAGCCCAAGTTGTCGGCATAGATTGCGACTTCATAGGTGTCGCCCGCCCGTTCCTGGGGGTAGGTGGATATTCCGGCGACGGTCAGCCGCGTGGTGAACCGATACAGTGGGTCGTCATCATCTGAGTCCAACGATTCTGTCCTGTAGACGTTGTAATTGACGGCAGCTTCGACGCTCGTCTCGCAGCGCTCAACTCTGATGGCGAGATGCGTGTGTTCTTCTTCGGGCCGTTTCTGGCGCCTACTTTTGCGGGGCATCTGATCCTCCGCTTGACCGTTTTTCGTTGATTGCTTCCATGCGCATCATAGCTTGGAACAGGCGATATATCGCGGTTCGCTCGCAAATGCTGCTGTGAGGCTCGGCCGTCACGGGCAGTTGATTCGGCTACGTTACAGCCGCTTTTCGGGTCTCTTATCGGAGCCGAAGTTTGGCGCGGGATGCTAAGTCATTGATTATGTTGGTACGCCCAAGGGGAATCGAACCCCTGTTACCGCCGTGAAAGGGCGGTGTCCTAACCGCTAGACGATGGGCGCGCTCAGACGAAGCGGCTTATAATTGCGTTGTTCGCAACCGGCAACCCATCGGCCGCCACATGCGACAACTTTTTTCAACAGTGGCAAAAGCAGCCTTTTCGGCGAGCTAAGGGGCGGTTCGAGGCCTTGCTTGGTCGTGCATCCTTGGAGATTAGCCGGAACGCCTCTCGCAGAATTCTGCTCCGCTGCATCTGTCGGCCAAGGTCATGGCATGGATCCTTGGGTCTTCGCTCCGCTTCGCGTCGCTGCGCCCAAGGATGACGAAGGTCGGAGGGGTTCGGCCAATCGCCAACGTTTGTGCGAGAGGTTCGTCGAAATGAAGGCGGTTGGCCGCCGACTGCTCCCTACCGAGTCTCAGCCGTCGCCATCGCCGCCGCGCCGGCGGCAGCGCCAGTTCCAGTCGCGCTCGGGGCCGACGTCGACATGGATCGATTCGGTGTGGCAATAGGTGCCGACGCCGCCGCGGCCGGGCATCGAGCGGACATAGCTGGCCAGCTCCCACTTGGAGACGCCCGGCACCTGGATGTCGGCGGCGGCGCAATACATGTGCAGCGAGTTCTTGGCGCCGTTGGCGCGGCGGTTGCGAGACGGGTCGCGATAGCCGGAGGTGACGATCATCTTGCGGCCGAAATGGCCCTCGATCGTCTTCAGCACGCGCACCAGCGACGGCTTCAGGCAGGCCACGTCGACGCTTTCGTTCTGCTTGAGCAGGCCGTTGGGCGCGAGCCTCGCCATGCCGGCGGCGGACGCGACTTGGTAGGAGCCGCCCTCGTCCTCGTTGAGGTCGACGTCGCTCTCGTCGTCGATGCCGGACTTGCGCTTGATCTCGAACAGCGCCGTCTGGCGCACGCCGGGCAAGGCATCGGCGCCGGTGATGTGGCTGCCGCTATCGTCGCCGAGGGAAGCGAGCTGCACCGGCTTGTCCCCCGGCGTCGCGGAGGCGAGCGTCACGATCGGCTTTGCCGGCGCCGGCGCGGTCTTGGCTTGGGCGGGCTGGTCGGCCGAACGCGTGTTGATCAGGGGCGCCGGCGCTGCGGAAGCAGGCGAGGTGCTGAACAGCGAGGCAAACAGGCTCTTCTTCGGCGCGGCGATCGGCTGCTGCTGGGGCTCGCCGGCCGTCACATAGACGCCGTTGTCCATGGCTTGCGTTGTCGCCTGCGCCTTGGACGCAACGGCTGCGGCATCGCCGGCGGCAACCTGCTCAGCGACGGCTTTCGCCTCGTTGGCCGTCTGCGCCGGCTGCACCAGCGGTTGTGGCGTGTTGCCGGCAATCGACGCGGCGCCTGCGGGCACGGCGACGGCCGGGAAGGCGGCTCCGGGCCGCGTCTCCGGCACATAGGCGATCTTTTCCGGCAAAGGCGTGTCGCCTTCGCTCATCACGGTCGATGCCGCCTCCGGAGCGGCCGGGGCGGCCGCCGCTCCTTGCGAGGTCGAATCGGTCGAGGCTGCGGGCTTGGCGCTGGAAGCCGCGCTCATCTCGGTGGCGGTTGAATTGTAGCCGGGGGTGACGACCGACATTGTCGGGTCGCCGGTCGAGGTGCAGGAGGCCAGAAGCACGGAGAAAAGCGCTGCCGCTATGCTGCGGCTTTCCCCTCGTGCGAGACGCCAACCTGCTGGTTTCAAAATAAAATTCCCCCTCGGTATCCGGTCGGTACATCATCGCTTGCGCGCTCCAGTGCCTCTGGCGATGACCTCCTGTTCCCGAACCGGAAACGGGACATGTGTCAAATCTGCAAGCCTCGGATTTATTCTGCGTCTGTAGGCGAATAGAGGCCGTGAAACGATTGACGCAACCATTTCGCCCTGTTTTGACGGCCCGTCAACTCACCAGACATTACAGTCCGTTACACACGCATCTTGACATAGGTGCCCGGCGCATCCCCCAAGGTTTTCATACGCTTGCCCGGTTTGCGGGCGGGCACATGCACATTGTCCTGGCTTTCGATCCAGTGCTGCCAGTGCGTCCACCACGAGCCCAGATGCTCGTGCGCAGCAGCGAACCAGGCGTTGAAATCTCCAACCGGCTTGGCACCGGTCCAGTACTGGTATTTCATGGCCGCCGGCGGATTGACGACGCCGGCGATATGGCCGGAGCCGGCCATCACATATTCGACGTCGCCGCCGAAAAACTGCGAGCCGAGGAACACCGAGAGCGCCGGCGCGATGTGGTCCTCCTTCGTCGCCAGGTTGTAGACAGGGATCGTGATGTCGGCCAGCGAGACGGTGCGGCCGGCAAGCTCCATCGTGCCGCGCGAGAGGTTGTTCTCGAGATAGCAATTGCGCAGATAGAAGGAATGGTTGGCAGCCGCCATGCGGGTCGAATCGGCATTCCAGTAGAGCAGGTCGAAGGGCAGGGGATCCTTGCCGCGCATGTAGTTGTTGATGACATAGGGCCAGATCAGGTCGCCCGAGCGCAGCATGTTGAAGGCGGTCGCCATCTTGGTGCCGTCGAGATAGCCCTTCTCGCTCATCGAGCGCTCGACTGCGGCAACCTGGTCCTCGTCGACGAAGACCTTCAGGTCACCGGCATAGGTGAAGTCGACCTGGGTGGTGAAGAAGGTCGCCGACCTGATGCGGTGGTCGCCTTCCTGCGCCAGGAGCGCAAGTGCTGCGGCCAGCAGCGTGCCGCCGACGCAATAGCCGATGGCGTTGACCTCCTTCTCACCGGTCGCCTTCTCGACTATGTCGAGGCCATATTGCAGGCCCTCGCGGATATAGGCCTCCCAGCCCTTGGCGCCGTGGCGCTCGTCCGGGTTGATCCAGGAGAT
This sequence comes from Mesorhizobium tamadayense, assembly GCF_003863365.1. Lineage (GTDB taxonomy): Bacteria > Pseudomonadota > Alphaproteobacteria > Rhizobiales > Rhizobiaceae > Mesorhizobium > Mesorhizobium tamadayense. Next base: position 44,260 of record NZ_RQXT01000012.1, on the reverse strand, counting down.
GACGAAGACGGTGTGGCCCTGCTCGATCGCCCAGCGGATGAAGGATTTCTGCGGGTTGAGGTCGAGGATGTAGTATTTGTTGATCCAGGGCGGGCAGATCAGCAACGGTCGCTTCAGCACCGTCTCCGTCGCCGGGTCGTACTGGATGATCTCGGCGACATCGCTGCGGCCGATCACCTTGCCGGGCGTCGTGGCGATGTTCTTGCCGATCTCGAATGGCGCGTAGTCCGCCTGGCGCAGCTTCAGGTCGCCCCTGCCGGCGGCGATGTCCTCGGCCAGCATCTTCATGCCGCGCACCAGGTTCTCGCCGTTGGAGGCGACGGTCTCGCGGAACAGCTCGGGATTGGTCAGGATGAAGTTCGACGGCGCGATGGCGTTGGAGACCTGCTTGACGTAGAAGCTCGCCTTGTGGCGGGTATGCTCGTCCAGTCCCTCGGCATGCTCGACGAGGTCCGCGGCCCAGCGCGAGGTGACGAGATAGGCCTGTTTCAGGAAATCGAAGAAGGCGTTGCGGCCCCATTCCGGATCCTGGAAGCGCTTGTCGCCGCGCTCGGGCTTGACCGCATCGTCGGGGGCTTCGGCGTTGGGGCTGACCTTCTGGATGGCGTTCGCCCAGACCGTCATGTAGCCGGCGAAGAGCCGCGTCTGCGCTTCCAGCGCGCGCTGCGGGTCGGCCAGCCAGTATTCCGAGAGCTTAGAGAAGGTCTTGACCATGTCGACCACGGGCTCGGCGACATGGTCGCGCACCTCGCCTTTCTCGCGCGGCTCGGCCCAGGCGGAGGCCGCCTTGCCGGCCTGCTCGATCATGCGCGCCATGTTCAGCGCAAAGCGCTCGGGGTCTTTCACCAGATATTGCTCGACGGTCGAAGGTCCGCCATTTTCCGCTTTGTCCGAATCGGGCGCTTTGGACATGGTTCGCGGGGTTCCTCCCGGAGCGTTTTCTTGACATATTATCATGGGACATCTGACCGGGTCCAACACGCTCTAACCCGGCTGCCAGGAAAACAATATGACGATTAATGTTGGCGGGACTTATTTTCTCGGCGCCGGTTCGATTTGCCGCATCGCCATCGCGGCCGCGCTGTTGTGCGCGCCGCTGCTGGCCGGTGGCTGCACCACTAGCAACTCCAACAGTTCAACGCCGACGGCGTTGACCGAGGGGCCGAAGGACACCGGCTCCTATCCGAACCTCAACATTCCGCCGCAGGTGGCCGCCAAGCAGCTGTCCAAGGAGGAGACCGCGGCCAAGCTTGCACAGCTCAAGGCCGACGAGCAGGCGCAGCTCGCCAAGGGTGGCGGCGCGAAACCAGCCGCCAACACGGCCGCGCTCAACACGCTCGCCAGGACGCATGGCGACGACACGCTGAAGCAGATCGAGGCTAAATGCGATCCCGCCCTCGACCCTAACTGCAATTAGGTCTATATCGCGCGCCGAAAGCGCCCCTTTGATCGTCTGGAACGGAAATGGAAGAATTTCACAAGGTCCGCCGGCTTCCGCCTTACGTGTTCGAGCAGGTCAACCGGCTGAAGGCCAGCGCCCGCTCGCGCGGCGCCGACATCATCGACCTTGGCATGGGCAATCCGGACCTGCCGACGCCGAAGGCCATCGTCGACAAATTGTGCGAGGTGGTGCGCGATCCGCGCACCCATCGCTATTCGTCCTCGCGCGGCATTCCGGGCCTGCGCCGCGCCCAGGCCGCCTACTATCAGCGCCGCTTCGGCGTCAAGCTCAACCCCGACACCCAGGTGGTAGCGACGCTTGGCTCGAAGGAAGGCTTCGCCAATATGGCGCAGGCGATCACCGCGCCGGGCGACGTCATTCTATGCCCCAACCCGACCTATCCGATCCACGCCTTCGGCTTCATCATGTCGGGCGGCGTCATCCGCTCGCTGCAGGTGGAGCCCGATGACGGCTTCATCCCGGCGCTGGAGCGCGGCGTCCGCCATTCGATCCCGAAGCCGCTGGCGCTGATCCTCAACTATCCGTCGAACCCGACGGCGCTGGTCGCCTCGCTCGATTTCTACAAGGACGTGGTCGCCTTCGCCAAGAAGAACGACATCATCATCCTGTCCGACCTTGCCTATTCGGAGATCTATTTCGACGGCAATCCGCCGCCCTCGGTGCTGCAGGTTCCGGGCGCGATCGACGTCTGCGTCGAGTTCACCTCGATGTCGAAGACTTTCTCCATGCCCGGCTGGCGCATGGGCTTCGCGGTCGGCAACGAGCGGCTGATCGCGGCGCTGACCCGGGTCAAATCCTACCTCGATTACGGCGCCTTCACGCCGATCCAGGTGGCGGCGGCGCATGCGCTGAACGGCGACGGCGCCGACATCGCCGAGGTGCGCGAGGTCTACCACAAGCGGCGCGACGTGATGGTCGATTCCTTCGGCCGCGCCGGCTGGACCATTCCGGCGCCGGCGGCCTCGATGTTCGCCTGGGCGCCGATCCCGGAACAGTTCCGCCAGCTCGGCTCGCTCGAATTCTCCAAGCTGCTGATCGAGCACGCCGACGTGGCGGTGGCGCCCGGCGTCGGCTTTGGCGAGCACGGCGATGACTTCGTGCGCCTGGCGCTGGTCGAGAACGAGCACCGGATCCGGCAGGCGGCGCGCAACATCAAGCGCTTCCTGGCCTCGACGGCCAAGCAGCCCAACAATGTGGTGCCGCTCGCCGCGCATCGTTGAGTTTGCCTGACATCACATCGAATTTTGAGGGGCGTCGCCGGTCATGGCTGAAGCGTTGCGTATTGGAATTGCCGGGCTCGGCACCGTTGGCGCGTCGGTGGCGCGCGTCTTGCGCGACAAGGCGGCGGAACTGACACGCCAGTGCGGGCGAGACATCGTCGTCACCGCCGTCTCGGCCCGTGACCCGAAGCGCGACCGCGGCGTCGATCTGGGCAGCGCCAAATGGTTCGACGATCCGGTGATGCTCGCCGAAAAGGCCGATATCGACGTTTTCGTCGAGCTGATCGGCGGCGATGATGGACCGGCCTGGTCATCGGTGAAGGCGGCGCTCGAGGCTGGCCGGCATGTCGTGACCGCCAACAAAGCGCTGCTTGCCAAGCACGGCGTGGCGCTTGCCGAGATCGCCGAAAGGAAGGGCGTGCTGCTCAATTACGAAGCGGCGGTGGCCGGTGGCATCCCGGTCATCAAGACGATGCGCGAGGCGATGGCGGGCAACCAGGTCACCCGCGTCTTCGGCATCCTCAACGGCACCTGCAACTACATCCTGACCCGCATGGAGGCCGAAGGCATCTCCTTCGACGCCTGCCTGAAGGACGCGCAGCGGTTGGGCTATGCCGAAGCCGACCCGACCTTCGACATCGAGGGCCACGATACGGCGCACAAGCTGTCGATCCTGACCAGCCTGGCGTTCGGAACGAAGATCGCCGCCAGCGACATCTATTTGGAAGGCATTTCCAACATCACCCAGGCCGACATCCGCGCGGCGGCCGAGCTCGGCTACCGCATCAAGCTGCTCGGCGTGGCCCAGCGCACCGATAGCGGCATCGAGCAGCGCGTGCACCCGACAATGGTGCCCACGGCCTCCGTCATCGCGCAGGTGCACGGCGTCACCAATGCGGTGGCGATCGAGACCGACATATTGGGCGAGCTGCTGCTTTCGGGCCCCGGCGCCGGCGGCAACGCCACTGCCTCGGCGGTGGTCGGCGACATTGCCGACATCGCCAAGAGCCGGCCGGGCTTCCAGCACGGGCCGGTCTTCGGTTGGCCGGCGAAGGAGCTCAAGCCCTACAAAAAGGCGCAGATGCGCAGCCATGCCGGCGGCTACTTCATCCGGCTCACCGTGCACGACCGTATCGGCGTCTTCGCCGCGATCGCCAAACGCATGGCCGACAATGACATTTCGCTGGAATCGATCGTGCAACAGGCAGCCGGCGCTGAGACCGAGGCGCAGAAGACGGTCATCCTCGTCACCCACGAGACGACGGAAGCGGCGGTGCGCAAGGCGGTCGATGGCATCACCAAGGACGGTCATCTGACCGACAAGCCGCAGGTGATCCGTATCGAGCGGGCGGAATAGCCCGGATCATATTTCCCCTTCAATCGTTTGATATTGCTGCGGTTTCAAAAAAGACCCGGCTAAGTCTTGCTGTTGTCACGGAGCCTTGACACAAGAAATCCGCCTCTGGCGGGAGGCGTGTAGCAATTCCGGGAAAAATGCGTTGCGGTTTTCCGCTCGGAATTGCGTAAAAACAAAGAGTTAGGGCGGTTCAGCGGTTCAGCGTTCCACCAAAGCGAACCGCCCTCATGCCAACGAGGAATGATCACTCATGAACATGGCCCAGAACATCGCAGCCGGCCTCGACCGGATCCTCACCATGGAAGTGGTGCGCGTCACCGAGCGGGCTGCGGTCGCCGCCGCGAGGCTGCGCGGACGCGGTGACGAGAAGGCCGCCGACCAAGTCGCGGTCGACGCCATGCGCCAGGAGCTCAACCGCCTGGCCATCAAGGGCACCGTGGTGATCGGCGAGGGCGAGCGCGACGAGGCGCCGATGCTCTATATCGGCGAGGAGGTCGGCACCGGCAAAGGCCCGGCTGTCGATATCGCGCTCGATCCGCTCGAAGGCACGACGATCTGCGCCAAGAACCTGCCCAATGCGCTTGCCGTCATCGCCATCGCGGAGAAGGGCAGCCTGCTTTTCGCGCCCGACGTCTACATGGACAAGATCGCGATCGGTCCGGGCTATGCCGAGGGCATCATCGACATCGATGCACCGCCGGCCGAGAACATCGCCAACCTCGCCAAGGCCAAGGGTGTCGCGGTGTCCGATATCACCGCCTGCATCCTCGACCGGCCGCGCCATGCCGGACTGATCGACGCCGTGCGCGCCACGGGCGCTGCGATCCGGCTGATCGGCGACGGTGACGTCGCCGGCGTCATCCACACCACCGACCCGGAAGAGACCGGCATCGACATCTATCTCGGCATCGGCGGCGCGCCGGAAGGCGTGCTGGCCGCGGCGGCGCTGCGTTGCATTGGCGGGCAGATGCAGGGCCGGCTGATCCTCGACACGCCCGAGAAGGTGGCGCGCGCCCAAAAGATGGGAATTTCCGATCCGAAGCGGGTCTATCGCGCGCAGGACATGGCGCGCGGCGACGTGCTGTTTGCTGCGACCGGCGTCACCGACGGCAATCTGCTCGGCGGGGTGAAGTTCGGGCGAACCTTCATCACCACCCACACCATTGTGCTGCGCTCGTCCTCGCGCACCGTGCGCGAGATCAAGGCGCGCCACCAGGATCTGGATAAGTTCTAGAGCTGCTTGCGAGGCCGGATCGCAGTTGTTAGCCATTTGGCGACGACGACACTGGCCGCAGGGATCTGACGATGAAGGCGTTCGACTGGCACGCGGATCCAATCTCGCGAGCCACTCTCATTACGAAATCCTATCGCAACACCCAGAATGTGCGCCGCTTTCTCACGCGCGAATGCGGCAGTGCATTCAGGTTCGGCCGCCCCTTCATGGCCTGGCTTAAGGATGGTACGGACAAGACCATGGGCGATGCGGCCGACGAATGGCTCCGCCGCCAGGCTCAAAGCGGAAAGCCTAGTTTTTCTTGACCGGCGAAAAGCGCTTCTTCCTCGATGTCAGGCAATCGGCGACCGGTGTCGCCTGGGAGCACCGGTTGACCGAGCGGCAGGACATGGCGGCTTTGGCCATTGCGCAGGGCCACGGCGTGCCCGACATCGTGGCGCGGGTGCTTGCCGGGCGTGGCGTAACGGTGGAGGAAACCTCGCGCTTCCTCGATCCGACCATTCGCGAGCTTTTGCCGAACCCGGCCTCGCTGACGGACATGGAGAAGGCGGCGGTGCGCATCGCGGATGCGATCGTGGCCGGCGAGAAGGTGGCGATCTTCGGCGATTACGATGTCGATGGCGCGGCCTCGTCCGCGCTGCTGAAGCGTTTCCTCACGTATTTCTCGGTGCCGTCCGAAATCTATATCCCCGACCGGATATTCGAAGGCTACGGCCCCAATCCGGAGGCCATGCGCGAGCTGATCTCACGCGGCGCGAAGCTGATCGTCACCGTCGACTGCGGCACCAACAGCGCCGTGTCGATCGAGGCGGCCAAGCATGCCGGCGCCGATGTCGTGGTGCTCGACCATCACCAGGTCGGCGGCGCGCTGCCGGCGGCGGACGCTGTTGTCAATCCGAACCGGGAGGACGACCTTTCGGGGCAAGGGCATCTCTGCGCCGCGGGCGTCGTCTTCCTCTGCCTGGTGCAGACGGCAAAGATGCTGCGCGAGAGGCTGCCGAACGCCTCGCCGCCCGATCTGCTGTCGCTGCTCGACCTCGTCGCGCTGGCGACGGTTTGCGACGTCGTGCCGCTCACCGGCGTAAACCGCGCTTTCGTGGTCAAGGGGCTGCAGGTGGCACGCCAGCAGAAGAATGAGGGGCTGGCGGCGCTTGCTCGGGTCTCGCGCGTCGGCGAGCCGATCAACACCTTCCATCTCGCCTATCTGATCGGGCCGCGCATCAATGCCGGCGGGCGCATCGGCGATGCCGCGCTCGGCAGCCGGTTGCTTGCCACCGACGATCCTGTTGAAGCTGCAAGCATCGCCGAGACGCTTGACCGGCTCAACCAGGAGCGGCAGCAGATGGAATTGGAGATGCTGGCGCAGGCCCGCGCCGAGGCCGATGCGGAGCTTGCCGGCGGCAATGGCCCTGCCATTGTCGTCACCGCCAGCAACAGCTGGCATCCCGGCATCGTCGGGCTGCTGGCCTCGCGGCTCAAGGAACATGCGCGCCGTCCTGCTTTCGCCATTGCCTTCAACGCCAATGGCACCGGCACCGGCTCGGGACGCTCGGTGACCGGTTTCGATCTCGGCCGGCTGGTGCGCGATGCGGCCGAGGCCGGGCTGATCGTCAAGGGTGGCGGGCACGGCATGGCGGCGGGCATCACCGTCGAGCGGGCCAAGCTCGGCGCGCTTCGAGCCTTCTTCGAGGAACGCGCGGCGGCCGACGTGTTCCGGCTGCACAGCGAGGAAAGCCTGGCGATCGACGGTGCTTTAGCCGCCGAGGGCGCGACGCTCGCGCTCCTCAATGCGCTGGAGAAAGCCGGTCCGTTCGGCGCGGGACATATCGCGCCGGTGTTCGTGCTGCCGCGCCACAGGCTCGCCGATGCGCGGCCGGTCGGCACCAACCACATCCGCGCCGACCTGCAGTCGCAAAGCGGCGGCAAGCTCCAGGCGATCGCATTCCGCGCCGTCGACACCGCGCTCGGCGAATTCCTGTTCAAGAACCGGGGCAAGACCGTGCATGTCGCCGGTTCGCTGTCGGGCAATTACTGGAACGGCAACCGCACGGTGCAATTCCGCATCACGGATGCGGCGGTCGCTTGAACTTTGACTGAGGTTTCAGATCAGGCCAGCACCGTCTGCAGCCGGGTCAATTCGCTGATCTGGGACATCGTCGCTTCATAGCCGAGCCGGATCGCCTCGTCGGCGCGGTGGAACTCGGTCAGGCCGATATGGCTGAGCTTCGGCTGGAGCGACATGTCAGGCGGATCGCCGGCGAGTCTGGCGCGCGAGATCCGGTCCTGGATGATGTTGAAGGCCTCGACCATGACGCCGGTAATGCCGAGACGGGTCTGGTGCGGCTGATGCTGCGGATTGGCCTGGCCGGGACGTGGCGCGTCGCTCTCGATGACGAGCTCGCCCGCGCTGTGCTTGATGACCGCGGCGCGGCCGAACAGGTCGTAGTGGAGATTGATGGCAACCACGAGCGGCTGCTCGTAGGCGCGGCAGACCGAGACCGGCACCGGATTGACCAGCGCGCCGTCGACCAGCACACGGCCATTGCAGTTCACGGGCTCGAACACGCCGGGCAGCGCGTAGGACGCGCGCATGGCTGTGATCATGGATCCGCTCGACAGCCAGATTTCATGGCCGGTGCGGATTTCCGAAGCGACGGCAACGAAGGGTTTCGAGAGGTCCTCGAAGCGGATGCCGGCCATGTTCTCGCGCAGCCGCGCGTCGAGCTTCATGCCGCCGAACAGGCCGCTGCCGCGCAGATTGAGATCGAGAAGGCCGAAGATGCGCCGCTTGGTCAGGCTCCTGGCGAATTCCTCCAACTCGTCCAACTTGCCGGCGATATAGCAGCCGCCGACCAGCGCGCCGATCGAGGTGCCGGCGATCATCGATACCTCGATGCCGGCTTCGTCCAGCGCGCGCAAGACACCGATATGGGCCCAGCCGCGGGCGCAGCCACCGCCGAGCGCCAGCGAGATGGCCGTCTTCTTCGCCGACTTCGGTTCGGGCACGCCGCCGGACGATGCCGGGCCGTTGGCCTCCTGAACGTCAGATCTGCTGCGCAATGACGCCCATTCGAGCATCATGATCTCCCCTTGTCCCACATCCCTTCTACCGCAAGGATGTTTGAGAATAGTGAATATGAGTGGTTTGTGAATATTGAATGGTTCACACCGGCTTCCGATACGTCTGTTGCGCATCGAACAGCGGCTTGCTGCCATCGTCGGCAAGCACCGCCTTGCCGTCGTTGAACCCCACCGTCCGATAGAAGCAGGAACGTCTGCCGGTGTGACAAGTTGCGTCGTGGCCCAATACTTTCACGGTCAACCATATCGCGTCCTGGTCACAATCCGTGCGCATCTCGACGACGCGCTGGAAGTTGCCCGAGGTCTCGCCCTTCTTCCAGAGCGCGTTGCGCGAGCGCGACCAGTAGTGGGCAATACCGGTCTCGAGCGTCAGTGCCAGCGCCTCGGCGTTCATATGCGCGACCATCAAAAGCATGCCGTCGCCGACGTCGGTGACGACGACGGTCACAAGGCCAGCAGCATCGAACCGCGGAGAAAGGACGGTGCCTTCCTCCAGCGCCTTCTTGTCTGCCGGAGCTTCGGGAAATTGCAGTGCCGACATTGCCGGTCCTTGTTCGATTTAAAGACGTTCCGATGAGGCAAGGCAACCAAAATGGCTGCTCCTGCGCTCCCGGTGCTCACGTACTTCAAATACGCTCCGCTCCGGATCTCAGAAACCACCATTTTCGACTAAGCCTACGCCTTTAGCAGGTGACAGCAGATAATCAGCTACGCACCATGGTGACAAAGCGCACCTGTTCCTCGGGCGTGTCCTTGAAGACGCCGGTGAAGGTCGAGGTGAGCGTGGTCGAGCCCTGCTTGCGGATGCCGCGCATGGCCATGCACATATGCTCGGCCTCGATCATCACGGCGACGCCGCGCGGGTTGAGCACGTCCTGGATGACGCCGGCGATCTGCGCCGTCATCGCCTCCTGCGTCTGCAGGCGATGTGCGAAGATGTCGACGACGCGTGCGATCTTGGACAGGCCCACGACCTTGCCGTCCGGCAGGTAGCCGACATGCGCCTTGCCGATGATCGGCACCATGTGGTGCTCGCAATGGGAATGGAACGTGATGTCGCGCACGATCACGAGATCGTCATAGCCGGCCACTTCCTCGAAGGTGCGGCCAAGCTCCTCGGCCGGGCACATGTCGTAGCCGTTGAACATTTCGCGAAAAGCCTTGGTGACGCGCTTCGGCGTGTCGACCAAACCTTCACGGTCCGGGTTGTCGCCGGTCCAGCGCAAGAGCGTGCGCACGGCGGCCTCGACCTCGGCCTCGCTTGGCCGGTCGGTGACCGGCTTCTCCATGTAGGAGGACGGGGGCATGAACTTCTTGATGACGGCATCCATAAGGGCGTCTCCCGTAGTCCCACTCAAAGGTGGAACGAGTTGAACGGACCACGACCTTTCGGGTGAAACTCGCCCCGTTTCGAGCCCGCAAGCGGCGTGAACAGATGAGCAATGACAATGGCTTGAGGTTCGCCTTGTCGATGCCCGGCTGCGACCATTATATATGCTGGTGCAGCGCGAAAGGAAGACGCCGGAGCGGCAAACGCTGTTCGCTCGGCGGCGACGGACTGGAAAAATATGATCGACGACGTCTACAATGCGAAAATTCTGGGTTTCGCCGGAAATATAGCGCGCATCGGCCGGCTCAATCATCCCGACGCGACCGCAAGGGCGCATTCCAAATTGTGTGGCTCGACCGTTACCGTCGACCTCAAGATGGACGGCAATGTGGTCACCGATTTCGCCCATGACGTGAAGGCCTGCGCGCTAGGCCAGGCCTCGTCCTCGATCATGGCCCAGCATGTCGTCGGCGCCAACGCGGATGAGTTGCGCGCGGTGCGCGACACCATGCTGAAGATGCTCAAGGAAAACGGCGCGCCGCCGCAAGGCCGCTTCGCCGACCTGAAATATCTGGAGCCGGTGCGCGATTACAAAGCGCGGCACGCCTCGACTATGCTGACCTTCGACGCGGTGGTCGACGCGATCGGCCAGATCGAGAAGAAGCGCGCCGGACAAGCTGCCTAACGGCAAGCTCCTAAACTACTCTTCTGCCTTTGGCGAACTCGCTTCGTATCCAGTCCGCAAAGGCCGCGGCCGGCTCGGAAAGATCCCGCAAATTTCTCGCTACCAGCCAGTAGGCACCGGACGCGACGTCGATCTCGAAAGGTTTGACCAGCGCGCCGGAGGCGAGCTCGTCGCCGATCTGCAAGAGATCGCCCAGCGCCACGCCATGGCCGAGGAGCGCGGCCTGCTTCGACAGCGACGCGTCGGCGAGCATCGGGCCGCGCGCCGGCACGGCATCGGCCGGCACGCCCGCCGCCTCGAACCAGCGCGCCCAGCCCTGGCGGTTTTCCTCATGCAGCAACGTGTAGTGGCGAAGGTCGACCGGCTTCTCTAGGGGAGGGCCGGACGCCAGAAGTGCCGGCGACAGGACCGGTGAATCGACGGTCGAGGCCAGGCGCTCGGCATCGCTGCGCGGCCACGCCGTTGCGTACGCGCTGAAGCGCAAGGCAAGCTCGGGCTGGTCGCCGCGGAAATCGATCAATCTCGGATCGACGTCCAGAGAAACGTCGAGATCGGGTCGCAACTGGCGAAAGCGGTTGAGCCGCGGCACCAGCCACACCGCGGCAAGCGAGGGTTCGACGCTGACGCGCACCACCGACTGCGCCGGCGTCATCGCCAGCTCCGACAGCACCCGGTCGATGTCGTCGAAGCTCCTGACCAGTTGGTCGTGCAGACGACGGCCGGCATCCGTCAGCTCGACTCGGCGATGGAGGCGGAGAAACAGCGGCTGGCGCAGGAAGGTCTCGAGCTCGCGGATCTGCCGGCTGATCGCCGCCTGAGACACATAAAGCTCCTCCGCCGCGCGGCTGAAGCTCAAGTGCCGGCCTGCCGTCTCGAAGCTCCTGAGCGCCGTGAGCGGCAGCCGGCCACGCTTCATCTTGCATAACCTCAAGTTATCCGACGCGGAATTTATACTCGTTTGAAGGCGAAGGCCAGCAGCAGTCTAATCGGTGCTCAAGGAGCACTGCCATGAACCAGTTCCTGGCCATTTTGAACGACGTCATGCGGATCGCGACTTTTCAGTGGCATGGCGAAGCCGCGCGCAGCCGCTGTTGCCATGATCCTGATGTTTCCCTGCACCATTCACAGTGTGCCGACACGCGTCCCATCCGCCGATCCAGGCCATGAGAGGCAAAGATCGTTGCGTTCCTCGCTCAAAGTCCACATCTATCGCATAAGGAAACTGGCTGCGGAGAAGTGCCGGTGGGCGACCATACAGGACATACGCATGGCGTCCGGCCGATCCGGCATGGGCGCAACTGGCAGGGACCCTGGCGCAAGACGCCGGGCCGTGTCCTCGGCACCTCGCTCGTGCGCCTCTACCAGCTGGCGCTCTCCGGCTTCGTCGGCAACAGCTGCCGGCATCTGCCGACTTGTTCGGAATACGCGCATGAGGCGATCGCCCGCCATGGCCTGTGGGCCGGCGGCTGGCTGGCGCTGTTTCGGGTCTCGCGTTGCGGGCCGTTCGGAACGCATGGCATCGATCTCGTGCCGGAGACGCTTGCCCGGCGCCATGTCTGGTTCATGCCCTGGCTCTACTGGCAGATCGGCAGGAAACGCGGCGACCCCGAGAGCTGATAGCAGCGGTGAGCAACGCGCCGTTCTTTACCCTCCGTTAGGGTTAACGCAAGCCTGCACAAACACTGCGAATTTGAGACAAAATCGAGACAAGACGCATCGCTAAGCAGCTCGCCGTAATTCCTTCCAACAGTGAGCTTCGCATGCGCCAGATGGACCGCTACCCCTTCATTATTGCAATCGTCCTGTTCCTTCTGGCCTGGATGCTCGGCCTGCCGGTGCGGGCGCAATCGGCGCCGCTCGAGGACATCCACTGCACGCTGATCCAGGATTCGACGAGCGGTGCGACGCTTTACCAGGACGGCGTCTGCGACCGGCGCGTCAGCCCGGCTTCCACCTTCAAGGTGCCTCTGGCGCTGATCGGCTACGATGCCGGAATCCTGAGCGACCAGCACACGCCGCGCTGGGACTACAAGCCCGAGTTCAACGCGGTGAAGCGCGACCGCAAGATCGTTGACCCGACGATCTGGGAACGCGATTCCATCATCTGGTATTCGCGCGAGATCACGCGCCGGCTGGGGGCGAAAAGTTTCGCCGGCTACATATCGAAATTCGGCTACGGCAATGCGGATGTCTCTGGCGGCGCCGGCAAGAACGACGGCCTGACCAATTCCTGGGTGGATTCCTCGCTCGAAATCTCGCCCGTCGAGCAAGCGACATTCCTGCGCCGGCTGCTTGCCGGCAAAATGCCGGTTTCGGCCAAGGCGCATGAGATGACGAAAGCGATCATGCCAAGCTTCAAGGCCGGCGGCTGGTCGGTGCAGGGCAAGACCGGCAGCACAGCGCGAGATAAGAACAAGCGGTCGCTCGGCTGGTTCGTCGGCTGGGCGGAGAAGGATGGCCGCCGCATCGTGTTCGCCCGGCTTGTTGTCGACGCAAAGCGCGACGGCATGCCGAAGGGGCTCGCCACGCGGGCAGCCTTCCTAAAGGATCTGCCCGGCCTAATAGGATGAGATCGCGACTTTACGGCGGCGGAATCTGCCTCTAAAACCGCGCCCGCCGGCCATAGTCCTTGTGATTGGCGCCTCCGGCTAAACCTGCGCATGCCACCCACCTTGAGGCGACATGCATTTCACCACCCGCGCTCGTTTGCGGGACTGGATAGGAGAACTCTGATGCTGAATTCCGTTTCCCTGACATTTCCCGATGGCTCCGTCCGCGATTACGACGCGGCGATGACCGGCGCCGGTCTTGCCGAGTCGATCTCCAGGTCGCTGGCCAAGAAAGCCGTGGCCTATGCGATCGACGGCACCATCCGCGACCTTTCCGATCCGCTCGGCAAATCCGGCAAGGTCGAGATCATCACCCGCGACGACCCGCGTGCCTTGGAGCTTATCCGCCACGATGCCGCACATGTGCTGGCCGAGGCAGTGCAGGAGCTCTGGCCGGGAACGCAGGTGACCATCGGGCCAGTGATCGAGAACGGGTTCTACTACGACTTCGCGCGCAACGAGCCGTTCACGCCGGATGATTTTCCCGCGATCGAGAAGAAGATGCGCGAGATCATCGCGCGCAACAAGCCGTTCACCAAGGAGGTCTGGTCGCGCGAGAAGGCGAAGAAGGTCTTCGCCGACAAGGGCGAGCGCTACAAGCTCGAGCTGATCGACGCTATTCCCGAGGATCAGGATCTCAAGATCTACGCCCAGGGGGGCTGGTTCGACCTCTGCCGTGGTCCGCACATGGCTTCCACCGGACAGATCGGCAATGCCTTCAAGCTGATGAAGGTTGCAGGCGCTTACTGGCGCGGCGATTCCAACAACCCGATGCTGACGCGCATCTACGGCACCGCCTTTGCCGACCAGGCGCAGCTCGAGGCCTACCAGACGCTGCTGGAGGAAGCCGAGAAGCGCGATCATCGCAAGGTCGGCCGCGAGATGGACCTGTTCCATTTCCAGGAGGAAGGACCGGGCGTCGTCTTCTGGCACGCCAAGGGCTGGAAGATGTTCCAGAACCTGGTCAGCTACATGCGCCGCCGCCTCGACGAGCACGGCTACCAGGAAGTCAACGCGCCGCAGGTGCTGGACAAGAGCCTGTGGGAGACGTCCGGCCACTGGGGCTGGTACCGCGACGCGATGTTCAAGGTGACGGTCGCAGGCGACGATACCGACGACGACCGCATCTTCGCGCTGAAGCCTATGAACTGCCCCGGCCATGTGCAGATATTCAAGCATGGGTTGAAGTCTTACCGCGAACTGCCCGTAAAGCTTGCGGAGTTTGGCAATGTGCATCGCTACGAGCCATCAGGCGCGCTGCACGGGCTGATGCGCGTGCGCGGCTTCACTCAGGACGACGCGCATATCTTCTGTACCGAGGAGCAGCTCGCCGCGGAATGCCTGCGCATCAACGACCTGATCCTGTCGACCTATGCCGATTTCGGCTTCGATGAGGTCGCCGTGAAGCTGTCGACGCGGCCGGACAAGCGCGTCGGCACCGACGAGGCCTGGGATCATGCCGAGGCGATCATGAGCGATGTGCTGGAGACGATCCGCACGCGCTCCGGCAACCGCATCAAGATCTCGATCAATCCGGGCGAGGGCGCCTTCTACGGTCCGAAATTCGAATATGTGCTGAAGGACGCTATCGGCCGCGAATGGCAGTGCGGCACCACGCAGGTCGACTTCAACCTGCCGGAACGTTTTGGCGCCTTCTATATCGGCTCGGATTCGGAGAAGAAGCAGCCGGTCATGGTGCATCGCGCGGTGTGCGGCTCGATGGAGCGTTTCCTCGGCATTCTGATCGAGAACTATTCCGGCCATTTCCCGCTGTGGTTCGCGCCGCTGCAGGTGGTGGTGGCGACGATCACCTCCGACGCCGATGAGTATGCGATGAAGGTGGTCGGGCGGCTGAAGGCTGCGGGCCTGCTGGCCGAAGCGGACCTGCGCAACGAGAAGATCAACTACAAGGTGCGCGAGCATTCGCTTGCCAAGGTCCCGGTTATCCTCGTCTGCGGCAGGCGCGAGGCGGAGGAGGAGACCGTCAATATCCGCCGGCTCGGCTCCCGCGACCAGGAATCGCTCAAGCTGGCGGACGCGGTGAAGTTGCTTGCCGACGAAGCGGTCGCGCCGGACCGCAAGCGCCGCGCGGCCTGATTTTCCCGAACCTCTCTAAAGCGCGTGGCGCTGAAACGGATTCAGGCGACGCGCTTTAGGTCTTCGTTTTTGATGCATGTCGTTTTCCCAAAACCGCTGCACACTTTTGGGCGACATGCAATGGAATGGCGGCGGCATGGTCCACCGCCATTTTCATACGCCTGTCACGCCAACCTTGTAACCGAGCCGCCGTGCTCAAGCTGAAACTGCGGGAAAGGCCGTTTCCCGAGCTCTCCTACGCCAACCAGCATCAGCCGGCGCTGACGCGGTGGTTCATCCGTTCCGTCGAAGGCCTGTCGGGCCGCGACCGCTTTGCCGTGCTCTATGATTTCTGGCGCCGCCAGGTTGCGCCGACCGGCGAGCGCGTGTTCAGCCGCATGCTTGAGCTGATCGACGTCAAGGTGCGCAACGCCGGCCATTGGCCGCCGGCGAATTTGCCGGAAACGCCGCTGGTGATCGTCGCCAACCATCCGTTCGGCATCGGCGACGGCATTGCCGTGCTGTCGCTCGCCGAGCAGCTCGGCCGTCCGTTCCGGGTCATGATCCACAAGGATCTGCTCAGGATCCGCGAGATGGAAGCCTATTCGCTGCCGATCGATTTTTCCGAGACCAAGGAAGCGCTGAAGAACAACATGGCCGTGCGCCATGAGGCGGTGCGGCTGTTGAAGGAAGGCGTCACCATTGTCGTCTTCCCGGCCGGCGGCGTCGCCACGGCGCCGAAGGGGTTCGGCCGTGCGATCGACCTACCGTGGAAGATGTTCCCAGCCAAGCTGATCCAGGAGGCTAAGGCCTCGGTCGTCCCGATGCATTTCTCCGGCCAGAACGGCCGCCTGTTCCATCTGGTCAGCGGCCCGATGAACATGGCCGAGCGCGACAACCGCGTGGCGAAGTTCGTCGGCAAGGCGTCGCTGACGCTGCGCACCTCCTTGCTCATCCGCGAGTTCGCGCGGCAGTCCGGCAAGGCGATCGAGTTGCGCATCGGCGACGTGCTGAGTTGGAGCGAGCTGGAGCCGCTGCGCGACCGCAAGGTACTGCTCGACCGGCTCTACCGCAGCGTCTTCGATCTGGCGCCGGCACGCGGCCGTGTCCATTTCTTGCCCCGTCGCATGCGCAAGGCGGCCTGAGAGCCTCTCGGGCGATAGTTTCCAACTTGGAACCGCAGTCGATGGAAATAATCGATATTTTAGCTGTTTCTTGAATACTTGGCAGATATTTATACTGTGACCGTGCGGCCACAGTCATAGGTTGCAGGATTTGCTATCAAAGGCTTGGGTTGGGGAACTAAGCCGATGAATATCGCGAAAACACTTATGGTGATGAGCCTAGCCTCGGGCGGCGCCGGATTCGCTGCGGCGGGTTCCGCCAAGGCAGGTGATGCTACTCCGTCCTGGAGCGGCGCCTATATCGGCGCCAATGTCGGCTATGGCTGGGATTCTGGCGATGCGACATTGCTGATGAAACCCCGCGCCTGCACGTGCACCGGACGGTTTTCCCGTAGAGGATATTCAGGGAGTTATAGACGCTTTCCAAGAAGCTGGTTCGTTTCCAACGTCGCTGTCGCCATCCGCTCGAGGCATGGTTGGCGGCGGTCAGGCTGGGTATAACTGGCAGTTGCCTTCCAACTGGGTAATCGGCATCGAGGCAGATCTACAACTATCGGGGATAAAGGGCTCGGATTCGCAAGGAAGGACTCCGCAGTTTTTTGACGAGACAAGCACAGCCGTCAGCAAGAAAGTAGACTGGTACGGGACGGTGCGCGGCCGTGCTGGGTCAATCCTGACTGGCTGATCTTTGCCACCGGCGGTCTGGCCTACGGAAAAGCGAGCCTCGGGTTCCATGTCGATGATGTAACCTCAGGCTGTATTCCTGACGCGACGATTTGCGGGGACAGCTCAAAGTCAGACGTTCGGCTGGGATGGACCCTCGGAGCAGGCGTCGAAACGATACTGGCACCCAGCTGGAGCGTGAAGGCTGAATATCTGTACGTCGATCTTGGCAAGCAAACCTTTGATGCTCCCACCACATCGCCGATAAATTTCAAAGTGTCGGCCAAGTTCCACGAGCGGACCGTGCGTATCGGCCTGAACTATCACTTCGAGTGAGCGGTCTAGGCGCCGTCAGTCCGCGCCTTCCTCGGGATCGATGGCTGACGATTCGTTGGCCACGACCTCGATCTCCTGGTTCTGGCCGGCAACGACCGTGAAATCCTTCTGGTAGATGCGGTCGCGGTTCTTAGCGATGATGGTGTATTGGCCCTCGGCCAGCACCATCGAGGCGAAGGCCCCGACGGCTTCCTTGATCGGATCGCCGGATTCGTTGAGCAGCGACCACGAGGTGTCGGCGATTGCCTCGCCGCCTGGCTCGCGCACCAGCTTCATCGTCATCTCGGCCGCGCGGTGCTCGACGGTCGCCTCCGTCAGCTTGCCGGCCTCGACGCGGATGTCGGAGCGGATCACGGCGTTGACCGCGCCGTAAGTGGAGACGACGTGGTAGGTGCCGGCATTCAGCCGCACCACCGTGTTCGGCTCGACATCGGGGGCGATCAGAGCGCGGTCGCCATTTTGCTCGGCATGGCTCTCATAGATCGAGAAGCGGAGCTTCTTCGGCGGGATATGCGCGCCGCCTGACGTCACGGCGTCGAGCTTCAAGCCGCCGGCGTCGAGGACGAGGCTCTCGCGCTTGGCGTCCTTGCCGACGGTGATGCGCTTGGTGGCCCCGGCCCGCCCATAGGAGGCGTGGACAAGGTAGCTGCCGGGATCGAGCTGGAACACCGCAGTGCCCCCATGCGCGGACGCGACCATCGGCAGCTTGCCGTCGCCCGCGGGCTCCGGCTTGAACACGCGCCACACGATGCCGCGGGTGATGTCGGCGCCCTTGTCGGTCAGTTGCGCCGAAAGGGTGATCGCGCCGCCGCTGCCCAGCGCCAGCGACCTCTCGCTCTTTGGCGTCGCATAGCTCGAGATGCCCGGCAGCTTGATGTCGCCGACGTCGTTGGCGTTCTGGGCCAGCGCGAACGAAACCGGCACCGCGAACAGCGCGGCGATGAGCCCGATCACGAAAAGGCGCAGAGTCCCCTCAAACATGCCTTGCGTTGAAGCCCAAGGCGGTGGCAATTTCAAGGCTCAAGAGCCTGCCGCCTTCCATCAGGGCTCTTTATCCGGCGCATAATGCGCCATTGCCCGAGCCGCCCGACCTCCCACCGGCGCGCTTCAGCTCAAAATTTGAATGCTCAGGAGACTTGCGCCCATGGCGTCGCCGATCATCGACTTCCTGCTGACCCGCAATTCCGCGCCGATTCCAGACCTCAAGGAGCCGGCGCCGAGCGATACGGAAATCGCCACGATGATCGCAGCCGCCTCGCGGGTGCCGGACCATGGCCGGCTCGAGCCCTGGCGCTTCATCCTGTACCGCGGCGAAGCGCGGGTCGAAATCGGCAAGAAGCTCGCGGCGCTCGCCGAGCAGCGCGAGGGGCCGCTGGCCGAGGGGCGGCGCAACCAGGAACTGGCGCGCTTCTCGCGCGCGCCGCTGGTGATCGGCGTGGTGTCGGTGCCGAGAGAGAACCCGAAGATCCCGCAATGGGAGATGTTCCTGTCGGGCGGAATGGCGGCTATGAATCTGATGATCGCGGCCAATGCGCTGGGCTATGGCACCAACATGATCAGCAACTGGTATTCCGACGTTGCGGAGGGCAGGGCGATCCTCGGGCTGTCGCCGCAAGAGCGCGTCGTAGGCTTCGTCCATATCGGCTCATACCAGGGGCCGGCGCCGGAGCGGCCGCGGCCCGATCCGGCGAAGCTCTATGCCGAATACACCGGGCCCTGGGCCGGCTGACATGTTCTACGAGCCTTCGAAGGGGCATGGCCTGCCGCACGATCCGTCCAAGGCGATCGTGGCACCCCGCCCCATCGGATGGATCTCGAATTGAACAGGGCCGGCGAGATCAACCTCGCGCCCTGTTCCTTCTTCAACGCCTTCTCGACGCGTCCTTTCATCGTCTGGTTCTCATCTGAGGGCGCGAAGGACAGCGCCACCTTCGCTGAAGAGACGGGCGAATTCGTCGCCGACCTCGTCAGCCGCGAGCTGGCCGAGAAGATGAACCGCACGGCGGTCGATGCGCCGCGCGGGGTCAGCGAGTTCGGCTACGCCGATCTCGCCATGGCGCCGTCGCGCCTCGTCGCGCCGCCGCGCGTGGCGGAGGCGCCCGCCGCGCTCCAATGCAAGGTGACGGAGATATTTCGGCCACGAGCGCTGGACGGTAGCGAAACCAGCGCCATCATCGTCGCCGGTGAGGCGTCGGCGTCCACATCGACGATGCTTATCTCAGGGACGGCCAATTCGACATCGTCAGGGCCGGCAATGTCGGCCGGCTCGGCTATATGGACTATGCCAGCGTCAACGAGATATTTTCGATGCGGCGGCCGCGCTGGGGGAAGGAGTAGCGCGGCTCAGCTGCAGCGGATCAGGCCGAGATCCCTGCCCCTTTGGCGCGGGCCAACAGACGCTCAGCCAGACGCAGATGCGGCCGGTCATACATCTTACCGTCGATGCCGACCACGCCCGGATTTCCCGCCGCCGCGAAGGCGTCGACGATCGCCTGCGATCGCTCGACCGCCTCGACCGACGGCGTGAAGGCGGCGTTGATGATGGGCACCTGCGCCGGATGGATCGCCATCTTGCCAGTAAAGCCGTCGCGCTCGGCCTCGCGGCACTCGGCCTCGAAAGCGGCCATGTCGCGGAAATCCGGAAAGACGGTATCGATCGCCGCGACTTCCGCCCCGCCGGCTGCCAGGATGGTCATCGCGCGTGCCAGGCGGAACACATCGGTGTGGCGGCCGCCCTCGTCTCGCGCGGCGCGCGCGCCGATCGCTGCCGACAGGTCTTCCGCACCCCAGGTCAAACCGGCGAGCCGGGCGCTTGCGCCGGCATAGCTCGCGGCCGCCAGCACGCCGGCCGCGGTCTCGGTGATGATCGGCAGGATTCTTATGCCGCCGTCCGGCAACCCGCTTTCGGCTTCGTGCACCCTGAGTTTGGCTGCCAACTGCTGGACGTCCTGTCCGCCGTTCGACTTCGGCAGCATGATGCCGTCGGGCTCGGCGGGGACAAGTGCCGCGAGGTCGTCGTCGGTCAGGCCGGTGGAAAGGTCGTTGACGCGGACATAGACGGCTGAGCTTGTCTTTTGCCTTTGACTTGAGATGAAGCGCGCAGCGACAGCGCGCGCCGCCGTTTTGTTGGCGCTGGCAACGGAATCCTCGAGGTCGACGATGACCACATCGGCGCCGGCGCCAAAGCCCTTTTCCAGCTTCCGCTCGGAATCGCCCGGCACGAACAGCAGCGAACGCATCAGACTGCCTTCTTCATCATCATCGCCTGCCTCGTGCATTTGGCGACAAGAACATCGTCCTGATTGTAGGCGCGATGCTCGAACTCGACGATGCCGCGATCGGGCTTCGATTTCGAGTCGCGTACCGAAACGACCGTGGTCTCGACCCGGATGGTGTCGCCGTGGAAGACCGGGTGCGGGAAGACGGTCTCCTTCATGCCGAGATTGGCGACCGTGGTGCCGACGGTGATGTCGTTCACCGAGATGCCGATCATCAGGCCGAGCGTGAACAGCGAATTGACGAGCGGCCTGCCCCATTCGCTCTTCGCGGCGAAGTCGAAATCGATATGCAAGGGCTGCGGGTTCAGCGTCATCACCGAAAACAGCATGTTGTCGCTTTCGGTGACGGTCTTGCGCAGCGTGTGCCGGAAGACGCGGCCGACGACGAACTCTTCCAAAAAAAGCCCGGCCATGGTCGATCCCCTCCGCTTATTCCTGCTTGATAGGCGTTGGCCGCGGCTCCATCAAGCCGGTTAAGAAACATGGTGAACCGTTCGTAAACCATTTGCAGCCTACCGTTCACGACGGGGCCGGGAAACGTTCCGGCAAGGGCGTAGCTGGTCGGCATGATTGTTTCGCATTTTCTAAAATGGATTGATACGGCAAGGGTGTCCGAGCGCGCCGCCGCCGCAAGCGCGCTGGCGCGCGCCTACATCAATTCCGACCTGCCTTTCGAGGATCGCTGCGCCGCCGAGGCAGCGCTCACGCTGCTGCTCGACGACGTCTCCGCCAAGGTCCGGCAGTCGCTCGCCGAAGCGCTGTCGATGAGCCACCACGCGCCGCCGCAGGTGATCGCAGCGCTCGCTTCCGACCAACCGGAAGTGGCGGCCCTGGTGCTGGCGCGTTCGCCCTTGCTTACCGATGCCGATCTCATCGATCGCGTCGCCTGCGGCCAGAAGGCCACCCAGAAGCTCATAGCCAACCGTCCCGTCGTCTCGATGTCGCTGGCGGCTGCCATCGCCGAGATCGGCGAGCCCGAAGCCTGCGCCACCCTTGTTGCCAACAGCGGCGCCGACATCGCCACACTGAGCTTCCGCCGCATGGCCGAGCGGCACGGTCACCTGCCACTGGTGCGCGAAGCGCTGATCGCCGACGCGCGGCTTCCCGCCGACTGCCGGCACATGCTTTTGGTCAAGCTCGGCGAGACGCTGAAAGGCTCGCCGCTGGTCTTGGCGCTGATGGGGCCCGCCCGCGCCGACCGGGTGATGCGCGACGCCTGCGTGAAGGCTTCGGTGACGCTGATCGAGGGCACGCGCGCCGAAGAGCACGCCGCGCTGATCGAGCATCTGAGGCTGCGCGGCGATCTCACCGCAAGCTTCATCATCCGTACCATCGCGCATGGCAAGGTCGACTTCTTCGGCTCGGCGCTGGTCGCGCTTACCCAGCAATCCGAGCAGCGGGTGAGGGCGCTGCTGGCCGGCGGGCACGACGTGGCGCTGCAGGCGCTGTTCCGCAATGCCGGCCTCGCCGCCGCCACCCACGGCATCATCCTGCGGGCGCTGAAGATCTGGCGCGAGGTCGCCAACGGCAAGCGCATCGCCGGTGTCCAGGAAGTGAGCTGGCTGATGCTGAAGGAGCTTGGCGGGCAATCGGCCGAGGGCGATCTCGCCGGGCTGGTCAAGTCGATCCATCTCGACGCGCTACGCGAAAACGCGCGCGGGCATGCGCTGGCGATTGCGGCAGCGTAGCCCTCAGCCTCCGTCCTTCGCGAAGAAGTCCGGATAATCCTCCATCGCCGCGGCGATGATGCGCAACGAGGCGGCGACCTGAAGCATTTCGGGCCGGTCGCTGCGGTCGGCGATGCTGGCCGCATATTGCCTCGCCACGGCAACGGTCGAGGTTTGCGGCTCGCCATGTCGCCTGAACAGCAATTCCCGCGCCAGGCCGCGTAGGAAATTGCCGATCGATTCCACCGTCTCGTGCGGGATCGCGGAATTCAGCTGCGCGCTGCGCAGCCGCAGCACTTCGAGCCCGACGGTGACGGCGGCGATGCTGCCGCCCAAAATGGGATCTCCCTTCCTGCCTGTCGGCCGCAGCTGCGGCATCAACTGGTTGATGCGGTCATAGGCAAGGCTCTCGAAAGCCGAGCGCCGGGGAATGCGCTCATGCAGGCAAAGGCGCGCCAGATCCTCGCGCATCGCCTGCGAGATGCGCTCGACGGTGACCCAGGGGTTGGCCGGCAGCACGATGATGAAGACGCCGACGGCGATCAGGATGCCGACCAGGATCGACGCCGATCCGGCGAAGAACGGCCCGGGGTCATAGGTCATCAACTGGTGCGGGCTGAGGAAAGCGAGGAAGTTGATGGCGAAGGCGGTGGCGACGCCGACATGGCGCGGATTGGCCATGCCGAGCGCCGCCGGCACCATGATCGGCACGACAAAGAGCGTGAACCAGCCGAAGCCGGGCAGCGCCGGCATGGCGACCTGGCCGACAAGGAAGGCGAAGGGCAGGGCGAGCAGCGTTCCGGTGAAGAAACCCCAGGCGGACTGGACCGGATCGGGGCGCGCCGCGAACAGGCTGGAGACGACGGCGACGATGATGACGGTGCCCGCGGCCTCCGACCATTTTGTCGTCAGCCAGAAGGCCGCGACCAGGAGCGTGGCGAGTGCGGCGCGCACCGCATTGCGCCATGCGGCATGATAGTCGCGATGCACGACCAGGGCCGGCTGCTGTCGTTCACGGGACGGCCCGGACACCGGCGAGCGAAGCGCATCCAGGCCGCGCATCACCTGCTTCAGCGCCTCCGCGAAATCGGCGGCGATGGTGAGGCGGGTGATGGTGCCGACCTTGTCTTCACCGGGGTCGGTGGCCACAGGCGTCTCTCTTGCCTTGCTCGCGATCGCCTCAAGCCGCGCCACCCACAGGCCGGTGTCGTCAAGCGCGCCGGGCGTCGCCGCCAGCTCTCCGACCAAGGTCTTCAACTCGCTGCGCACCGGGATGAGAGCCACGTTCTTCGGCGCTGCATGGGTGTGCAGGGCGCGGGCCGCCGAGAGCGCCCACAGGAGCTGCCCGATCGTGCGCCGCACCGGATGGGCGCGCGTGGCGAAACTCGGCGCCTCGAGACGCGCGTAGGTGCGCATCTCGGCAAGCGTCTGGGCGTCAGTGATCAGCTTGCGCTGGAGAGCGGCAAGGCCAGCCGGATCGCCGCCGGAAAAGGCGCCTGAGGCATAGTCGGCGAGATCGAGAATGCTGCGCTTCAATCTCGAGATGATGGCGTCCGCAGCGAGCTTCGGCAGGATCAGCCGGCTGGTTACGCCGGCGCAGACGATGCCGAGCACGATTTCGGCGCAGCGCGCGATGGCGAGATCGAGGACGAGATGGGGCTGCCCGAAGGCCGGCAGGCTGATGATCATCGCGGTGTAGCCGGCAAGGGCGGCGCCATAGGCCTCCGGATTGCGCAGCAGCGACGAGACGAGCGTGCAGACGCCGATCCATAGCGCCAGCACCGCCACCAGCAACCAGGGATTGGTGCCGAACAGCGAAGTGATGCCGATTGCCGCCAGGCCGCCGGCCAGCGTGCCGAGCAGCCGGTAGAAACCTTTCGCCAGCACCATGCCGGCCACCGGCTGCGCGACGATGAAAACTGTCATCATCGCCCATTGCGGATGGTCGAGCTTGAGGGCGTATGCGGCAAGCAGCGCGATCAGCCCGGCCGAGACCGTGCGCAGGGCAAAGATCCAGTCCGAGCGCGTCGGCTGCGTCAGGCCACTTATTGGTATCCCGGCAAGATCCTTCAGCCGCGCCCAGGTCACATCAAAGTCTCCGTACCGGAGCTTTATGGACCAGCCGGCATTCAGATATCCAGCACGTCGGTCTCGGCGAACTCGGCGCGTTCCTGGATGAAGCGGAAGCGCGCCTCGGGCTTGGTGCCCATCAGCGCATCGACAGCATCCTTGGTCGCCTGCTCGGCGTCGATTACGTCGACCCTGAGCAGCGTGCGCTTCCTCGGGTCCATCGTGGTTTCCTTGAGCTGCGAAGCCATCATCTCGCCCAAGCCCTTGAAGCGGCCGATCTCGACCTTGCCGCGCCCTGTGAATTCGGTGCGCAGCAACTCGTCCTTATGCGTGTCGTCGCGGGCATAGGCGACCTTGCCGCCCTGACGGATCGAATAGAGCGGCGGCACGGCCATGTAGAGGTGGCCGCCGCGGATCAGGTTCGGCATTTCCTGGTAGAAGAAGGTGATCAACAGCGAAGCGATATGCGCGCCGTCGACGTCGGCGTCGGTCATGATGATCACGCGATCGTAGCGCAGGTCCTCGTCGCGGTATTTCGAGCGCGTGCCGCAACCGAGCGCCTGGATCAGGTCGGAAATCTGCTGGTTGGCGGCAAGCTTGTCGTTGCCGGCGCTGGCGACGTTGAGGATCTTGCCGCGCAGCGGCAGCACGGCCTGGCTGGCGCGGTCGCGCGCCTGCTTGGCCGAGCCGCCGGCGGAGTCGCCTTCGACGATGAACAGCTCGGCGCCGGCGGCGGCATTCTGCGTGCAGTCGGCGAGCTTGCCGGGCAGGCGCAGCTTGCGCACCGCGCTCTTGCGCGAGACTTCCTTTTCCTGACGGCGGCGCACGCGCTCGTCGGCGCGCGCGATCACCCAATCGAGAAGTTTTGACGCTTCCTGCGGGTTGTCGGCCAGCCAATGGTCGAACGGATCGCGGATGGCGGTTTCGACGATGCGCATCGCCTCGATCGTCGCCAGCCTGTCCTTGGTCTGGCCAACGAATTCTGGCTCGCGGATGAACACCGACAGCATGCCGGCGGCCGAGATCATCACGTCCTCTGTCGTGATGATCGAGGCGCGCTTGTTGCCGATGAGGTCGGCATAGGCGCGAAGCCCACGCGTCAGCACGTTGCGGAAGCCGGCCTCATGCGTGCCGCCCTCGGCGGTGGGAATCGTGTTGCAGTAGGAGTTGAGGAAACCGTCGCCGCCGAACCAGGTGACCGCCCATTCGAGCGAGCCGTGGCCGCCCTGCTTGTCGCTTTTTCCCGCGAACATCTCGCGGGTGACCTGGAATTCGTCGCCGAGCGTTGCCTTGAGATAGTCCTTCAGGCCGCCGGGGAAATGGAACTCGGCCTTAGCCGGCGTCTGGTCCTTCTCCTTGATCAGCGACGGATCGCAGGTCCAGCGGATCTCGACGCCGCCGAACAGATAGGCCTTCGAGCGCGTCATGCGGTAGAGCCGCGCCGGCTCGAAGGCGGCGCCCTTGCCGAAGATCTGCTCGTCGGGATGGAAGCGGGTCCTGGTGCCGCGCCGGTTGTGGACCTCGCCGAGATGCTCAAGACCGCTGACCGGGATGCCGCGGGAAAAACGCTGGCGATAGAGCTGGCGTCCGCGCGCGACCTCGACCTCGAGGTGGTCCGACAGCGCGTTGACGACGGAGACGCCGACGCCGTGCAGACCGCCGGAGGTCTCGTAGACCTTGGAGTCGAACTTGCCGCCCGAATGCAGCGTCGTCATGATGACTTCGAGCGCCGGCTTCTTGAACTTCGGATGCGGATCGACCGGAATGCCGCGCCCATTGTCGGTGACGGTGAGAAACCCGTCCGCCGAAAGCTCGACGTCGATGAAGGTCGCATGGCCGGCGACAGCCTCGTCCATCGAATTGTCGATGACCTCGGCGAACAGGTGATGCATCGCCTTGTCGTCGGTGCCGCCGATATACATGCCTGGACGGCGCCGCACCGGTTCCAGCCCCTCCAGCACCTCGATGTCGGCGGCGCTATAGCTCTCGCTGCCGTCACGGGCGGCGGGCGAACGCCTGGCCGCCTGCACCAGCGGATCAGCCGGGCGCGAGGGCGCGCGCGCTTGCTGCGGCTGCTTTTCCTGGTTGCCGAAAAGATCGCTGGTGTCGTCCATGCTGGCCATTAAGTCCGGTACTGCGAATCACACCTCGATACTGCCACGCTTTTGGCGGGCGAACGAGGTTCCTGTTCCGTTCAGGGATCAAAGTGTCTCTTATTCCAAAACCATTCGATAACCAAGCCGGCCGAAATAGGGCGGTCTCCATGCCCTTGGATTCCTGATTCTTTAACAATGACGCCTAGCGTGGGTGGCAACTAACAAAAGACCACGGGCGTCAGGGGTTTCGTTGTGAGGGGCAGGGCCATAACAATGATCGGCATCGCCGCCGTTTTCGGCGCGATCTCGATCTTTGCCGCGGATTTCTGGGTCAAAAGCCAGGCGAAAGCCGAGTCCGAGCAGAACGTGGCGTCGATCGTCGCGCCGCAGCCCAAGGTCGAGTTCAAGACCATCGTGGTGGCGAGCGCGCCGCTGCGCTACGGCATGGAGCTCGACCGGTCGCAACTCACCGAAATCCCGTGGCCGCAGGATTCCCTGCCGCAAGGCGCCTTCCCGACCGTCGATAAGCTGCTTGCCGAAGGCAGCCGCGTCGTGCTGTCGCCGATCGAGGTGAACGAGCCGGTGCTGCTCACCAAGCTGTCGGGGCCGAACGGCCGCGCAACGCTTTCCAACATGCTGTCGCCGGGCATGCGGGCCGTCACCATCCGCACCGACGAGATCGCCGGCGTCGGCGGCTTCGTCACTCCGGGCGACCGGGTCGACGTCGTGCTGACGCGCGACGCCGGCGAAATCCAGGAAGTGTCCAAGAACGCGCAAGGCGCCGCCGGCTCGACGGTCACGTCCGAAATCGTCGTCTCCGATGCCAAGGTGCTTTCGGTCGGGCAGGGCGCGGACGAGCGCAAAACCGAGCCGCAGATCGCAAATTCCGTGACCCTCGAGGTGACGAACGAAGGGGCGCAAAAAGTCGCGCTCGCCCGCACCGTCGGCACTTTGTCGCTGTCCTTGCGGTCCTCCGCCGACGCCAGCGCCAGCGGCAATGGGCTCACCACCATCTCGTCCTTCGGCGGTTCGGTTGCCGCGGGCGCCGAGGCAAGCGCCGCCTCGCTCGTCAATGCGGTGGCGAAGGAGCCGGAAGCGCCAAAGTTCAAGACGGTGATCGTGTCGCGCGGCGAAAAGGTCGAGGAATACAAGGTTCCTTCCAAGCAAGCCGAGGGAGACGTCGTTCCTTCCAAGGAACAAGAACAATAGCCGGTGGGGACCGGCCGGGGACGGACAATGCCTGTGTTGAACAAAGAACAGACAACGAGAGGGCTGCGCCTTCTGCGTGCAACGGCGATGGGCGCCTTCCTGGCAGCCGCCGGAATGCTTGCCTTTGGGGCGCCAGCTCAGGCCAATAACGACGTCGTATACGTTTCGGCCAGCAAGAACGCTTCGATCAAGGTCGCCAAGGGCAAGCCGAGGACGATCATGACGAGCGCCGCTTTCTACCAGATCGTCATCGGCGATCCGGAGATCGCCAACGTCAACCCGCTGACCGACAAGTCCTTCTACGTGCTGGGCAACAACCTCGGCACCACCGGCATCGCGCTGTTCGATCAGAACAAGCAGCTCGTCGGCACCATCGACATCGAGGTGACGCTGGACACCGACCAGCTCGCCAGCACCATCCGCGCCAGCGTACCGGATGCCAATATCAGGGTCGGATCGGCCAACGGCCGCGTGGTGCTGTCGGGCGAGGCCGACGATGCGGTCGCGGCCGAGAAGGCGAGCAAGATCGCATCGCGCTTCTCCGGCAACGAGGAAGTGATCAACTCGGTCAACATCTCGTCCTCGCAGCAGGTCCAGCTCAACGTCCGCTTCGTCGAGATCAACCGCCAGGCGGGACAGGACCTTGGCGCCAAATACGGGGCCAACTTTGCCTTGGGCATCGGCGGTCGCGACGTCGTCATCGATCCCGGCACCGTGCCGACGGCCGGCACCGGCGAGATCATCGGCAGGCTGCTCTCCAACGGCGTTTCGATCGACATCGCCATCAAGGCGCTGGAAGAGCGCGGCCTCGCCCGGCGGCTGGCCGAGCCGAACCTGATCGCCCGTTCCGGCCAGACGGCGAGCTTCCTTGCCGGCGGCGAGTTCCCGATCCCGGTCTCCGAGGACAACGGCAAGATCAGCGTCACCTATAAGAAATACGGCGTCGGCCTGGATTTCACGCCGACCGTGCTCAAGGACGGGCTGGTCAGCCTGGACATCGCGCCGGAAGTGTCCTCGATCGACCCCTCTGCCTCTATCCAAGTCAGTAGCGGCATTTCCATTCCGGCCTTCATCGTGCGCCGCGCCAAGACATCGGTCGACCTGAAGAACGGCCAGAGCTTCATGATCGCGGGCCTTTTGCAGTCGCAAAACGACGTCACGACCTCGCGGCTGCCGGGGCTCGGCAAGCTGCCGGTGCTGGGGCCGCTGTTCTCCTCGAAATCCTATCAGCGGCGCGAGACCGACCTGGTGATCATCGTCACGCCTTATCTGGTCAAGCCGGTCGACCCGTCGAAGAAGATGGTCGAGCCGACCGACGGAACCCAGCCGCCAAGCAATGTCGACTACTTCCTGAACAACGCCGAGGAAGTGAGCGCCTCGGCACCCAGGCGCCCGGTTGCATTAGCCGACGGCAGCGCGGCCCGTCCGGTGGCAGCCACGACGTCCGGCCACTTCCTCGATCTGCCGAAGGACTGAAGCCATGCGTCTGCCTCCTTGGATCGCTCTGCTGCTTGCCGGTGCCGTCGCTGGCTGCACCAGCGACGATTACGTGCGCGCCGAAGGCGTGACGACGGCCGCCGGCAACGCCCAGGCGTCCAACACGGTCATGCAGATGGTCGACCCCTGGCAGTACGGCGTCCAGAACACCAGGCTTCTGGTGCCGGCTCAGAGCACGAGATCCACGGCCAGTGCCGCCGGCGAGAAAGCCGGTTCGGCGTCGGCATCAACGACATCAGCATCAACGACATCGGACTGACGGGCTGACCATGGCATCCGGCACCAAGACCAAGAAGATCCTGCTCGTTTCGACCGACAGGGCGTTTTCACAGGACACGCGAACGGCTTTCGCCGCTTCCGAGGTCATCGAGCTTTTGACGGTCGAGAAAAGCGTCAACGAGCTTCGCGGCGAGGTCCAGGAAACTGATTTCGGCGCCGTCATCGTCGACATGGACGCGGCCAAGCTCGAGGAGATCGAATCGCTGCAGCGCATCATGCGCCGGCTGGAAGGCCGCGTTCCCGTGGTCGTCGTCACGCAGGAATTCAATGCAGCGGCAGTGCGCATCCTGGTGCAGTTGAAAGTAGCCGACTTCCTGGTGAAGCCGATCACCACCGCTGACTTGGTGCGCTCCGTCATCCGTACGCTGCAAGGGCCGGGGCGGGAGGAAAACACCGAGTCGCAGATCTACACCTTCATGCCGGCCGCCGGCGGCGTCGGCACCACCACGCTCGCCCTGCAGACAGCCTTCCAGCTGCATCATTCGGTGACGCGCGGCGCCTCGACCTGCGTGGTCGACCTCAATTTCCAGCAGGGCGCCTGCGCCGAATATCTCGACCTCGAACCGCGCTTCGACATCACCGAAATCGAGAACCAGCCCGAACGCCTCGACCGGCAACTGCTGGACGTCATGCTCTCCAAGCATGCGAGTGGGCTCTGCGTGCTGGCCGCGCCGACGCGCCCTTCGGAAATGCGCTCGTTCAAGACCGACGTCGTGGTGCGCATGCTCGACCTCGTCTCGGCCTATTTCGACAATGTCGTCATCGACATGCCGCGCACATGGTTCCCATGGACCGAGACGGTTCTGCTCGGCTCCAACAAGCTCTATATCGTGGCCGAGATGACGGTGCCTTGCCTGCGTCACACGCAGCGTCTCATCCAGGCCATCTACGAGACGGCCGGCAAGGAAGTGAAGCCCAACGTCATCGTCAATCGATTCGAGCAGAAGATGTTCGACAGCGGCATCAAGGCGGCCGACGTCCAGGACATTCTCGGCGAGCATTTCGTCGGCGGCATCTCCAACAATTACCGGCTGGTGCGCGAGGCCGTCGACCGCGGCATTCCGCTGCACGACATCGATCCCAACGCCAATGTGGTCAACGACCTGAAGAAGATCATCCTGCCGGAGGAGGCCGTCGCCACGACGGTCAAGTCGAAGTCGCTGTTCGGTCTCGGCAAGGGCCTCTTGAAGAGGAAAGCAGGATGAGCACCCGCTTCTCCAACCTGCAGAATCGCGACGCCCGGCCGCAGCGGCCGCCCGAACCCGCGCCTGTGGCCCACCACGCCGTGATCATTCCGACGACCCGCAAGCCGGCGGCGCCAAAGCCAGAGACCGCGCCCGGAAAGAGCGCCAACAAGGTGCTCGACGCGCGCGTGCGCATCCACCGCATGCTGCTCGAGGAGATCAACCTTGTCGCGCTGGAGCGGCTGCCCAAGGACGAAATGCGTCGCCAGGTGCATGAGTTCGTCTCGGAAAAGACGCGCGAGGAGCGGATGGCGATCAACACCGCCGAGCTCGACGCGCTTGTTGACGACATCGTCGACGAGATGGTCGGCCTCGGCCCATTGGAGCCGCTGCTCAAGGATCCTGAGATCAACGACATCCTGATCAACGGCCATCAGAACTGCTTCGTCGAAAAGCGCGGCAAGCTGCAGCAGGTCCACATCCCGTTCAAGGACGAGGCGCATCTGCTTAGAATCATTAACAAAATCGTCGCTGCGGTCGGTCGCCGCGTCGATGAATCGCAGCCGATGGTCGACGCCCGCATGCTCGACGGCTCGCGCTTCAACGCCGCCATCCGGCCGGTCGGTGTCGACGGACCGCTGGTGTCGATCCGCAAATTCTCCAAGAACAAGCTCGGCCTGCACAAGCTGGTCGAGTTCGGCGCCATCACCCAGAACATGGCCGAGGTGCTGGCGGCGGCCGTGCATGCCCGCAAGACCACGATCATCTCCGGCGGTACCGGTACCGGCAAGACGACGATGCTCAACGCCTTGTCGGCCTTCATTCCCGAGGACGAGCGGCTGATCACCATCGAGGACGCGGCCGAGCTGCAACTGCAGCAGCCGCATGTCGCGCGCATGGAAACGCGTCCGGCAAACATCGAGGGTCATGGCGAGCTGAAGCAGCGCGACCTGGTCAAGAACGCGCTGCGCATGCGGCCTGACCGGGTCATCCTCGGCGAGTGCCGCGGCGAGGAAGCCTTCGACATGCTGCAGGCAATGAACACCGGCCATGAAGGCTCGATGGCGACCATCCACGCCAACACGCCGCGCGACGCCATCTCGCGTCTCGAGCAGATGCTTGGCATGACCGGCATGCCGATGACGGTGCAGTCGATCCGCAGCCAGATCGCCAGCGCCATCGAAATCATCGTGCAGCTGACGCGCCTCTCCGACGGCAAGCGCAAGGTGACCAGCGTCGCCGAGGTGACGGGCATGGAAGGCGACGTCATCCAGATGCAGGAGATCTTCCGCTTCGTGCGCACCGGCATGGAGTCGGACGGCAAGATTCTCGGTCATTTCGAGGCGACGGGCATTCGCCCGCGCTTCCTTGAGGACCTGCGCAACATGGGCATCGAATTTCCGGGCAAATATTTCGAACCCGGCCGGCCGCAGGAGTAGCTGGTGCTCGAAGGGTTCAGCCCGATCTACGCCGTCTACGCCGCAGCGGCGCTCACCGGCATAATGATCGCCGAAGGCTGCTACCTGCTTTATGCCGGCCGCAGCGACAAGCGCACGGCGATCAACCGCCGCATGAAGCTGGCGGAAAACAAGATCAGCCAGGAGCAGGTGCTGATCCAGTTGCGCAAGGAGCGCGGCGTCGAAGATGGCACGTCCCTCTTTTCCCTCGATCGCTTTCGCGCCTTGCGCACGCAGTCCGGCATGATCATGCCGCTGCCCAAATTCCTCATGATCACGGCGGGGATAGCGTGCGGGGCGGCGCTTGTCGCCATCTGGTACGGCCTGCCTTTGCTGTTCGGGCTGGTCCTGTTCGTCGCGCTGCTGCCGGTCTTGCCGGTGATGGCGATGCGTTTTCTGCGCAAGCGCCGGCATAAGCGCTTCGGCCTGCAGTTGCCGGAAGCGCTGGAACTGATCACGCGCGGCCTCAAGGCCGGCCATCCGGTGCCGGTGGCGATCGCGATGGTGGCGCGTGAGATGGCCGATCCGATCGGCACCGAGTTCGGCGTCGTGGCCGACGAGGTGACCTATGGCTCCGATCTGGTTTCGGCGCTCAACAACCTGTTCGACCGGGTCGGCCACGAAGACCTGCCGCTGTTCGTCACCGCCGTTTCGATTCAAAGCAGCTCCGGCGGCAATCTGCGCGAGATCCTCGACGGGCTGTCGTCGACGATCCGTGAGCGCGGCAAGCTGCGGCGCAAGGTGCGCGCCATTTCGACCGAAGGCCGCATGTCGGCCTACATCCTGACCGCCGTGCCGGTGCTTCTGTTCACCGCCATCATGGTGCTCATGCCGCAATTCTACCGAGAAGTGTGGGGCGTGCCCAAGACCTGGTACATGCTGGGCGGCTCCATCCTATGGCTGCTGCTCGGCAACGCCATCATGTTCAAGATGTCGAATTTCAGATTCTGAGATGGAAGACATCATCCGCTTCCTCGCCTCGCTCGCGCCGACATCGCTGATACCGGTGGCGGTGCTGCTGCTGGTCCTGGGCGGCGGCGCGATGGCCTGGCCGCTGGTCGTCGCCAAGGGCGATCGCAACGAGGTCAAGCGCCGATTGAAGGTCGAGGCGGCCCAGCCGGTCGAGCGGGCGGAGCCGGCACCCAGGAAAAAGACAAGCCCCGTCCGCGAGAAGGCGGTGAGGCGGGCGCAGGAATTCTATGCCAAGAGCGATCCGGAGAACGTCGCGCGGTTGCGCATGAAGCTCATCCAGGCCGGCTACATGGAGCCGCGCGCCGTCGGCATGTTCTTCCTGATCCGCTTTGCCGCTCTGGTCGGCGCGGCACTCGGCGCGTTCCTGGTGAACCAATGGGCGGCCAGCGCCGAGTCGACCATGACCAGCCGCTGGACCTTCATCATCCTGTCGGGAGCGGCCGGCTATTTCCTGCCGGGCCTGGTGCTGACGCAGAAGGTGCGGGAAAAGATGCGCGAATACCGCAACGGCTTTCCCGACTTCATGGATCTGATGATCGTCTGCTCAGACGCCGGCATGAGCATGGAGGCAGGCATCGAGCGCGTCTCGAAGGAACTCGCAAGGACCTATCCGTCGCTCAGCCAGAATCTGCAGCTGGTGTCGCTGGAGCTCAGGGCCGGCCGTAGCCTCGACGATGCGCTGAAGGCGCTCGCCGACCGCCTCAGCCTCGACGAGGTGCGCTCCTTCGCGACGCTCCTGCAGCAGTCCAAGGAGCTCGGCACAAGCCTGTCGGGCGCGCTGCGCGTCTTTTCCGACGAAATGCGCCACAAGCGCATGTCGCTTGCCGAGGAGAAGGCGCATGCCTTGCCGGCCAAGATGTCGGTGCCGGTGACGGTGTGCATCCTGCCGGTGGTGCTGATGGTCGCCATCATCCCGATCGTCGTGAAGATGACGACGCACTGAGGATTCAGGTGAGGCCGGCCTGACCTGAATCTGGGCAGATTTCGGTGGCGGTGCCGGTTAACGCATCCTTTGCACGCAACCGAAATTTAGCCGCATTTCGGCACCGAAGCTTAATCGCTGTCCTGTATGGTCCCTGCTGAAGAACGACCCGGCAAATCGGGCGATGGGGCAGGGGCATGCGTCACGGATTTCCCACGGCAGCGGCGGCGTTGGCGGCCGTCTTGATGATCGCCGGCTGCACGACGAGCAACAACGTCGATACGACCAAGACCACAGCGATCCAGCAGACGGCCAAGGACGTCAGCGCCACCGACCTGACAGAGGGCAAGGCGCAGTTCCGCGAGGCGAATTTCGGCCTTGCCGAACAGCATTTCCGCAAGGCGGTGGAGCTCAAGGCCGACAACGCGGAAGCCTGGATGGGGCTTGCCGCCTCCTATGACGAGCTTGGCCGTTTCGACTTCGCCGACCGCGCCTATGCGCAACTGCTGAGGGTTGCCGGGCGCAAGCCGCAGATCGTCAACAATATGGGCTATTCGCAGCTTCTGCGCGGCAACAAGAAGAAGGCAAGGGCGCTGCTGCTCGAGGCCAAGGCGGGCATGGCCGACCCCACGGTGGTCAACGCCAACCTGGCGCTGCTGAACAAGAGCTAGAGATATTCCTCACTTGGATTGAATCGTTTCGCCCAAATTCACCGACCACCGGTCGAACCAGCCTCTGGCGAACGGGCCAAGTTCAACCGGCACTGTTTCCTGTTTGTCGATTTGCAAAAAAGCAATTCGACGGGTCGGGGTTTCCCGCTGGCTGGCGCCCGCTTTGTCAGCCAGCTCTCCCAACGCATAACATGAGCGTGCGCCGTCCTTCGCGCGGACCGTCTCGTGATCGTAAAGCAGAACTGTTTCAATATAAACCAGAACATCTCTAGTCTTCGCAACTGTCCTGCGCAGTAGTGGATGCTTTGTAAACCTTGTCTGAAGGTTGCGTCGAAAGGTTAGCTGAAAACGGTATCCGCGCGCCGCCGTTAACCTAGAATGCGGGTGCAACCGACGACTCCCAAGAGGCTGCCGCTACTAATGTTGGATTTCAGTTCGCTCCTGCTCGCGGCGGCGCTGTCGGGCACGTGCCTCAGCATAACGCTGTTGGCGATCTGGTTCACCGCGCCGCGGGCGCGTTTCGTACTGACGGTGGCTTGCGGCATGCTTGTCCTTGTAGCGCATGTCGTGTCGTTCTGGCAGTACACCAGAGATCCCAGCCCTCTTCTTTGCCAGCTCGTGCTTGCGCTGCTCAGCCTGGGATTCCTGATTCTCTGCCGGTCGGCTATGCAGTATCTGGATGTGCACGAGCACAGGCGCGTTGCGCTGCCGGCGCTGGTGGCGATGGCGGTCTGCGCGGCCATGACCTATCTCGGCCTCGACGGGATTGGTTTCATCGTCACCTATGCAACGGTAACGGCGTTGCTCGCAGTGATCGGCGCGATGTTCTGGATCAAGGGCGGCGGCCATGATCGCCGGATCCTGCTGGTCGTTGCCTTTCTCAGCGGCGTCTGCGGCGTATCCTTCGCGCTTTGCGGCGCGGTATTGCTGGCCAAGGCCCAATGGGTGCTCGGCAGAGCACCCGACAACTGGGCCGAAGGGCTGAACTCGGTGATTTCGGTCGCCTGCATGACCGGGCTCGGCGCATTGACGCTCTCGCTCCATCATCTGCAGGAACAGATCGAACTGAGGGCCGAGACCATGACCGATCCGCTGACGGGGCTGATGAACCGGCGGGCATTGACCTCGCTCTATGGCGAGCGCGTCTTCGGCCCGTTCATGGCGATCGCGATGTTCGATCTTGACCATTTCAAGTCGACCAACGACGTGTTCGGCCATCCTGTCGGCGATCAGGTCCTTTGCCGCTTCGCGGCAGTGGTCAAGAAATACGGCAGGACAGGGGTCGACGCCTTTCGGCTGGGCGGCGAGGAGTTCGCGCTCGTCATGTCGCGCATGACGCCGGAAAAGGCGCATGACTTGGCAAGCAGGATCGGCGTCGCCTTCGGCACCGAAATCGTTCCGACCCATCGCGGCCCATTGCGCAGCAGCGTCAGCGGCGGCATGGGATTTGGCGCCGCCGACGGCCGGACGCTGGACGAGGTGCTGGCCGAGGCGGACGCCGCGCTCTACGCCGCCAAGCGCGCCGGGCGAAACCGGGTGATCGCCCAGCGCAAGGCGGACCAGCCCGATGCCGGGCCGGCCCTCCGCTCTGCTTGAACTTCTTTGTCCGCTACTCGGCGGCGCCGAGATATTCCGTCAGCGGCGGGCATGAGCACACGAGGTTGCGGTCGCCGGCGACATTGTCGATGCGCGAGACCGGCGGCCAGTATTTCGCCGACAGATCGACGTCACCCGCCGGATAGGCCGCCTCCAGCCGCGAGTAGGGATGGGTCCATGCACCGGCCAGCGCCTCGGCGGCGGTGTGCGGGGCGTTGACCAGTGGGTTGTCGTTGAGCGGCCACTCGCCCTTCGCAACCTTCGCCGCTTCACCGGCGATCGCGATCATCGCATCGCAGAAGCGGTCGAGCTCGCGCTTGGGCTCGGACTCGGTCGGCTCGACCATCAGCGTGCCGGCAACCGGGAACGACATGGTGGGCGCGTGGAAGCCGTAGTCGATCAGGCGCTTGGCGATATCGTCGACGCTGATGCCGGCGCTCTCTTTCAGCACGCGCGTGTCGAGGATGCACTCATGGGCGACGCGATCGCTCCTGCCCTTGTAGAGGAGCGGGAAGTGCGGCGCGAGCCGCGTCGCCACATAATTGGCGGAAACGATCGCCGTCTCGGTCGCCTGCTTCAGCCCGGAGCCGCCCATCATGCGGATATACATCCAGGTGATCGGCAGGATCGAGGCGCTGCCGAAGGGCGCGGCCGCCACGGCATGCGCCGAGCCTTCCGTGACGTGGCCCGGCAGATAGGGCTTCAGATGCGCCCTGACGCCGATCGGGCCGACGCCCGGGCCGCCGCCGCCATGCGGAATGCAGAAGGTCTTGTGCAGGTTCATGTGGCAGACGTCGGCGCCGATATCGCCCGGCCGGGCGAGGCCGACCAGGGCGTTGAGGTTGGCCCCGTCGAAATAGACCTGGCCACCATGCTCATGGATGAGGGCGCAGAGGTGACGCGCGCCTTCCTCATAGACGCCATGCGTCGAGGGATAGGTGAACATCAGCGCCGCGAGATTCTTTGAGTGCTCGTTGGCCTTGGCCCTCAGATCGTCCATGTCGATATTGCCGTCGTCGGTGCAGCGCACGACGACGATGCTCATGCCCGCCATCGCCGCGCTCGCCGGATTGGTGCCATGCGCAGAAGACGGGATCAGGCAGACGGTGCGATGGCCCTCACCGCGCGCGCGGTGATAGGCGCGGATGGCGAGCAGGCCGGCATATTCGCCCTGGCTGCCGGCATTGGGCTGCAGGCTGACCGCGTCGAAACCGGTGATCTCCGACAGCCAGGCTTCCAGGTCTGCGACCATGGCGCGGTAGCCCGCCGAATGGGCGGCCGGCGCGAAGGGATGCAGGTTGGCGACATTCGGCCAGCTCACCGGCATCATCTCGGCGGCGGCGTTGAGCTTCATGGTGCAGGAGCCGAGCGGGATCATGGCGCGGTCGAGCGCGAGGTCCTTGTCGGCCAGCCGGCGCAGGAAGCGCATCATCTCGGTCTCGGAGTGGTTCTCATGGAAGACCGGTTGGGTGAGGAACTCCTTGCCGCGCGGCTTGCCCGGCGTCGAGCCGGCTTGCACCACTGCGCCGGGCTTGGCGCCGAACAGGGCCGCGATCGCCTCCAGGTCGGCTTCCGTCGAGGTCTCGTCGAAGGCGATGCTGATCTTGTCGGCATCGATGACGCGCAGCAGCCGGCCGGTCTTTTCTGCCGCGGCGGCGATAGCGCTGGCCTTGCCTTTCACTTCCGCCGTCACCGTGTCGAAGCGGTGTGTGCCGAGGACGGCCACGCCTGCTGTCTTCAGCCCCGCCGCAAGACGGTTGGCGAGGGCGTGGACGCGCTCGGCGATCGCCTGCAGACCGGTGGGGCCGTGCCAGATCGCATAGGCCGTCGCCATGTTGGCGAGCAGCGCCTGCGCGGTGCAGATGTTGGAAGTGGCCTTGTCGCGGCGGATGTGCTGCTCGCGCGTCTGCAGCGCCAGCCGGTAACCCGGGCGGCCCATGGTGTCGGTCGACTGGCCGACGAGACGGCCGGGCATCAGGCGGGTCAATCTGTCGGAGACGGCGCAATAGGCGGCATGCGGGCCGCCAAAGCCCATCGGCACACCAAAGCGCTGCATCGGACCGACGGCGATATCGGCGCCGAGCTTTGCCGGCGCGTCCGTCAGCGTCAGCGCAAGCGGATCGGCGACAAAGACGACCAGCGCGCCGATGGCGCGGGCCTTCTCGATCGCTGCCTTATGATCGCCATAGACGCCGAAGGTGTCCGGCCAGGAGACGAGCAGGGCGGCGGTGTTGTCGTCTATGGTCTCGCCGTCGACCTCGATGCCGAGCGGCTCGGCGCGGGTGCGCACGACATCGAGCGTCTGCGGGTGCGGCGTGCCGGCGAGCGCCACCTTGGTGCGCTTGTCGCGGTGATGGCGCAGCGCGATGCCGACCGCTTCGGCGACGGCGGTGGCTTCATCGAGCAGCGATGCCGACGCCACCGGCAGGCCGGTCAGCTCGGTGACCAGGGTCTGGAAATTGAACAGCATCTCCAGCCGGCCCTGGCTGATCTCGGCCTGGTAGGGCGTGTAGGCCGTGTACCAGGCCGGGTTCTCGAACATGTTGCGCTGGATGACCGGCGGCACATGGACGCCGTGATAGCCGGCGCCGATGAAGCTCTTCAGCACCGTGTTCTTCGCCATGATCGCGGACAATTCGGCCAGCGCTTCCGCTTCGCTCGCAGGAGCGGGCAAGGCGAGCGGCTGGTCGAGTCGGATCGATCTCGGCACGGCCTGGCTAATCAGCGTCTCGACGGACGGAACGCCTATGGTGGCGAGCATCGCCCTGACATCGTTGATGCCGGGGCCGATATGGCGGGCCGAGAAAGGAATAGGTGCTGCGGTCATTTCTAAAATCCTGGTATCAGCCGATATGGGCTTTGTAGGCGGCCTCATCCATGAGGCTGTCGAGCTGGCTTGCGTTGGAAAGCTTCATCTTCCAGAGCCAGCCGTCGCCGGTCGCCGCCGAGTTGACCAGCGAGGGGTCGGACGATAGCGAGGTGTTGGCTTCGATGATCTCGCCGTCGACCGGCGCGTAGACGTCCGACGCCGCCTTGACGGATTCCACGACCACGGCAGTGTCGCCCTTGGCGAGCTTGCGGCCGATTTCCGGCAGCTCGACGAAGACGAGGTCGCCGAGCTGTTCCTGCGCGTAGTCGGTGATACCGACAGTGGCGACGCCGCCTTCGACGCGCAGCCACTCATGGTCTTCAGTGAAATAGGTGTTTGCCATCGGAAAATCATCCTTTGCGGTAGCGATGTGGCGTGAAGGGGAGCGAAGTGACGTCGACCGGGATTTTCGTCCCGCGGACATCGGCGAACAGTCTGGTGCCGGGCTTGACCAGCGCGGTGCTGACATAGCCCATGGCGACCGGGTGGCCCGTCGAGGGGCCGAAACCACCTGAGGTGACGTGGCCGGCCGCATTGCCGTCGGCATCGACAAGTGCTGCGCCCGCGCGCACCGGCTGGCGGCCGTCCGGTTTCAGGCCGACACGCTTCTGCGACGGGCCGCGCTCGAGGATCGAGCGCAGCGCGTCGGCGCCGATGAAATGGCCGGAGGCGCGGACTTCCTTGGGTATTGCCCACATCAGCCCAGCGCTCGCCGCATCGATCTCGGGTGTCAGGTCCTGGCCATGCAGGCAGAGCCCGGCCTCCAGCCGCAGGCTGTCGCGGGCGGCAAGGCCGACCCATTGCACGCGCTCGTCCTGCAGCAGCTTCGCGACGAGATCGCGGGCATCCGCTTCCGGCAGGCCGATCTCGAAGCCGTCCTCACCGGTGTAGCCGGAGCGGCTCATGAACCAGTTTTGCCGGGGCTCGACACCATGCATGAACAGCAGCGAACCAGTTTCGATGCTGGCCCGCGCAAGGGCTGCCCAGGCGTCCGGTCCCTGGATCGCCAGGAAGACGCGGTCGAGCGGTTCCACCTTCGCGTCGAAATCCGCGGCCAGCGCGCTAAGGTGTTTTTCGTCCTCGGCCGCATTGCCGGCATTGGCCACCACCACGAAGCGGTTGTCGCCGAGCCTCGTGACGATCAGGTCGTCGATGATGCCGGCGGCTTCGTTTAGGAAGAAGGTGTATTTGGACTGCGAAATCTCAAGCGCGCCGGCGTCGAGCGGGCAGGCGCGGTCGAGAAGGGCGGCGGCGCCGGGGCCGCCGACCGCGAACAGCTTCATATGCGAGATGTCGAACAGCCCGGCATGCTCGCGCGTGTGGAGGTGCTCCTTCATCACGCCCGCTGGATAAGTCAGCGGCATCGACCAGCCGGCGAACGCGCCGAAACGCGCGCCTGCAGCGTTATGCAAATCCTCGAGGGGTAGGTGTTTGGTGTCTTCGCCCGTCATGTCTTCTCCAGAGTCGCACGCAATCGACCGCTACTGGCGGCCCAGTCCGTGCCCCTCTGTCTGAAGCCTGAGAGACTCGCGCCCCGTAACTCTGTCGGCAGCGCTTACACCTTCGGCGCGGGGGCAAGCCCCGACTTTCCAGAGTTGTCTTTCCCGTCAACGGTTCTTTTGCCTGAGAGATTTCGGGCGATTTCCCCTTCGGCGACAGCTTTCGCTGTTCTCTCCCGCAAACAGGTAGGACTCAACGATTGAGCCCTCGACTCGCCATCCATAGCCCGTCAACGACACCTTGTCACCTCCCAGCGACATCTAAAATCGGCCGACAAGTCTTCGCTAACGGGAAGACCTGATCGACGCTGAACCCGCTGCTCACAAGTTGGCCTACCCGTCTGCGACCAGCGTCTTGCAAAGGATGATGTTGGAATGGCCTTCGGGCCACCCGGCGAATTCGGCCATGCGCTCGAAACCAGCCTTTTCGTAAAGCCCCGGCGCCTGGAAGTCGTGTGTCGAACCCAGATCCGCCGCGCGCCTTGAGCGGCGGCCTCGGCAACGAAGGCATTCAACAACGCCTTTGCATGGCCCTGGCCCCGATAGGATTCCTCGATCCACATCAATTTTAGCTCGGCGATCCCCGCCCAGGAGTGGCCGGCGGCGACGCCGACCGCGCGTCCGGTTTCGTCCCGCAGCGCAAAGACGACGCCACGGTCGTCATCGCGGCGTGTGAGAAGCCGGTTGTCGCTGTTGAGACGCTCCTCGATCGCGTTGAGCTCGGCTGACGGAAGATCGTGCTCGGCCTGCAGGCGAGGGGCCATCAAATACCGCCGTACCAGTCGTAGCCATTGTCCTCCCAATAGCCGCCACGGCCGCCGCCGATGTTGGCGAAGCCGTCGACCAGTTCGATCTTGTAGAGGTATTTCGGCATCTTGTAGCCGAGCTGGCGCTCGACCCGCACGCGCAGCGGCGCACCGTTCTCGACCGGCAGCGGCTTGCCGTTCACGCCATAGGCCAGGATCGTCTGCGGGTGACGGGCATCGATGAGGTCGATGCTGCCGTAATATTTGATGTCGCCGGAGAGGCTTTGCTCGATCGTGTCGAGGCAATGGAACATGACGTAGCGCGCCTGCGGCTTGACGACGGCTTGGTCGAGCACCAGCGACAGCGGCGTGCCGGTCCATTTGGCGATGCAGCTCCAGCCTTCGACGCAGTCGTGGCGCGTGATCTGGGTGCGGCTCGGCATGTTCTGGAGCTGTTCGCGGCTAAGCGACAGCGGTTTTTCGACTAGGCCGGTGACCTCCAGGCGCCAGTCGGCGAAAGTGTTGGCGAGAAGACCCCTGTAGGTGTCGTCGTCCGGAGCAGTGACGCCGTTCGGCCGCTGCGGCTGGCGGATATCGGCCTCGGTGAATTCCGGTGCCAGCGCGTCGCGGCCGGCGAGCAGGCGCTGCGCGCGCCAGGTCAGGCCGTTGGCGTTTTCGAGGAAGTTGCGCAGGCCGCGACCGATGCCGAGGCCACTGTCGAAGGCGTCGCAGCCCGACAGCGCGATGCCGGACAGACCGAGGCTGGCGGAGGTGAGGAACTTTCTTCGGTTCATCTGGAACTTGGGGCTGATCTGGAGTTTTGCCATGTCAGGCGCTCCTCTCGGTCGGCTCGTCGTGCTTCGCGGGCGGGTCGGTGCGGTACCAGCCGGTGATGATCGAGCGCAGCTCGTTGAACGGGCCGGCGGCAAGGATCATTAGCATGTGGATGATGAAGAAGAGGACGAGCAGGACCATGACGGTGAAGTGGATGGTTCGCGCCGTCTGCCGGCCGCCGAGGATTTCATTGAGCCAGGGAAGCACCGAATTCATGCTTGGCGACATGGCGAGGCCGGTGATGATCATCAGCGGCAAGAGCACGAAGAGCACGCCGCCATAGGCCATTTTCTGCAGCGTGTTGTATTCGCGCGTGTGGTGGAACCTCAGCTTCGCATGGTCGACGACGTCCCGCGGCAGCTTGCGCAGATCCTCGACACGCGGCGCCAGATCGCGACGGATGTGGCCGTTGACAAGGCTCGCGACCAGCCAGATCAGCAAGGTGGCGGACAGCACCCAGGCGAAGAAGAAATGCACGACGCGCGCGGTGCCTAGGTCGTAATAGGACGGGATCGTCGCCCAGGCCGGAAAGGCGCGTGGCGTTTCCTGGCCGGGCGGGCCCGACCAGCCGAGCACGCCCGTCGTGTCGAAGCGATGCCCGAAGATCTCGGTGAAGCCGCGCGTTCCGTTATCGGTGTTTTCGGCGCCGATCTCGAGGATGGTATTGTTGTATCCGAAGCCGGATTCCTTGCCGATATAGAGTTGCGGGCGCGCGTTGAAGATCTGCAGGCCGGAAAGCAGCATGAAGAACAGCGCGAGTGCCCACAGCCAGTGCGTCAGCCGAGTCCAGCCCGACTGGCGATAGATCAACGTCGTATCCTTCGGTGCGGATGTTTCCACCCCGGCGGGGGGCTCGCTCCTGGCAACGGTTTCCATATTTGCCTGTCCTCCCGGCCGCACCATCTCTTTGCGGCCTCTCAGATACTCGTTCTCCTCCCAATACGTCGCGGGCCCAAGCGATGTTTCATGCGATCACGGATTTATTACGGCGCGCCCAGGCTGACCGCGAGGTTGACCGCCGCGGCGACGATCACCGTGTTGAAGAAGAAGGTCAGGATCGAATGGATGAGCACGACCTGGCGCATGCGCGAGGTCGTGATCGCAGTGTCGGCCGTCTGCGCGGTCATGCCGATGACCGTTGCGAAATAGAGGAAATCCCAGCCCTCCGGCCGTTTGTCGCCGGGAAAGTCAAGGCCGCCGACCGGCATCTTCTTTTTGGTTTTCTCGTCGACCTCGACGCCATCCATCCAATAGACATGCGCATAGTGCAGCGACGCCATTGCATGGATGGTGAACCAGCCGAGCGGGATCGACAGCATCGCGAACAGAATCTCCAGCGGATGCGCGGCATCCTTCTGGTTGATGAGTTGAAACAGCGAGCCGATGGCGATGCCAACGACAAAGAGGGTCACGGTGAAGATCAGCACCACCGGAAGGTCGGTTGCGCGCGCGTTCTTGCTGAGGTAGCGACCGGTAAGCCTTGGCATCAAGGCAAGGACCAGGATGATGAAGGTCAAAAAGAACACATTGGCGCCGATCGAGTAGGGGAGCGGCAGGCGCAAGAGCAGCGCAACAAGCAGCGCGACGATGCCAAAGGCTGCGGCCAAGGCGAATTGCATGTGCCGATGCATCGGCGTGTCGAGGGATGTATCGTCACCCATGGCCGGCCTCTGCAGGCGTTTGGATCAGTCCGGTGTGACGGATTTGAGCGCCCGCCGCAAGATGCGGTCAAGCTCGCCCAGAAAGCGCGATCTGTCTTGGGGTGTGAAAGCGGCGTTGAAGCCGCGGCTTTCACCGGTCTCGCGCAGATGCTGCTTCAGATCGCGCATCGCCACCGCCATGCCGATAGTTTCGGGCGTGAACGGGCGACCTGTCGGTCCGAGCACATGCGCGCCGAGCGCAACCGTTCGCGCGGCAAGCGGGATGTCGGCCGTCACCACGACGTCGTTGGGCCTGGCATTCTCGACGATCCAGTCGTCCGCTGCGTCCGCACCCTTGGAGACGACGACATTGCGGATCATCGGATCGCGCGACGGACGCAGCCCGCCGTTGGAGACATGGGTGACGACGACGCCATGGCGCTCCGCCACCTTCTCGACCTCGGCCTTGACCGGGCAGGCGTCGGCATCGACGTAGATCTCGGGTGCGGGCATCGTCTCTCCAAACGAACATGGGGCCGGCGTGTCGGCCAGCCCCATGGCAGGAATCGCAGGACTTGTCAGGCCGCCAAGGCGCCG
>NZ_RQXT01000118.1 GCF_003863365.1 Mesorhizobium tamadayense | reverse complement strand
TGCAGGCATGGCGTGCCGCGGCGACTACTGCGCCCTAAATCACGCAGATGGCACCTCTAAGCGGCTAACGACTACGCTACCAGAATCGATCTACCCCTGCATGCGCTCCTTCAGAGACTCAACTTCGATCTCGTTGGCAATCGCAACTCCCCGGCTCTCGATCTCGGGCAGCATCGCCGTGTGGTCGGTCAACTCCTCCGTTAGCGCGACCAATGACCACTTCCCGGTGCATTGTCGGCGGGGGCAGGCCGGCTGCGGACTCACGCTTAAGCGAGCGTCGAGCAAGATCGCGAATGCTCGCAGCCCGTTCCTTGAAATCGTTCGCATCGAGGGTGCCGGCGATCGGCGCTTCTTCGGACCGCTGCGAACGCTTCCTCTGATCGCACGCGACATTCCCACCGCCAACCCAGCCGCCGTACTTGAAACCGTGTCCTGCTCCTCCACCTTTATTAGAATGGTGCTATTTTTTCCGAACGTGGGAGCGCCAGAAGCGAACCTGCTGGCCACAGATAGTTCAACAGAGCAAATCGCCCTGCTGTTCGTCAGCCTTGACCGGCAGCTTTGATGGAGTCGAGCGCCTTCCTCTTCGCTTTCAGTTGAAGGGAGATGGAATTGGCAAAGGTCGTTTGCGTCCTCTATGACGATCCTGTCGACGGATATCCGACAAGCTACGCGCGGGAT
Source organism: Mesorhizobium tamadayense (assembly GCF_003863365.1). Lineage (GTDB taxonomy): Bacteria > Pseudomonadota > Alphaproteobacteria > Rhizobiales > Rhizobiaceae > Mesorhizobium > Mesorhizobium tamadayense. The sequence continues at coordinate 2,761 of NZ_RQXT01000118.1, read as the reverse complement.
GGCCTGCCGAAGCTTCAACGCTATCCGGGAGGCCAGACGCTTCCGACACCGAAGGCCATCGATTTTCAGCCGGGCGTCCTGCTCGGCAGCGTGTCCGGCGAACTGGGCCTCCGGAACTTTCTCGAGAGCCAGGGTCACAGCCTGGTGGTGACCTCGTACAAGGATGGTCCTGACAGTGTGTTCGAACATGAGCTCGCGGATGCCGAGATCGTGATCTCGCAGCCTTTCTGGCCCGCCTATTTGACCGCAGAGCGCATCGCCAAGGCATCCAGGCTGAAGCTCGCGATCACCGCCGGCATCGGGTCCGACCATGTCGACCTCCAGGCCGCGATGGATCGCGGCGTCACGGTTGCCGAGGTGACCTATTGCAACTCGATCAGCGTGTCCGAACATGTGGTCATGATGATCCTCGGCCTCGTGCGGAACTACATCCCTTCCTACCAGTGGGTCGTGAAAGGCGGCTGGAACATCGCGGACTGCGTCGCGCGTTCCTATGATGTCGAGGGGATGGACATCGGCACTGTCGGCGCCGGGCGGATCGGCAACGCGGTGCTGCGCCGCTTGAAGCCATTCGACGTCAAGCTACACTATACCGATCGCCATCGGCTTCCCGAGGCGGTTGAGAAGGAGCTTGGCGTCACTTTCCACAAGACGGCGGCGCAAATGGTGCCTGTCTGCGATGTCGTCACCATCAACGCGCCGCTGCATCCGGAGACGGAAAACCTCTTCGACGAGAAGATGATCGCCAAGATGAAGCGCGGCGCTTATCTGGTGAACACGGCGCGCGGCAAGATCTGCAATCGCGACGCAGTCGCCCGCGCACTCGAGACCGGCCAGCTTGCAGGCTATGCCGGCGATGTCTGGTTCCCGCAGCCTGCGCCTAGAGACCATCCCTGGCGGTCGATGCCGCATCACGGCATGACGCCGCACATCTCGGGGTCATCGCTGTCCGCCCAGGCGCGCTATGCCGCCGGCACGCGGGAGATTCTGGAATGCTGGTTCGAAGGCAAACCGATCCGCGAGGAATATCTGATCGTCGACGGCGGCAAGCTCGCCGGTGCCGGCGCGCATTCCTACAGCGCGGGAGACGCGACGCGCGGTTCTGAAGAGGCGGCACGTTTTAAGACCTGATCGAGGGCCGGCGGTTCCGGACAACCATCCGGACCGCCGCGAAATGGCGAGCTACGGAGGCGCCAGTCGCGGCCGATTGGCGTCACCGACTGACCCCTCTGGGAACAATGAAAAGCAACAGCTCAGCGCGCCGGTCGGCGTCAGAACCTCGCGCCGCATTACGCAGATTGCTCGCAGATTGCCTAGCTTCGTGCCGGCGGTTCGTGAATTATGCTACAATACCATTCTATGAGCAGGTTTTGCCCCATTGAGGCGAGCAGCGTGCATTTATACCCGCCGCGAGTGATGCCACCACCGAAGCCTTTAAATCTGCCACAGTCCTTCATAAAGTTTCTCCGCAATCCGCTGCTGACCATACCCGAGTCCGTCTACCACGAGCCTCTCGCCGCCCTGCGCGGCCCCCCTGCCATCGTCTGGGTGACGGATCCGGCCTTAGTTAAAATCGTATTGGTCGACCACTGCGACGACTTCCCCCAGGACCCGCTCCTACGGCGTGTGCTAGGTGGCTTGTTCGGCAACGGTATTCTGACGTCGGAAGGGCAGGACTGGCGCTGGCAGCACCAGATAGTAGCGCCTCTCTTTCGACATGGTGAGATCGTCCGTTACGCACCCGCCATGGTCGCGGGTGCGGAGTCGGCGATCAAAGCATGGAGCGCTGCACCGCCAGGCTCAACCCACGCGATTGATGCCGACATGCTGCGCGCGACGTACCATGTCATCTCCAACATATTTCTGCCAGGCGGCGGCGCCCTCATTGGCGAAACGATGAAACGGGGAACCGCCGACTATGTCGAGGGGATTTCCTGGTCGACGGCCTATGCGGTGCTCAGCTTGCCGGTCTGGCTGCCGCGCCCTGGTCGCCGCCGCATGCGCTATTGGGAGACCCGTCTTAGGGCCGTTGTTGCCGATATGATTCACGCACACCATACTTCGCCCGACGATCGCAATGATCTCTTGACCCTGCTGCTCGGCGCGGTCGACGCGGAAACCAGCCAGACGATGCCGGAAGAACGGCTTGTCGACAATGTTCTGACGTTTCTTTTGGCCGGCCACCACACCATCGCCATGACGCTGACCTGGACGCTTTATCTCCTGTCACGCGCCCCGGAGTGGGAAGCCCGCGTCCTCGAGGAAATCCGGCAGGTCGTGCCCTCCGGCCCTGTCACTGGGGAGCACATTGACAAGCTGGTGACTGTGCAACAGGTGTTGAAGGAGTCAATGCGGCTCTATCCGCCGCTGCCTGTAATGACGCGCTACTCGGCAAAGGATGCCGAGCTAGCCAGCGAGCACATCAGGGCCGGCACGCTTGTTGGGTTGCCGATCTACGTGATCCACCGCCACCGCAAACTGTGGGATGACCCGGATCGGTTCGATCCGTCCCGCTTCGCGCCAGAGCGTGAGGCCAGTTATTCACGCTATCAGTTCATGCCGTTTGGTGCCGGCCCCAGGATCTGCATCGGTGCTGCCTTCGCGCTCATAGAGGCAACAGCTATGCTGGCGACACTAGTCCGCGCCGCTCGGTTCGAAAGCACACCCGTGCAGGAACCCATGCCGGTCTGGCGCGTGGTGCTACTGCCGAAGGATGGCATGCCCCTACAGGTAACGATACGCGATCGTGTCGGACGCTAGA
>NZ_RQXT01000117.1 GCF_003863365.1 Mesorhizobium tamadayense | reverse complement strand
CGCGCAGCAGGAATGGATGGCCAACAACCTTCCCAAGCGCGGGGTGATCGTGGAAGCCGGCCAGTGGGGCGAGCCGAAGCTGCCGCCCAAGGCCGAGCGTGTGTACGGCAAGCCGTCCAAGTCCGATCACACCGCCATGTATCTCGACCGCGACGGCAAGGTGCAATCGGTCGCATACCGCATGCCGGCGGCCAAAAAGCCCAAGGGCAAGAATGGCGCTGATGTTGAGGCCGATGGCGATGATATCGTCGTTGCGGCAAAGCCGCGTCCGGACGTAACGCGCAAAGGCGTCGAGATGATCGGGGACCTGCGTACCGACGCGCTGCACGAGGCGCTGTCGCGCGCACCGATCGGGGACGACACGCTGATGGCCCTGCTCGTTCTCGCCTTCGCCGGCCAGAATGTGACGGTGGCATCTGGCGCCCGCGACATCTCCTATTACGGGGCCGCAGGCCTCGGCGAACATGCCGCGCGCCTGTTCGACCAGGAGGGCAAGCTCGAGTTCGACATGGACACGCTGCGCCTTGCCGTGCGGTCCTTGCTGATCGACGTTCTGTCCTGCAGGAAGAATCGCTCGGACAGCGGCGTTGTCGCCCGTGTCGCCGGCGACGTCATCGCCGCCGACAACTTCCTGGCCAACATGGGGACGCAGGACTTCCTGTCATGCCTGTCGCGGCAGGCATTGGAAGCCGCCTGCGCGGACACATCCGTCCTGCCCCGTCAGAAGGTCAAGGACACCCGTGCGGCCCTGGTCGAGCATTTCAAGGAAGGCCGCTTCGTCCACCAGTCGGCGCTGTTTGCGCCCACTCCGGAAAAGCTGACCTCCTGGCTGAAGATGAACCAGGCCAGGGGACAGCCCGAGGACGACGGCACGCCGCAGCACCAGGACGACCTCGACGGCGATGCGATCGTCGAGCCGCCGCATGTCGGCGACGATGACGCTGAAGGCTTCCGCGCGGCCGCCGAGTAGCAGCGCGCTTCCTTCCTTCCGATCGCATTCCCGCCGCCGGTACATCGCCGGCGGCGGTTTCGTTTCACCATGAGCAACACGGAGACCCATCATGTCGGCTCAATTGATCTATGACCACGTTCCACTCGGTTCGATCGTAACTTATTGCGACGGAACCCCACGCCCGCCCGAGCGGCATCGCAAGCAGCTCGCCGCCTGGGAGAACCGCAACAGCGGCGGCCGGCTGATCCGCAAGCAGGCCGAAATCCGCGTCGGCAACACCACGCTGCCGGCATCCATTACCCTGCATAAGGGTGACTATGGCAGTCAGGGCACCATCGTCCTGCGCATTCGCCAGAGCTTTTCGGTGAACAGCGATCTCAACTTTGCGGTCAAGGAGCGGCCCGCCATCGGCTCGGTCCTGGTGCTCGACCGCGCCGGCGACGATGCGGAGCTTGTCCATCTTGCCGCCAATCGCACGGCCGCCGAGGAATGGCTGACCCGGCACAACTATCCGCGAGCCGTTCTCCAAGAGATCTCGGCCGATGCCGTGGCCGCGGATATCATCGAGGGGAGGGCGGCATGAGCGTGGCCACTCCCCGGATACGCGACGAAGAAACCCCCGGTCCGGGGGCTTCTTTTGGCCGCAGCGCCGGCGGATATCCCGTTGCGCTTGTCGGTGAAACGGCGTTCGCCATGGTTCCGGACCGGAACGGCCGGCACTATCTTGTCACGGGCTGGCGTATCCGCCGGCCCATGGCTGAATGGACGCGGGGCGATTTCTACGGCCATGCCGGTGAGCTTGCCGACGAGGCGGCGTTTCGCGCGCATGTCGAGGCGAACGCCCGCCACCAGCAGCAGCGCGCAGCTCTCGGACGTCGCGAGATCCACTCCAGCGCCCACACGCCATGGGGAACGTCGCAGGGAGCCACCATCTATGCCGAGGGCGTCGTGGCTCACTCAACGGCAGGCCATGGCGGGTTTCACCTGTCGGAAGAGCGGAATCGCAAAGTCCATTCCCTTTTTCGTACCAATGACGGCTGGTATGAAGAGGACTGCCATTGGGCGACCGTCGCCGAGGCTTTCCCCGAGCTCTTCACGGACTTCGAGAAGGCTGGTGCGGAAAAGACCATCCGCGACTGGTATCCGGACGCCTGGGAGGCGATCCACGGGAGGGTGCTCAAACCCGGCCAATCCGCGAAAAAGGACGAGCGGGCATTTTTCGAGAAGCATGCCGATGACTGGGTCGTGGTGTCGGCGATCCGTTGCGAGCACCAGGCCGGTTTCACCGAGGTTATCGCGACCCCTGGCGGCAAGCGTGGGCCGGGCACGGAGGAACGTCGCTTTCTCGTCGCGACCGACGACTATCATGTCGGGCGCTTTGGATTCGTCATCGATGTTGCGCGCCATCGTGTCTATGGCGGACCATCGAGCTTCATGGATTGGCAGGGGAGGGACACATAATGTCCGTCGCCGATCGCCGCGCACAGCTCTTTCCGCATGGAGGAGGCTCGGCCAGACACAGCGCCAGCTCGATATGATCGACCGGCAGATCATAAGGCGGAGACGGCGATCATTCCGCAGCTCAGACCCCACTGTGTCGGCTATCGACGCGGGAGGGGTCCCGGAGCCGGCAATGTTTCTCGAACGATATCGGGCCAATCTTGTAGCGATCACATTGGAGGGGCAGCACGAGATCGACGCTCTCTCCCGCAAACTCGCAAGGCAGGATGCTGCAATCGAGCTGCTACGTGCCAGACTGCCACTGGACCTGATGCGCGCCTGATACCGCGGCCTGGTCAGCGCTTGCGTACGAATTCGGTTCGCAACACCAGCCCCTTGATCGCATCATGCCGGCAATCGATCTCTTCGGGATTGTCGGTGAGGCGGATCGACTTGATCACCGTGCCCTGCTTCAGGATCTGCCCGGCGCCTTTGACCTTGAGGTCCTTGACGAGCACGACGGAGTCGCCGTCGGCCAGTACATTACCGGCGGCATCGTGCACTTCAATATTCCCAGCAGAAGCTGCAATGGCAGCCATCTCCGACGCTGGTCGCCATTTCCCTGTCGCGTCGTCATAGGCGTAGTCGTCGTTGTGACCGGTCATTGCTGCCCTCGCCCCGGGATTGAATACAGTGCGCTGTCATTCCGACGGGGGAGCAGGCCAAAAATCCGACGGGGGAGCAGGCCAAAAATCTGATCCGCAGCGGCGGACCGGCGCGGCCCATCACCTATACCGGCAGGAGGCGAAGTTCAAACCACTGTCGTCCCTGGCGCAGCCTGACGGGCAGGCGGATCGTGTGGCGGCGGGAATTGAACAGTGATTTCCTCCCGCATGCCAATGTCCGGATCCATCCCTTGCCGGTCTTCCCGGCGGGTTTGCTGCGGTCTGAACCGGCGGCTGTCCGCTTCAAGGCCGCTATCGCGCCGCGGAGCGGCCGGAACCCGCCGATCTCGGCAAGGCTGGCCCGCGTCCCGGGCAGGGCCAGTGAAGAG
>NZ_RQXT01000116.1 GCF_003863365.1 Mesorhizobium tamadayense | reverse complement strand
CGGTATTGCTTGAGAAGCGCGCAACGCAGCACCGCTTCAGCAGGCAGGCCTTGCCGTCCAGTAGCCTTGACACCGACCCGGACCAAATCGCGCGCCACCAAGCCAAGCAGATCGCGATGCTCGTCCAGCCAGCGCGACATTGCCTCCAGTTCGCGTCCGATCTCGTGCGTGGAGAAAACATCGAATATACTCGCTTGGACGGTGCGTTCTTGGCGCATTGTCGGCTCCGGCGGTGGCAGGACTTTGGAATCAGTGGCATGATCCAAGATACCTGAAACCGCCGGGCCTTGCTCGCGCAAAGCTACGGTTCACTCAATAGAATCAATCGCTTGCTGTTTATGGACGGAAACTAGTCTAGTTTCCGTCCATAGTGTGCTGCAGCAAGCAGAAGGAGGTTCGATGGTGAACTGACAACATGCTGAGAAGCTGCGTGAGAGATGAGGGTAGGCCCCTCGGGATCGGCTTTCAGGAGCGGGTCTCAAACCAGCCCAAGCTGCTGTGGTAGAAGAGCCATGGTGGTTAGCGTTGGGTCAAAAGCCGCGGACATGATCCGGGGCAGGTTGGCATCCGGAAGATGAGCGCAAGCAAACCCTTCGATGACGCGTCGTTAGAACTCTTTAACACCACTAAAACCGAGGGCGTGTGGATCTCTCGGGACAAGTCCGTCGGGAGCCTGATGACTGGGCGGACAGTGGACGGCGTATAGGGGGCATGAGCCGGATGCAGGCTTTTGTGCGGAACTGCAGGAACCAGCTTTCTGATGCCAAGGGAGAAGCACAAGCGGCACACCACCGTGAGGCGAGAGTACCGATGCAGGAAGCTGGGGCGGATCGACCCGTAGTAGTGACGAAGGTCCTGTAATGGGGCTGGAGCGAAGGGTATGGCGCGGCGATCAGGATGAGACGGCGGCGACAATCTAGATGAGACTCTTATGTCGCGGTGGATTGGAAGTTATCATGCTGATTGTCGCTGGCAAGCGCTTCGCCGATTTCTGATTGCCGCTCCGCGACAAGTTCGTGCGCGTTTTTGATTGTCGCGTATGAGGCTGGTCTGCCGCGATGCCGTTTAGCTTCCATGGCGGATCTGCGCCGATAACTTTCGACGTTCATCTCGAAGATCGTCGCGTGGTGGACGAGGCGGTCGACCGCGGCGAGCGTCATGGCAGGGTCGGGGAAGACCCTGTTCCACTCCCCAAAGGGCTGATTGGCGGTGATCATGATGGAACGCCGCTCGTAACGGGCGGAGATGAGCTCGAAGAGCACGCTCGTTTCGGCCTGGTCCTTGGTGACGTAGGCCAGATCGTCGAGGATGAGCAGATCGAACTTGTCGAGCTTGTCGATGGCGGATTCGAGTTGGAGTTCACGCCGCGCGACCTGAAGCTTCTGGACGAGATCGGTGGTGCGGGTGAACATCACGCGCCAGCCGTTCTCGATCAGCGCAAGGCCGATGGCTGCGGCGAGATGGCTCTTGCCGCCGCCGGGCGGGCCGAACATGAGGACGTTGGCGCCCTTTGCGAGCCAGCTATCGCCGGCGGTGATCGCCATGACCTGAGCCTTGGAGACCATGGGCACGGCATCGAAGGCGAAGCTGTCGAGCGTCTTTCCGGGCGGCAGGTGCGCCTCGGCGAGATGCCTTTCGATCCTGCGATGAGCACGTTCGGCCAGTTCATGCTCGGCGATGGCTGACAGGAAGCGGGCGGCCGGCCATCCCTCCCGATCCGCCTGTTCGGCAAATTGCGGCCAGAGCGTTTTGATCGTCGGCAGCCTCAGTTCGTTGAGCATGATGCCGAGCCGTGCTTCATCGATAGTGTGGGCGCCCTTCATGCGGCTTCTCCCGCATACGTCGTGCCGATCAGGGCTTCATAGCCATTGAGCGATGTCAGTTGCACATGAACGGTCGGCAATCGGGCCGGGTCCGGAGCGAAGAGGGCTCGCAGGGCGGCAATATCGGGCAGGTCGCCGGCGTCGAGCGTTCTGGCAAGCTCCTCGGCCAGTTCACGCTCGCAACCGCGATCATGGGCCAGTGCCAGCAACTCGACGGTGATCTTGCAGGCCTGCCTGTCGGGAAGATGCTCGATGAGAGCCTCAAAAGCCCTGCGGTATTCCTGACGCGGGAAGAGCTTGTCGCGATAGACGAGCCCACGAAGCGCCATCGGCTTCTTGCGCAGGGAATGGATGACGTGGTGGTAATTGACGACCTGGTCATGCCGGCCGTCGGCATGGCCACGCCCGCGGGGCAAGGTCATCAGATGCGTGCCGCCGATGAAGACCTCGAGGCGATCGTCGAAGAGGCGAACACGAAGCCGATGTCCGATCAGGCGGGAAGGCACGGTGTAGAAGACCTTGCGCAGGGCGAAGCCGCCGGTGCGCGATACCGTGACGACTACTTCTTCGAAGTCGGTGGTGCGACGATCGGGAAGCTCGTGCAAATGCGGGCGTTCGGCATCAATGCGCTTGCCGTGTGCCGCATTGCGGCGGCTGACGATCTCGTCGATGAAGGTGCGGTAGGAGCCGAGATCGTCGAAGTCCCTTGTTCCACGCATCAGCAGGGCGTCGCGAACGGCGTTCTTGAGGTGGCCGTGGGAGCTTTCGATCGAGCCGTTCTCGTGCGCGACGCCCTTGTTGTTGCGGGTCGGCGTCATGCGGTAATGGGCGCACAGCTCCTCGTAGCGATGCGTCAGATCTGCCTTGGCGTCGGCATCGAGGTTCCGGAAGGCCGCCGACAGGCTGTCGCTGCGGTGATAGAGTGGTGCGCCGCCAACAGACCACAAGGCATTTTGAAGTCCTTCGGCCAGCGCGACGAAGCTTTCGCCGCCAAGGATGATATGGCCGTGCTCAAAGCCTGACCAGGCGAGCCGGAAGTGATAGAGCAAATGGTCGAGCGGCTGGCCGGCGATCGTTACGCCGAGGCTACCCATGTCGGTAAAGTCCGACAGTCCCAGCCGGCCGGGCTCGTGCGTCTGGCGGAAGATCACCTCCTGTGCCTCACCGTGAACAGCCCGCCATGATCGGATCCGTCGCTCAAGCGTGCGGCGAATGCCTTCCGGCAGCTCCGGATGGCGCCGCAGCATCTCGTCGTAAACGGCGACGGCACGGATGCCAGGAGCGGCCTTCAGGAGAGGAACGACCTCCGCGTCAAAGATATGCTCAAGCGGATCGGGGCGGCGCCGGCCGCGCGGCGGCTTGTTTTGCGATGGAAGGCGGGCTTCCTTCTCCAGGCGATAAGCCGTTGCCCGGCTGATCGACGCCTTTGCGGCGGCGACCTCAACTGAATGCGTTTGTCGGTACTTCATAAAAAGCCTCGTCTGATGATCGGTTACGTGGCGACCCGGCACAAAGGTGATTCTCCATTCCAGAAAACCACCCAGGCTACCGGCCCGACCGCGATCATAAGACGCCGAAAATTGCGCCGCGGCGGGGATGTAACTCCGGTCGGGCTACGCCCTCCCTACGTCACATCCCCGCCGCAGAGTCTCATCCTGATTGTCGCTGAATCTCACCTTGATTGTCGCCGCGCA
>NZ_RQXT01000115.1 GCF_003863365.1 Mesorhizobium tamadayense | reverse complement strand
GCGGATCGTAGCCAGCAGCAGCGCGTCGGCCTGCGGACTCGACTTCGAGCGTCGCGCCTTGTCAGGATTATCCTTCAGCGCGCGCGGATCGACAAACTTCAGTTCCATGGAGATGCTCCTTCAAGGGTTTGCGGACACCGCGGGATCGCTGCGTCCTTCCTCGTCTTCTTCCCGAAGACATCCCCCGGCCCGCGGAGCGGGCGGGCCGGTGCAGCCGCGGCCGAGCATCCCTGCCCGGCTGGCCGAGCGGGGCTAACAGCCCTGCGCAGGACGACGCGGCCGGGATCGCGAGCGGCGCGGTTGAGCGCCAGCGTCAGCGGCTCGCCCGATCTGCGAGCGGGTTTTATTCTTCCTCCGTTTTCTTTCCTCATCCCTGCGACGTCGGTCTGGAGCCGAACGATCCGAGACGGACGCCGCCACGATTGTATCGCGGCTTGCGCACGGTGCTGACCGGATATGGGCGCGCCACCTGCATCCGAGCCACCTTGGACCTTTGCCGCCGGTCGGTGCCTGACACAATGACAGGCGGCCTGTGTCGAGCCTGCTATGCGGCTGCACGCTGATCCTGGCCATCAATCGAAGACGCAAGATCGGTTTCGATTTCGGCAAGCTGCCGGCGCTTCTCGGCGAGTTCACCAGCGAAACCGAACGCGCCGCCCTCACGCGAGCGATAGGATGTGAGCCTGCGCTCGGCATCCTGAAGACGCTGGCGGTATCGTTCCTGCTCGCCCTCGAAGCCGGCCAAGGCATGCTCGAGCCGGGCGATGGCGCCAAGCGGCGCGGTCGTGACAGGCAGCTCGATTTCATAATCGGCGCCGGTGCGCATCAGTCTGGTGGCATAGCGGTAGCCGTCCTTGCCGAAACGCTCGCCGGAGTATTCGAAATCGAACCCGCCGATCGAGGCGATCGTGATTTCGCCTTGCAGCTGAAGCTGCACGAGAGTCAGGATTTCCTTCATCAGCGCACGACCGGCGCGTTTGCGCTCCGTGAACGCGTCGCCCCCGACCACCATGCTGAACCGATCGCCGGTCGTCGGCACGAGGCGCTCGATATCCTTGCCCACCTCGCCCATGCGCCGGGTCGAGTATTCGATATCGCGCTCGGCATCGCGGATCTGCCGTCGAACGGCGTGCTCATCGTCGATGTGGGCCGCGCGAAGGCGCTCCAGACGGGCAATGTCCGCCTCCAGGCCTGCCTTCTGCGTCAGGCGCGGATCGCCCGAGGCGATCGCCTTGGCCATCGCGAACTGGCTGGCCTGCCCTCCCCCCATATCCTCCAACCGCCGAATGGACGTGTCTCCGGAAAGGGCGGCCGCGATGAACCGGGCCTTGCGCTCGTTGTTCTGCCACATCTGGGCGTCCATCGATCCTTCCGTGGCATAGGCGAAGATATCGACGACCTCGTGCTGGTTGCCCTGCCGCAGGATACGACCTTCGCGCTGCTCGATCTGGGAGGGCAGCCACGGCACGTCGAGATGATGCAGCGCCTTGAGGCGGAACTGCGCGTTGACGCCGGTGCCCATCGTGTCGGAGGAGCCGATCAGGAACCGGGTTTTTCCAGCGCGCACATCACCGAACAGGCGCTGCTTGGCCTCCGACTTCTTGAACTCCTGCATGAAGGCAATTTGTGATGCCGGAACGCCCCTGCGGACCAGTTCATCCCTGATCCAGCGATAGGCCGAGAAGCCTCTGGTTTTCTCGACGCCGATCGTGCCGAGATCGGAGAAGATCATCTGCGCTGCGCCCGGAAGCTCGAACGGCTTGCCGTCGGCGCGGACATAGCTGCTTTGCGCTGTTTCCTGCCAGATACGGAAGGCATTGCCGATCAGGTCGTTGAGCTTGTTGTGCGGCTCATTGTCATTGTCCGGATCGACCAGCCGCAGGTCGATCGCGGCATGCCGGCCATCGGTGATGACCGAGAGCAGGATGTCGTCACCAGGTTCTACCGGACGGTCGCGTTCCTCGATGGCCTTGATGCGGGCGTCGAGCACCATCTGGTAGCGCTTGAAGGCCGCGGACGGCTTGGCGGTGATGATCTGACGAGCGCCGGTCGAAAGCGCCGGCACCTTCACATATGCCCGAAGGTCTTGCGGCATCACCACATCGGCGAAGGAGCGGAACATGGCGATCAGCTCCGGCACGTTGACGAAGGTGGCGAAGCGGGTCACCGGCTTGTATTTGCCGGATGGCTGCAATTCGAGTTCGGTCGTGACGTCGCCGAAGGTCGAAGCCCAGGCGTCGAACTCGTGCAGGCCGCGCTGAAGCAGCGCCTCGTAACCGAGATAGCGCTGCACCGAAAACATCTCGCCAAGCGTATTGGTGATCGGCGTGCCCGAGGCCAGCACCAGCGCCCGGCCCGGATTCTTCGTCTCCACGAACCGGGATTTGACATAAAGGTCCCAGGCCCGCTGCGAGCCGTTCGGATCGACGCCCTTGAGCGTCGACATGTTGGTGGCGAAGCTGAGCTTCCTGAACTCCTGGGCTTCGTCGACGATGATCTGGTCGACGCCGATCTCGGAGATGGTGAGCAGGTCGTCCTTACGGGTCGAGAGCGACTCGAGCCGGCCCCTGAGCCCCTCCTTTAGCCGCTCAAGGCGCTTGCGCGAGACGCGGTCGTCGCTCTCGACCTTGGTCAGCAGCGTCTCGTAGAGTTCCAATTCGTCCTGGATCATCTGTTGCTCGAAGGCGGACGGCACGCCGATGAAGCGGAAGGCAGAATGCGTGATGATGATCGCGTCCCAGGCGGCGGTCGCCGCCCGTGACAGGAATCTATGCCGCTTCTCCTTGGAAAAATTCGTCTCGTCGGCGACGAGGATGCGGGCGCTCGGATAGAGCGCCAGAAATTCGCGGGCCGCCTGTGCAAGGCAATGGCCGGGAACGACCAACATGGCCTTGGCGATCAGGCCAAGCCGGCGCTGCTCCATGACGGCCGCGGCAATCGTCATGGTCTTGCCGGCGCCGACGGCATGGGCGAGGTAGGTCGAGCCGGCCGAGACGATGCGCCAGATACCGCGCTTTTGGTGTCCATAAAGAGAAAAGGAGCCGGAGGCGCCTGGAAGCTGCAGGTGATCCCCGTTGAATCTTCGGGGGGCGATGTTGTTGAAGCGGTCATTATAGACCTGCGCCAGCCGGTCGGTCCGGTCGGGATCGGACCAGATCCAGGTCTGGAAAGCGGTCTTGATCTTCTGCAGCTTTTCCTTGGCGGCTTCCGTATCCACGACATTGAGCACGCGCTTTTCAGCAGGGCCCTCCTTCACTGTATCGAAGATCTGCGGCACCCGGCTGTTCAGCGCGTCGGCTATGAGCTCGCCGGCATGACGACGATCGGTGCCCCATTCGGACGTGCCGGCTGCCATCCATCCCAATTGCCGCGCCTCTACGGTCCACGATGCCAGCTCCGGCATATGATGGATCCTGATCTCGGCACCCATCGTCTCGTGCACGAAGGCCACGACATCGTCGGCGGGAATCCATGGGTTCCCAAGGCGGGCGGTAATATCGGAAGGCCGCAGATCGGCCGGCTGAACCTCGACCAGGGCACGGACATTGCGCTCGAAGACGGGGTCGAGTGCGGCAGCGGCTTGTGCGGCCTTGAGCTTGTCGCGGACCTGACCGGAGAGATAGGCGTCGGCCGTCTGCCAGGAACCGGCCTCCGGATCACGGTAGATGGCGTCGCCGAGTTCGGCGATGACTGCTTCGG
>NZ_RQXT01000114.1 GCF_003863365.1 Mesorhizobium tamadayense | reverse complement strand
ACGGATCGTAGCCAGCAGCAGGGCGTCGGCCTGCGGACTCGACTTCGAGCGTCGCGCCTTGTCGGGATTATCCTTCAGCGCGCGCGGATCGACAAACTTCAGTTCCATGGAGATGCTCCTTCAAGGGTTTGCGGACACCGCTGTTCGCTGTGTCCTTCCTCGTCTTCTTCCCGAAGACATCCCCCGGCCCGCGGAGCGGGCGGGCCGGTGCAACCGCGGCCGAGCATCCCTGTCCGGCTGGCCGAGCGGGGCTCACAGCCCTGCGCAGGGCGACGCGGCCGGGATCGCGAGCGGCGCGGTTGAGCGCCAGCGTCAGCGGCCCGCCCGATCTGCGAGCGGGTTCTATTCTTCCTCCGTTTTCCTTTCCTAAATCCCTGCGACGTCGATCTGGAACCCAACGATCCCGAGACGGGCGCCGCCACGATTTGCATCGCGGCTTGCGGACTGTGCTGAGCGTATATGGGCGGGCCTCCTGCATCGCCTGCACCCGAGCCGGCTTGGACCTTTGCCGGCGGTCGGTGCCTGACACAATGACCGGCGGCCTGTGTCGAGCCCGCTATGCGGCGGCACGCTGATCCTGGCCATCAATCGAAGACGCAAGATCGGTTTCGATTTCCGCAAGCTGCCGGCGCTTCTCGGCGAGTTCACCAGCGAAACCGAACTCGCCGCCCTCACGCGAGCGATAGGATGTGAGCCTGCGCTCGGCATCCTCAAGACGCTGGCGGTATCGTTCCTGCTCGCCCTCGAAGCCGGCCAAGGCATGCTCGAGCCGGGCGATGGCGCCAAGCGGCGTGGTGGTGACAGGGAGCTCGATTTCATAATCGGCGCCGGTGCGCATCAGTTTGGTGGCATAGCGGTAGCCGTCCTTGCCGAAGCGCTCGCCGGAATATTCGAAATCGAACCCGCCGATCGAGGCGATGATGGTTTCGCCTTTGTGTTGAAGCTGCACGAGAGTCAGGATTTCCTTCATCAGCGCACGACCGGCGTCTTTGCGCTCCGTGAACGCGTCGCCCCGGACCACCATGCTGAACCCATCGCCGGTCGTCGGCACGAGGCGCTCGATGTCCTTCCCGACCTCGCCGATGCGCCGGGTCGAATATTCGATATCGCGCTCGGCATCGCGGATCTGCCGCCGAATGGCGTGCTCATCATCGATGTGGGCCGCGCGAAGGCGCTCCAGACGGGCAATGTCCGCCTCCAGGCCTGCCTTCTGCATCAGACGCGGATCGCCAGAGGCGATCGCCTTGGCCATCGCGAACTGGTTGGCCTGCCCTCCACCCATATCCTCCAACCGCCGAATGGACGTGTCTCCGGAGAGGGCCGCCGCGATGAACCGAGCCTTGCGCTCGTTGTTCTGCCACATCTGGGCGTCCATCGATCCTTCCGTGGCGTAGGCGAAGATATCGACGACCTCATGCTGGTTGCCCTGCCGCAGGATACGACCTTCGCGCTGCTCGATCTGGGAGGGAAGCCACGGCACGTCGAGATGATGCAGCGCCTTGAGGCGGAGCTGCGCGTTGACGCCGGTGCCCATCGTGTCGGAGGAGCCGATCAGGAACCGGATTTTTCCAGCGCGCACATCGCCGAACAGGCGCTGCTTGGCCTCCGACTTCTTGAACTCCTGCATGAAGGCAATTTCCGATGCCGGAATGCCCCTGCGGACCAGTTCATCCCTGATCCAGCGATAGGCCGAGAAGCCTCTGGTTTTCTCGACGCCGATCGTGCCGAGATCGGAGAAGATCATCTGCGCTGCGCCCGTAAGCTCGAACGGCTTGCCGTCGGCGCGGACATAGCTGCTTTGCGCTGTTTCCCGCCAGATACGGAAGGCGTTGCCGATGAGAGCGTTGAGCTTGTTGTCC
Source organism: Mesorhizobium tamadayense (assembly GCF_003863365.1). Lineage (GTDB taxonomy): Bacteria > Pseudomonadota > Alphaproteobacteria > Rhizobiales > Rhizobiaceae > Mesorhizobium > Mesorhizobium tamadayense. The sequence goes on along the minus strand of NZ_RQXT01000114.1, from coordinate 1,852 downwards.
GGTTCGTTGTCGTTGTCCGGATCGACCAGGCGCAGGTCGATAGCGGCGTGACGCCCGTCGGTGATGACCGAGAGCAGGATGTCGTCCCCAGGTTCTGCCGGACGGTCGCGCTCCTCGATGGCCTTGATGCGGGCGTCGAGCACCGTCTGGTAGCGCTTGAAGGCCGCGGACGGCTTGGCGGTGATGATCTGACGTGCGCCGGTCGAAAGCGCCGGCACCTTCACATATGCCCGAAGGTCTTGCGGCATCACCACATCGGCGAAGGAGCGGAACATGGCGATCAGCTCCGGCACGTTGACGAACGTGGCGAAGCGCGTCACCGGCTTGTATTTGCCTGATGGCTGCAATTCGAGTTCAGTCGTGACGTCGCCGAAGGTCGAAGCCCAGGCGTCGAACTCGTGCAGGCCGCGCTGAAGCAGCGCCTCGTAACCGAGATAGCGCTGCAGCGAGAACATTTCGCCAAGCGTATTGGTGATCGGCGTGCCGGAGGCCAGCACGAGCGCCCGGCCCGGATTCTTCGTCTCCACGAACCGGGATTTGACATAAAGGTCCCAGGCCCGCTGCGAGCCGTTCGGATCGACGCCCTTGAGCGTCGACATGTTGGTCGCGAAGCTGCGCTTCCTGAACTCCTGGGCTTCGTCGACGATGATCTGGTCGACGCCGATCTCGGAGATGGTGAGCAGGTCGTCCTTGCCAGTCGAGAGCGACTCCAGCCGGTCCTTGAGCCCCTCCTTCAGCCGCTCGAGGCGCTTGCGCGAGACGCGGTCGTCGCTCTCGACCTTGGTCAGCAGCGTCTCGTAGAGCTCCAATTCGTCCTGGATCATCTGCTGCTCGAAGGCGGACGGCACGCCGATGAAGCGGAAGGCGCTGTGGGTGATGATGATCGCATCCCAGGTCGCCGTCGCCGCACGCGACAGGAAGCGATGTCGCTTGTCCCTGGAAAAATTGGTCTCGTCGGCGACGAGGATGCGGGCGGTCGGATAGAGCGCCAGGAATTCGCGGGCCATCTGTGCAAGGCAATGGCCGGGAACGACCAACATGGCCTTGGCGATCAGGCCAAGCCGGCGCTGCTCCATGACGGCCGCGGCAATCGTCATGGTCTTGCCGGCGCCGACGGCGTGGGCGAGGTAGGTCGAGCCGGCCGAGACGATGCGCCAGATGCCGCGCTTTTGGTGCCCATAAAGAGAAAAGGCGCCGGAGGCGCCTGGAAGCTGCAGGTGATCCCCGTTGAATCGTCGGGGGGCGATGTTGTTGAAGCGGTCGTTATAGACCCGCGCCAGCCGGTCGGTCCGGTCGGGATCGGACCAGATCCAGTTCTGGAAAGCGGTCTTGATCTTCTGCAGCTTTTGCTTGGCGGCTTCCGTATCCACGACATTGAGCACGCGCTTTTCAGCAGTGCCCTCCTTCACCGTATCGAAGATCTGCGGCACCCGGCTGTTCAGCGCGTCGGCTATGAGCTCGCCGGCATGACGGCGGTCGGTGCCCCATTCGGACGTGCCGGCCGCCATCCATCCCAATTGCCGCGCCTCAACGGTCCACGATGCCAGCTCCGGCATATGATGGATCCTGATCTCGGCACCCATCGTCTCGTGCACGAAGGCCACGACATCGTCGGCTGGAATCCACGGCGCACCAAGCCGGGCGGTAATATCGGAAGGCCGCAGATCGGCCGGCTGAACCTCGACCAGAGCACGGACGTTGCGCTCGAAGACGGGGTCGAGTGCGGCAGCGGCTTGCGCGGCCTTGAGCTTGTCGCGAACCTGACCGGAGAGATAGGCGTCGGCCGTTTGCCAAGAACCGGTCTCCGGATCACGAAAGAGGGCGTCGCCGAGTTCGGCGATGACTGCTTCGA
>NZ_RQXT01000113.1 GCF_003863365.1 Mesorhizobium tamadayense | reverse complement strand
TTGAAAACTGTCGCTCGCAAGATGAAGTTCTGAATTCGGTCGCGGCATTGCTTGGAACGGGAGGATCTAAAATAGCAACCTATCACTTCAATTCGGACAACGGCGCGCCGGTCTGCGAACAGGTGATGAACGCGCTATTGGACTGCAACCGAGGCGTCGAGGTAGCCTACGGCGCAGATCAATTCACCGCTACCTTGGCACAGGCCTATTCGAACTTTTTTGAGCGTGAAACCTTTATTTTTCCGGTGCCTACGGGCACTGCGGGCAATGGTCTCGCGCTCGGCGCCATCACGCCGCCGTATGGGACGATCTTCTGTCACGAGGGCGCCCATATTGTGACGACCGAAGCCGGCGCGCCCGAGTTCTATAGCGGTGGTGGCCGCATGACTTTGATGGCAGGTGAGCACCATAAGATATCGCCTGCCACGTTAGAGGACGGCCTACAACGTCACGGTATCGGCAACGTACATCATATGGCAGTCAGCGCACTCAGCCTCACCCAAGCCACGGAAGCAGGAGTCGTTTATGAACTGGACGAATTACGAGCGCTAAGTGCAATAGCGCATAAGGCAGGCATGAAAGTCCATCTTGATGGAGCCCGCTTCGCGAACGCCGTGGTTCATTTGGGCGCAACGCCGGCCGAAATGACCTGGAAGGCTGGAGTGGACATTCTCACCTTCGGCACTATCAAGAACGGAACCATGAATGCGGAAGCGGTGATCACCTTCGATCCTGAAATCGCAAAGATACTGAGCTTCGTGCACAAACGCGCCGGGCACCTGTGCTCAAAGATGCGCTACATGTCAGTGCAGCTCTTGAGCTACTTGGAGGATGAGCTCTGGCGCCGAAATGCTCTGCAGGCGAACCGGAACGCCGCACGAGTAGCAGATGCTTTAAGACAGTGTGTGGGTGTCGAGCTGGTTCATCCAGTGCATATTAATGAGGTGTTCGCCATTCTGCCGCCCAGCCTTCTGGAAGCGCTTCGGGACAAGGATATCCGTCCACGGCCGTGGAACTTTCAGCGCAAAGGTCAAGGCTTCCGCATGGTGATGTCCTACTGCGACAGCGCCGAGCAAATTCGGCGATTTGAACAGGTCTGCCGCGAGGCCAGACCTTCAGAGAGTTAGACCCCACCCTGGGTCCACACTTGATTGAATGGGATTCCGCGCCGTCGCCATCACGCGGCAGTCCGCAGGGGCCAAGAGCGCCGGCGCATCGAAGCCCGCCGAACCCGACATCCTCCACCCTCAGCGCGTTCCACAATTTCAGACCCAACCGCAGAGACGGTTGAAAGCTGGTGCGTAATCCCAAAGTTATGAAGCAGCGCAATTCTTATCGAGGTTTGTTTGGTTCGACGCCGCAATCATGAGGATCATTGGAGTATGTATTGCCGTACGTATGGCTCTTCTCACCTACTAGCGTCCTAGCAATCCCCGAAACGGGGCTTACTCAACGGGAACAAGGCCGTGGTATTGCCGCTTTGCCGGGTTCACACGCATCGGAATGGATGGGATGAGAGCATACGGCAGTCCTGGCGCTTCAAGAACCGCGCGTGATCACCCATCTGCTGCCAAGCGTAATCGGCGCTCGCCATGCGCAACGTTGACCGGGCGAACGGTGACCGGCGCATAGGAGGGGTTAAAATTGGCGGCCGCTCTGGAGTGGGCCCCTCGGGACGGACGGCATCAGGCCGAAATGAGGAAGGTGTTCGATCACACATCGACGAGGCGTTCACGGAGAAATCGAATGCAGCAATTAATTTGTCCCGGCACAGAGGCGGATCCCATCACAGGTGAAAACCGAGGTTTAGTGGAATGAACATGCCTTCGGTAATCCACATAGACTTCAATCTGATCGCCGGGCCGGTTCTGTCGCGTGTTGTGAGATTTGACGCTTAAGCCAGTCGATATCGGCGGCCTGCCTTCCGAAGCGAGCTGGCGCGCAGTGTGATGTGTCGAAACTCGGCTTTACGTCAGTGACAAGCTCTGCGGTGAGGCGTCCCGCCATTGCGGACCAGGTTACGCCCTCAGAATTCATAGCCGTGCAAAGGAACAGTCCCTGAACATCTGGCCATGGCCCGATCAAGGGTGAACCATCTGGGGTGAATGATTCGGGACCATTGATGAAGCGACGGATAGGTGCGTCAGCTAAAAAAGGGAAGATTTCCATCGCACTCTGGAAATAGGGCGCAAGCTTATCCCAGTCTGGCTCGAACAATGTGAAGGCGAAAGGATCCGGCATGGCGGCTGCATCAATCGTCTTTGCATTCTCATCGAAGGCGCCGACGAGCATGCCGCCCGCTTCTTCCCGACCATAGACACGATGCTCAGACATCACGAAAGATGGGGTTGATGCTACCAATCGCGGCGTCACGTCTGCAATGACGTAAAAGTGCTCCACGGACCATTGTGGTAGGGCGATACCGCTGGTTTCCAGCAGGAGACGCGACCACATCCCACCCGCAACGACCACGGCATCTGCAGCAATGAGGCCGGTGGACGTGCTGACACCGACAATGCGCCCGCTTTGGATCTCCAGTTCGGTTGCCCGACAATTTTCGACGATGCGAACCCCACGTTGCCGCGCGCCACGTGCATAAGCGGCGGTCAGATCAGCGGGATTGACCCGGCCGGAAAGCGGATTGAGCCAGAAAGCCGAGGCGGATTCGGGATTCAGCAGGGGATTCAGGCGACCGGCTTCCTCGGGCGAAAGCATTCGAGAGGCTATGCCTCTTATTGTCGCGTCACGATGGTAAGATTCATATCTACGAATTTGGTTGGGGTCTTGGGCGAGAGACAGGCGTCCAGTCTGCAGCCACCCCGTATTTTGGCCGGTTTCTCGCTCTAGACGCGCTATGGTATCGAGCGCGTAAAGAACACTTGAGTCATGACTAGGTGTCGGTTGCCAAGTAATGTTACCAGCTGAATGCCAGGTCGTGCCCGATCCCAATTGCTCCCGATCCAGCAATATAATCTCACCCGCGCCCGCATCGGCCAAATGCCAGGCGACGCTGCAGCCGACGACTCCGCCGCCAACAACCACAATACGACGACTCATTCTCACTTCCCGCAGGCTTCCGTTTGTTTGCAGAATGTACGTAACGTAAGGGGGTGAAGTTGTGTTTGGACGCCGAATAATAGCCAATGGTGAAACGATTCGGTCATAAGCGGTCCACGTTCGAAACGAGAACATCGAAAGAACGTCGAGGAGCGTTACGGCCCGGGGTCGCCGACCAAGTCGAACCTGCCAATCGTCCGGCCGAGATGCCGGCCCGATCATCGAGCGCGCAAAAAGCGAGTCTGGCAAGGCGATGACGACGATCGTGACCAAGTAGCTACGGGGCAGCTGGGCAGTGCTCGATCGAAAAGGCAAACACTTTGACGCGACCTCGAAGTGGCGACGGTCCCAGGGCGTCGTTTCGCGCTAAGACGCCGGTTGAAGATGGCGCGGCTGCGGCACGCGCCGGCGTGTCCTATCCCAGCACTGTAGCCATGGCACAGGACTTGGCTGCCGGACGCATTGATGTAGCGTTCGAAAGCTACGTCGTCGGTCTTGAGGCCCAGAAAAGTGGTGCTTATCCCGGCATGAAGGTCAAGATCATCGAGCCGGACAAGCGCATCGCGGCATCCGTCGAGCCGGGCCAGGCCAAACTTCCCTTACACCAAGGGTAACGATAAACTTGGTGCCGCGCTTGATGAAGGCATCAAGAAGCTCCACGAGTCCGGCAAAATCGCTGAAATACTAAAAAAGTTTGGCCTCGATCCGTTAGGTGCCGAAACGGGTGCGCCGCGGCTTATCCAGTAGCCGTCGTGTTTGTCTGAAAGTTGTGAATCGGCATGCAGTATTGCTGAGCTCTCGCGATAACAGGATATCCGGTTATCGCGAACCCAACCTTAGCTAGGATGGCCGACCTTCGAGCCCCGCTAGACGTTCCAGAAGCTTCATCTCCTCTGGATAAACTAGGTCCAGGCCCGTCCCCATGCTCATCTTCACACGCCCGCTGCGATAGACCAGTTCGAATTCTTTGACATGGATCATCCAAGGGTCGACAACACCCAGCGACACGAAAGCAGTCAGCATCGCAGAGACTATCGCAATCAATTGGAGATGCCGGCCATGACAGCGCCTGTCCCAAGCCGGCCATGAACGTGCCATAAGCGAGCGGTCTTCCCCCCCAGCTGATCTCTACGCGTAGGTTGCAGGAATTTCTCGCTCGCGACGCTCGACGAAGTCC
>NZ_RQXT01000112.1 GCF_003863365.1 Mesorhizobium tamadayense | reverse complement strand
AGTGCGCCCCTCGGACCGGACAGGATCAAGCCGCAGTTTTGACCATCTGCCGGGCGTGTTGGTCCTCGAACTGTTGCGGGCTGAGATAGCCGAGCGCTGAGTGCAATCGGCGGGTGTTGTAAACCTCATCAATGAAGCGGGGAAGGTCCTCAGCGACGTCGGCGAAGGTTTCGTAGGCCATCGGATAGACGGCTTCGACCTTCATCGTCTTCATGAAGCTTTCCGCTTTCGCATTATCGTAGGGATTGCCGCGCCGGCCCATCGATCCAATAAGATCGTGCTCGGCGAGAACATTGCGGTAGAGGAGTGCGGCATATTGCGACCCTCGGTCCGAGTGATGGACGCAGCCCGGCGGGGGTTTTCGTCGCTCGATTGCCGCCTTCAATGCTGCAACGGTCAAGCGCGCGTCGATCGACCGGCCGATGGCGTAACCAACGACCTTGCGTGACCAGGCATCCAAAATGACCGCGACGTAGACGAAGCCCGCCGCAATCGTCACGTAGGTTATGTCGCTCACCCAGAGTTGGTTCGGGCCGTCGGGTGTCACGTTCTTCGCCAGGTTCGGAAAGATCGGCAACTCGTGATCGCTGTCCGTAGTGGCGATGAAGCGCCGCCTGATCCTGGGCTGCAGATCATGCTCGCGCATCAACCGTCTGACCTTCTTGTGGTTGACGACGATGCCGCGCTGCCGCAGCGCCGCCTGCATGCGGCGATAGCCGTAAGCTTCGAAGCTGTCGGAGATCTCACCCATCGTCTCGACGAGCGCTGTGTCATCCACGGCGGTTTCGGGCTGATCGTAGTAGGTTGATCGCGCAATCCTCATCAGCCGGCATCCTTCAGCGATGGAGACACCGCCGGGCCGGTGATCACGGATGTAGTCCCGCCTCTCGGACGTGGTGCGCTTTTCAGAGCCCCCTTTAGAAACTCGATTTCCAAGGCTTGTCGGCCTACCAGCCGCTCCAGCGCTGCGATCCGCGCCTCATAGGTCTGCAACATGTCAGCCGCTGCCACGTCCTCGTCGAAGGAGCCCGCCTCGTATTTCTGGACCCAGATGCGGATCAGATTACGCGGCAGTTCGTGCCGCTTGGCGAGACCATGCAGCGTCTCGCCGGACAGGAATTCCTGCACTACCTGACGTTTGAACTCGATGCTGTGCGTGCGATAAGTCACCATGGGCTTCCATCCTTCGAAAGCCCGGCTTCCAAGTCAATTCTGCTTGTTCAATCTGTCCGGTCCGAGGGGCGCACTCCATTATGGGGTCAATTTTGCACGCCGATTCACACTGTGATCTCCCGTCCTTCAATTTTTACCGCCATCTTTTCGCTCTTCCCTGGCAAGCAGCCCCCCCTCTCTCAACGGGATTTCGCAAAATTCATGCCAATTTAGATGACAGCGCCACGGAAGGGATTTCATATTTTCTTTCAGTGGCTTAGACAAAACGTCCAAGACGCCGGCCAACCAAGGCTGTGTCGTCAAACCGACAAAGCCGACACAATTGCCGGATGTCGACGAACACGCTGAGCATGAACCCACCCGCATGGGCCAACACTCCCTTCTCGCTCCGGCATGCATTGGAGAGCCCTCGAAACGGCCTTGATTTTCCATTCGACGCAATCCTCTTCAGCCGGACATTGCGCCGCCCAATTTGAAGTTCTGAACGCGAGTACGTCTGAAAAAGGCATGCCCGGCAGAGACGGAGCTCCTTGCCGGGCCGGATTCGCCTTTGGGAGGTGGCGTAAGCTAGCGACTTTCGTGGCGGCGGGACCACTCAATCCGTGCCTTTTGCGCAATCGCGAGCATGTATCGTGCCAAGCCAAAAGCATTTTGAAAAGCACCCGAGAGTCAGCTTCCTCTACGTTGCGTACCCCACATTGTCGGCTATCCGACATTCAGGGAGAAACCTTGCACCGGCGGCCGATTTGCCGTCGTGGTCCTTTTGCCGGCAGTTGATAGAGCAGCTCGGCGCCGGTTTTCTTAGAAAGGACCAACAACCTGGTTCACGGACTGTGGCGCGGAAAACGGCTCTTGCGATCTCCTGGCGGCGCGGATCGTTTAAAGCTTGAACTCTGCATCTAATCGATAAGAGTTCATCCATTCTGTGGATGCATTGCATCGAAACAATCGATTTTACGAAAACTAACAGACATGAAAAGACGCCGCTCCGAAGGCGGCGCCTGCCAGGAACTCCTCGTGCGAAAGATGGGCGAACTCCTCCTGGATCTGATGCCGACGGCGCATGACACTCGATGGCAAACGCCTTCTGAATATCACTCGAGGCGCAGCTAACGATCAAACTGCGGTGATTGCATTCGGGATTACAGCGCACAGTTCGTCATTCTCACGGGCCTTTGACATTCCTGGCCAGACGCTCATCCACGGAAACATCACAAATGAGTTCACCTCGACGTACAGCATTCATTACGGGTATTACCGGCCAGGACGGTGCGCTGCTTGCCGAACTGCTGCTTTCGAAGGGCTACATGGTGCATGGCCTGAAGCGGCGAGCATCGCTGATCGGCAATACCCAACGCATCGACCACCTCTATCAAGATCCTCACGAGGATCATCCCGACATGGTCCTGCATTACGGGGACATGACGGATGCGACAAACCTGATCCGTCTCCTGCAGCAAACGCAGCCTGACGAGATCTACAATCTGGCTGCGCAAAGTCATGTGCAAGTCTCATTCGAGACCCCCGAATATACGGCCAATGCCGACGCTCTCGGCACACTGCGGCTGCTGGAAGCGATCCGCATTCTTCGTCTCGAGGAAAAAACCAGATTCTACCAGGCCTCCACATCCGAACTCTACGGCTTAGTCCAGGATTCGCCGCAGAAGGAGATTACCCCGTTTTATCCGCGCTCGCCGTATGCGGTGGCGAAGCTCTACGCCTACTGGATCACCGTGAACTATCGTGAGGCATACGGGCTCTTTGCCAGTAACGGGATTCTGTTCAATCACGAAGGACCGACGCGCGGCGAAACTTTCATCACGCGCAAGGTCACCCGTGCCGTAGCTGCGATCATGGCCGGCCAGCAGGACTGTCTCTATCTCGGCAATCTGGAGGCAAAGCGCGACTGGGGTTCGGCGCGCGACTATGTCGAGGGCATGTGGCGCATCCTGCAGCACCACGAGCCTGACGATTTTGTGCTCGCGACCGGCAAGACGCATTCAGTCCGCAGCTTTGTCGAGACTGCCTTCCGCCGGGTCGGAAAGGAGATCGCCTGGGAAGGCGAAGGCGTTGACGAGGTAGGCCGCGAACGCAGGACCAATCAGGCGCTGATCCGAATAGACAAGCGCTATTTCCGTCCGACCGAGGTGGACCTGCTGATCGGCGATGCCTCCAAGGCGGCCACCAAGCTCGATTGGAAGCCGACGACCACTTTCGATGAGCTCGTCTCGGAAATGGTCGAGGCCGACTGCCGCGCCTACGGGATCACGCTCACTTGACGTGAAAAGACAATGATTTCGCCGGATGGCAAACGCATTTGGGTCGCGGGCCAGCGCGGCATGGGTGGGTCCGCATTGGTGCGCCAGCTGTTCGGCTTGCCCGAGGTAAAGATCCTCACGGTGGACAGTCGTGATCTCGACCTGGCCGATCGCGCAGCGAGGACGCCCAGGCCTGGGCACAGCGTTCGACCTGGTTATCATGGCTGCCGCCAAGGATCGGGGAATCCCACCAACAATGAAACCCAGTCGACTTCCTCCAGGACAATCTTGCTGTCGACCTCCCTACGATCAGGACCGCATTCGACTCGGCGTCGAGAAGTTCATGCTGCTCGGCTCGTCCTGCAATGTACGCGTCCGCGGACGGCCGCCTTGCCTGCGAAGGGAGGATGTAGCTGACTGTCGGTATGGATATCGCTACTGACTGTCGCCAAGTCACCCGTCTCGAGATTGTTGACACTGGCCGCCGGCGCCGCTGGTCGGAGGAGGAGAAGCTGCGGATCGTCGAGGAGAGCTATTCGGCTCCGCGGCAAGCATCCGCGACAGCGCGGCGTCACGGGATTTCCAACCCACTGCTGTTTGCTTGGCGCAAGGCGCATCGCGAGGGTCGGCTCGGCGAAGGTGGCGTCTGTGGTTTCGTGCCGGCGATGATCGTACCGGAGCAGCCAAAGAAGGGTCCAGAACCGGCTGGCGGGCGCATGGAAGTGGTGAGCGTGAATGGCCGCAGGGTCATCGTCGAGCCCGACGTGGACGTGGAAGCGCTGCTTCGGATCATGCGCGGCCTGGAAACGCTGCGATGATCCCGATTCCGACGGGGGTGCGGGTGTGGCTGGCGACGGGACACACCGACATGCGCTGCGGCTTTCCCAGCCTTGCTCTACGCGTGCAGGAGATCTTGAAGAAGGATCCGCTGAGCGGTCATATTTTTTGCTTTCGCGGTAAAAGAGGCGATCTCCTGAAGGTCATTTGGCATGATGGGCAAGGATCATGCCTGTTTACCAGGCGTCTTGAGCGTGGCCGCTACATCTGGCCTTCTCTGGCAGACGGAAGCGTTACGATCTCGACGGC
>NZ_RQXT01000111.1 GCF_003863365.1 Mesorhizobium tamadayense | reverse complement strand
TGTTGCACTCCGGCAGGTGTTGCACAGTCAGCCGCTTTGACGTATAGGACCGCCGTTCCAAGAAAACCGCCCGGCAGGGCATGCCGTGGCGGTTTCATTTGCTTGTCGGGCTTTGGTCGGCCCGAAGCGAACAAGAAGCGCGATGGTGCGCCCACGATACGGAGTAGCAAAATGCCCAAGATGAAGACCAAATCGGCCGCCAAGAAGCGGTTCAAGATTACTGCCACAGGCAAGGTGCTGTCGGCTGCCGCCGGCAAGCGTCATGGCATGATCAAGCGTTCCAACAAGTTCATTCGCGATGCCCGCGGCACGATGGTTCTGGCTGAACCGGACGGCAAGAAGGTCATCAAGAATTTTCTGCCGAACGGCCTTTAAGCATTTCGGTCCGGAACAGCGTTTAAGGAGATCATGACATGGCACGCGTAAAGAGAGGCGTCACCGCCCACGCCAAGCACAAGAAGGTCCTGAAAGCCGCCAAGGGTTTCTACGGCCGCCGCAAGAACACCATCCGCATCGCCAAGCAGGCGGTGGAGAAGTCGCTGCAGTACGCCTACCGCGACCGCAAGAACCGCAAGCGCTCGTTCCGCGCGCTGTGGATCCAGCGCATCAACGCGGCGGTGCATGAGCACGGCCTGACCTATGGCCGTTTCATCGACGGGCTCAACAAGGCCGGCATCGAGATCGACCGCAAGATCCTTTCGGACATGGCCATCCACGAGCCGCAGGCTTTCGCCGCGCTGGTCGCCAAGGCCAAGGTCGCGCTCGAATATTTGAAGAACACCACACCGAACGCTTTTGAGAGCGCTGTCGCCTAAGCCAGCGCTTCCCAAGCATTCGCAATTCTGATTTTGGGGAACCCGCGCTGGCACGGCTGGCGCGGGTTCTTTTTTGCCTGATGTAGTCAAAATGGTACCACACCGCACGGTGCTGGTTACCCCATTGAGAGAGTTTCGCCGTGAACGCCACTGCTGGAAATCTTGAAACCCTTGAAGCTTCACTGCTTGCCGACATCGCGGCCGCGGCCGACGAGCAGGCGATCGAGGCGGTGCGCGTCTCGGCGCTGGGCAAGAAAGGCTCGGTCTCCGAAATGCTGAAGACGCTCGGTGCCATGAGCGCCGAGGAACGGCAGGTGAAGGGCCCGGCGATCAACGGGCTGAAGAACCGCGTCACCGAGGCGCTGACGGCGCGCAAGGCGGAGCTGAAGGACGTGGCGATCGCCGCCCGGCTCGCCGCCGAGACGGTCGACGTCACGCTGCCGGTGCGCCAGTCGCCGGCCGAGCGCGGCCGTATCCACCCGATCAGCCAGGTCATCGACGAGATCGCGGCGATCTTCGGCGATCTCGGCTTCTCGATCGCCGAAGGTCCGGACATCGAGACCGACTACTACAATTTCACCGCGCTCAACTTCCCGGAAGGCCATCCGGCGCGCGAGATGCACGACACTTTCTTCTTCCAGCCGGACGAGAAGGGCGAGCGCAAGCTTTTGCGCACGCACACCTCGCCCGTGCAGATCCGCACCATGGAACAGCAGAAGCCGCCGATCCGCATCGTCATCCCCGGCAAGACCTACCGGCAGGATTCGGACGCCACGCACTCGCCGATGTTCCATCAGGTCGAGGGGCTGGTGATCGACAAAACCGCGAACATCGCCAATATGAAGTGGGTGCTGGAGGAGTTCTGCAAGGCCTTTTTCGAGGTGCCGAGCGTCAAGATGCGCTTCCGGCCGTCCTTCTTCCCGTTCACCGAGCCCAGCCTCGAGGTCGACATCCAGTGCGACCGCTCGCGGCCCGGCGAAGTGCGCTTCGGCGAAGGCTCCGACTGGATGGAGATCCTCGGCTGCGGCATGGTGCATCCCAACGTGCTGCGTCACGGCGGGCTCGATCCCGACGAATACCAGGGCTTTGCCTGGGGCATGGGCATCGACCGCATCGCCATGCTGAAATACGGCATGCCGGACCTGCGCGCCTTCTTCGACGCGGATGTGCGCTGGCTGTCGCATTACGGCTTCAGGCCGCTCGACCTGCCGACGCTGTTCGGAGGGCTCTCGACATGACGGCCCCGCACACCGGCGGCTGCCGCTGCGGCGCGGTGCGGTTCGAGGCCTCGGCCGAGCCGCACCACATCAGCTATTGCCATTGCAGCGATTGCCGGCGCGCGAGCGGCGCGCCGGTGTCGGCCTTCGTCGGCTTCATGGCCGACCAGGTGGCGCTCGACGGCAAGGCGCTGAAGACTTACGAGAATGGCCCGGTGAGGCGCTCGTTCTGTGGCACCTGCGGCTCGCCGATCGCCTATGTCGACGAGCGGCTCGGCGGCCAAATCTATTTCATGCTCGGCGCGATGGACATGCCGGCCTATTTCAGGCCGACCGTGCATGCCCATGTGCGCGAGCAACTGCCCTTCCTGCACATGCCCGACGCGCTGCCGCGCGAGCTGAAGACCAGCGTGCCCAGACCCGACGGGCAGAGGCCCGACGGACAAAGACCAGACGGAACACAGTCATGAAATTCACCCTCTCCTGGCTCAAGGACCATCTCGAGACCGACGCCTCGCTTGCCGAGATCGTCGAGCGGCTGACCGCGATCGGCCTCGAGGTCGAGCATGTCGACGACAAAGCGAGCCTGAAGCCCTTCGTCATCGCCAAGGTGCTGACGGCGGCGCAGCATCCCGACGCCGACCGGCTGCGCGTGCTCACCGTCGACACCGGCGACGGCAAGCCGCCGGTGCAAGTGGTGTGCGGGGCGCCGAACGCCCGCGCGGGCTTGATCGGCGCCTTTGCGGCGCCCGGCACCTATATTCCCGGCATCGACGTGACGCTTTCGGTGGGCAAGATCCGCGGCGTCGAGAGCCACGGCATGATGTGCTCGGAGCGGGAACTGCAGCTGTCGGACGAGCACACCGGCATCATCGACCTGCCGCAGGACGCGCCGGTCGGCACCAGCTTCGCGGCTTACGCGCATCTCGACGACCCGGTGATCGAGATCAATCTGACGCCGAACCGGCCGGACGCCACCAGCGTCTACGGCATCGCCCGCGACCTCGCGGCGAGCGGCCTCGGCCGGCTCACCGGCGGCGCGATCATGCCGCATGTCGGCAATGGCATGTGCCCGGTCAAGGTCAAGATCGAGGCGCCCGAACTCTGCCCCGGCTTCGCGCTGACGCTGGTGAGGGGCGTGAAGAACGGCCCGTCGCCGAAATGGCTGCAGCAGCGGCTGACCGCCATTGGCTTGCGCCCGATCAGCGCGCTGGTCGACATCACCAACTACGTCACCTTCGACCGCGGCCGGCCGTTGCATGTCTTCGATGCCGCGAAGGTCGCCGGCAATCTCACCGTGCGGCGCGCGAAGGACGGCGAGAAGGTTCTGGCGCTCGACGGACGCAAATACACGCTGACGCCGGAGATGTGCGTGATCGCCGACGAGGACGGCGTCGAATCGATCGCCGGCATCATGGGCGGCGAGCATTCGGGCTGCGACGAGAACACGACCGACGTGCTGATCGAATCCGCGCTCTGGGACCCGATCACCACCGCCCGCACCGGCCGCACGCTCGGCATCATCAGCGATGCGCGGTACCGCTTCGAGCGCGGCGTCGATCCCGAATTCATGGTGCCGGGCGTCGATCTCGCGACCAAGCTGGTGCTCGATTTCTGCGGCGGCACGCCGACGGAAATCGAGGTGGCGGGCTATGCCGGGCACCAGCCGAAGGTCATCTCCTTCCCGCTGTCGGAAGTGAAGCGGCTGACCGGCATCGAGGTGCCGAAAGAAGAAGCGCTCGGTATCCTGACCCGGCTCGGCTTCGAGCCGCAGGGGTCAAGCGACGTCGTAGACGTGGCTGTGCCGTCCTGGCGGCCGGATGTCGACGGCAAGGCCGACCTCGTCGAGGAAGTGATGCGCATCCACGGCGTCGACAACATCGCGCCGCAGCCGCTGACCTCGCATGGCGCGGTCAACGGCAGGATCCTGACGACGCTGCAGGTGCGCACCCGCGCGGCCAAGCGCGCGCTTGCCGTACGCGGCATGATGGAGGCCGTGACCTGGTCCTTCATTCCGGCAAAGCACGCCGAGCTGTTCGGCGGCGGCCAGAACGGGCTGAAGCTCGCCAATCCGATTGCCGCCGACATGTCGGACATGCGGCCTTCGCTGCTGCCGGGGCTGATCAGCGCCGCGCAGCGCAATGCCGACCGCGGCATCGGCGACGTGGCGCTGTTCGAGGTCTCCGGCACCTATGAAGGCGACGCGGCCGACCAGCAGCGGCGCGTCGCCGCCGGCGTGCGGCGCGGCACGGCCAAGCTCGACGGCTCGGGCCGCAGCTGGGCCGGCAATTCCGGGCCGGTCGGCGTGTTCGACGCCAAGGCCGACGCGATCGCGGCGCTAGAAGCCTGCGGCGCGCTGGTCGACCGGCTGCAGATCGAGCCCGGCGGCCCGGCCTGGTACCATCCCGGCCGTTCCGGCACCATCAAGCTCGGCCCGAAGACCGTGCTCGGCACCTTCGGCGAATTCCATCCGAAGACGCTGGAGGCGCTCGACGTTTCCGGGCCGCTATGCGGCTTCGAGGTCTTTGTCGACGCCGTCCCGGAGCCGAAGGCCAAGCCGACGCGCACCAAGCCGAGGCTCGAGCTTTCGCCCTTCCAGGCGGTGAAGCGCGACTTCGCCTTCGTCGTCGACAAATCGGTCGAGGCCGGCACGCTGGTGCGGGCGGCGCTTGCCGCCGACAAGAAGCTGGTCACCGGCGTCTCGGTCTTCGACGTCTTCGAGGGCGCCTCGCTCGGCACCGCCAAGAAGTCGATCGCCATCGAAGTCTCGATCCAGCCGGTGGAAAAGACGCTGACCGACGAGGATTTCGAGGCGCTGGCAAAACGCATCGTCGAGAACGTCAACAAGCAGACGGGCGGCGAGCTGCGCGCTTAGAGCGGCTCAACGCCGCTCTAAGTATTTTGTTTTTACGCAATTCCGGACGGAAAACCGCAAAACACTTTTCCTGGAATTGCTGTGGCGGATTGCGGAGCGATGGCGAATCGCCCTCCAAAGGGCGATGGACCATCTCCGCTATTCCGGCCTTCCTTTCGACGAGCAGCGCGCGGCCTTCCTCGCCATCGTCGCAGCCGACCCGCTGCTTGCCGAAACGCTGGCGCGGGTGCGCCAGCTTGCCTTGCCGGACTGGCTGGTGGTTTCCGGCGCACTCTACAACAGCGTCTGGAACCATCTGACCCGCAAGCCGCCGGGCTACGGCATCAAGGATGTCGACCTGTTCTATTTCGACGACGCCGACCTCGCCTACGAGGCCGAGGACGCGGTGATCCGCCGGGCGGCGGAGCATTTCGAAGGACTGGCGCTGCCAGTCGAGGTGCGCAACCAAGCGCGGGTGCATCTGTGGTACGAAGCGCGCTTCGGCGGCACCTATCCCAGGCTGGCCGCCTCCGCCGAGGCGCTGTCCTTTTTTGCTTCGAAGACCCATGCGGTTGGGGTGCGGTTCGATGGCGACGAGCGGCTCGATCTGATGGCGCCGTTCGGGCTCGACGACATCTTCTCGTTCCGCATCACACCGAACAGGGTGCTGGACAATCATCGGACCCATGAGGCGAAGGGTGCGCGGGCCAAGCAGTATTGGCCGGAGATTAGCGTGGTGCCATGGTGAAGAGGATTGAGATGTTCGCCCCTCTGCCCTACCGGGCATCTCCCCCTCGAGGGACCCTTGCGGGGGGAGATCGGATGTCACTTTGACTTTCGCCAATCGCCAGCGTTGAATGAGGGCTGGAACCGCGAAGCTGCC
>NZ_RQXT01000110.1 GCF_003863365.1 Mesorhizobium tamadayense | reverse complement strand
CGGACCGGTCCAGTCGGGATGGCGGCAAGCCGAGCGCTGGTCGATGCCCTTGGGCAGCGTGCGCATCTCGGCGACGCGGTCTGAGATCTTCTGGCCAAGCAGCATGCCGCCGCCGCCGGGCTTGGCGCCCTGGCCAACGACGACTTCGATAGCATCGGCGCGGCGTAGGTCGCGCGGGTTCATGCCGTAGCGCGAGGGCAGGTACTGGTAGACCAGCGTCTTCGAATGGCCACGCTCTTCCTCGGTCATGCCGCCGTCGCCGGTGGTGGTCGAGGTGCCGGAGAGCGAGGCACCCCGGCCAAGCGCTTCCTTGGCCGGACCGGAGAGCGAGCCGAAGCTCATGCCGGCAATCGTGATCGGAATCTTCAGCTCGATCGGCTTCCGGGCGTGGCGTGAGCCCAGCACCACGCTGGTGTCGCAGCGCTCGCGATAGCCTTCCAGCGGATAGCGCGAGATCGAGGCGCCGAGGAAAAGCAGGTCGTCGAAATGCGGAACCTTGCGCTTGGCGCCGGCGCCGCGGATGTCATAGATGCCGGTCGCGGCGGCACGACGAATTTCGGAAAGCGTGTAGTCGTCGAAGGTCGCGGACCTGCGCGGCGTCGTCGGAGGATTATGATAGGTCATTTTTGATGGTTCCCCTCAATACGCGTCGGCGTTGTCGATATTGAAATTGTAGAGCGTGCGGGCCGAGCCGTAGCGCTTGAACTCCGACGGCTTGACGCCGGTGACGCCGGCGCGATCGAGCAGGCCCTGCAGCAGTTCGATATGCTCGGGCCGCATCTCCTTGGCGATGCAGTCGGCGCCCAGGCTCTCGACCTTGCCGCGCACGAAGAGCCGCGCCTCGTAGATGGAATCGCCCAAGGCATCGCCGGCATCGCCCAGCACCACCAGATTGCCGGACTGCGCCATGAAGGCCGACATGTGGCCGATATTGCCGTGCACGACGATGTCGATGCCTTTCATCGAGATGCCGCAGCGCGACGAGGCGTTGCCCTCGATGACCAGCAGGCCGCCGCGGCCGGTGGCGCCGGCATACTGGCTGGCGTCGCCTTTGACCACGATTTGGCCCGACATCATGTTCTCGCCGACGCCGGGGCCGGCCGAGCCATGCACGGTGATGGCGGCGCCGACATTCATGCCGGCGCAGTAATAGCCGACGCTGCCGCGCACATCGACGCTGATCGGCTGGTCGACGCCGACGGCGACGGAGTGGCTGCCCTTCGGGTTGAGCACTTCCCAGGCGGTCTCGTTCGAACCGGGGGTCAGATGATGAAGCGCCTGGTTCAGCTCGCGCAGCGACTTTTTCGCGAGATCAAAGACACGCTTGGCGAAGTCCACCTCACGCGCCGGCGCGGCGGCCAAATTCGAAATATTCATGATGCTCAGTGCTCCCAGAAATAGACGGTTGCGGGCTCCGGTTCCCAGACTTTGGCATTCTCGATTCCAGGCAGATTGGCGAGCGCCCGATATTCCGAGCCGAAGGCGACATACTGGTCGGTCTCGGCCATCACGGCGGGCTTGCAGGCGATCGGGTCACGCACGACGCCGAAGCCGGTCTTGGTGCCGACGACGAAGGTGAAGAAACCGTCGAGGTCGGAGAGCGTGTCTTCGAGCGCCTCGCCGAGATTCTTGCCATGCGCCATCCTGTTGGAGAGATAGGCGGCCGCCACCTCGGTGTCGTTCTCGGTCTCGAAGGTCATGCCTTCGCGCACCAGTTCGCGCCGCACATTGTTGTGGTTGGAGAGCGAGCCGTTGTGCACCAGGCACTGGTCGGCGCCGGTCGAGAACGGATGCGCGCCCATCGTGGTGACCGCCGATTCCGTCGCCATGCGGGTATGACCGATACCGTGCGTGCCGGTCATCGAGCGCACGTCGAAGCGCTCGACGACGGCTTCCGGCAGCCCGACTTCCTTATAGATCTCCACCGCCTCGCCGGCGCCCATGATGCGGATATCGGGCCTGAGCGATTGCAGCGCCTCACGCGCCGCGTCGACCTTGTCCGAGTTGGTCCTGATGACTGCGTGGGTCGACTTGACCGCGACGCTCACCGGCGCGCCCACCGCCTTGGCAAGGTCAACGTCGAGGCCGCGGAAATCGCGTTCGGGCCTCGGCGACTGGATAGTGATCTTGGCTTCGTTGCCGGCCGTCGCGCCATAGATGGCGATGCCGGCGCTGTCCGGGCCGCGGTCGGTTAGCAGAACCAGCATCTCTGACAGCATCGCGCCGAGCCTTGGCTCCAGTGCCTTATCTTTCAAGAATAGTCCGACGATTCCACACATCACATCACCTCGCGACGGTTGCAGCCTGATGCGAAAAACCTAGCAGCTTCATGCTCGGAACTCAACTGCTATGAATTTTTTTTTCCTACAGAGAAAGGAACAGTTGATGTGGCGGCGCAAAGGCGCTCCAGCCAGTGGCTATAGGCGCTGCAGCGGGTGCTATCGGGTTTGGAAAAGGGAAGTCGACGCCCGATCGACAACTCATTCGGCCAGATCTAAAGCCACAATTCTCAAGCGTTCAGTTGGAGCGAGGCGATCTGGATGGCTTCGTCAAATCACCGTTGGTGAAATGAGTCGTCGCCGGCGTGCTTAATCTAGTCCCCATTGTTCTGGCGGTAGGAGATGATGGACAGGTAGCGGATCGGCAGCTTTGTCAATTCCTCCGGACCATGAGGGGCATCCGCGTCGAAGAACAGGCTGTCGCCGGGAAGCATCCGATAAAGGTTGCTCGCGTGGCGATAAACAACTTCACCCTCCAGAATGTAGAGAAACTCCATCCCGTCGTGCTGGAATGTCGGAAACACATCCGAATCCTCGGTGAGCGTGATCAGGTACGGCTCGACCATGACGCCGGCAGTGTTTGACGCAATATACCCAAGCAGATTGTACTGGTGCCCGGCACGCGTTCCGCGGCGTTCTACATCCACACCCTCGCCCGCTTTGACGAAGACGGCTTTGCGATCCTCCTCGAAGCGGCGCAAGAACGCGGTCAGCGGCACGCCAAGTGCGCGGGATAACGTCTGCAATGTCGTCAGCGACGGAGAAGTAACTCCGTTTTCGATCTTGGACAGCATGCCCAACGAAAGATCGGTCGCCGCCGCCAGATCGGCCACAGTGATTCCGAGCTTTTTGCGGAACGCGCGCACCTCATGGCCAATCGCGACCTCAAGAACCTTTTCGCGCGTATTCTTTACGGCATGAGGATTCTGGCTAAGAGGGGAAACCCTGGCGAGGGATCGCTCCGCGCCGTGCGTCGCAGAGCCTGCTCTCTCCTGCACCGGCTTTTTTCTCGACTTCCTTGCCGCCATAGCTCCGCCCGTTCGGTTCGCCGCTGATTTTACCCACAGTAAAGATCGGCTGAACCGGACGCAACCGGAAGGGCACAGGTGCGACGAATGTTACTGCATCAAAAGTATCTGCAAGTCAGCGACATTGGTGCCGGTGGCACCTGTCATCAGCAAGTCTCCTGAAGTGGCCAAGGCTACATAGGAGTCGTTGTTCCCTAGCAGGACGGCCGGATCCTCTCCGAAATCGCGCATCCAGTAAATCGACCCTGCATCGACAATACCCCCGGCCGCATCCGTGGGACCGTCCCGGCCGTCCGTACCGCCGCTGAGAAACACCCAGCTGCGGCGGATCGCCTTGGCTTCATTTGCCAGCGCGAAGCGCAGCGCCAGTTCCTGATTACGTCCGCCCTTGCCCGTGCCGGAGACCTCGACGGTCGGCTCACCGCCGGCGACTATCGCAACCGGTCCTTGATGGTGAGCATGTTCGAGTGCGAAGCTGTGGAATTTGCGGGCAGCGTCACAAACTTTGCCGGATAACCAGTCCGAGGCCTTGATCACATGAAAGCCGCTGCGCAAGGCCGTTGCCGTCAAGCTTTCAAGACTGATGCGGTTGGACACGACGACCACATTCTCGGCGCGATCGCACAACGCTCCCGAGATGGATATATCCGTCGAAACAAGAGTTTGCTCGAATCTTGGATCGACACGATATTTCGAAAGCACGCTACGAGCCTGGGTAAGAGATGCGTAGGGTGAGGCCGTTGGGCCGCTGGCCACCAGGCGAACGTCGTCGCCTGGAACGTCGGAGACTATGAGCGCCAGGATCTCAGCCCTCGACGCCAATTGCGCCAGGCGCCCGCCCTTCAGGCGCGAAAAATGCTGCCTGACAGTGTTGATTTCCCGAATGTCGGCGCCCGATCGGATGAGCGCGTCATTCAGCGCGATCTTGTCAGCCAGCAAGATTCCGGCCGCGGGAGCGCATACCAATGCCGAGCCTCCGCCGCTCACAAGAACCAGGACAAGGTCGCCGGGTTCCGCCGACCGGGCGAGGCTCTCGATAGCGTAACCCCCGTCTACGCTTCGCTGATCTGGCAGGGGGTGCCCGGCGGTGATGACCTCCGCACCGTCAATCAATATAGCGTTTTCGGCATTTGTGACAGCGACAGCCCTGTGCAGCTTGCCGCCAATCAAAGGCAATGCCGCGCCGGTCATCGCACAAGCGGCTTTGCCGAAGGCGATAACGATCACGCGTCTGGCCTTTTCAAGTTGGTCAGCACGTCGTTCCAGCGCAGCGGCAACCGCTGGGCCGGGCTCGGCCGCCGCGACGCCCGTTCGAAACAGTTCAATCGCTTGGTTGCGAAGATCCATCAATGCCGACGCCGGGCCGGGCAGCACCGTCACACCACCCTATCCGGAGCGGGTTTGCCCTCGAAGAAGGCGGTGAGGTTTTCCAGTGCCTTCATGCCCATCGCCTCTCGTGTCTCCGCGGTTGCGCTGCCGAGATGGGGAAGGAGAACCACGTTTTCCCGATCAAGCAGGCCTCGTGGCACTGCTGGTTCTTCGGCATAAACGTCGAGGCCGGCTCCAGCGATCATTCCCTTATCAAGCGCGTGGATAAGCGCGATCTCGTCGATCACATCGCCGCGCGCCGTATTGATGAGGAATGCGGTCGGCTTCATGACTGAAAGCCTTGCCTCGTCAATCAGATGTTTGTTTTCGGCTCCACCCGGACAATGCAGCGAGACGAAGTCCGACTCCGCGAGAACCGCCTCGATGGATGGAAGTTGGCGGGCAGACATTGACCGTGTCGCGTCGTCGTCAACCTTGGAACGGTTGTAGAAGACGACGTCCATGCCAAAGCCGAAATGCGCTCGACACGCCACGGCCTTGCCGATGCGTCCCATGCCAATGATCCCAAGCTTCTTGCCCGAGATTTTCGTGCCGATGAGATGTGTTGGACACCATCCCTTCCAGGCGCCAGCGCGGAGTTGCCGCTCGCCCTCGCCGGCACGGCGTGCAACGGACAGGAGCAGACTCATCGCGATGTCCGCCGTGCAGTCCGTCAGCACTCCCGGTGTATTCGTGACTGCAATGCCGCGGTCACGGGCAGCCGCGACGTCTATGTGGCTGAAGCCGACCCCAAAATTAGCTAGCAACCGGGTGCGACCGTCGCTGGACGGAAAAACTGACGCCGGCAGTCGATCGCTGACGGTGGGAAGGATTGCGTCATAGGTCTGGAATGCCGTTGCGAGTTCCGCTGCCGTCAGGGGCACGTCATCAGCATTTAGCACCGCGTCAAACCGTTCCGACAAAACCTTCTCCACCTTGGCCGGCCAACGGCGGGTCACGATCACACGCGGCTTCATTCATACCCTCTCAACTTGCGTAATCGCACGGGCGAAACCGCCGGACGGCACCAGCGGTTCGCAATGTTGCCGACGATTTCGAGCCCACGATTTCCTGACCCGGCCTGCGCGCAGGCTTACGCCGCCTTCAGCCTCTGTTTCAGAACATCGGCGATAGTGGGACCGAAGGCTGCCGGCGTCGGCACGATGACGACGCCGGCGCCGCG
>NZ_RQXT01000011.1 GCF_003863365.1 Mesorhizobium tamadayense | reverse complement strand
GGAAGGGAGGATTAGCGCTGGCGCCGGGTTCGGTGGAAATTGTCTTCCCTTGCGCCTAAACCGCTACCGCTATTCGCCAAATTGCGCGGCGCCGGAAAAGATCGACAAGAAATTTCGCCGCCATATCTGCATCTTGTCTCCGTGTGCCGTGTCGGCTGATGACCGGGAGGACGGCCGCCATCTCGCCCGATGAAATGGCGGCGCGGATGTGCAAGTATCGCACCGGCAACATTGGAGGACGAAGGTCATGGCCGATGCTGGAATGTTGCGCTTTCACGTGCCCGAGCCCGAGGTTCGGCCCGGCGGCACGCCCGACTTCTCCAATGTGACCATCCCCAAGGCCGGATCGGTGCCGCGGCCGGAGATCGACGTCGACCCGCGCACCATCCGCGACATGGCCTTTTCCATCATCCGCGTGCTCAACCGCGCCGGAGAGGCGGTCGGGCCGTGGGCCGGGCTGCTCACCGACGAGGAGCTGCTCGAAGGCCTGCGCCACATGATGATGCTCAGAACCTTCGACGCGCGCATGCAGATGGCGCAGCGCCAGGGCAAGACCTCCTTCTACATGCAGCATCTCGGCGAGGAGGCGGTGAGCTGCGCCTTCCGCAAGGCGCTGGCCAAGGGCGACATGAACTTCCCGACCTATCGACAGGCCGGACTGCTGATCGCCGACGGCTACCCGATGGTCATGATGATGAACCAGATCTATTCCAACGAGGCCGATCCGCTGAAGGGCCGGCAGCTGCCGATCATGTATTCCTCCAAGGAGCACGGTTTCTTCTCGATCTCCGGCAACCTGGCGACGCAGTATATCCAGGCGGTCGGCTGGGCGATGGCCTCGGCGATCTCCAACGATTCGCGCATCGCGGCGGCCTGGATCGGCGACGGCTCGACGGCGGAATCGGATTTCCATTCGGCCCTGGTCTTCGCCTCGACCTACAAGGCGCCGGTCATCCTCAACGTCGTCAACAACCAGTGGGCGATCTCGACCTTTCAAGGAATCGCGCGTGGCGGCGCCGGCACTTTTGCAGCGCGCGGGCTGGGTTTCGGCATTCCGGCGCTCCGCGTCGACGGCAACGATTATCTTGCTGTCCATGCGGTGGCCAAATGGGCGGCCGCGCGGGCGCGCAGCAATCTTGGGCCGACGCTGGTCGAATATGTCACCTACCGCGCCGGCGCGCATTCGAGCTCCGACGATCCGTCGGCCTACCGGCCGAAGGCCGAGTCCGACGCCTGGCCGCTCGGCGACCCGATCATCCGGCTGAAGAACCACCTGATCCACAAGCGTGTCTGGTCGGAGGATCGGCACACCCAGGCGGAAGCCGAGATCCTCGAAACCGTGATCGCGGCGCAGAAGGAGGCCGAAAGCCACGGCACGCTGCATGCCGGCGGCAAGCCGTCGACCCGCGACATGTTCGAAGGCGTCTATGCCGAGATGCCGCCGCATCTCAGGCGCCAGCGCCAGCAGGCGGGGGTTTGACCATGCCCAGACGGACAATGATCGAGGCGATCCGCGACGCCATGGACGTCTCGATGGCGCGCGACGGGCGCGTCGTGGTGTTCGGCGAGGATGTCGGCTTCTTCGGCGGCGTCTTCCGCTGCACGCAAGGCCTGCAGGCCAAATACGGCAAGAGCCGCTGCTTCGACGCGCCGATCAGCGAGTCCGGTATCGTCGGCGCGGCCATCGGCATGGCCGCCTACGGCCTGCGCCCTTGCGTCGAGGTGCAGTTTGCCGACTATGTTTATCCGGCCTATGACCAGATCGTCTCCGAGGCCGCACGGCTTCGCTATCGTTCGAATGGCGACTTCACCTGCCCGATCGTGGTGCGCATGCCGACCGGCGGCGGCATCTTCGGCGGCCAGACGCACAGCCAGAGCCCGGAAGCGCTGTTCACGCATGTCTCCGGCCTGAAGACCGTGGTGCCGTCCAATCCGCATGACGCCAAAGGGCTCTTGATCGCGGCGATCGAGGATCCGGACCCGGTGATCTTCCTGGAGCCGAAGCGGCTCTACAACGGCCCTTTCGACGGCCACCACGACCGGCCGGTGACGCCATGGTCGAAGCATGAGCTCGGCGAGGTCGCCGACGGCCATTACACGATCCCGCTCGGCAAGGCGGCGATCCGAAGGCAGGGTTCGGCCGTCACCGTGCTCGCCTACGGCACCATGGTCTATGTCGCTGAGGCCGCGGCCGCGGAAACTGGCATCGACGCCGAGATCATCGACCTCAGGACGCTGCTGCCGCTCGACCTCGACACGATCGTCGCCTCGGTGAAGAAGACCGGGCGCTGCGTCGTCGTGCACGAGGCGACGCTCACCTCCGGCTTCGGCGCCGAGCTCGCCGCGCTAGTGCAGGATAACTGTTTCTACCATCTGGAGGCCCCGGTGGCGCGGGTCGCCGGCTGGGACACGCCCTATCCGCACGCGCAGGAATGGGAGTATTTCCCCGGCCCGGCGCGGGTCGGGCGCGCGCTCGTCGAGACCATGGAAGCCTGAAGGAGCCTGACGATGGGCGAATATGTGATCAAGCTTCCCGATGTCGGCGAAGGAGTCGCCGAGGCCGAGCTTGTCGAATGGCACGTCAAGATCGGCGACCTGGTGCGCGAGGACGCGGTGCTGGCCGCCGTCATGACCGACAAAGCGACGGTCGAGATCCCGTCGCCGGTCGATGGCGAGATCCTGTGGCTCGGCGCCGAGATCGGCGACACGGTGGCGATCGGCTCGCCGATCGTGCGGCTGAAGGTGGCCGGCCAAGGTAATGTGAAAGCGGAGGGCAATGTGAAGGCGGAAGGCATCGCCGAGCCTGCGCCGAAGGCGGCGTCCAAGCCGATCGAGGTGAAGTCCGAGCCGGCACCGGGCGCTCCGAAGGCAGCACCAAAGCCGGCAGAGCCGCCGGCGAAATCGTCGCCTGCCGTCGCCGCGCCGAAGGACGCACGCCCATCTCCCGCCTCAGCCGCGCCGCGCATGGAGGGCGAAAGGCCGCTGGCCTCGCCCGCCGTCCGGCTGCGGGCGAAGGAGGCCGGCATAGATCTTCGCCAGGTTCCGGGCAGCGGTCCGGCCGGGCGCATCAGCCATGAGGACATCGAGGCCTTCCTGGCGCGCGGTCCGCAGCTTGGCCGCGCGACGGGACTTGCCCGCAAGGAGGGAGTCGAGGACATCAAGGTCGTCGGCCTGCGGCGCAAGATCGCCGAAAAAATGGCGCTCGCCAAATCGCGTATCCCGCATATCACCTATGTCGAGGAGATCGAGGTCACCGCGCTGGAAGAGCTGCGCGCCACGCTCAACAAAGAGAAGCGGCAGGACCGTCCCAAGCTGACGCTGCTGCCTTTCCTGATGCGGGCGATGGTCAAGGCGATCGCCGACCAGCCCAATCTCAACGCTCTATTCGACGACGACGCCGGCATCATCCACCAGCATGAAGGCATCCATATCGGCATCGCCGCGCAGACGCCGGCCGGCCTCGTCGTGCCAGTAGTCAAGCATGCCGAGGCGCGCGACCTCTGGGAGTGCGCTGCCGAGATCAACCGCCTCGCCGACGCTGCCAAGTCCGGCACGGCGACGCGCGAGGATCTCTCGGGATCGACCATTACCATCACCTCGCTCGGCGCGATGGGCGGCGTGGCAACGACGCCGGTCATCAACTATCCGGAGGTGGCGATCGTCGGCGTCAACAAGATGATGGTGCGGCCCGTATGGGACGGCACGCAGTTCATCCCGCGCAAGATGATGAACCTGTCGTCCAGCTTCGACCATCGCGTCATCGACGGCTGGGACGCCGCCGTCTTCGTCCAGCGCATCAAGACACTGCTGGAGACGCCGGCGCTGATTTTCGTGGATTGATGCAATGGGTGGAACGGTAGCCTCTTTGAACCAATCCGAAAGGGACCGCAGCCGCTCCCCGGCAATCGGTCCGCAGTCGCAAATTATCAACGTCTGCGATTGGCCACAGGCCTTCATGCCTTCGTCATCCTCGGGCTTGACCCGAGGATCCATGCCGCGACCGACGCCGAAGGGCGCAGCGGAACAGAATCCTGGACCGTTGCAGCGCCTTTACGTCACGGCATGGATCCTGGGGTCTGCGCGCGTCGCTACGCTCCTTGCTCCGCCCCAGGATGACGAGGTTTTGGAGGCCCCGGCCAATCGCCAAGCTCTGCGACTGAATTCCCGACGTTCGTCGTCGAGAGCTGCTTGCCTGCCAAAATCCCCGTGCTCCGCAACGAGGACCCCATGAAAGAAATCTCCTGCAAGCTTCTCGTCATCGGCGCCGGACCCGGCGGCTATGTCTGCGCCATCCGTGCCGGCCAGCTTGGCGTCGACACGGTGATCGTCGAGTTCGGCAAACCGGGCGGCACCTGCCTCAATGTCGGCTGCATCCCGTCCAAGGCGCTCATCCATGCGGCGGAAGAGTTCGAGAAGATCGCGCATATGGCCGGCGGCAAGGGCCTGCTCGGCATCACGGTCGCCCCGCCGACGCTCGACCTGATCAAGACCGTTGCGTGGAAAGACGGCATCGTTAGCCGGCTGAACAGCGGCGTCGCCGGGCTGCTCAAGAAGGCCGGGGTCAAGACCGTGCATGGCTGGGCGAAATTTCGCGACGGCAAGACGGTCGAGGTCGAGACCGAGACCGGCACGCAGGTCATCCGCGCCGAGACTGTGGTGATCGCCACCGGCTCGGCATCGGTCGAGCTGCCGTCCCTGCCTTTCGGCGGTCCGGTCATCTCGTCCACCGAGGCGCTGGCGTTGAGCGAGGTGCCGAAGAAGCTTGCCGTCGTCGGCGGCGGCTATATCGGGTTGGAGCTCGGCATGGCCTTCGCCAAGATGGGCGCCAAGGTCACCGTGGTCGAAGCGCTGCCGCGCGTGCTGGCGCAATATGATGCGGAACTGACGCGACCGGTGCTGAAACGGCTCGGCGAGCTCGGTGTAGAGGTGATGACGGGCGCCAACGCCAAGGGGCTCGCGACCAAGGGCGATGCGCTGCTGGTCGAGACGGCCGACGGCAAGAATGCCAGGGTCGCCGCCGACCGGATCCTGGTCACGGTCGGGCGCAAGCCGGTGACCGAGGGCTGGGGGCTGGAGCAGATCGACCTCGACATGGCCGGCAGGTTCATCCGCATCGACGACCAGTGCCGCACCTCGATGCGCGGCATCCACGCCATCGGCGACGTCACCGGCGAGCCGATGCTGGCGCACCGGGCGATGGTGCAAGGCGAGATGGTCGCCGAGATCGTCGCCGGCCACAGGCGAAGCTGGGACAAGCGCGCGATCCCGGCGATCTGCTTCACCGATCCCGAGCTGGTTACCGCCGGCCTGTCACCGGAAGAGGCGAAGGCGCTTGCCGGCGAGGTCAAGATCGGCCAGTTTCCCTTCGCCGCCAACGGCCGCGCCATGACCAAACAAGGCGAGGATGGCTTTGTCCGTGTGGTTGCCCGCGCGGACAATCATCTGGTGCTGGGCATCCAGGCGGTCGGGCAGGGCGTATCGGAATTGTCCACGGCCTTCGGCCTGGCGCTGGAAATGGGCGCGCGGCTGGAAGACATCGCCGGCACCATCCATGCCCATCCGACCCAGGGCGAAGGTTTCCAGGAAGCGGCGCTGAAGGCGCTGGGCCACGCGCTGCATGTTTAGGGCGAGTGTGATCTCCCCCTCAGAGGGGGAGATGGCCGGCAGGCCAGAGGGGATCGGTTCGACTGGATGCGACTTTCCTTGCGACAGATGGAGGTTGGCGCTCTATGCGAGGCGACCCCCTCTGTCGCCTTCGGCGACATCTCCCCCTCAAGGGCCCTCAAGGGGGGAGACTACGCAGCTCAGCCCGCCAGTCGGCTCACCATCTCGTGCTGCGCGTAGGCGCGGCCGAAGCGGTTGGCGAGGAAGGCGTCGAGCGCGATGTCTTCCTGGCGGATAAAGCCCTTGGCCGGCAGGCTGCCGTCGGCCAGCATGTCGAGCACGGCGCAGATGCCGGAGGCGGTGGTGATCTGGATGCCGCTGCGCACGACATTGCCGACGCGTTTCGAATAGATCTTGTTGGCGTAGGTCTCCTGCAACAGGCGGCCGTTCCTGCGGCCCGAAACGGTGACGAAGACGATGACCACATCCTGCAGCGTCGCCGGCAGCGCGCTCTCGAAGATATCCTTCAGCACGTCGCGGCGATGGCGCAGCCCCAGATCGTTGAGCAGCGCCTTCATGATCGCGGCGTGGCCGGGATAGCGGATGGTGCGATAGTTCAGCGTGCGCACCTTGCCCTTCAGCGTCTCGGCCAGCGTGCCCAGCCCGCCGGAAGTGTTGAACGCCTCGTAGGTGACGCCGTCGAGCGAGAACTCCTCGCGCTCCTCCAGCGGCGGGACTTCGATCAGCTCGCCCTCGACGATCGCCTCGCAGGGCTCGCAATATTCGTTGATGACGCCGTCGGTACTCCAGGTCAGGTTGTAGTTCAGCGCGTTGGACGGATATTGCGGCAGCGCGCCGACCCGCATGCGCACGCTCTCCAGCGTGTCGAAGCGGCTGGCGAGATCATTGGCGACGATCGAGATAAAGCCCGGCGCCAGGCCGCATTGCGGAATGAAGGCGCTCTTGGCCTCACGCGCCAGCTCCTTCACCCGGCGGGTGCTGACGACGTCCTCGGTGAGGTCGAGATAGTGCACGCCGGTCGCGGCCGCAGCCTCGGCGATGCGCGTGGTGAGATGGAAAGGCGCGGCGCTCAGCACCGCAAACTTGCCGGCAAGGGCTTTCTCCAGCGCGCCGGGTGCTGCGATGTCGAGTTCCTTGGCCTCGACGCCGGCCGGCAATTCGGCGGCGGCGAGCTGGGCCGCCGAGCGGTCGACGAGGGTGACGTGATAGTCACCGGTGGAGCTAAGCATTTCAGCGATGGTCGAGCCGATCTTGCCGGCGCCGACGACAACGATGTTCTTCATGGTCAATACCCCTGCCAGTTTCCGAGTTGGCGGAAATCATCGCAGCTTGCCTGTCGAAAGGAAGCGTGGGACTGTACGAAGCGAAACCGCTTTTTAAGCAATATGCCGAGAGGTTTCGTCGAAATGATCAGCGATGCCGAACAAGCCCTGCTTTCGCTCTTGCGCGCCAACGCGCGCGCCTCGACCGCAGAACTCGCGAGAAAGCTCGGCGTGTCGCGCACCACGGTGCAGAGCCGGATCGAGCGCTTGGAACAGCGCGGCATCATCACCGGCTATGGTGTGCGGCTGTCGCCCGACTACGAGCAGGGGCTGGTCAAGGCGCATGTGCTGCTCACCGTCACGCCGAAACTCGCCGACAAGGTGGTGCGCGCCCTACAAGCGCTGCCGCAGGTCAGGACGCTGCATTCGGTGAGCGGCAATTTCGACATGATCGTCATCGTCGACGCGCCGTCGATCCGCGATCTCGATACGCTGCTCGATCGCATAGGGGCGATGGACGGGGTGGAGCGGACATCGTCGTCGATTATTTTGTCGACGCGGATCGATCGGTGAGGAGGCGGTGGAACTGCAAATCTCCCCCCTTGTGGGGGAGATGGCCGGCAGGCCAGAGGGGGTGTGAAGGAACGCCAGCCTTGGCCGGTTTCCCAGTCTAATGCTGCCGCAGTGGGTGATTGACTGGGAGAGGCCGGCGGGACAGCACCCCCCTCTGCCTTGCCAGGCATCTCCCCCGCAAGGGGGGAGATTGGATGTCGCGGCGGCTTTCGCCAATCTCAAGCGTTGAGCGCTACGCCCGCCGCCGCTGCGCCCCATTATCCAGCCACTCCACATCCTCCGGCGACAGCGCGATGGCCAGCGCCTTGAGGCTGTCTTCCAGCTCGTCTAGCGTGCGCGGGCCGATCAGCGGGACCGACGGGAAGGGCTGCGCCAGCACGTAGGCCAGCGCGACATGGATCGGGCTCTTGCCTAGCCTCTGCGCCAGTTCGATCGCCCGGTCGCGGCGGCCGAAGTTCTTTTCCGAATACCAGACGCGCACCAGCTCTTCATTGTCGGTGCGGCCGCGACCGGCGCGGTCGGTGAAGAAGCCGCGGCCCTGGCTCGACCAGGCGAAGTTCGGCATCTGCCGCGTCGTCAGCCAGGCTTTCCAGGCGTCGGTCGAAGAGGTGACGCAGCCGGCCCAGATCGGCTCCAGCATCTCGGCCAGCGAGAAATTGTTGGAGAGAGCGCCGGGCTTCTGCTTGCCGGTGCGTTCGGCATAGGCAATGGCCTCGTCCATGCGCTCCATCGTCCAGTTGGAGCCGCCGAACAGGCCGCGGATGCGGCCGGCCTTGGCCTCCTGGTCCATGGCGTCGACGAACTCGCCGACCGGCACGTCCGGATTGTCGCGATGCATGAAATAGATATCGACATGGTCGGTCTGCAGCCGGTCGAGCGACTGGGCGAGCTGCTTGGCGATCACATCGGGATAGCAGAGCGGCGAATGCGCGCCCTTGGCGATGATGACCGACTGCCCGCGCACGCCGCGATTCTTCAGCCACTGGCCGAGCAGCGTTTCCGTATAGCCGGCGCCGTAGACATAGCCGGTGTCGAACAGATTGCCGCCGGCCTCGAAATAGGCGTCGAGCAAGATCGAGCCCGAGGAGAAGGTGCGGAAATCCTCGAAGCCGAGCGCCAGCCGCGAGACCTGTTTCGGCAGGCCGGGGATGGCGCGCTTGCCGATGGCGCTGCCGCCGGAGCGCAGCGGCCGGCCCGAAATCGTGGCGACGCGCTTAGCCGGCTTCTCGATCTCGTATTCAAGTCCGACGGCGGCGCGCCATTTGTCGAGCACGCGCAACGTGCCGAGGCTGTCGGCCCAGCCCATGCCCGGCCAGGCGAATTCCTGCCTGCCGGCCCGGATCGCCTCGCCGGCGGCGTCGACCTCGAAGGAATAGAGATGACGGGTTTCGTTCACGCTGATCACCTCGCGCGCGGCCCCGGACCGGATCACGTCGATCCGGCCCGGTCCGACGTCGCGGTTGCCACCGGCGAACCAGAAGTCAGGCACCTCGATATGCCCTTTGGTGCCGAAAATGCGCAGGACATTGTCCTGGTTGAGCGAAATGCTGCAGGAGACCTCCGCGACGATGCCGTTGGCGAAGTGCAGCAATGCCGAGGCCCATTCGTCGACGCCGGACTGGCCGAGATGGGCCGCGCCCACAACCTTGTCCGGCTCGAGGAAAGGCTGTCCCGCCGCAGCACCCGCAATCAGCCGCGCCATCGACACCGGATAGCCGCCGACATCGAGGATGCCGCCGCCGGCAAGCTCGTTGGCGTAGAGCCGGTGCTCCGGCATGAAGCCCGGCATGGCGAAGCCGAAGCTCGACTTGACCATGCGCACCTCGCCGATGACCCCCGATTTGATCAGCTCGACCAGTTGCAGCGTCTGCGGGTGCAGCCGGTACATGAAGGCTTCGCCCAGAAAAGTGCCCCCTTTTCGCGCCGCATGCATCATCGCGTCGGCCTCGAAGGCGGTCAGCGCCAGCGGCTTTTCGCACAGCACATGCTTGCCGGCTTCGGCGGCCTTGATCGCCCACTCGGCATGGCCGGGATGCGGTATCGAGATGTAGACGGCATCGACCTCGGGATCGTTGAGGAGTGCCTCGTAGCCGTCGAGAATGCGCGCGCCCGCAAAAGCTTCGGCAAGGCCCGGCTTGCCGGGGTTGCGGGCGCCGAGTGCGACCAGCTCGCCGCTGCGCGACTGCGCCACGCCGCCGGCGAAGGATCTTGCTATGCTGCCGGGTCCAAGAATGCCCCAGCGAATTTTTCCTGATGTCATGTCGAATTCTCCATGGGTCGCCGCCACGCCTTCGCGATCGGGCAGAAAGGAAAGTCAGCGAATCCTCGCGCCTGTCTTGTCGAAGAGCAGCGAGCGCTCCGCCTTGATCGAGACGGTGAAATGCTCGCTGCTGGCACGCTGGCGCGCGGCCTCGCGCTCGATGATCAGCTCCTCCGACCCGGCATCGGCATAGACGTAGCTCACCGAGCCCAGATGCTCGGCGACGTCGGCCTTGACCGGAATGTCGCACTCGCCCTCGCCGGCTTCGAAGAAATGCTCCGGCCTGACGCCCAGCACGACCTCGGCGCCGACCGCCGGCAAGGCACCGCAGAGCGGCTTCCGCAACCTGGCGCCAGCATGATTGACGAGCTCGACCGTCACGGAGCCATTGCCTGCCTCGACGACATTGGCCTTGAGGAAATTCATCTTCGGCGAACCGATGAAGCCGGCGACGAAACGGTTGGCCGGATCGTCATAGAGGTCGAGCGGCGCGCCGATCTGCTCGACATTGCCGGCCTTGAGCACGACGATGCGATCGGCAAGCGTCATCGCCTCGGTCTGGTCGTGCGTCACATAGATCATGGTGACGCCCAGCTCCTTGTGCAGGCGCGCGATCTCGACCCGCATCTGGACTCTCAGCTCGGCATCGAGATTGCTTAGCGGCTCGTCGAACAGGAACACCTGCGGCTCGCGCACGATGGCGCGGCCGATGGCGACGCGCTGGCGCTGGCCGCCGGACAGTTGCTTCGGCCGCCGCTGCATCAGCTCGTCGATGCGCAGGATCTCGGCGGCGCGTTTCACCCGCCGTTCGGTGTCGGCCTTCGGATTGCCGTTCATCCGCAACCCGAAGCTCAAATTCTGCTCCACCGTCATGTGCGGATAAAGCGCATAGGACTGGAACACCATGGCGATGCCGCGGTCGGCCGGCTCGACGTCGTTCACCACCTTGCCGCCAATGGCGATCTTGCCGCCGCTGATGTCCTCCAGCCCGGCAACCATGCGCAGAAGCGTGGACTTGCCGCAGCCGGACGGGCCGACGAAGACGACGAACTCGCCGTCGGCGATGTCGATGTTGGCGCCGTGGACGACCTCGAAGAGGCCGAAACGCTTGACGACATTGGTGAGGGTGACGGCGGCCATCGCGCTCCTATCCTACTTGACCGCGCCGGCGGCGATGCCGGCGATGAAATGACGCTGCAACAGCACGAAGACGACAAGCATCGGCACCGTCAGCATCACGGCGCCCGCCATGATGCCGCCCCAGGAGACCTTGGTGAGGCCGATCAAGGTGCCGAGCGCCACCGGCGCCGTCATCGCGCCGGGCTGGCTGTTGATCAGCAGCGGCCAGAGATAGTTGTTCCAGGAGGCGAGGAAGAGGATGATGGCGAGCGCCGCCAGCATCGGCCGCGCCAGCGGCAGCGCGATGAAGAGGAAGATGCGCCATTCCTTCACGCCCTCGACCCTTGCGGCGTCGAACAGCTCGGCCGGCATCATGGAAAAAGCCTGGCGCATAAAGAGCACGCCGAGCGAATTGAACAGCGGCGGTACGATCAGCGCGACCCAAGTGTTGGCGAGCTGGAAGTCGCGCGCCACCATGATGAATTGCGGGATCAGCACCACCGCGTAGGGCAGCGTGATGGTGCCGAAGATGATCGCCACCACGATGCCCTTGCCGAGGAACTCGTAGCGCGCCAGCGCCCAGCCGGCCATCGAGGTGAGCAGCACCGAGAGGAAAGTATAGGTCACCGCCACGGAGACGGAGATGCCGATGGCGCCGACGAAATTGGTATCGCGCTGCAGATTGTTGAAATTCTCGAGGAAGTTATCGTGCGGCAAGAGCTCGATACCGGGGCTGAAGATGCCGTTGTCGGGCATGGTGGAGAACACCACCATCATCCACAGCGGGAACAGCCAGATCAGCGCCAGCGGCGTCAGGAAAAGATGCAGCAAGATGCTGCGCCCGAGCCGTCTTTGGGAGCGCGAGGTCATTTCGGGTCCCTCGTCAGCCAGAGCTGCACCAGGGTGATGGCGATGGCGAGGCCCGCCATGGTGTAGGCGACGGCCGAGGCATAGCCGAAATTGAGCGAGCGGAAACCCTGGCGGTAGAGCAGCAGGCCCAGCGTCTCGGTGCCGCCGCCCGGTCCGCCGCGCTCGGTGATCAGGAACGGCTCGGTGAAGAGCTGCATGGTGCCGATGATCGACAGCACGGCGCAGAAGACGATGACCGGCTTCAGGAGCGGCAGGGTGATGTGGAAGAACTGCTTGACCTTGCTGACGCGGTCCAGCGTCGCCGCCTCGTAGACGTCCTCCGGGATGGATTGCAGGCCGGCGAGGATGATGATGGCATTGTAGCCGGCCCAGCGCCAGGTCACCGCGATCATGATCAGCGCCATCGCCGGCGTGACGTTGGAGAACCAGTCGACCTTCGGCAGGCCGACGCCGTTGAGCAGCTTGTTGATGATGCCGAAATCGAGGCTGAACATCAGCCGGAATACCGCCGAATAGGCCACCTCGCCGACCACGACCGGGGCGAAGAAGGCAAAGCGGTAAAGGCCGCGCGCCTTTAGCAGCGGCGAGTTCAAAAGCACCGCCATCACGATCGCCAGCGAGATCATCACCGGCACCTGGATGACGAGGATCAGCAGCGTGTTCTTCAAGGCGTTGAAGAAGGCGGGATCGCCGATCAGCCGGCCCCAGTTGAAAGTTGGCGCGAAGCGCCACGGCACGGTGCGGGTCGCCTGGAAGGAGATCAGGAACGAGCTGATGATCGGCCAGACCCAGAAGATCGCGAAGATCAGGAGGTAAGGCGTGAGGAAGCGATACGCGGTGGCGTTGCGGTGGCGCATCGTGCTCCCTCCTTTCGGTTTGTTTTGTTTCACGCCTGTCGTAGCGGGCGGTGTTGATATCGATGTGGCCGACGGAAGGCCATCATTAGCCGAGGTCAGCGCTGCCCCTCATCGCCCTGCCGGGTACTTCTCCCCGTACAGAGACGGGGAGAAGCGGCTGACCGCAGCGTTGGCGCTTGCTCGGCATCGTCGGTGATTGGCGAAACCGTCGGCGACAGCGCCCCTCTCCCCGTCACTATACGGGGAGAGGATGCCGGCAGGCAGGTGAGGGGCAGCGTCGACGTTCCGGCAATCTGCTCTCGCACCACGTCCGGCTGCCCTGTCACTTGACCGGCAGGCCCGTCGCCGAGGCGATCTGGCTGGCGGCGTCGTCGAGCGCGGCCTTGGCGTC
Source organism: Mesorhizobium tamadayense (assembly GCF_003863365.1). Lineage (GTDB taxonomy): Bacteria > Pseudomonadota > Alphaproteobacteria > Rhizobiales > Rhizobiaceae > Mesorhizobium > Mesorhizobium tamadayense. The sequence continues at coordinate 160,279 of NZ_RQXT01000011.1, read as the reverse complement.
GGGGTAACCGCCGGCCAAATATTTGGTCTGCACGGCACGCAGGATGATCTCGGCGTCGCTCTGGAACGGCGTGCCGCGGCTCGGCACCACCTTGGGAAGCGTGGCAAGGATATCCTTCCACACCGCCTGGCCGCCCCAATAGGGCTGGCCTTGCGCGACGTAAGGATCGTCGAGCGCCGAGATCAGCGAGGGCACAAGGCCGAAATCCTTCAGCATGGTGATCTGGCCCTCATTCGTCTCCAGCGTGTATTTCAGGTAGGCGTAGGCGGCTTCCTTGTTCTTGCTGGCCGAGGTGATGGCCAAAGAGGAGCCGCCGAGATTGGCGGCGCGCGGGCCGTCGGCGGTCAGGCTCGGCATCAGGTAAACGCCCCACTTGCCGCTTTCCTTCGGTGATTCGGTGCGGATCGTGCCCTCATACCAGCCGCCATAGACCTGGGTGGCGACGGTGCCGGCCGTGTTGTTGGTGATCTTGGTCGACCAGTCGGCCGAAGACACGATGCCGGCGTCCTTCATCTCCTTGACCTTGGTCATGGCGTCGACGCACTTCGGCTGGTTGACTGTGATCGACTGGCCGTCCTCGGCGAAATAGGCGCAGCCCTGCTCGTTGGAGATCATGCGGAAGAATTCGGTGTCGCCGTTGAAGTCGGCATTGGTCATGGTGACGCCGGGATTCGCGGCCTGGATCTTCTTGCCGGCGGCGATGAAATCGTCCCAGGTCTTGATCGAGGCGGGATCGACGCCGGCCTTCTCGTAGAAGTCGCGGCGGTAGAAGACGGCGACCGGGCCGGAATCCCACGGCATGGCGTATGCCTTGTCGCCGACTTCCAGCTCGGTGCGCTTGAAGTCGGGGAATTTCTTCTGGTCTTCCGCCGCGTAGCCCAGCGTGTGCAGGTCGACGAAGCAGTCCGGGAACTGGCTCCAGTAGTTCTCGGCCTCGCCGTTCTCGATCGAGACGATGTCCGGCAGGCCGACCCCGCCGGCGGCGCAGCCGGCGATGGACTTGTCATAGGTGGGCTGGTTGCCGAGGTCCTGAACGGTGACCTTGATGTCGGGGTATTTTTTGTTGAAGCCTTCGACCGTCGATTTCAGCGACGAAGCGGCGATGTTCCAGCTCCAGATCGTAAGCTCGCCGGATTGCGCCAAGGCCGGGCCGGAGCCCAAGGCAAGCAAAAGCGTGGCGCAGGTCAGTGTGGTGCGCATTGAAATCCTCCCAATTCATTTGCTCTCTCACTGTGAGCATGGCTAGATTATGCGGTGCGGAAGGCTTGTCCCCGTCAAAGGGAATAAAAAATTGCCGGAAAGTAAGATGCCGGAGCGTCCATTCTACCACCCAGGCGCCAGCAGCGTCGAAGGCCTGCCGCTGGCCTTGCAGATGTTCCATAACCATCCGTTGGTGATGCTGAAGCCGCATTGGCACGCCCAGGTCGAGGTGAACTTCATCGTGCGCGGCAGCGTGCATTACCGCATGGCCGAGCATGAGATCTCGCTCTCTGCCGGCGACATGTGCCTGTTCTGGGGCGGCCTGCCGCACCAGATGGACGATCTGTCGGACGATGCGACCTATGCCGGCGCGCACTTGCCGCTGGTGCATTTCTTCAGGCTGCATCTGCCGGCCGACGTCCGGCACCGGCTGATGACGGGCGCGACCTTGGTGACGAATGCCACCGATCAGTCGGACAACGACAATTTCAAGCGCTGGAACGAGTATGCGCGCTCCGACGACCCGGCCAAGACCGAACACGCCGTCAACGAGCTGCTGCTTCGGCTCGAGCGGGTGCGGTTCGAGGCGTACCGGCTGGTGCCGGAAGCCGCGTCCGGACACGGGGCCGGCAGCCCGTTCGACCAGCAGTCGTCGCGCAATGTCGGGCGCATGTGCGACTTCATCGCCGAGAATTTCCTCTACGACATCGACTGCGTGAACATCGCGGCCGCGGCCGACATCCATCCCAAATACGCCATGAGCCTGTTCAAGAAATCTACGGGCATGACGCTCAACGAGTACGTCAATCTGCTGCGGCTGAGCTACGCGCAGGCGCTGCTGATGCATGAGGGCGCCAATGTGCTGAAGGTCGCCATGGATTCGGGCTTTGGCTCGCTCAGCGCCTTCAACAAGTCGTTCCGCAAGCTCGCCGGCATGTCGCCCTCCGATTTCCGCAGGGCGGGCGGGCGCTAAAATCGATCAGGCGGCGGGCGAACTCACCGCGGGAAAATCGATGATCACGGCAAGCCCTGGATTGTTGTCCTGCAGCGTGACTGTCGCGCCATGCAAGTCGGCCACCGCCTTGACGAGGCTGAGGCCCAGGCCGCTGCCCGGAGTCGTGCGGCTGGAATCCAGCCGGTAGAGCCGCTGGAAGACTTTTTCGCGCTCCCCGGCTGGAATGCCGGGGCCATTGTCGCGCACCTGGACGAGGACGCGGTCGCCCTTTCCGGTCACCGACAGCTCGATCGCCGTGCCCGGCGGGCAATGCCGCAAGGCGTTCTCGACCAGATTGGCCAGCATCTGCATCAGCAGGTCGCGATCGCCGTGGATGTACCATTTCGTGCCCGGAACGAGCGCTGTCGACAATGATTTCCCGTCGTCCTCGGCGACGTCGGCATAGACCTCGCCGATGGTGTCGACCACGCTGCCGACGTCGAGATCGACGAAGCGCGCCTTGCGCGCGCCGGCCTCGATCTGGGCGATGCGCAGCAGCGCGTCGAAGGTCTCGTTGATCTGCCGGCTTTCGGCGCGGGCGTCGGCCAGATCGCCGGAAACATCTTCGCCTGCAGCCGTCTTGTCGGTGGCCTGCTCCAGGATCATCTGCAGGCGGTTGAGCGGCGTCTTCAGGTCGTGCGCGATGTTGGCGCTGACCTCCCGCATGCCGTCGACCAGCGCCGATAGACGGTCGAGCGCGGCGTTCACCTGCGTGGATACGGCGTCGATGTCGTCGCTATTGCCGATCAGCGGGATGCGGGCGTCGAGCCGTCCGTGCGAAACCTCGACCATGGTGGCGGCAATGCCGTCGAGGCGCCGCTGGACGCGCGAGGCGAGCAAGGCGCCGCCGGCGATGGCGATGCCGGCGATGAACAGCGTGCCCCAGCCGAAGCTCATCAGCACGATGGTCTCCAGCTCGTCGGTCTCGGCCAGCGAGAAGGCGACCGTGAGACTGTTGCCGCCGACCTCGCCGGTATAGGCGCGGTACATGGTGTCGGGCGGCACGCCCGGCAATCTGGCGGCAAACATCGAGAAGCCCTCGGGCAGGCCGGAAGCGGTGAAGTTTCCGGCCAGATGATTGCCGCGGGGATCGGTCAGCGAGAAAAGCTGGTCCTTGTCCGGGCTGAGGTCGGCATTGTTGTTGACCGAGGCGACAAGATCTTCCTTGTCGTTCTCGGCATAGGTCAGGGCGACGACCGAATAGGTTTCCTTGATGGACTGGTCGAGCCGTCGCGCCAGCTCGGCGCTCATCAGCCAGTAGACGATCCCGCCGGACAGGATGAAGGCGAGCACGAACAGGAAGGCGAAGGTCAGCGCCAGCCGGAACGGCGTGCTGCGCAGCAGGCTGGGGCGCGTCTCTTTCATTGCTCTAAGCAGGCATCGGCCAGAACAGCCACAGCAAGGCCATGGCCGCCAACATCCAGATGGCAATGATGAAGATCAGCCCTGCCTTGCTGACCGGCTTGGCGCTGCGCGTTGCCTCGTCGCGGAGTTCCTGCATGAGACCGGCAGGGATCAGCTTGACCGCCAGCATGATGCCGAGCGGCACGATCAAAAGGTCATCGAGATAGCCGATGATCGGGATGAAATCCGGAATGAGATCGATGGGGCTGAGGGCATAGGCCGCGACGGCTCCGGCCGCGGCCTTCGCATACCAGGGAACGCGAGGATCGCGGGCGGCAAGCCACAGCGCCACCGTGTCGCGCTTGATGCCGCGTGCCCATCGCTTTGCAGTGTCCAACATTGCCATGTCGCTTATATACGGGCAGCCTGCCGGACGTGCGAGATGCAGCATGCATCGTCAAGCGGGCGCATGCAGGCTGTAGCCGGTGTTGCGCACGGTATGGATGAGCGGCACGTCGAACGGCCTGTCGACCTTGGCCCGCAGCCGGCTGATATGGGTCTCGACGACGCTGGTCTTGGGGTCGAAATGGAAATCCCAGACGCGCTCCAGAAGCATGGTGCGGGTAATCACGCGGCCCTCGCCGCGCATCAGCACCTCGAGCAGGCTGAACTCCCGGGGCTGCAGGTCGATCGCCTGGCCCTGCCTGGTCACGCGGCGCATGATAAGGTCCATTTCGAGGTCGGCGACGCGCAGCGCCGTTTTCTGTTCCTGCGCAGCCGGCCGGCGGCCGAGCGCGTTGATGCGGGCAAGCAGCTCCGAAAAGGCGAACGGCTTGACGAGATAGTCGTCGCCGCCGGCTTCCAATCCTTCGACTCGGTCGTCGACGCCGCCGATCGAGGTCAGGAATATGGCCGGCGTCTTGACGCCGGCCGCGCGCACCGCCTTGATCATCGACAGGCCGTCAAGGCCGAGGACCATGCGGTCGGCCACGATGACGTCATAGGCATCGCGGGTTGCCGCGGCGAGCGCGTCATGGCCGTTGCGCAAGAGATCGCAGGCATGGCCGGCCTCGGTCAGCCCTCTGACGACATAGTCGGCTGTCCTCGGGTCATCCTCAACCAGCAGAAGTCGCATTTTTGACCTATCGTGCGGAGTCCAGCTCAGCCGGCATGGTAGCATCGGCGCAGATCCATTCCCACAAGCCGGACTTACGCAGGCCTGTCCGGGTCCTTACAAATTCGTAAGGATGACCGAAAACACCGATGAGGCCTCGCAATGGGACAGGAGAAAGGCTACTGGGAGCAACCTCCCTGCCGGGGCCGGAGTGACTGAACCCGAATGGCTTACACATCGCTCAAGTCAGCGCCAAGAGCGCTCGACCAGCACAAGCGCCTGATCGTCGTCCAGGTCGCCGCGGTCATGGCCATCGTCCTGCTCTTGTTTTCCAAGCCGTTTCTCAGCGAAGGCTCGAACGGGCACGAGCTGGTGGAAATGATCGGCTTCAGCCTCGTCCTCATCTGCTTCCTCGGCCGGCTGTGGAGCATCCTCTATGTCGGCGGCAGGAAGAATGACGAGCTGGTCGTCTCGGGTCCGTTCTCGATGACCAGGAACCCGCTTTACTTCTTCTCGACCATCGGCGCGGCCGGCATCGGGCTGATGTTCGGATCGGTGCTGGCTGCGGCGATGCTGGGTTTCGCAAGCTTCCTTGTCTTCCGGTTCACCGCCAGCCGGGAGGCCGAGTTCCTGGCGGCCAAGTTCGGCGCCGGCTACACGGCCTATGCCGAACGGACGCCGCGTTTCTGGCCGAACCCGATGCTTTACCGCGACCAGGACCATTGGGTCTTTTCCACCGGCGCGCTGAAGAACACGTTCCGGGACGGGCTTTATTTCCTGGCCTTGTTTCCACTCATCGAAACGGTCGAGTATTTTCGCATGGCCGGCGTGCTGCCGACCTTGTTCACCGTCTACTGATCGCGATCGTGTATTTCACGGCCAACCCTGGCCGGTTTGCACCCAAAAGAAGTCAGCGGCGACGCCTTGATGGCCTGAACCGACCAGGCATACAGATCAGGCCTGAACCCTGGCTGGCGGCAACGCGATGGACGCTCGCGCATCGAAGCGCAATACACCCGGACGGATGTCGGTTTTTGAGCTCGACGCCTTGCGAGAAGCTTTCAGGCGATCCGTGCGCGAGAACAACGTGACGGAAATCCAGTGGGCTGAGCACGCCGAGCTTTTCGTGAAAAGCACGATCCGCAGGGAAAGCCGCGCCATCCAGGCTTAACCGGCCGGATGCCCCTGTCACCTTCAGGTCGGTTTAGGTCCGGCTGCTGCCGCGCGCGCCGCGCCTCGTGCTTTCCAAAAGGATCGCCAGACAGCCGGCCAGAATCAGGATGCCGCCGGCGAGCGGCGGCAGCGCCAGAAGCTTCACAGCGCCGGTGACCAGGGCAATCAGGATCACCGCCAGCAGCGCGAGACTGCCGTCGTCGACGAACATGCCGACGAGCTCCTTCAGAACGAGACGGATGATTTTCATCGGGCAATTCCCTCAGCGGGCGCCGCGCAGCTGTTGCGCAGCCAGCGCACCATGGCGAGGGATGCGGCGGCGATGATGGCGAAGATGGCAAGGAGCGCAAAATCCTCGCCCGGCCATTCGGCGCCGAGGCCTTCACCGGTCCAGAACACGCCGAAGCTGGTCAGCATCAGGCCGACGGCGAATTTGAGCGCGTTTTCCGGCACGCGCGCCAGCGGCCGGTGCACGGCGAGACCGATCAGCATCACCAGCACGACGGCCGCGAGCGCGCCGAAGCCGGCTTGAAGCGTCTGGCCGTGGGCGGCGCCGACGGCGATGACTATGAATACCACCTCAACCCCTTCGAGCAGCACCGCCTTGAAGGCCGCGACGCCGGCCAGGTAGCCGGCGCGGCGGTCGTTGGCCTGGCGGCTCAGCGCATCGGTTTCCCTGGAGAAGGCCGCCTCCTCGTCGCGCAGCGCGATGACGCCGGCGCTGCGCAGGATCGCCTTGCGCAGCCAGCGCATGCCGAACAGGACCAGCAGCACGCCGACCACGAATTGCAGGAGCGTGATGGGGACGAGCGCCAGCAACGGCCCGAAGGCCAGCACCAGCGCCGCCAGCACGGCGAGCGCCGACGCCGCGCCGGTCAGCGCCGGCCGCCAGCCGCGCGTCACGCCGACGGCGAGCACGATGGTGAAGGCTTCGACCACCTCGACGAAGGACGCCAGGAAGGAAGCGGTCACGGTGGAGAGAACGGGCGTCAGTTCATGCATGAATGGGTGCCGGGCTCCGTGTTTCGCCGCCCGTTCCAGACGGAGGGCCGGTCCAGTCTTGTTCAATAGGCGATGAAGTACAAAGTATGGCGGATGGATAGATCAGCCGGCGACTGGCGATTCGACCGCGGAGCCGAACTTGCACCCCGGTGCAGGCCGGTGCCATAACGCCATGCTCGTCAGAGAAAGCGGCTCGCGATGACGATACCGGTGAGAGACTTTTCCCTACGCACGCCGATCGACGGCCGGCATCGCCGGATGCTGATCGACGGCGAATGGCGCGATTCGGTGAGCGGCCGGGCGTTCGAGACGCGCAATCCGGCCACCGGCGCGGTGATCGGCACCGTGCCGCAGGCCGATTCGAGGGATATCGACCTGGCGGTCGCGGCGGCGCGGCGGGCCTTCGAGGGGCCGTGGAGCCGCTTCAAGCCCTATGAGCGCCAGCTGCTGCTGTTGAAGATCGCCGACGTGATAGAGCGGCATTGGGAGGAGCTGGCGCTTTCCGACACCACCGACATGGGCATGCCGGTCACCCGCACCCTCGCCAACAAGAATCGCGTGCTCGGCATGCTGCGCTTCTATGCCGGCATGGCGACGTCGATCCACGGCCACACCATCGGCAATTCGCTGCCGGGCGAGATCGTCTCCTACACGCGCAAGGAGCCCGTCGGCGTGGTCGGCGCGATCATCCCCTGGAATGCGCCCACCGCTGCCTCGATCTGGAAGATCGGCCCGGCTTTGGCCACCGGCTGCACCATCGTGCTGAAACCCTCGGAAGAAGCGCCGCTGACGCCGCTCTTGATCGCCGACCTGATGCAGGAAGCCGGCGTGCCGCCCGGCGTCGTCAATGTCGTGACCGGAACCGGCGCGGAGGCCGGCGCGCCTTTGGCCGCGCATATGGACGTCGACAAGCTGGTCTTCACCGGCTCGACCGCGACGGGTCAGGCGATCCTGCGTGCCTCTGCCGCCAACATGAAGCGTGTGTCGCTGGAACTCGGCGGCAAGTCGCCGGTGATCGTCCTGGCCGACGCCGATATCGAGCGCGCCGTGCCGGTGGCGGCCATGTCGGTCTTCGCCAATTCCGGCCAGATCTGCATCGCCGGGTCGCGGCTCTTCGTCGAGCGGCCGATCTATGAGGAATTCGTCGAGCGCGTCGCGGCCTTCGCGGCCAAGCTCCGGATCGGCGACGGCGCCGATCCCGAAATCGAGATCGGGCCGCTGATCTCGCCAAGACAGCTCGAGCGCGTCAGCGGCTTCATCGCCGACGGCGCGCGCGAGGGCGCGCGGCTGGTGACGGGTGGCGAGCGCATCACTGAAGGCACGCTTGCCGCCGGCAATTTCATGACACCCGGCGTGTTCGCCGGCGTGACAGACGGCATGCGCATCGCGCGTGAGGAGATTTTTGGCCCGATCATCTCGGCGCTGCCCTTCGACACGCTGGACGAGGCGGTGCGACGCGGCAACGACACGCCTTACGGCCTCGGCGCCGGTGTGTTCACGAAGGATATCGGCAAGGCGCATCAGCTCGCCAACCGGCTGCGCGCCGGTTCGGTCTGGGTCAACACCTATCACGCGATCGACCCGGCGGTGCCCTTCGGTGGCTACAAGATGAGCGGCTATGGCCGCGAGGGCGGCGCCGAGCATCTCGACGAATACCTCAACACCAAGGGTGTCTGGATCCGCACCGACTGACGGATTTCCGGCTTGAAAGGCTGCAGCTTGTCGGATTTCATTGTCCGTTTCGCCGAACCATCGCAAATGTTTGGGCTTGGCGGAGGCCTCCCTAACGAAGCGGTGGGCGTTCCGGCCAATCTCCGAGGTATGCGGCCCGCTAAACGCAAGCCCATCCGAGCAGTGAAAATATCTACGTCAGGGAATTGGGAACGGAGCGCATGAAGAAGATCGGGTTTCTGTCCTTCGGGCATTGGTCGCCCTCGCCGCAATCGGGCACGCGCTCGGGCGCCGACGCGCTGCTGCAGTCGATCGACCTTGCGGTCGCGGCCGAGGAGCTGGGCGCCGACGGCGCCTATTTCCGCGTCCACCATTTTGCCCGCCAGCTCGGCTCGCCCTTCCCGCTGCTTGCCGCGGCCGGGGCGAAAACCAAGCACATCGAGCTCGGCACCGCCGTCATCGACATGCGCTACGAGAACCCGCTCTACATGGCCGAGGATGCGGGCGCGGCCGACCTCATCGCCGGCGGCCGGCTGCAGCTCGGCATCAGCCGCGGCTCGCCCGAGCAGGTGATCGACGGCTGGCGCTATTTCGGCTATGTGCCGGAGGAGGGCAAGACCGACGCCGACATGGCCCGCCGCCATGCCGAGATATTCCTCGATCTTTTGCGCGGCGAAGGCTTTGCGCAACCCAATCCGCGGCCGATGTTTCCCAATCCGCCCGGCCTCTTGCGCCTCGAGCCGTTCTCGGCCGGCCTGCGCGAGCGGATCTGGTGGGGCGCTGCCACCAACGCCACCGCCGAATGGGCGGCCAAGCTCGGCATGAACCTGCAGAGCTCGACGCTCAAATTCGACGAGAGCGGCGAGCCGCTGCACATCCAGCAGGCCGAGCAGATCCGCGCCTATCGCGCCGCCTGGAAGGAAGCCGGCCACGCCCGGGAGCCGCGCGTCTCGGTGAGCCGCAGCATCTTCGCCTTGGTCAACGACATGGACCGCGCCTATTTCGGCGGCAGCGAGGGCGAGGATCATTTCGGCTATATCGAGCCGGAGCGCCGCGCCGTGTTCGGCCGCACCTACGCCGCCGAGCCCGACGTGCTGGTGGAACAACTCAAGGGGGACCAGGCGATCGCCGAGGCCGACACACTGCTGCTCACCGTGCCCAACCAGCTCGGCGTCGACTACAACGCCCACGTCATCGAGGCGATCCTGAAGCACGTCGCGCCGGCGCTCGGCTGGCGGTGAGAGGCAGGCTGGCCGAGCCTTACGTGGCCGACCATACCCGACCTGACAGCCGCAGCAGCGCATCTCCGCCCATTGACACCCGCCAAATCCAGGCACAATTTGGCCATTAATCGGTTGCGTAACCGATTACGGATCGCCCAAGCGGAGGAAGCAACAGAGATTTCCCAAGGCCGCGGCTGCTCGGCGTCGGCGACAATTTCAAACCGATCGTGATTGGCCTTGTCATTGTGCTCACCGTCATCCTAGACCTCTATCGGGGACGGCCGCTGCGGGTTATTCGCCAGGGGGAAGGAAACGATGACGACGATTGCCGATGTCGCGCGCCATGCCGGAGTGTCGGTCGCAACCGTCTCGCATGTGATGAACCGCACGCGCCATGTCGAGCCGGAGACGGCCGAGCGCGTTCGTGCGGCGATCACAGCCTTGCGCTACAGCCCGAATTCGCTGGCGAGAAGCCTCAGGCGCGGCGAGACCAAGACCATCGGCCTGCTGCTGCCCGACAATTCCAACCCGTTCTTCGCCGGCGTGGCGCGCCAGATCGAGGATGCTGGGTTCGTGGCGGGCTACACGGTGATCCTGTGCAACTCCGACGGCAGCGCGGAGAAGGAAGAGCGCTATCTGTCGGTGCTGCTGGCAAAGCAGATCGACGGGCTGATCTTCGCCGGCTCGTCCGACCACGCGCGGGTGTTCTCACACCTTTCCGCCGCCGTGCCGGCGGTGCTGCTCGACCGCGAGATCCATTCCGTCAACGTCGATACCGTGCTGGTCGACCATGATCACGGCGGCTATCTCGCCGGCCGCCATCTGGCCGGGCTCGGCCATGAGCGGATCGGCGTCATCGGCGGCCCGCGCGATTCGAGCTCCAGCCCGGCCCGCCTGCGCGGCTTCACCAGGGCGTTGAAGGAGGTGGGCCTCGACTTGCCTGCCTCGTCGGTGGTCGATTCCGACTATCATTTCGCCGGTGGCCGCCTGGCGATGGAGCGGCTGATGGCGCAGGCGCCGGATATCACCGCGGTGTTCGCCTGCAACGACCTGATGGCCATGGGCGCCATCACCGCGCTGCGATCGCGCGGATTGCGTGTTCCCGACGACATGTCGCTGGTCGGCTTCGACGACATTCCCTATGCGGTCACCACGTGGCCGCCGCTGACGACGATCGCGCAGCCGGTCGAGAAGATCGGAACGCGGGCGGTGAGCCTGCTGCTCGAGCGCGTCGGCGAGCCGGCAGCGCCGTCGCGTCGCGAGGTGCTGGCGCCGGTCCTCGTCGAGCGGGAGAGCTGCGCGCCAGCGCGCGGATAGCAGATCGCAGTCCCTCAGGCAGCCGGCTGCATGGCTGCCCTCAGCAGCATGCCGAACAGGTCGCGCGGCTCGTCGGGGTCGGCGAGAAGGTCGAGCTCCTCATAGAGGCCGGTGGCCTGGAGCTGGTCGCGGACATAGCGGAGGGCGGAAAAATCCTCGGTGGCGAAGCCGACGGAATCGAACAGCGTGATCTGTTCCGGCGTCTTGCGCCCTTGCGCCTTGCCGGTCATCACCTGCCACAGCTCGGTCACCGGATGGTCGGCGTCGAGCTGCTGGATCTCGCCCTCGATGCGCGTCTGCGGCGGGAACTCGACGAAGATGTCGGAGCGCAGGAGGATGTCGCGGTGCAGCTCGGTCTTGCCGGGGCAGTCGCCGCCGACCGCGTTGATGTGCACGCCGGAACCCACCATGTTGTCGGTAAGGATCGTGGCATACTGCTTGTCGGCCGTCACCGTGGTGATGATGTCGACGCCTTCGACCGCGTCTTGCCCGGTCGAACAGATGGTGATGTCGAAACCCTGGCCGGCGAGGTTCCTCGCGCATTTTTCCGAGGCCTGGCGGTCGATGTCGTAGAGCCGCAGCCGGTCGATGCCGAGCAGCGCCTTGAAGGCGACGCCCTGGAATTCGGACTGGGCACCGTTGCCGATGATGGCCATGGCGCGCGAGCCCTTGGGCGCCAGATATTTGGCGGCGACGGCGGAAGTGGCCGCAGTGCGCAGCGCCGTCAGGATCGTCATTTCGGTCAAGAGCATCGGATAGCCGGAGCCGACATCGGCCAGCACGCCGAAAGCGGTGACCGTCTGACGGCCCTCGCGCATGTTCTTCGGGTGGCCGTTGACATATTTGAAGCCGTAGAGGCGGCCGTCGCTGGTAGGCATCAGCTCGATGACGCCGTCATGGCTGTGCGAGGCGATGCGCGGCGTCTTGTCGAACAGCTCCCAGCGGCGGAAATCCTCTTCGATATAGGCGGCGAGCTCGGTGAGGAAGCGCTCGACGCCGATGGCGAGCACCAGCTTCATCATGCGGTCGACGCTGACGAAGGGGACGATGGCAAGGCGGGAAGGCTGGGTCATGGTCAGAGGCTTCCGGAATGGCTGCGGGTCGGGCGGTCCATGATGCGGCGGCCCATCAGGCTGCCGGTGAGATCGACCATCAGGGTCGCTGTGCGGCCGCGCTCGTCGAGGAACGGGTTCAGCTCGACAAGGTCGAGGCTGGAGACCAGGCCGCTGTCGGACAGCATCTCCATCAGCAGATGCGCCTCGCGGAAGGTGGCGCCACCCGGCACCGTGGTGCCGACGGCCGGCGCGATCGACGGGTCGAGGAAGTCGACGTCGAGGCTGACATGCAGCAGCCCGTTTTCCTTCTCGACGAGGCGCAAGAAGGCGCGCAGCAGCGGCGCGATACCATGCTCGTCGATGGCGCGCATGTCGTGCACGGTGACGCCGGCTTCGTTCAGCGCCCGGCGCTCGGCCGGATCGACGCTGCGCAGGCCCATGGTACAGACGCGGGCGGGGTCGACGGCGGTCGGCAGATCGGGGAAATAGCCCAAAAAGCCCGGCCGGCCGCTGGCATAGGCGAGCGGCACGCCGTGCAGGTTGCCGCTGGTGGTGGTGTCGAGCGTGTGGAAATCCGGGTGCGCGTCGAGCCAGAGCACGAAGAGCGGCCGGCCGCGTTCGGCGGCGCGGCGGGCTACGCCGGAGACGGTGCCAGCGGAGATCGAGTGGTCGCCGCCGAGAAAGATCGGCATCGCGTCCTTCGAAGCCACATAGGCGGTCTCGGCAATCGACGCCGTCCAGGCGGAAATCTCCGGCAGGGCCTTCAAGGCGAGATTGCCATGGACGACCGCGCGCGACTGAGCCTTCTGCACCGCGCCCCAGTCCTCGACCTCATGGCCAAGCTCCGACAGCACCGAAACAAGCCCCGCGGTGCGCAGCGCGCTCGGCCCCATCTCGCATCCCATCCTGCCCGCACCGTCCTGCACCGGCGCGCCAACGATCCTGCAGCGCATGATTCTTTTCCGCCCTTGCGATTGATCGAAGCAGTGAACCATTGCGGTCTGGCGGTTTGAACAGGCGAAATTGGCATTTCGAAAAGGGTAATCTATCATATTGGACATAGAATTCGATCGAAATGGACAATCATGGACTCGCTCGACGAAAGGCTGGTGACGCTTCTCAGGCACGATGCGCGGCGCAGCGTCTCTGACCTCGCGCTCGATCTCGGCCTGTCGCGCGCGACGGTCAGGGCACGCATGGAGCGGCTGGAAAAATCCGGCGAGATCATCGGCTATACGGTGGTACTGCGCGCCGACGCGGTCGACCAGAAGATACGCGGCGTCATGATGATCGAGATCGAGGGCCATGCCGCCGACCGCGTCATCCGGGCGCTCGGCGGCTTTCCGGAGATTTCCACCATTCACACCACCAACGGCCGCTGGGACCTTGTGGTCGAGCTCGGCACCGCCTCGCTGACCGATTTCGATGCGGTGCTGCGGCGGATACGGCTGATCCCCGGCATAACGGGCAGCGAGACGAGCCTTTTGCTGGCGACGCCGAGGACGACGAGGGCGAGGCTGGCGTAGACCCCGCGAAAGCGGCTTTCGGCCAGCCTCAAAATGCGAAAAAGCCGCGGAAACCGCGGCTTTTCGTTTGCTTGATCCTCGGTGAGGAAACTGGAGCGGGTGAGGCGATTCGAACGCCCGACCCCAACCTTGGCAAGGTTGTGCTCTACCCCTGAGCTACACCCGCTCGCGCGGCCTTGGGCCGCAAGCCGCGCCTATATGGCCGAAGAGCGCGCCGATTGCAACAGGGAAATGACGGTCTTTTTGGAGCTGGCTCTTCATACACCGAAGGTTCGTTTCGACAGGCGGATTGCGTTGGCCCACCCGGGCGATCTTGCCCCGAGGGCATGGTTGGCCGTAAACGGCATGAGCTTTCCGGATGATGCGAGGACCGATGCCGAAGACCGAATGCGAGCTTTATGCCTTTCTTGCCGATCTCGGCATCTCCGCCTCGACGGTGCGCCATCCGCCCTTGTTCACGGTCGCCGATTCGCAGGCGCTGCGCGGCGAGATCCCAGGCGGCCACACCAAGAACCTCTTCCTCAAGGACAAGAAGGACAATTTCTTTCTCGTCACGGTGGGCGAGGAGGCGGAGGTCGACCTCAAGCAAATCCATCACCTGATCGGTGCTTCCGGCCGCGTGTCGTTCGGCAAGCCGGAAATGCTGATGGAGCTGCTCGGCGTCATTCCCGGCGCGGTCACCGTCTTCGGCCTGATCAACGACACGGCCGGACGGGTGAAGGTGGTTCTCGACCAGGAGTTGATGAGCCACGAGGTCATCAACGGCCACCCGCTGACCAATGAGGCGACGACGACCATTGCCGCCGCCGATCTCGTCAGATTCGTCGAGGCAACCGGCCACGATCCTGTTATCTTGAAAGTCTCGTTACCTTGAAAGTCCCATTATCTTGAAAGTTAGGGGCTGATCGCCACATGGATGGCGAAATCGAATTCCGACAATGACGCGCCGCGTCCCGACGCCGGCGACCGAAAGGGCGACGATATGAGTGACAACAACCCGTTCAGCGGCTCATTTGGCGGCAATGCCGGCCAGTACGCCCAGTCCGTCCAGTATGGCGGCGGCGACCGTGCCAAGGTATCGCTCGGCGAGGCGCCGGCGGCCGCCGACCTGGTCAAGGACACCACGACCGCGACGTTCGCCGCCGACGTCATCCAGGAATCGCGCCGCCAGCCGGTGCTGGTCGACTTCTGGGCGCCCTGGTGCGGCCCTTGCAAGCAGCTGACACCGCAGATCGAAAAGGCGGTCCAGGCTGCCGGCGGCAAGGTCAAGCTGGTCAAGATGAATATCGACGACCACCCCTCGATCGCCGGCCAGCTCGGCATCCAGTCCATTCCCGCGGTCATCGCCTTCAAGGACGGCCAGCCGGTCGACGGCTTCATGGGCGCGATTCCAGAGAGCCAGATCACGCAGTTCATCCAGAAGGTCGGCGGCAAGGGCGGTGGCGGCGCGCCGCAGATCACCGACGCGCTGGCAGCGGCCGGCGAGGCGCACGAGGCGGGCGACGTCCAGACCGCGGCTGACATCTACGACGCGATCATTGAGCAGGCGCCCGAAACCATCGAGGCGATCGCGGGCCTGGGTGAGATACTGTTCGACGCAGGCGACGCACAGAGCGCCGAGGCGGTGCTGGCGAAGGCGCCGGAGGACAAGAAGGACGCACCGGCGCTTGCGGCGCTGCGCGCCAAGATGACGCTTGCGGCGGAAGCGGCGGCGCTTGGCAATCCGGCGGAGTTCGAGCGGCGGCTCGCCGCCGATCCGAACGATCATCAGGCGCGGTTCGACCTGGCGATGGTGCAGAACGCGCGCGGCGAGCGGATGCAGGCCGCCGACAATCTGCTGGCCATCGTCAAGGCCGACAGGGCGTGGAACGACGACGGCGCACGGGCGCAGCTCTTGAAATTCTTCGAGGCATGGGGGATGACCGACGAGGCCACGCTTGCGGCGCGGCGCAAGCTGTCATCGCTGTTGTTCTCCTGAGCGTTTTGCCGGCTTTGCTGCCGGCCCCTTTTGCTGGGTAAGGGGCTTGCACAAGGCGGCGACTGCGCCAGATAGGCGGCAGGCGAGAACGGCTTGCCCTGCGATGAAGGGTTGAATGAGCCGGGCTGCGTCGGAGGAGACCGCAGGTTTGACACGCTGGCCGGCGACGCTTTCGAAGGTTGAAGTGCAGGCGGAGGGTTGAAGTGCAGGTCGGAAACGCCCGCTACCGGCTCGCGAGGGATTTGCCGTCGACGATCCCGGTGTTTCCGCTCGCCGGAGCGCTGCTCCTGCCGGGCGGCCGCATGCCGCTCAACATTTTCGAGCCGCGTTACCTGCAGATGATCGATGAGGCGATGGCCGGGTCCCGGCTGATCGGCATGATCCAGCCAAGTCTCGACGGCGCGCTGCGCGACGACGGCGGGCCGGAGCTGTGCAGCGTCGGCTGCGCCGGGCGCATCATCTCGCTCGCCGAGACCGGCGACGGCCGCTACCTGATCTCGCTGCAAGGTGTCTGCCGCTTCCGCGTCACGCAGGAGCTGACGGTCAGGACGCCGTTCCGGCAATGCCGGATCGCGGCCTTCCTCGCCGATCTCGAGGAGGATCCAGCCGGCGCCGAGGTCGACCGGCCGGCTCTGCTCAAGGCGTTTCGCGCCTACCTGCAGGCCAACGACCTCGAGGCCGACTGGGAAAGCGTCAGCCGCGCCGAGAACGCCATGCTGGTCAATGCCCTGTCGATGATGGCGCCCTATGGGCCGGCCGAGAAGCAGGCGCTGCTCGAGGCCGCGGACTTGAAGACGCGCGCCGAGACGCTGATCGCCATCACCGAAATAACGCTGGCGCGCGAGGATGAGGATTTTGGCTCCAGCATACAGTAAGTGTATTGATATTCAGGTGAGGCCGAGCCGAAAATGGTGGCTTCCGAGAACCGGAGCGGAGCGTACTTGAAGTACGTGAGCACCGGAAGCGCAGGAAGCCGCCATTTGCAGGCCGGCCTCACCTGAATCTCAGCACACTTAAGCCCGTGGCAATTGGACAACGGAAAAGTGCGATGGCGGCGGACGGACGTGATGGGCGCAAGGCGACGGTCGACCCGAAATTACTGGAACTGCTTGCCTGCCCGCTGACCAAGGGACCGCTGACCTGGGACCCCGAGCGCGGCGAGTTGATCTCACGCGTGGCGAAGCTCGCCTATCCGGTGCGCGACGGCATTCCGATCATGCTGCCTTCGGAAGCGCGCACGATCTCGGCCGAAGATGCGCTCACGCCGCCGCCACGGCTGGGCGGGCCATCGTGAGGAGTCTTCAACGGATGCGGTGACGAAAAAGGTTGGTGATCCTTCGCGCCCCCCTCTGGCCTACCGGCCATCTCCCCAACTTGGGGGGAGATTGGCAGTTTCGTCGCGGCGCTCTTCCTGCAACGCCGGAGATTGGCGAAAGTCTGCGTGACGTCCGATCTCCCCCCAAGTGGGGGAGATGTCCGGCAGGACAGAGGGGGGCGCTGTCCCGCCGGCGTCAAGATTCTGCACCGCTGCAGCGCCCCAGAGTAAGGGCTCATGCTTTATCCTACTGAAAATTGCGCCCCTTGGGCATGACCTGCTGCGCGGTGCCCGATAGAGCCTCGATGTCCTGCCGGACAGGCAGGACGCGGCTTGCGGCGCGCTCCGATCCATTCGGTCTGGGGCTGTCGGCGGGCTGATGCTCGATAGTAGGTGGCCGCAGAAGTACGCTCAGCCAGGACGTCAGATCCTCGATCCTGTCGGCGACGATGTGGATGACATCCGATTCGTGCTGCAGCTTGCCGGTGACGCGGATGAAGCGCGCGCCCATGACCACGGAGCGGAAGCGGTCGAAGACGCGCGGCCAGATGATGACATTGGCGATCGCCTTTTCATCCTCCAGGGTGAGGAAGATCGCGTTGCCCTTGCCGGGGCGCTGGCGCACCAGCACCAGGCCGGCGACGGAGACGCGGCGGCCATCGCTCACCGACGGCAGGCTGGCATTGGGGGTGATGCCGGCGCGGGTGAGCCGCTCGCGCAGGAAGGCGACGGGATGCGCCTTCAGGGAAAGGCCGAGCGAGCGGTAGTCGTGGACGACATGCTCGCCGAGCGGCATCTTCGGCAGCTTCGTCTCGGGTTCCAGCTCGCGCAGGCGCAGCGACGGCTGGTCGAATAGCGGCAGTTTTTCCGCGGCGCTCCTGCCGTCGAGCGCGCGCACCTCCCAGAGCGCCGCGCGGCGGTCGAGGCCGAGCGAGCGGAAGGCGTCGGCCTCAGCCAGCCTTTCGATCTCGCCGACATCGAGGCCCGAACGCAGCCAGACATCCCTGACCGATCGATAGCCGTCGCCGCGCCGGGCAACGGCGGCATCCATGCGCTCCCCGGACAACCCCTTGATCTGGCGGAAACCGAGCCGCACGGCATGAGCCGTCTCGATGACGCCGCGCATCGAGGCATGGCGTTCGAGGAGACGCGAGGGATCGAAGGTGGATTCTTCCAGTGTGCAATCCCAGACGGAGTGGTTGATGTCGACCTCGCGCACCTCGACGCCGTGGTCGCGCGCGTCGCGGACAAGCTGGGCCGGCTGGTAAAAACCCATCGGCTGCGCATTCAGGATCGCGGCGCAGAAGACGTCGGGATAGAAGGTCTTGAACCAGCAGGAGGCATAGACCAGCAGCGCGAAGGACGCGGCATGGCTTTCCGGGAAGCCATATTCGCCGAAGCCCTCGATCTGCTTGAAGCAGCGCTCGGCGAACTCCTTCTCGTAACCCCTGCCGACCATGCCGTCGATCATCCGCTGGCGGTAATTGCCGATCGTGCCGGTGCGCTTGAAGGTGGCCATGGCGCGGCGCAATTCGTCGGCCTCGCCCGGCCTGAAGCCGCCGGCGACGATGGCGATCTTCATCGCCTGTTCCTGGAACAGCGGCACGCCCAGCGTCTTGCCGAGGATCTCTTCCAGCTCGGGCTTGGGATATTCGGCCTTCTCCTTGCCCTGTCGGCGGCGCAGATAGGGATGCACCATGTCGCCCTGGATCGGGCCGGGCCGCACGATCGCCACCTCGATGACGAGGTCGTAGAACTTTTCAGGCTTGAGCCGCGGCAGCATCGACATCTGGGCGCGCGATTCGATCTGGAAGACGCCAAGCGTGTCGGCCCGGCAGATCATGGCGTAGACGCGCCCGTCCTCTTCCGGGAGGGTGGCGAGCACGTAGGGTTGTCCAAACGGATCCCGCGCCTTGGGATAATGGTGCGTGAGCAGGGTCAGGGCGCGCTTCAGGCAGGTCAGCATGCCGAGCGCCAGCACATCCACCTTGAGGATCTTCACCGCGTCGAGGTCGTCCTTGTCCCACTCGACCATCTTGCGCTCCTCCATCGCCGTCTTGACGATGGGCACGACCTCGTCAAGCCGGTCTCGGGTGATGACGAAGCCGCCGACATGCTGGGAGAGATGGCGGGGAAAGCCCATGATCTCGTTGGCGCGCTCCAGCACCTGCCGCGACAGCGGGTCGGTGCGGTCGAGGCCGCCGGCATTGGCCTCCCTTTCGCCGAGCTCGGAGGTCGACCAGCCCCAGATGGTGCTCGACAGGGCGCTTCGGACGTCTTCGGAGAGACCCATGGCCTTGGCCACCTCGCGCAGGGCCGAACGGCCGCGATAGCTGATGACGGCGGCGGCGAGCGCGGTGCGCTTGGCGCTGTATTTCTCGTAGATATAGGCGATGACCTCGTCGCGCCGCTCATGCTCGAAGTCGACGTCGATGTCCGGCGGTTCGTTGCGTTCCTCGGAGATGAAGCGCTCGAACAGCGCATCGATCCGGTCGGGGCCGACCTCGGTGATGCCGATGCAGAAGCAGATGACCGAATTGGCGGCCGAGCCGCGCCCCTGGCAAAGGATGTCCTTGCTGCGGGCGAACTTGACGATGTCGTGGACGGTCAGGAAATAGCGCGCGTAATTCAGCCGCTCGATGAGCGCGAGCTCTTCCGTGATGCGCTGCGTGACATGGGCGGGAACACCGGCCGGGTAGCGGACGGCAGCCCCTTCCCGCGCCAGACGTTCGAGCTCGGCCTGAGGCCCGAGGCCGGATTCGGTCGGCTCGTCCGGATAATTGTATTCGAGGTCGCTGAGCGAGAAGGTGAGCTCCTCGGCGAAGCGCAGCGTCTCCGCCAGCGCTTGCGGATAGCGGCGAAAAAGGCGCGCCATCTCCAGCGGCGGCTTCAGATGACGTTCGGCATTCGCGGTCAGCTCCAGCCCGACCCCGGAAACCGGCGTGTTGAGGCGGATCGCGGTGAGCACGTCCTGCAGCGGTCGGCGGTCGGCGGCATGATAGAGCACGTCGTTGGTCGCCATCAGCGGGACACGCGCATGCTCGGCCATCGCCGCCGCCTGCTCGATGCGGAAACGGTCATTGCCGCCGTAATCCGGCGCCACTGCCAGCCGGAGCGCCGCGCCAAAGCGATCCTTGAGCCGGCTAATGAGCGCGAGACCATCTTCCGCGCCCCCCGACGGACTGGGCAGGACCGCCAGCGACATCAGATCGCCCCATTCGAGAAGATCGCCGAGCTCGAGCAGCGTCGCGCCCTTCTCGTTCTCGTCGCGCAAATTGGCCTGGGTCAGCATGCGGCAGAGATGCCCCCAGCCCTTGCGGTCGCGGGGATAGGCGAGAATATCCGGCGTGCCGTCGCGGAAAACCAGGCGGCAGCCGGGATGATAGGCAAGCTTTTCGACCTTGGCCTGCTGCCAGGCGCGCACCACGCCGGCGACGGTGTTGCGGTCGGCAAGGCCGATCGAGGCAAAGCCGTAGAATTTCGCCGTGACCACCAGTTCCTCGGGCTTGGAGGCGCCGCGCAGGAAGGAAAAGTTCGACTGGATGCCGAACTCGGCATAGGGGATGGCGGTCAGCGCGTTCATGCGAACACCCCATGCATGAACCAGCGCGGCGCGGCCTGCGCGGCGCTGCTGTAGAGGCCCTGGCGATAGAGCCAGTAGCGGCGGCCCTCGCTGTCCTCGATGCGGTAATAGTCGCGCGTCGGCGCCTCGTCCTCGCCGGGCAGCTGCCGCCACCATTCGGCGGCGATGCGTTCCGGCCCTTCGGCACGGGCGACGCGGTAGAGCGCGCGGCGCCAGCGGAAATTCATCGGCGGGCCCTCGGGGATCTCGGTCGCCGGCACCTCGATCGGCTCGGGCGAGCGGAACAGCCGCACCGGCCGCTCCGGCGGGAAGATGGTCATCGGCGGCGCTGTCCGGTCGGATTGTTTCGGCGGCATGCGCCTTTGCGGCGCTTCCGCGAAGGGAACCGTGGTCACGGCGCGCTCCGGCAGATGGCTCTCGACGACGACCGGCTTCAGCACGGCGGCCTCGCCGAGACGGGCGCGGATGCGGTCGGCGAACAAAGCGATGTCGGCATCGTCGTCGGCAACCTCGCCGGCAAGGTCGCCCTGCAGCATGTCGAAGGCGGCGACCGAAAGCACCGACAACCGCACGAGGTCGAAGCCGAAGCCGGCATCGATGTTCTGCTCAAGTGCTGCGAGCCGTTCGTGGAACAGTCTTCGGATCAGTTGCGGCTCGCGCATCGGACGCGAGGTGCCGACCGCGATGCGGCTGACGGCGCCGTCGACGCGGAAGAGAAGAAGGGCGAGCGCCCTGGCGCCCTCGCCTCGGCGTTCGAGATCGACCTTCAAGGCCACGGCAAGCCGGCTCACCAGCCGCTCGATGTCGTCGGTGAGCATGATCGGTTCGGCAAGATGGCGCTCGACCGAAAGCGGCGCGACTGGAAGGCGCGGCGACACCGCCTCGTCGAGGCGGCCAAGCGCCTGGTCGAGACGCAGCAGCAAAGTGGCGCCGAAGCGGCGAGCGAGCGGGGCGCGGGGCGCGGCCATCACGGCGCCCGCCGTGCGCAGGCCGACGCTTTCGAGGCTGGCGCGGGTTTCGGGCGCGATGCGCAGCGCCGAAAGCGGCAAGGGTGCCAGCAGCGCCTCCTCCTCGCCGCCGGCGACGATGCGGTCGCCGTGGAAGCGCGCCGCCGCCCAGGCGGCGCCCGGCGTTGAGGCGAGACCGGCGCGGACATCGAAGCCCTGCTGGAAGAAGCGGGTGAGGATCTCGTCCTGCATGGCGCGCTCGCCGCCGAACAGATGCGTGCAGCCGGTGACGTCGAGGAACAGCCCGTCCTCGCCGTCGATCGCCACCAACGGCGTGTAGCGGTCGCACCAGTCGGCAAGGCCTTCGAGCAGGCGGCGGTCGGCTTCCGGGTCGGCCTCCACCACGTCGATCGAGGGGTGCATGGCGCGCGCATCGGCAATGCCCATGCCACGCTTCAATTTGAGCGCCTCAGCCCGCTCGTCGAGGGCTGCGATGCGCTGGGCGTTGCTGTCGCGATGGCTGATCACCAGCGGCAGGTGATCCGACGGCCGGGAACGCCAGGACCGCCCCAGACGCTGGCGCAGGATCCGCTCCGCGCACAGGTACGGGAACCACAGCGACAGGATTCGCTGCCCGCTCTTCCTGGGGCCTTCTTTCCTCATCGCTTCTTCTTTCCTCACCCCTTCTTCTTTCCTCAAAAGCGTGCTCATCGGGGTTCCACTCCAGTGTGAATTGTCCGGGCAGGGCCGTGCGGCTCTTGCCGATATCGACGGTGAAGGCGGGGCGGCCGATCGAGCCGGCGAGCGGGCCGGCGAGCGTCTCGCGGCTCGCCGCCGGCGCTGCCGAGACGATGAGGCGCACCGGCGCGGAGGTGGGCTCGGCCGCCCCGGCCTGGCGCAGCAAAAGCACCGGGCGGCCGGCGCTTTGCGCCCGCGCATGCAGCCGCCGCGTCGCGGTAAGGTCGAGCCGCTGCGGGTTGCCGCGGATCTCGAGGATGACGGCGGCGAAGGCCGTCATGCGGGCGGCCTCCTCGGCGATCCACAGCGCGTCCAGGAGCTTCGGCGCTTCGGAAAACAGCAATTGCTCCGGCTCGATGCCGAACAGGATTTGGAGTCCCCTGGCATAGGGAAAGCCGGCCTCGCGGAAAATCTCCGCCGTGCCGATCCAGAGAATGGGCAGGCCCTGCTTTTCCTTGAGGATCAGGCTGGTGAGCGACAGCGCGAAGCCGGCGACGGCGCCGGCATCGCGGGTCTCCAGCCCATGGATTTCACTGAGCGTCGCTTTCGGCAGGCCGCCGCCAAGGGCGGTGTCGAGGCGTTCGATGCCGGTGTGCAGGAAGGCATCCGGCGAGGCCACGACGAGGCCGCGCCGGACGACTGTGATGTCGGATCGAGCGGTATCGGCGGGTGCGCCGCTTGCCGGCGCTTCCAGGCGCTCGGGCAGCGTTCCCTCGATCTTCGCGATCTGGCGGCGCAGGGCAAAAACAGTGTCCCGCGCCACGGCGCTCATCGCCATGACGTTCACTTCCGGCAGCAGTTGTTCCTGTTATGTTCTTATAGATTCCAGAGGCCTTCGGAAGAGTCAAGCGGAGTCACAAGGAATTTATTCCTTCGCACTTTATCCTCCAGGAAGCCTGCCGGCTGGCTCATTTGCCTCATTCGGTGCGAAAGCCTATATGCCGGGATTAAAGGAAACCTCATGGCCCGTATCTACAAGACCCGCACCTGGCACGACCAACTTTCGCCGTCGATGGACGAGATGGAGCTTCTGGCGCTGGAGGCCTACGCCCATCTGCCGGAGGAGTTCCGCAAGCTCACCGGCGAGATCATCATCCAGATCGCCGAATTCCCGACCGACGAGATCATGGACGATTTGTCGCTGGAGACGCCCTTCGACCTGCTCGGCTTGTTCGAGGGGCGCGGCATCGCCGAGCGCTGGAACCCGCAGACCGGCGAGGGGCCGAACCGCGTCACGCTCTACCGCCGCGCCATCCTCGACTATTGGGCCGAGAACGAGGAGACGCTGGGCGACATCGTCACCCATGTGCTGATCCACGAGATCGGCCACCATTTCGGCCTTTCGGACGACGACATGGAGCGGATCGAGGAAGCGGCGGAACAGGCGGCGGCGGGGTGACGCTGCGATCCGTCGCCACTTTCTGACCCGCCATGTTCTCGATCGTCAACCCGGCGCCGCAAGCGCCTTCTCGATCTGCGGCAGCAGCAGGTCTCGCGCCGATTCCGGCGTCAGCGGCCCGACATGTTTGTAAGCGATCTTGCCGTCCTTGCCGATGACGAAGGTCTCCGGCACGCCATAGACGCCCCAGTCGATCGCCGCACGGCCGGCCGGATCGACGCCGATCGCCTGATAGGGATTGCCGAGGTCGCCAAGGAAGCGGCGGGCATTTTCCGGCGGATCCTTGTAATTCAGAGCGGCAAGCGTGAAGCGCTTGTCATGCGACAGCGCCAAAAGCACCGGGTGCTCTTCCCGGCACGGCGCGCACCAGGACGCAAAGACATTGACCAGCGTCACCTTGCCGGCGAAGGATTTTGACTCCAGCCCCGGTAGGTTGACGCCTTCCAGCGGCGGCAGGTTCGTCTGCGGCGCCGGCAGGCCGATCAGCGCCGAGGGAATTTCCGAAGTGTCGCGGCCGGACAGGAGCTGCGAGAGAAACAATCCCGCCAATCCCAAAAAGATCAGTAGCGGCAAGAGCACGAAGAGGCCGCGGCGGGGCGCCGGCGTTTGGGTTTCGATCCTCATGGCTTCGTCGTCCCGGCCTTGTCGGAGCGCCGCCGCACGCCGGCGGCCTCGAGCGCCGCGAGCTCGCGCCTGCGCGCCCGCTGGTCGAGCAGGATCCAGCCGATCAGCCCGATGAGCACGATCGCCGTGATGGCATAGGCGGCAGTGACATAGAGAGCATGCGCGCTCATATCAGCCGCTCCGTGCGCGTGGCCTTAGCGCCTGCCCTGCCAATCCGTTCGATCATGGCTTCCCTTAACCTTGCGCTGCCGGCCGCGCAATCAGGCGCGGCGCCGCAGGTCTGAACGTTCCCGGGGCCTCAATCCGTCCCGTGGCGCAACGCCAGCGCCGCGGCCAAGGGCCCGAGCACAGCAAGAAACAGCGTCAGCGCGGCAAGAATGAGGAAGGGCTGCAGGAACGGCGCCGGATCGGCCACCGCGCCATAGCTTGCCGAGACACCGAAGATCAGCACCGGGACGGTGAGCGGCAACACCAGCACCGAGATCAGCAGCCCGCCGCGCGGCAGCGCCACCGCCACGGCTGCGCCCGCAGCGCCGATGAAGGTGATGGCCGGCGTGCCGATGAGCAGCGTCAGCGCCGTGGCGCCGATGCCTGCCGGCTCCATATTCATGAACAGGCCGAGCAGAGGCGCAGCCACCACCAGCGGCAGCACGCTGCCCGTCCAGTGCGCCAGGCATTTTGTCAGCACCGTCAGCGCCAGCATCTGGCGATCGCTGTTGAGCACCAAAAGGTCGAGCGAGCCGTCCTCGCGGTCGGCCTGGAACAGCCGGTCGAGCCCGAGCAGGCAGGCGAGCAGGGCGGCGATCCACAGGATCGCCGGGCCGATGCGCGACAAAAGGTTGAGGTCGGGCCCGACGCCGAAGGGGATGGTGGCGATCACCGCCAGGAAGAAGATGACGCCGATCAGCGCCCCGCCGCCGGCGCGGATCGAGAGGCGGATGTCGCGCAGGAAGAGGGCTAGCATTGGCGAGGCGCTTCTATGGCTCGATCGCCCTCTCTACAAACGGCGCGTTCCTTCTCACCCCCCTCGGGCCTGCCGGCCATCTCCCCCGCAAGGGGGGAGATTGGCAGCTGCGCCGCCGGCGTTCCCCCTTCAGCGTCGAAGATTGGCGAAAGCCGCAGTGACATCAGATCTCCCCCCTTGCGGGGGAGACGGCCGGCAGGCCAGAGGGGGGTGGGACGGAGTGCAAACGTCATCCAGCCACCCCCAAAGCCAGCCCCTTCGCCCCCCGCAGCCCCAACGGCAGATGCGTTGCCGCAACCACAATCCCTCCGCCTTCGAGATGCCCGCGCATCAGCCCCGCGAACCGCTCCTCCGACGCCTTGTCCAGCCCCGCGGTCGGCTCGTCGAGCAGCCAGACCGGTCGCCGGCTGGTCAAAAGCTTCGCGATCGAGGCGCGGCGCCGCTGCCCGGTCGAGAGATAGCCGAAGGGCAAATGCCCAAGCCCGCCCAGCCCGACCGTCTCCAGCGCCTCCTCCACGCTCAAAGCCGGCTCGCCCTGGAAGGCGCGCCAGAAGGCCAGATTCTCCTCGACGCTGAGCGCCGTCTTCATCGCATTGAGATGGCCGAGATAGTGCGAGGCCGAAGCGATAGAGGAAAAATCCTCGCCGCTGCCTTCGACACGTATCTTGCCCGCGGCTACTGGCAGCAAGCCGGCGATGACCCTCAGAAGCGTCGATTTGCCGGCGCCGTTAGGCCCGGTGACGACGAGCGCCTCGCCCTTTTCGAGCGCGAATCCGATGCCGGAAAAGACCGTCTCGCCGCCGCGCTCGCCGCCCAGATTTTCGGCGATCAGCCGCATTCCTTGCCCGTCCCGAAAGCACCGTCTCGCGGCCGCCGCCGCATCGCACAAATTTGCTTTTCGACTGTCTAGAACTATTCCAGGAAATTCTCTATATGCGGTTCATCCGTGCCAGCGGTCGGCGCGGGAACAGAATTAGCGCCGAACCAGCGCACGCGCCGCCTTGAACGGCTCGGGTTGCTTGGGAGCGGACAGCGGAAATGGCCGTACCCGCACCTTTGCGCGTGATCGCATGCCATCGGCGTCCGTTCCCTTTTAGGCTGAACAGACAAGGACGGATCGCACGTGTCAAAATCCCTCGACAGTTTCAAATGCCGCCGCACCCTGACCGCGGGTGGCGCCGACTATGTCTATTTCGACCTCGTCGAGGCCGAGAAGAACGGCCTCACCGGCATCGCCCAGCTGCCCTATTCGATGAAGGTGCTGCTGGAGAACCTGCTCCGCAACGAAGACGGCCGCTCCGTCACCAAGGAGAGCATCAAGGCGGTCGCGGCATGGCTCGCCGACAGGGGCACCGCCGGCGTCGAGATCGCCTACCGCCCCGCCCGCGTGCTGATGCAGGACTTCACCGGCGTTCCGGCCGTGGTCGACCTCGCGGCCATGCGCGACGGCATCAAGGCGCTCGGCGGCGATCCGGAAAAGATCAATCCGCTGGTGCCGGTCGATCTCGTTATCGACCACTCCGTCATCGTCGACGAGTTCGGCACGCCGATGGCCTTCGCGCGCAATGTCGAGCTCGAATACGAGCGCAACGAGGAACGCTACAAGTTCCTGAAATGGGGCCAGCAGGCGTTCCGCAACTTCCGCGTCGTGCCGCCCGGCACGGGCATCTGCCACCAGGTCAATCTCGAATATCTCGGCCAAGTGGTGTGGACCAACTCGGAAGACGGCGAGACCACCGCTTTCCCCGACACCTGCGTCGGCACCGATTCGCACACCACCATGATCAACGGCCTCGGCGTGCTCGGCTGGGGCGTCGGCGGCATCGAAGCCGAGGCCGCGATGCTCGGCCAGCCGGTCTCGATGCTCCTGCCGGAAGTCATCGGCTTTCGCCTCACCGGCAGGTTGAAGGAGGGCGTCACCGCCACCGACCTGGTGCTCACCGTCACCCAGATGCTGCGCAAGAAGGGCGTCGTCGGCAAGTTCGTCGAGTTCTTCGGCCCCGGCCTCTCCAATATGACGCTGGCCGACCGCGCCACCATCGGCAACATGGCGCCGGAATATGGCGCCACCTGCGGCTTCTTCCCGGTCGACAGCGAGACCATCCGCTATCTCACCATGTCCGGCCGCGAGGAGAACCGCATCGCGCTGGTCGAGGCCTATTCGAAGGCGCAAGGCATGTGGCGCGATGCCGGCTCGGCCGATCCGGTCTTCACCGACCTGCTCGAGCTCGACCTCGGCGACGTCGTGCCGTCGATGGCCGGCCCGAAGCGCCCCGAGGGCCGCGTCGCCCTAGAGGACATTCCCGCCGGCTTCGCCAATGCGATGGAGACCGAGTACAAGAAGGCGGCCGAGATCTCCAAGCGCTACGCGGTGGAAGGCGCCCCCTACGACCTCGGCCATGGCGACGTCGTCATCGCCGCCATCACCTCCTGCACCAACACTTCGAACCCGAGCGTTCTGATCGGCGCCGGCCTCTTGGCTCGCAACGCCAACCGGCGCGGCCTGAAGCAGAAGCCCTGGGTCAAGACCTCGCTGGCGCCGGGCAGCCAGGTGGTCGCCGAGTATCTGGAGAAATCCGGCCTGCAGAAGGAACTCGACCAGATCGGCTTCAACCTGGTCGGCTTCGGCTGCACCACCTGCATCGGCAATTCCGGCCCGCTGCCGGGGCCGATCTCCAAGACCATCAACGATAAAGGTTTGATTGCTGCCGCGGTCTTGTCCGGCAACCGCAACTTCGAAGGCCGCGTCTCGCCCGACGTGCAGGCCAACTACCTCGCCTCGCCGCCGCTGGTGGTGGCGCATGCGCTGGCCGGCACCGTCACCAAGGACCTCACCGTCGAGCCGCTGGGCGAGGGCAGCGACGGCAAGCCGGTATATCTCAAGGACATCTGGCCGAGCGCGGTCGAGATCCAGGAGTTCATCGAGAAGAACGTCACGCGCGAGCTTTTCGCCCGCAAATATGCCGACGTCTTCAAGGGCGACGCGCACTGGCAGAAGGTCAAGGCGCCGGAAGGCCAGACCTATGCCTGGGACGATCATTCGACCTATGTGCAGAACCCGCCCTATTTCGCCGGCATGGTGCGCGGCTTCGGCAAGATCGGCGACATCAAGGGCGCGCGCGTGCTTGGTCTCTTCGGCGACAAGATCACCACCGACCACATCTCGCCGGCGGGTTCGATCAAGGCGGCTTC
The DNA here is from genome assembly GCF_003863365.1 of Mesorhizobium tamadayense. GTDB lineage: Bacteria > Pseudomonadota > Alphaproteobacteria > Rhizobiales > Rhizobiaceae > Mesorhizobium > Mesorhizobium tamadayense. The sequence continues at coordinate 131,920 of NZ_RQXT01000011.1, read as the reverse complement.
GCCGGCCGGCAAGTACTTGACCGAGCATGGCGTCGGCGTCGCCGACTTCAACCAGTACGGCACGCGGCGCGGCAACCATGAGGTGATGATGCGCGGCACCTTCGCCAACATCCGCATCCGCAACCACATGCTGGGCGAGAACGGCCGCGAGGGTGGCTACACGATCCACTATCCCTCGAAGGAGGAGATGTCGATCTACGATGCGGCGATGGAATACAAGCAGGAAGGCGTGCCGCTGGTGATCTTCGCCGGCGTCGAATACGGCAACGGCTCCTCGCGCGACTGGGCGGCCAAGGGAACGAACCTCCTTGGTGTCCGCGCAGTCATCGCCCAGTCCTTCGAGCGCATCCACCGCTCGAACCTGGTCGGCATGGGCGTCATCCCCTTCGTCTTCGAGGACGGCACCTCATGGGCCTCCCTCAACCTCAAGGGCGACGAGCTGGTCGAGATCGACGGGCTGGACGCGATCAAGCCGCGCCAGAAGATGGTGGCCAAGGTCACCTACGGCGACGGCACGGTGAAGAACGTCCCCATCATCTGCCGCATCGATACGCTGGACGAGCTCGACTACTTCAAGAACGGCGGCATCCTGCAATACGTGCTGCGCGATCTGGCAGCTTAGCAGCAAGGGAGTAGGGGAGTAGGGAAAGATACCCCTACTGCCCTACTGCCCTACTGCCCTAATTAAACCGCGGCGGCCTAAGCATTGGCCGGCCAGCTCAAAAGTCCAGGTCCGGTTCGCCCGCAATAGAGATCGGCCGGCATCGGCAAATTTACCGCATGGCGGTGATGCGGCTCCGAAATCGAACCGCGTCGAAAAATGCAGTGCCTCGGCTACTGCCTTATCTGCGGTCGCGGCGACCAAGTTTCACCGCAACGTGACTTCCCGTTGACTGTCCGTTCTGCCACATATTTTGGCAATCAGAACAAGGCCGGCGTCACCGGCGGGAATCGGAACAGTCATGGCATCTCGAGGACCATTGCGGCTTGCGGCACTTGCGCTGGCCCTTGCAACGTTTGCCGGTGCCGCGCTGGCAGGCGAGCCCGAGAAGCCTCAAACTGACAAGCCCCAAGCCGAAAAGCCCTTGGGCGTGGTCGAGCTTTTCACCAGCCAGGGCTGCAGTTCCTGCCCACCGGCCGATGAATTCTTCGCCGAGCTGGCCGCCAAGGAAAACGTCGTCGCGCTCGCCTACCACGTCAATTACTGGGACTATCTGGGCTGGCAAGACACGCTGAGCAACAAAGAGAACACCGATCGGCAGTATGACTACATGCGCGCCTTCGGCAGCCGCTCGGTCTATACCCCGCAAGCCGTCATCAATGGCCGCAGCCACGTCAACGGCGCCAGCCGCAAGGACGTCGGCGGCGCGCTGGCCCGTATGGACAGGACCGGCGAAGGCATGCGGGTCGGCATCAAGGTGAGCCGCACCAGCGACCGGGTCATGATCGACGCCGGCGACGCCGGCAATGGCCCGGCCGACGCCCATGTGGTGATCGTCTATTTCGATCCGCCGAAGACGGTGCAGATCGGCAAGGGCGAGAACAGCGGCCGCAACCTGACCTACTGGAACGCCGTCTCCGACATCCAGACCGCCGGCATGTGGCACGGCAAGGCGCAGCGCTACGAATTGCCGATGAGCGAGATCGCCAAGAAGGGCGGCTGCGCGGTGCTGCTGCAGTCGGTCGGCAAGGACGGCATGCCCGGTCCGATCCTCGGCGCCGCCTTTATTCGCAAGCCGTAACCGCAGCTCTTTCCTTCTTCCACAAGGGGAGAAGGGGAGGTCGCGCCGCTAGCCAATAAAAAACCGGCGTCAGCTTGCTTCTGACGCCGGTCATTCAGGTTTTGGGATCGTCGCACCTGATTTTTCCAAGGAAAAACCGAGGTTGGTTCGATCCGACGCTGACCCGTGGGCGGGGGGCTTGGGGTTTACGAGCCGGTGCCGGACCGAACCGTCTCAGGCAACGCCGGTAAATTCGTCGGACAATGGGGCATGAGCGCGGATAATTTGTGGCGACATTGTGGCGAAGCATCACCAATTCCAACACGCGTTTTGCAAACGTGACTGGACCTTTCGGAAACAGCGCGGTGCCGGCTGGCTTAGCCGGCCTTGCAATTCGGCCGCGAAAGCGCGAACCTTGACTGCGCAAGATTCAAGCGAAGGATCGAAGCATGACCGATCACAGCTGCGGGACGGAGGATGGGGAAGCATCCGGAATATTGATCCCGCTGCATGAGGCGCGACGCGCGCGCCTCGACCAGCCGGTGCGCTTTGACCGGCGCGAGCTCGACCAGATCCTGAGGCTTTACGGACGCATGGTGGCGGCCAATGAATGGCGCGATTATGCGATCGACCACCTCACTGACCGCGCCGTGTTTTCGGTCTTCCGCCGCGCCAGCGAAGTGCCGCTGTTCCAGATCGTCAAGGACCCGAAACTGGCGCGCCGGCAGGGCGCCTTCGCCGTCATCGCCGCCGGCGGGCGCATCCTCAAGCGCGGCCAGGAGCTCGGCCGCGTGCTTGGCGTGTTCGATTCCAAGCTGAAGCTGGTCGAGGCCTAACTATTTAATTTGGCTGCGAAATCTCCGCTCCGGCAACGAGCCCGGATCCGGCGGCAGCGCTGCTCCGCCGTTGAGCGACAGCTGCATGAACACCGTGTCCAGCCATCGCCCGTGCTTGTAGCCCGATCCTTCCAGGCGCCCGGAATGGCGGAAGCCGAGCTTCTCATGCAGCCGCACCGACGCGCTGTCGGCATGGCCGTCGCCGATCACCGCGATGATCTGGCGAAAGCCCGCAGCGCGCGCCGCCTCGATCAGCGCCTGCATCAGCAAGAGACCCACGCCCTGGCCCTTGGCCTCGGGCGCGACATAGACGGAATCCTCGACGACGAAACGGTAGGCGGGCCGCGGCCGGAACGGTCCGGCATAGACATAGCCGAGCACGATGCCGTCCTTCTCGCCCACGAGATAGGGAAAGCTGCCCGCCGTCAAACTGTCGAATCGATTGCCCATTTCGGCGCGGCTGGGAGGCTCCAGCTCGTAGCTCGCCGTGCCGTGCGCGACCGCGTCGGCATAGATTTCCGTGATTCGGTCGAGGTCGGCCGCAATGGTGGCCCTGATCGCAATCTTGCTCATAATTTGTGCAGTTGTTCGTCTTGCCTCAATAACAGCAGAGGGATGCACAAAAGGAAAGGGCGGCCATTGGGCCGCCCTGTCCGAAGTCTATGGTCCAGCCGGGCTACCGTTTAGCGGCGGTCGCCCATGAACTGCAGCAGGAACATGAACAGGTTGATGAAGTCGAGGTAGAGCTGCAGCGCGCCCATGATCGCCTTGCGGCCAGCGACGTCGGCGACGTCACCCTCGAAATACATCTCCTTGATCCGCTGCGTGTCGTAGGCGGTCAGGCCCGCGAACACCAGCACGCCGATCGCCGAGATGGCGAAGGCCAGCGCCGACGACTGCAGGAAGATGTTGACCAGCATCGCGACCAGCAGGCCGATCACGCCCATGATCAGGAACGAGCCGAACGCGGTCAGGTCGCGCCTGGTCGTGTAGCCGTACAGCGAAAGCCCGCCGAAGGCCGCGGCGGTCGCGAAGAAGGTCTGGGTGATGCTGGTGCCGGTATAGACGAGGAAGATCGTCGACAGCGACAGGCCGACAAGGCCGGCATAGACCCAGAACGTCGTCTGTGCCGCCGCCACGCTCATCGACTGGATCCTGAACGACAGGAACATCACCGCGGCCAGCGGCGCCAGGATGACGACCCAGCGGAACGCGCTTGCATAGATGAGTTGGCCGAAGGCAGTCAGCTGGCCGTCGCCGGTGACGGCAAGCTGGAATGCGCCCCAGGCGGCAAGGCCGGTGATGAGCAGGCCAAGCCCCATCAGGTTGTAGACTTTGATCATATAGGCCCGCAGGCCCTGATCGATATCGACGCGCGCGCCGGGGGCGGCGGACGTCTGGTAGTTGCGAATGGGATCAGCCATTGGAAATCCTCTGTTGCTTCTGCCCCGTCCGGTGACAGGTCCCTTGGAGTGGTGACCCCCTTTGGACCAGGCGCCGCTGGCGGGGCTCCAGCATGCCTGGGCAAAATATGAGCGTTCTCGACGTCAAGAACAAGACGGTAACGAGGGGCAACGCTTCGTGAGAGAGCAAAAGCCCGGTTTTCGGCCGTTTCGGCCGGCATCCTTACGAAGATTTAAGGCACGCGCAGCTTGCCGGCATGCCGGATCAGAGGTTGCGCAGCACCGGCGCCGCCTTGTGGCCGAGCACCCGCCAGGTGCCGGCGAGGCCGATGCCGACGGTGACGCCGAGCGAAACGAGGATCGTCGCCACCGCCACCTCCGGCATGAAATGCGACGGCAGCGTCATGATGTGGGCCACGACGAACCATGCCGCGACGCCGCCCGCGGCCAGCGCGAACAGCGCGGTCGCGAGGCCGATCAGCACATATTCCAGCGAGAAGGCCGCAATCAGCGTCCTGCGCGTCGCGCCGAGCGTCTTCAGCACCACCGCGTCATGGATGCGCGCCCGGTTGCCGGCGGCTAAAGCTCCGGAGAGCACCAGCACCGAGGCGATCAGCGCCACGCCGGCGGCGGCGCGAATCGCCGTGCCGAGCTGGGCGACCAGCCGGTTGACGATGTCGAGCGCGTCCTTGACCCGCACCGTCGTCACCGCCGGAAAGGCGCGGGTGACCGCGTTGAGCAGCCGCGCATCGTCGGCCGTGGTGGCTTCTCTGTCGGTCAGCGTCGCCAGCCAGCCATGCGGCGCGCCGGCGAAGCTGTTGGGCGAGAAGACCATGACGAAATTGATGCCCATGGTTTCCCATTCGACCTGGCGGAAATTGGCGATCCTGGCGGTGATGTTGCGGCCGAGCACATTGACGGTGACGGTGTCGCCGAGCTTCAGGCCGATCGCTTTGCCTTCCTCGGCCGAGAACGACACAAGCGGCTCGCCGGAATAATTCTGTGGCCACCATGTGCCTTCGGTCAGCGTGGCGTTTTCCGGCTGCTTAGCGTCATAGGTCAGCCCGCGATCGCCGCGCAGCACCCAGGCGCCGTCGGCAGGGACCTTGACCTTGTCGACGTCGACGCCGTTGAGCGCCATGATCCGGCCGCGCAGCATCGGCACCTTGACCAGCGTTCCCCGCGGCGCCTCCTTGCCGACCAGGCCGGCAAAGGCATCGACATCGCTGCCCTGGATGTCGACGAAGAAGAAATTCGGCGCCCGTTCCGGCAGGCTGCCGGAGATCTGGCGCCTGAGATTCCCGTCGATCAGCGCCAGCGTCACCAGCAGCGTCAGGCCGAGCCCGAGCGACAGCACCACCGACGGCGTCAGCGCTCCGGGACGGTGGATGTTGCCGAGCGCCAGCCTGAGCGACACGAAACGCACGCGCGGGCTTTGCCGGGCGGCCCATTGCACCAGCGCCGCAACCAGCCGCAGCACCAGGAAGGCAAAGACGGTGGCGCCGACGAAGATCGAGGCGATGCGTCGATCGTCGGCGGAAAGGATGGCTAAAGCCGCCAGCACCAGCACGATCGCGAGAGCGGCGCCGACATAGGGTAGGCGTGGCAGGCCGCGGCTTTCGAACCCCATCTCGCGGAAAAGCGCGGTCGCCGGCACGTCGCGGGCGCGCCCGAGCGGCAGCAGCGCGAAGGCCAGCGTCACCAAGAGGCCGAACAGCGCCGCCATGGCGAGGGCGTCCGGATAGAAGCCGCCTTGCGCCGGCACCGGAATGACCGACTGCAAAAGCGCGCTTGCCACGAACGGCATTGCGGCACCCAGGATCAGGCCGAGCACGACGCCGAGGCCGGCAATCAAAAGGATCTGCACCAGATAGACGGTGAAGACGAAGCCGCCGGAGGCGCCGAGGCTCTTGAACGTGGCGATGACGCCGCGCTTGCCGTCGAGATAGGCGCGCACGGCATTGGCCACGCCGACGCCGCCGACCACCAGAGCCGTCAGCCCGACCAGCGTGAGGAACTGCGAGAAGCGCTGGATGTTGGAGGACAGCGCGGGTGCTGCATTGCTGCGCGTGCGGATCGACCAGCCAGATTGTGGAAAGTCTTTCGCGGCTTGAGCCTGGATTTCCTTGATCCGCGCCTCGCCGGCGGGGTCGGGCAGCCGGACCTTATAGGCGTTCTCGATCAGGCTGCCGGGCTGAACCAGCCCGGACGCGGCAAGCCCGTCGTTGGAAATCATCAGCCGCGGCGCGAAGCCGAAACCGTCGGATATCGCGTCGGGCTCGCTGACAAGCCTGGCCCTCAACTCGAAAGTGGCGCCGCCGAGCTTCAGCCGGTCGCCGATATGCAGATTGAGGCGATCGAACAAGAGATCGGGCGCGGCGGCGCCGAAGACGCCGGATCTCTCGCCGAACAGCTGCTTCTTCGGCAGCGGCGGGTCCGTTTCCAGCGTGCCGTAAAGCGGGTAGGCGTCGTCGACCGCCTTGGCTTCGACCAGCGCCTGGTCCGAGCCGTCCTCGAGCCGGGCCATGGAACGCATGCCGGAGTTCAGCGAGACCGTGCCGAGGCTGTCGAGGAAGCCGAGCTCGGCCTCGGAAGCGTCGCGCTGGTTGATCTGAAAGCGCAGATCGCCGCCGAGCAGCGTCTGGCCCTGGTTGGCGACCCCGGCGGTGATCGCCTGCGCCACCGAATTGACGCCGCCGATGGCCGCGACGCCGAGCGCGATGCAGGCGAGGAAGATCATGAAGCCGGACAGGCCGCCGCGCATCTCGCGCAACGAGAAGCGCATGGCGAGCTTCAGGGTACGAAGCCAGGCCTTGTCCGCCATAGCGTTACGCCGTCACTCTAAGCAAGGGCGGGTCCTCGATGCGCCCCGAGCGCATCGCCACCTGGCGCGAGCAGCGGGCAGCGAGCGCCGGGTCATGCGTGACCAGCACCAGCGTCATGCCGCGCTCGGCCGCCTTGGCGAAGATCAGGTCGGCGATCTGTTTTCCCGTCGCCTGGTCAAGGTTCCCGGTCGGCTCATCGGCAATGAGGATGCGCGGCGAGGGCGCCAGCGCCCTGGCGATCGCCACGCGCTGCTGCTCGCCGCCGGAGAGCTCGCCGGGATAGTGCGTCACACGGTCGCTCAAGCCGACGGCCGCGAGCTCCTGCGCCGCCACCGCGAACGGATCGGCATGGCCGGCGAGCTCCAGCGGCACTGCGACATTCTCGAGCGCCGTCATGTTCGGGATGAGATGGAAGGACTGGAAGACGATGCCGATATTTCGTCCCCGAAACGATGCAATCTGGTCCTCGCTTTTGCCGTTGAGCAGTTGGCCGGCTATGCGCACCGTTCCCGAGTCGACCCTTTCCAGTCCGGCCAGAACCATCAGCAAGGTGGACTTGCCGGAACCCGAAGGACCGACGATGCCGGTGGCCTCGCCTGCCGCCACGTCGAGGCCGACGCCTTTGAGCACATGGACGGAGGAAGCACCCTCGCCGAGCGTCAGCGAGACATCCCTCAGTGCAATGACGGCTTCTGTCACAATGAAAGCGTCCTATATGGTGGAAAGGGAGACGAATATATCTCCTCTCGTGGAATTGCTTCGGTCATATGGGGCTCGCCGCATGGCTTTCAAACACTCGGTCGCCGCAGCCCTCGTCCTTTTCCTCGCGGTTTGCGGCGCCATGGTGTCGGCGCGCGCCGAGACCTTCACCATCGTCGGCTTCGGCGACAGCCTGACGGCGGGCTTCGGCCTCGGGCCCGGCGAGGGCTTCACCGACAAGCTGCAGGCGGCTTTGAAGGCGAAGGGCCATGATGCGACCGTTGCCAATGCCGGCGTTTCCGGCGATACCACGAGCGGCGGGCTGGCGCGGCTCGATTGGTCGGTGCCGGACGGCACCAGGCTGGTGATCCTCGAGCTCGGCGCCAACGACATGCTGCGCGGCGTTTCGCCTGAGATCGCCGAGAAGAACCTCGACACGATGCTGGCGAAGCTGAAGCAGCGCAACATCCCGGTGCTGCTGGCCGGCATGCGCGCCGCGCCCAATCTCGGCGCCGACTACCAGAAGACCTTCGACGCCATCTATCCGAAGCTTGCCGCCAAATACGACGTTGCGCTCTATCCGTTCTTTCTCGACGGTGTGGCCGGCCATCCGGGCCTGCAGCTGGAGGACGGCCTGCATCCCAATCCCAAGGGCGTCGATGTGATCGTCGAGCGCATCCTGCCCGCCGTCGAGAAGGCCATCGCCGCGAACGGCGGTGGGTCGTGAGTCCGAAACGCCACGGTTTCCGCTGGGGAAAGCTTGTGGACAACAAACCGCTTGCCCCGCATGGCTATCGATGATTCGCTAAGGGGCGAGAGTTTCGATTCGAGGACAGGAGGCTTTCCATGCCGCGTCTTTTCACCGCCCTCGAAATTCCGCGTGACGCAGCTCTTTCGCTGTCCCTGCTCCGGGGCGGCCTTCCAGGCGCCCGCTGGATCGATGTCGAAAACTATCATCTGACGCTGCGCTTCATCGGCGATGTCGAAGGCCATGTCGCCGACGAGATCGCCAACGCGCTCGACCGCGTCAACCGTCCCTCCTTCCCCTTGGCGCTCTTCGACGTGGGTGCCTTCGGCGGCAAGAAGCCGCATGCGGTGTGGGCCGGCGTGTCCGCCTCGCCGGATCTGGTGGCGCTGCAGGGCGAGATCGACCGCATCTGCCAGCGCCTCGGCCTGCCGGCCGATCCGCGCAAGTTCACGCCGCATGTGACGCTCGCGCGGCTGCGCAATGTGAGCCCGCTCGACGTCGCGCAATATCTTTCGGCGCGCGGCAATTTTTCAACGCTGCCCTTCCGCGTCGGCCGCTTTGTCTTGATGTCGTCGCGCGATTCGGTCGGCGGCGGCCCCTATATCGTCGAGGAGGCCTGGCCGTTGGTCGGCGCCGACGCGCGCGCTTCCAACCGCTTGGCCAGCGCCTCCGACGCCTCGCGGATCATGCGGTAGACCGAAGCGAAGGCTTGCTGGTCTTCATAGTAGGGATCCGGCACGTCGCGGGCTGCTCCGGTCGCGAATTCCAGATAGAGATGGATGCGGTCGCGCGCGATCGACGGCGCCAGCGCCTGGAGGTCGCGCACGTTCGCCCGGTCCATGCCGAGGATCAGGTCGAAGCGCGAAAAATCGTCCGGCGCTATTCTGCGCGCCCTTTGCCCGGAAATATCGATGCCATGCTCAGCGGCGACCGCGATCGAGCGCGGATCGGGGCCGGAGCCAACCTCCCAGCCGCTGATCGCCGCCGAATCGAGCACGATATCGCGGGCAATTCCGCGCTCCGCCAGAACTGCGCCCAAGACGCCCTCGGCCAAAGGCGAGCGGCAGATGTTGCCGAGGCAGACGAACAGAATGGAATTTATGGGCTTTGCGCTCATCGATCCGGCGCTATGGTTGGGTTCAAGTCCGAATAGCACAGGAACCCGACATGACCAGAGAGAAACTCAGCAAGTACGCGATCGCCGCAGCGCTGGCGGAACTCGAAGGTTGGTCGCTGGCCGCCGACGGCGCCTCCATCAAGCGCAGCTTCGGCTTCAAGAACTTCTCCGAGGCCTTCGCTTTCATGACCCGAGTTGCGTTGGCCGCCGAGAAGATGGACCACCACCCCGACTGGTCGAACGTCTACAAGACCGTCGACGTGACGCTGAACACGCATGACGCCGGCGGCGTCACGGCGCTCGACATCGAACTGGCCAAGCGGATGAATCGGTATTTCGGGTAGAGGCGGGAGTCCTCCCGCAGTGTGACTGCCGCCGCTCCAGCTTCGTCATCCTAGGGCGGAGCGAAGGCGAAGCGGGAGCGCAGACCCTATGATCCTGCCGTGACCTCGGTCGAAAAGTGCAGCGGAGCAGAATTCTGCACCGTGGGCGGCGCTCCCATGTAACGGCATGGCCTAGGGTCTGCGCCGCATCGCTTCGCTCCTTGCTCCGCCATAGGATGACGATCGGAGGGATGGCTCGGCTAATCACCAGACCAAGGCAATTGCCGGGTCCACGTACCCTGCTGCCGGCATTCCCGGCCGATTTCCGGCCAAACCACCGTCCAAACTCTTGCAGCGGGGTGCCGTTTTCACCACATCTCTCCGCGGGCCGGCGCGCAGGGGTCGCGCGCGGCCAAGGAGAGATTGATGGCGCAGGGTTTTGATTTCTTCGGCTTTGGCGACAGGCTCGCCGGCGAAAGCGAGGTGCGCGAGAAATTCTGGCGCACTGCCAAGAAGGCTGTCCGGCAGGTCCCGTTCATGGACGAGGTGGTCGCCGCCTATTATTGCGCGATGGACAAGGAGACGCCGCTGCGCGCCAAGGGCATTCTGCTTGCCGCGCTCGGCTATTTCGTGCTGCCGGTGGATTTCATCCCCGACTTCGTCCTCGGTCTCGGCTTCACCGACGACCTTGCCGTGCTGACCGCCGCGATCACCGCCGTCAGCGCCCATATCACGCCCGCGCACCGGCAGGCCGCCAGGGACGCTTTGGCCGACAAGGGTTGACCTGGCTGACTTTCCGGCACAACGAGACGGCGAAACCGCCCGCGCGAAAAGACAAACTCTTGCCGCTTTCGTGCCCTCCAAGTTCGCGCCGGGACATAGCGACCGCCGCTTTGAAGCGGCGGGCGCGAATGGTGGCGGTTTCCTGGGGTGATCTCCTTTTCTTGAGGAAAATTCACCGTTTGGTAACCCTGATTAAATCAAAATGAAGCGACGGCAGGACGCCACGCGACCCCGCCTCCGCACCAGTTGGGAATACGGAAAGAACGATGCGCGGATTGATTGCTACAGTTTCCAGCCTGGTGCTGGCGGCCGCTTTCGCGGCGCCGGCGCTGGCGCAGCAGGCGACCAAGATCGGCCAGCACAATGCCTGGGGCACTTACAGCTATCAGGCGGCGGGCGGCAAGGTTTGCTATGTGCTGACCGTGCCGACCGAAAAGCAGCCGCCGACGCTCGACCATGGCGACATGTTCTTCTTCGTCAGCCAACGGCCCGGACAGCAGGTTTCCTACGAGCCGCAGTTCATTGCCGGCTACAACTTCCAGGACGGCTCCAAGGCAACCGTCACCATCGACAAGAAGAGCTTCTCGATGTTCACCCGCGGCAAGTCGGCCTGGGTGGAGAATGCCGCGGAAGAGCCGGTGCTGATCGCCGCCATGAAGACCGGCACCGACATGAAGGTGCAGGCGAAGTCCGGCCGCGGCAATCCCACATCATACGTCTTCTCGCTGAAGGGCATCTCGGCCGCGCTGGCCTCGATCGCCAAGTGCAAATAGGCGAGAGCGACATCTGGGTTTGACGCGAATCCGGACCGCAAGTCCGGCTTTTGACTGGGCGGATCGGCGGATTGGACATCCCGCCGGCGCGTTGGCCGGCGGGCAGAATTGACAAACCCCGGATTGCTCACATCGCCATTTTTTCACATTCGGCCTGGGCCTTCTTGGTCGACGTGTCGATCATGTAGGTCTTGCCCTTGGCGTCGGTCATCATCATCATGCAATGCTTGATGGGTTTCGCCATCTTCATCATTTCGGCGCTCGTTTTCGCGTCCGGCATCATGGTGCCCATGTGCCCGTCGGGCATGATTGCCGTCACCTGCCCACTTTTCATCATGGTCATCGTGCCCATCGTGTCCTCGGCAAATGCCTGAGGCACGGACAGGCCGACGAGACCGGCAGCGACGGCGAGCTTGATCCAGTTCATTCTGCATACTCCCATTTTGGAGGGGCACAGCTGCCCCCTTCAGGTTTCGCAGGCGCTCTGCCGGTCGTTACGCTGACACGAATATGTGATCGGTTCTGGGATGCGGTTTCGCGCCACGCCGCCGCGCTCCGATTGAGTCGGACTCGATAGCAAGCGAGATCGCCTTCCTTTCCCCGCCGCATGACTCCGCCGCCAAGCTGTGCTATGCGCCGCGCTTCATTTCGGGCACGATGCTGAAATCGGCCGCAAACCGCTTATATTGGCGCAACCATGACCCTTTCATTCGATCTGACCGCCGAAGGCGCACGCGACGCCTTGCGTGCCCGCGCCACGCCGGCCGAAAAGCCGTCGCTGATCGGCCTGACCCGCGCCGAGCTCGGCGCCGCTTTGGTCGACGCCGGCATCGTGCCGGAGCGCCAGGCAAAAATGCGCAGCCAGCAGCTCTGGCACTGGATGTATGTGCGCGGCGTCTCCGATTTCGCCCATATGTTCAACATCTCCAAGGACCTGCGCGCCGAGCTGGACAAGCATTTCACCGTCGCGCGGCCCGAGATCGTCGAGGAGCAGATCTCCGCCGACGGCACGCGCAAATGGCTGTTCCGCTTTCCGCCGCGCGGCGCCGGCCGTCCGGTCGAGATCGAGACCGTCTACATTCCGGAAGAAGGCCGCGGCACGCTCTGCATCTCCTCGCAGGTTGGCTGCACGCTGACCTGCTCGTTTTGCCACACAGGCACGCAAAAGCTGGTGCGCAACCTGACGACGGAAGAGATCCTGGCGCAGCTGCTCACCGGGCGCGACCGGCTGGGCGACTTCCCCGACCGCGACACGCCGGACGGCGCCATCGTGCCGGCCGAGGGCAGAAAAGTCTCCAACATCGTCATGATGGGCATGGGCGAGCCGCTCTACAATTTCGAGGCGGTGAAGAAGGCGCTGCTGATCGCCTCCGACGGCGATGGGCTTTCCCTGTCGAAGCGTCGCATCACGCTGTCGACCTCCGGCGTGGTACCGGAAATCTTCCGCACCGGCGAGGAGATCGGCGTCATGCTGGCGATCTCGCTGCACGCCACCAATGACGATCTGCGCGATCTCCTGGTGCCGATCAACAAGAAGTATCCGCTGAAGGAATTGATCGCCGCCTGCCGCGCCTATCCGGGCCTCTCCAATGCCCGTCGCATCACCTTCGAATATGTGATGCTGAAGGACGTCAACGATTCCCTCGACGACGCCAAGGCGCTGGTGAAGCTGCTCAAAGGCATTCCGGCCAAGATCAACCTGATCCCGTTCAACCCGTGGCCCGGCACCAATTACCAGTGCTCGGACTGGGAGACGATCGAGAAGTTCGCCGACTATATCAACAACGCCGGCTATGCCTCGCCGATCCGCACGCCGCGCGGCCGCGACATCCTCGCCGCCTGCGGCCAGCTCAAGTCCGAATCGGAGCGCATGCGCAAGGTGGACCGCCTGGCGCTCGAGGCGATGATGATCGCGGGGCACGGCGAGGCGTGAGGCGTATCATCGCCTATCTCGTCCGCTTCGCCGTCATCCTGATCGGTTATGCCGTCGCCTCGCTGGCGGCGAGCGCCTTTCTCAACGTGCTGTTCCTGGGCTATTTCGGCTATGCGCTGGAGCCCGGGCATCCGACGATCGCGCCCGCGCTCTATTTTTCGGTGCCTTTCTTGGCGCTGTTCGTCGCCTATTTCGGCTTCATGCCGGCGGCGGTCGTCATCCTGATCGCCGAAGTGCTCGGCCGGCGCGACTGGCTGTTCTACGCGCTGGGCGGCGCTGCCATCGCCGTCGTCTTCCTCGGCTTCGCGCATAACGTCGGCGACGGCGATTTCGATGTCACCGACAACAATGTGAGGCTCGCGCTGGTCGGCTGCGGCATGGTCGGCGGGATATTCTACTGGCTCTCCGCCGGCCGCTCGGCCGGCAGCTGGCGCCGCGAGCCGTTGCCCGACCCGGAGCCCTGAGCTCTACGCGATTTCTACTTCGCCTGTGCCGTCAGGATCTTGAGCGCGAAGGCAGAGAACACGCCGCCGAACAGATAGTCGACCACCCGCGTGACGCGCGGGCTCGCCTTCATCGCCGCCGCGAATTTCTCCGCCGCCAGCACCATCGGCGCCGTCACCGGGATCGACAGCACGATGAACATGACGCCGAGGAAGAAGAGCTTGCCCGGGGCGTTCGGGTCATGGGCGGAGACGAATTGCGGCAGGAAGGTCATGAAGAAGAGGATGATCTTCGGGTTGAGCAAATTGACGCCGAGCCCGGCCGCCCAGCTGCGGAACAGCGAGATCTGCGGCCCCGTCTTCTTCTCCGGCGAGAAGGCCGAGCCTTTCGTCACCGCCTGCCAGGCGAGGAACACAAGATAGCCGGCGCCGAAGAGCTTCAGCACGAAGAAGGCCATCGGCGAGGCCACGATCAGCGCCGAGACGCCGACCACCACCAGCGTGGTGTGGATCAGCGTGCCGCACAGCGCGCCTGCCATCGAGGCGAAGCCGGTGGCGCGGCCCTGGCTCAGCGTGCGCGACACGAACAGCGTCATGTCCGGCCCCGGCGTGATCGCCAGGATGACGGTCGCGATGGCGAATTGGATCAGCGTCGTGGTGTCTGGAATGAAGGACATTCTTCGCCCCTTGCGAGATGGATCGCAGACCCTATAGCGCAGCCATTTCCGCTTCGCCAGCAACTGCCTACACGAACTCGGGCTCGGCTTCTGTCGCCGCCATACATCCCTTGGTCTCTTGCGCCGCCTGGAAATGCCGTGATACCTCGCCCGCGAAACCTTTTCCGGAACCGCCAACAATGTCCATGATCAAAGCCGTGAAGAAAGTCGTGCTCGCCTATTCCGGCGGCCTCGACACCTCCATCATCCTGAAGTGGCTGCAGACCGAGCTCGGCGCCGAGGTCGTGACCTTCACCGCCGACCTCGGCCAGGGCGGCGAACTGGAGCCGGCGCGCCGCAAGGCCGAGATAATGGGCATCAAGGACATTCGCATCGTCGACGTGCGCGAGGAGTTCGTCGCCGACTTCGTCTTCCCGATGTTCCGCGCCAACGCCGTCTATGAAGGCACCTATCTGCTCGGCACCTCGATTGCCCGTCCGCTGATCTCGAAGCATCTGGTCGAGATCGCCAGGGAGACCGGCGCCGACGCGATTGCGCATGGAGCGACCGGCAAGGGCAACGACCAGGTTCGCTTCGAGCTTTCGGCCTATGCGCTGAACCCCGACATCAAGGTCATCGCGCCGTGGCGCGACTGGTCGTTCAAGTCGCGCACCGACCTGCTCAACTTCGCCGAGCAGCACCAGATTCCGGTGCCGAAGGACAAGCGCGGCGAGGCGCCGTTCTCGGTCGACGCCAACCTCCTGCACTCCTCCTCCGAGGGCAAGGTGCTGGAGGACCCGTGGAGCGAGCCGCCGGAATTCGTCCACCAGCGCACGGTCTCGCCGATGGACGCGCCCGACGTCGTCACCGAGATCGAGATCGAATTTCTCAAAGGCGACGCGATCGCGCTCAACGGCAAGAAGCTGTCGCCGGCCACCATGCTGGCCGCCCTCAACGATCTCGGCCGCGACAACGGCATCGGCCGGCTCGACCTCGTCGAGAACCGTTTCGTCGGCATGAAATCGCGGGGAGTGTATGAAACCCCCGGCGGCACGATCTTGATCGCCGCCCATCGGGCCATCGAATCGATCACGCTCGACCGGGGCGCGGCCCACCTCAAGGACGAGTTCATGCCGCGCTATGCCGAGCTCATCTACAACGGCTTCTGGTTCTCGCCCGAGCGCGTGATGCTGCAAGCGATGATCGACAAGAGCCAGGACGATGTCGAAGGCACGGTGCGGCTTAAGCTCTACAAGGGCAACGTCATCGTCACCGGCCGCAAGTCGAAGAAGACGCTTTATTCCGACGCGCTGGTCACCTTCGAAGACGACCGCGGCGCCTACGACCAGAAAGACGCCGAGGGCTTTATCCGGCTTAACGGGTTGAGGCTGAGGACACTGGCGGCGCGTAATCGTCGGTGAAGCTGCTGATCTCCCCCCTTGCGGGGGAGATGTCCGGCAGGGCAGAGGGGAGTGTGAAGGATCGCCAGCCTCTGCGATTTGCGGCCCCGCATCAGCGTGAAAGTTTGGTGACGATTTTGCTGGATAGGCTGGAGGGACAGCACCCCCCTCTGTCCTACCGGACATCTCTCCCGCAAGGGGGGAGATTGGCCGTCACCTCGGCCTTCGCTAGTCTTCAGTGCGGCTAATTTGGCCCATAAACAAAAAGCCCGGCGCACGGCCGGGCCTTCTGTCGAACAGAGATTTCTGTCAGTCAGTGCCGCCGTCGATCGCCTCGGCGATGCGGGCAATGGCCTGCTGGTAGACGCTCGCCGAATTCCAGCCGGCGATTGCGCCCATATTCGCCTCATAGCTCGCGCCGGCGCGCCAGCCATGGCCCTTGAGGTAGTTGGCGGTGGAGGCCAGCGCGGTGTTCCTGTCGCGCAGGTTTCCGTTGCCGACGCCGTACTGCAGCACATTTCCGGGCAGGAACTGCGTGTGGCCGATCTCGCCATGCATGGCGCCGACCGAGGAGGCGCTCAACGCTCCGCGATCGACCAGCTTCAGGGCTGCGATGGCATGCGGGGTAAAATAGTCCGGGCGGCGGCAATCATAGGCCAGCGTCACAATCGCCGAGACCGTGTTCTGGTTGCCCATGGAAGCGCCGAAGCCGGTTTCCATGCCCCAGATGGCGAGCAACACGCCCGGCGGCACGCCGTAGTTCTGTTCGATCCTGTCGAACATCGCCGCGTTCGACTTCTTCAGCGCACGGCCCCTGGAGATGATCGCGGACGCGCCGCGGCGCTTCATAAACGCTTCCACCGAGCCGCTGAAAGCCTTGTGGATGGCGCGGTCGGCGGCGATCGTCCTCGTCGCGTAAGTCGCGCCGGCCAGCGCGGACAGACCCTTCTGGCCAACGCCGTTGGCCCTGGCCTCCGCGGCGAAGTCCTGCTTCCAAGCATCGAAGCCAGCCCCATTCTTGCCGCAGCCGGCTCCCGCCTCAGCGCCCGTCGCCAGCGCAAGCACCGCCACGGTTGCCGCTGCAAATATTCTTCCCTTGGCAAAAAATGCCATGCTGTCTCTCCTGGTTAACTGAATCACGTCCCGGTTGCGAATTTGCCAGTGAAACGCCCGATTGTCACCGCCCACGCGGGCCGCTCGGCGCTCGGCGCTGGCGAATGCCGGGGAATTTGCCTAGGATCATGCATTTATTATGGCGCAAGCATTTATCGCGGCGGGGGCTTTAATGGAAGACGTAGATGTTGTGATCATTGGCGCGGGCTCCGCGGGGCTTTCGGCGGCCAAGACGCTGCGGGCTGCCGGACTTTCCTTCACGCTTCTGGAGGCGATGAGCCGCATCGGCGGCCGCGCCTGGACCAGCGACCGGCATTTCGGCGTGCCCTTCGACATCGGCTGCGCCCGGCTGCATGCCGCCGACCGCAATCCCTACTTCCCCGAAGCGCAAGCTGCCGGCTGGACGCTGCACCATCACGACATGAATGTCGACCACCTCTATTACCGCAATCGCAAGGCGAGCGAGGCCGAAGAGGGCGAGATGAAGGCCGCCGACGCAAGGCTGTTCGAGCTGCTTGCCGCCCATCAGGTCAAGGAGAGCGACGACGACCGGCTGTCGGCGCTGCTGGCCAAGGGCCATGCGCCGCGCGCCGCCGCCACTTTCGCCGGCCCGATGGATTTCGGCGCCGACGAGGACGAGATCTCGATCCGCGATTTCCAGGCCGCCGCCGACCTCGACCCGAACTACTTCAGCAAGGAAGGTTTCGGCGCGCGGGTCGCGCATTTCGGCGCCGACGTGCCGGTCGAGCTGTCGACGCCGGTGCGCAAGATCTTCTGGGATGGACCTGATGTCGCCTGCGTCACCGATCGCGGCGCTATCCGCGCCAGGGCGGTCATCGTCACCGCTTCGCCGGCGGTGCTCGCCTTCGAGGAGATTGAATTCTCGCCAGCGCTGCCCTAAACGCATTTCGGCGCCTTCTTCGACTGCCCATGGGCATGCTCACCAAGCTGCCGGTGGAGATCAAGGGCACGCGGCTTGGCCTCGAGCCCTTCGATGACCTTTTGATCGAGCGGATGGCCAGGCACGACATCTATTTCCTCTGCTTTGCCTTCGACCTCGACCTGATGGTGGGGTTTGTCGGCGGCGACTTCGCCTGGGAGATGTCGGCGGCCGGCGAGGCGGCGGGCGTCGACTTCGTCGTCGACCGGCTGTGCGCCATCTTCGGGGGCGACGTGAGGAACCATGTCGGCCGCGCCATGATGACCAATTGGGGCAGCGAGCGCTTTGTGCGCGGCGCCTATGCGACAGCCCGTCCAGGCCGTTCAAAAGCGCGCGCCACGCTGATGCAGCCGGTGGCGGAGAAGATCTTCTTCGCCGGAGAGCATGTCGCCGGACCGCTGATCCAGACCTGCGGCGGCGCAAGGCTGTCGGGCGAAGGCGTGGCCAGGCAAGTCATTGCCCAGCTTGCGCCGAAATAGCGACGGAACGACGGGCGCCGACGGGCGTTTGGGCGATGCCCAACTCCGCAGCCCTGTCCTGTGGGTCGATTACCGATGAAGCTGTTCGACTGCCCTCATTGCGGCCACCGTCTCTATTTCGAGAACGCGCAATGCCTGAACTGTTCCAGTCCGGTGCTTT
The DNA here is from genome assembly GCF_003863365.1 of Mesorhizobium tamadayense. Classification (GTDB taxonomy): domain Bacteria; phylum Pseudomonadota; class Alphaproteobacteria; order Rhizobiales; family Rhizobiaceae; genus Mesorhizobium; species Mesorhizobium tamadayense. The sequence continues at coordinate 113,568 of NZ_RQXT01000011.1, read as the reverse complement.
ATGACCCGGGGCGGTCGCGTTTCATGCTTTCCGCCGACGCCGCCGTTCCATGCGGCAATGCCGACGAATGCGCCTGCAACTGGCGGGCCGAGCCGGGCACGATCTTCTGCCGCGCTTGCGCGCTCAACCAGCTGATCCCCGACCTTTCGGTGGACGGCAACCGCCGGCGCTGGATCCGGGTCGAGGCGGCGAAGAAACGCGCCGTCTATTCGCTGCTCGCCTTCGGCCTGCCGGTCGCGCCCAAGACCGGACCTCAGGACGAGGCCGGGCTCGCTTTCGACTTCCTCGCCGACCCGATCGGCGGCGGGCCGGGGGGCGAACGCATCCTGACCGGCCACGACAACGGCCTGATCACCCTCAACGTCGCCGAGGCCGATTCCGCCGAGCGCGAGCGGCGGCGCGTCGAGATGGGCGAGAACTACCGCACCTTGCTCGGCCACTTCCGCCACGAGCTCGGCCACTACTACTGGGACCGGCTGATCCGCGACGATCCCGGGCGGCTCTTGACCTTTCGCGCCCTGTTCGGCGACGAGCGGACCGACTACGAGCAAGCGCTGAAGGCCTACTACGCCAACGGTGCGCCGCCGGACTGGCAGCAGCGCCACATCTCGGCCTATGCGACGTCCCACCCCTGGGAAGACTGGGCCGAGACCTGGGCGCACCATCTGCACATCGCCGACACGCTGGAAATGGTGCATGCGCTGAATTTTCCGCTCGGCCGGCTGGAGACCGTGGAAGCCAACGATTTGCCGCGTGGCGACACGGGCGGGCATCTGCAGCCGGCGCCCGCCGAGCCCGATCCTGCGCCGGAGCCGTTCGAAAAGATCCTCGCCCGTTGGCTGGTGCTGTCGGAGGCCTCCAATTCGATCAACCGCTGCATGGGGCTGCCCGATCTCTATCCCTTCGTCATTTCGGACGTAACGTCGCAAAAACTGGCCTTCGTTCACCAGCTTTTGATCGGCCCGCCGAAAAACCATGGAACAATTCGTGAGCAGGCGACGGCACTTTAGCCGGAACGCATAAGGCCTGGTTTCGTTTTCGAGCCCGAGGGAGCGTTGAAAACGGAGAAAAACCATGAAACGCCTATTGTTTCCGGCGGTTGCCGGTGCGTTGCTCGCCATGTCGGGCGCGGCGCTTGCCGACACGCCCGTCTCGGCGGTGACGGATTTGAACGTCCGCGCCGGCCCCGGCCCGCAATATCCCGTCATCGGCGTGCTGGCCGCCGGCCAATCGGCGACGCTCAGAGGCTGCATCGAAGGCAGCAAATGGTGCGCCATCGCCGAAGCCGGCGGCAACGGCTGGGTCTATTCCGACTATGTGACGGGCGACTTCGGCGGCAGCCGCGTGGTGCTCACGCGCCGGCCGGCCGAGGCCGACATCGCCGTCGTGGCGCCGCCGACCGACGAAGTCTATACGCAGGACGACTACACCGGCGCCATCGTCGCGAGCGATCCGATCGAGCCGATCGCCAGGCCGCCGGCCGAGGTCGGCACCTACGTCACCACGCATCGGGTCGCCCCGGTCTATCTCGAGGGCGAAGTGGTGACCGGCGCGGTGCTGCCCGACACGGTCGAGTTGCGCGAGATCCCGGACTACAACTACCGCTATGTCTATGTGAACAACCAGCCGGCGCTGGTCGATCCGGGCACGCGGCGCATCGTCTATGTGATGCGCTGATCCACCGCGATTTGGAAGGCGGTCGCCGGAAATTGGGCGGCCGCTCTTTTGAAGAACGCCAACGCCAGGTCAGGCTGCCTGCATCTGCTCGATGGCGTCGATTTCGGCCTTCTTCGCCTCGCCCTCCACTGCGAGGTCATAGCTTGCCTGCATGTTCATCCAGAACTGCGGCGTCGTGCATACTTTGTCGGCAGCCGGAGCATTCGCAAACATTCGCAATTGGGCGGAAGCCTCCCCGAAGTCGTCATCCTTGGGCGTAGCGACGCGAAGCGGAGCGCAGACCCAAGGATCCATGCCGTGACCATAGCCAAGGAATGCAGCGGAGCAGATTCTGCACCGTAGCAGCGCTTTGATGTCACGGCAGGATCCTGGGGTCTGCGCTGCGTCGCTTCGCTCCTTGCTCCGCCCCAGAATGACGAAAGTGATGGGCGTTTCGGCTAATCTCCAACGCGTCTCCGTACCAAGTATCATGCTGTGATACGCAATCAATGGGCGCGGAATGGGTCGTCCCATGATGCGAATCTCTATGCTCCCTGCGGCCGGAGCGGTGCCGACAGGTTGCGAGACTTGATGAGACGATTGCGCCAAAACCGCCGATCCCCTAGATCATGCCACCCGAAAGCGTTCGGCAGGGGACCCGCGTGATCATCGACAGTGCCGCCTTCGAGCGTTACCGGCGCTCGCCGAACGAGAAAACCACCCTGCCCCGGCTGTTGCTGGGGACGGCGATCGTCGTTTTCTTCTGGCTTGCCATGACGCTGATCGTGCTTGTCGCCGGCACCTACGCCTTCATCGTCCTGCGCCTCCCCGGCCCGGCAACCGGACAGCCGGTCCAGGACTTCCTGGCTTCGCCCGTCGGCATCCTCACCGCGCTGGCGTCGTTTGCCGGCATCTGGATGGGCCTTTGGGTGGCGATCCGCTTCGTGCATGGCGAGCCGCTCTCGGCGATGGTCGGCGCAGACCGCCGCATCTCGCGCGGCGGTTTCCTCAAAGGCCTGGTCGCGGTTCTGATCACCTCGCTGTTCTCGGAGGTCCTGCTCTATTGGCTGCAGCCGGAGATCGCCCGCGGATCGATCGCCTTCTCGTCCTGGCTGCTCTTCCTCGTGCCGATCGTGCTGCTCGCCTTCCTGCAGACGTCCTCGGAGGAGGCTCTGTTCCGCGGCTATCTGCTGCGCGGTCTCGCCAGCAGATTTGGCAGCCCGCTGATCTGGGGCGCGCTGCCCGGACTGCTGTTCACCGCGCTGCATTGGAGCCCGGCTTCGACGCCCGCCATCAATGCCTGCGTGCTGGTCTCGATCGCCGCCTTCGCGCTGCTTCTGGCGCTGATGGTCTATGTGACCGGCAATCTGGGCGCTGCCTTCGGCGCCCATCTCGGCAACAATCTGACCGGCTTCCTGCTGATCTCGCACCAGGAGAGCTACAATTCCTTCGCCCTGCTCAACGCCAAGCCGCTCGAAGGCCCCGGCTGGACGAATTGGGACGCCGTTCTCATCGCCGCGATCGGCGTCGCAAGCACGCTGCTGACGATGCTCCTGCTTCTGCATCGCCGCTCGCCCCTGAAGGTCGGGCCGCACAGACCATGATCCCGAAAAGCGGAAACCGGTTTTTGGACCGGATCATGGTCAAGCAGAAAACCGACAGGCTCGCCTGATGCGCATCACGCTGGTGGCGGAACGCGCCATTCCCTGTAAAGGCTATGGCGGCACCGAGCGGCAGGTCGACTGGCTGGCAAAAGAGTTTTCGCGCCTCGGCCACAAGGTGGTCCTGATTGCGGGTCGCGGCTCGAGCCATCCGCTATGCGAGGTGCGGCAGGCGTCTTCGGCCGCCGAATGCCGCGCCGCGATCCCGGCCGACGCCGACATTGTGCATTTCAATGGCTGGTACATCGAGGCTCAGCGCCCGGCGCTCTATACGATGCACGGCTTTGCCCCGGAATTCCCGCAAAAGGGACAGAACTGGAACTTCGTCAGCGCCAGCCATGCGCGCAACCACGGACGGGAAACCTTCGTCTATAACGGTTTTCCGGTCTACGCCTATCGCCTGTCCGCCATCAAAACGAGCCGGCTGCTGTTCCTGGCCGGCATCGCCCGCGTCGGCAAGAACCTCAACCGGGCCGTCGATCTCGCCAGGGCCTTCGATTTCCGGCTCGACATCGCCGGCGGCTCGCGCTGGCAACTCCTGCAGCGCACCAAGGTTCGCCGCCAGGGGGTCTTCTTCAAGAGTCTCAGCCGCCGCTTCCGCTACCACGGCACCGTCGACGGCGATGAGAAACTGCGCCTGCTCGGAGAGGCCAGGGCCTTCCTCAATCCGATCGCCTGGGAAGAGCCGTTCGGCATGGCGCCGGTCGAGGCGATGCTGTGCGGCACGCCGGTGCTGACGACGCCGCGCGGCGCGATGCCGGAAATCGTCGACGACGCCACCGGACGCCTCTTCGAAACCGATACCGAGTTCGCGCAGGCCTTGGCCGACATCGCAGGGCTTTCGCCCGAACAATGCCGCGAGTCCGCCGCCGATCGGTTTCCCATCGCGAAGACTGCAAGGGGCTATCTCGATCTCTATACGCGCATCCTGGACGGCGAGGCGCTGGCGTGAACTGGCTGCAGACGGCAGTCAAACTGTTGAAGTCGGCGCCGCCCCTCATCCGCCTGCCGGCATCTTCTCCCCGTGAAGAACGGGGAGAAGGGACAAGCTCCAGCGCTGATGACCCCCTCTCCCCGTTCTTCACGGGGAGAGGGTAAGGGTGAGGGGCGGCGCCAACTTCCGGCGATTGCGCAAGGCTTATCGCCCAGCACCTTGACTCCGCCGCCGATTTCCTGTCTAGACGCGCACGAATTCCGCGACGAGTACACCTCCGCGAAAGCCGACCAGGACGCCGACGCCTCACCGAGGCGAGTGCTGTAAACCGATCCTGGAGGCCAACACCCGGCAGCGCGATGCGCCCCCGGGTGCTTTTTGGCTTTGTGCTTTTGCTTGGCGGCCCGGCGCGAACGCACTACCTCTCGGGCATCCACAGGGTGCCAGAGAAAAGGAAAAAGAATGTTTGAATCCCTTCAGGAGCGCCTTGGCTCCATCCTGAACGGCCTGACCGGCCGCGGCGCGCTGTCGGAGGCGGATGTCTCGGCAGCGCTGCGCGAGGTGCGCCGCGCGCTGCTCGAGGCCGACGTCGCGCTGGAGGTGGTGCGTTCCTTCACCGACAAGGTGCGCGAGAAGGCCGTCGGCGCCGCGGTGCTGAAGTCGATCAAGCCCGGACAGATGGTCGTCAAGATCGTCCATGACGAGCTGGTCGACATGCTGGGCGCCGAAGGCGTGGCCATCGACCTCAACGCGCCGGCGCCCGTCGTCGTCATGATGGTCGGCCTGCAGGGCTCCGGCAAGACGACGACCTCGGCCAAGATCGCCAAGCGCCTGACCGAGCGGCAGAACAAGAAGGTCCTGATGGCCTCGCTCGACACGCGGCGACCGGCCGCTCAGGAGCAGCTGCGCCAGCTCGGCGAGCAGGTGAAGGTGGCGACGCTGCCGATCATCGCCGGCCAGAACCCGGTCGACATCGCGCGCCGCGCCGTGCAGGCGGCAAAGCTCGGCGGCCATGACGTCGTTATCCTCGACACTGCCGGCCGCACCCATGTCGACGAGCCGCTGATGGTCGAGATGGCCGACATCAAGAAGGTGTCGTCGCCGCACGAGATCCTGCTGGTCGCCGACTCGCTGACCGGCCAGGACGCCGTGAACCTCGCCAAGAGCTTCGACGAGCGCGTCGGCATCACCGGCCTGGTGCTCACCCGCATGGACGGCGACGGCCGCGGCGGCGCGGCGCTTTCGGTGCGCGCCGTCACCGGCAAGCCGATCAAGGTCATCGGCACCGGCGAAAAGATGGACGGGCTGGAGGAATTCCACCCCAAGCGCATCGCCGACCGCATCCTCGGCATGGGCGACATCGTCTCGCTCGTCGAGAAGGCCGCCGAGACCATCGACGCCGAACAGGCGGCGTCGATGGCCAAGAAGATACAGTCGGGCAAGTTCGACCTGAACGACCTCGCCGCGCAGCTTCAGCAGATGTCGAAGATGGGCGGCATGGGCGGCATCATGGGCATGATGCCCGGCATGGGCAAGATGAAGGACCAGCTCGCGGCGGCAGGCTTCGACGACAAGATGTTCCGCCGCCAGCTCGCCATCATCTCCTCGATGACCAAGGCCGAGCGGGCGAACCCCGATATCCTGAAGCATTCGCGCAAGAAGCGCATCGCCGCCGGCTCCGGCACCGACGCGGCCGAGATCAACAAGCTCTTGAAGATGCACCGCGGCATGGCCGACATGATGAAGGCGATGGGCGGCAAGGGCAAAGGCAGCGGCCTGATGCGCGGCATGATGGGCGGCCTGGCCTCGAAAATGGGCCTCGGCGGCATGATGCCCGGCGGCCCCGGTGGCATGATGGGCGGCGGCATGCCGGACCTCTCGAAGATGGATCCCAAGCAGCTCGAGGCCTTGCAGAAGCAGGCCCAGGCTGCCGGCCTCGGCAAAGGTTTGCCGGGCGGGCTTCCCGGCGGCGGGCTGCCGGGCCTGCCCGGCGGCGTGAAGCTTCCCGGCCTGGGCGGCGGCTTGCCCGGTCTTGGAAAGAAGAAGTGAGGGCGCCATGAACGAGGATAAGGACATGGCCGACGCACGCGCCATCCTGGCGGGCTACCGCGCTTCGATCGACAACATCGACGCCGCCCTTATCCATATGCTGGCCGAGCGCTTCCGCTGCACCAAGGCGGTCGGTGTGCTGAAGGCCGAGCATGGCCTGCCGCCGGCCGATCCGGCGCGCGAGCAGCAGCAGATCGCCCGTCTTCGCCAGCTGGCGAAGGATGCAAATCTGGATCCGGATTTCGCGGAGAAATTCCTGAACTTCGTCGTCCGCGAAGTAATCCGCCACCACGAACAGATCGCCGCTGACAACGGCGTGACGAAAACCGGTTGAAGGCCAACCGCCCCGATTAACGAACTCAGAGCTTTAGGAGAAAAAAATGGCACTGAAGATCAGACTGGCCCGCGCGGGCTCGAAGAAGCGTCCTTACTACCACGTCGTCGTCGCCGACGCCCGTTCGCCGCGCGACGGCCGTTTCATCGAGTCGCTCGGCTCGTGGAACCCGCTGCTGCCGAAGGACGGCGAGCGCGTCAAGGTCGATGCCGACCGCGTCAAGCATTGGCTCTCGCATGGCGCCCAGCCGACCGACCGCGTGCTGCGCTTCCTCGACGAGGCCGGCATCGCCACGCGTCCGGCCCGCTCCAACCCGAAGAAGGCCGAGCCCGGCAAGAAGGCGCAGGAGCGCGCCGCCCTGCTGAAGAAAGCCCAGGAAGACGCCGCCGCTGCCGTGGCCGCGGCGTCCGCCGCGCCGACCGAGGCGGAAGCCGCCACCGCCGAGTAATCTCGGCCTTTTTTCACTTACGGAAACGGCGGGCCCCTTGCCCGCCGTTTTTCCTTTGGTTGGATGCCTCAATAGCCTGCCGGGCAGCGCGCGATGTAGACGCGCCCATAGCGGTCGCGATAGCGGCACTGGCCGCTTTCGCTGGCGTGGCCGATCAGCGCGCCTGCTATGGCGCCGACAGCGCCGCCGACGACGGCCCCCTCGGTCGGATTGTTGGCAACGGCAGCGCCGACGGCCGCGCCGCCCAAGCCACCGATCGCCGCCCCTTTTTCTGTCTGCGAGCATGCGCTTAGCGCCACCAGCACGGCCGCCAGAACCATCATCTTTGTCATCTGTCTCCTCCCGGAAGGGAACGCCTCCACACGCCTGGGTCGATAACGCACGAACGCGCGAATTGATCCGCCAACGATGGGCCGCGGTTCTGGGGTGGGCCTGAAGCGGCTCAGTGGAACCCCCTAGGGAGGCGACGGCCTTCGCGTCAGGAATTTTCTTGTTTCTCGGCTGCGCGTCTCAAATTGGCCAGGCCGGCCTCGAAGTCCTTGCCGATGAGGCTGTCGAAATTCATGAACAGGCCCATCAGCTTGACGATGAACGGCCGTCTGCCCCGCATCGCCCAGGTGACAGTGGTGCCGTCGCGCGACGGCGTCAAAGTGAAGTCGACGGTGTTGTTGGCCCGCAACGGCTTTTCGAAATCGAGCCTCAGCGAGACCAGCGACGACGGCACCGAATTGATGATCTCCATGCGGCCCTTTCCGGCCTTGCTGTTGCCCTCCCAGGCATAGGCCGCGCCCTTGCCGCTCTCGGCGCCGGAGAGCGTGCGTTTCATGTTTGAGTCGAGCTTTTCGAAGGGCGACCAGCTCGGCCAATGCTTGAAGTCATCGATCAGCGGGAAGATCGCCTCGGCCGGCGCCCTGATGCTGGCGGAACGGCTGACGACGAAATCGTTCGGCCGGGTCGCGGCAAAGATAAGGGCCGCGGCGACGACGACGAGGAGGACGATGAGGATGGTGGCAAGCATCTTTGTCCCCCACGCTTAGCGGCTGAACGGGATCAGTGCACGCACTCTGGCATCGCGCAGATAGAGCCCGCCCCACAGGATAATACCGAGATAGACGCCGAACAGCGTATGCGAGAAGAGCGGGCTATCTACCCGCACCTTTGTGGCGATGGCGCCGCCCATATAGGCGGTGAGCAGGATGGCGCCGAGAACCGAGGTGCGCGGCAGCGCGTAGAGTGCCGTCGAAATCAGCCCGATAATGCCGAGCATGCGCGCGACATTGGGATCCGCCGGCCAGCCGAGCGGCACCATCGTCTGGGTGACGATGTCGAGCGGCGGCAATTTGATGGCACCGTCGAAGATCATGAACAGCACGATGATGGCGCTGAGCACACGACCGGTCCACAGGGCGCCCGGCGAGACGGACGATGTTTGAGAAATGCTCATTGACGTTTCCTCCTGACAATTATCGAACGCTGGCCGTCTTTCAGGCTCGAACCAAGGACGCGGCACGAGTCGACGGTCCGACACGTTCCGGAATCCTTTTTACCGAGGCGCGCGGTTCAGCCCCGCCGCGCCAAACGGCGCTCTCGCTCAAAGCGTTCTGAGATAGGCATCCAGCCGCGCGTAGCTCGCCATGACCATCTGGCCGAAGCCCATCTTCACCGCCATGTCGCGGGCGGCGACCGAGTTGGCGCGGATGTTGGCGACGATACGCGTCTTGCCGCCGGCATCCTCGAACAGGATGGTCGTGACCATGTTCGGCGGCGGCAGGGTATCCTGCCATTGGCTGCGGTCGAGCGGCGCGTCGCGATAGACGATCCGCTCCGGCGGAGCGATCTCCAGATAGACGCTATTGGTCGGATACTCGCTGCCGTCGGCAAAGCGCATGGTCAGACGCCACTGCCCGCCAGGCCGCACATCCATTTCGCAGACCGGATAGCTCGACCCTTCCGGTCCCCAGAACCGCACCAGATGGTATGGATCTGTGAACAGCTTGAACATCAGCGCGCGGGGCGCATCAAAGGTCCGGGTGATGACGATCACCGGGTCGTCGGATGGTATGTCGATGGTCTGATCTGTCATTTTCCCCTCTCTCTCCATTGCCTTGCCGCGCGCGGCGGCATGATGGTTAGCCGGCTTCAGTTTCGATCTCCGCCCGGATCACCTGCCTGCAAGGCTTGCAGATAGGTTCCAAGCCGGTCGAAGCGGCCGTCCCACAGCGCCCGATACGACTCCAACCACGCGTCGATCTCACGCAATGGCTCCGGCTGCAGGCGGCGCGGTCGAAACTGCGCGTCGCGGCCACGCGCTACCAGGCCGGCGCGCTCGAGCACCTTGAGATGCTTCGACACCGCTGGAAAGCTCATGGCAAACGGCTCGGCCAGTTCCGTCACCGAGGCCTCGCCGCGCGACAATCGCGCCAGGATGGCACGCCGCGTTGGGTCGGCAAGCGCCGCGAGGGTCAGGCTGAGGCTATCGGTCGTCATCTATTAAACCAATTAGTTATGTAACCTTTTGGTTCTATACGAGGCGCCGACGACTGAGTCAAGCGGCGTGATCCAAGGATCGAATCCGCCGGCAGCGCTCATTCGGCCCGCAAGCAGGATCGCCATGCTGGAACGCTTGCCGGTAGAGTCGACAACTAACGACATCGCCATGTCGTCGGGGTGGGGGCTTCCGGCGCGATGCCAGCCGGCCTAATGACAGGGCGTGGCAATTGCCGCAGCTTTGAGAGCGAGAAGACCATGACCGGCGAAACCGATCTCAGGAAATTGCTGGCGTCTATGACGCCGCAACTGCTGCCCGGCATCTATGTTTTCGCGACGCTGGCACCGGGCGTGGCTATGCCGGACGGTTTCGATCCGGTCATGAGCTTTCGCGAGCGGGAAGGCCTGACACTGATCGTGGCGGAAGACCAAGCGAAGACAGCAGGCCTGCCCGGCACGTTCCGCTGCCGGATGATCACGCTCGACATCCACTCATCGCTGGAGGCAGTCGGCTTTCTGGCTGCGATCACGACGCGGCTGGCCGCGGCCCGCATGGGCGTCAATCCGGTCTCGGCCTTCTACCACGATCACCTATTCGTGCCGGCGGAGCGGGCCGAAGAGGCGATGGCGATACTGGCGGAGTTGGCGGAGGAGAGCGGGTCACTTACTTGAAATGCCGGCGCTGCCCCTCATCCCCCCCTGCCGGGACCTTCTCCCCGCGAACGGGGAGAAGAGCCTACCCGGCCGAAGGCCGAGCCCGCGACCGCGGGCCGCCGGTCGTCTGGCGCCCCCGCGGAGGGCCAGCCGCGTCAGCGGCGGTGCGGCCGTGAGCGAGTATCAAGCCGCCTTCTTCTTCGGCTGGATCAGCCCACGCTCGACCAGAAGCTCGGCGATCTGGACGGCGTTGAGGGCCGCGCCCTTGCGCAGATTGTCGGAGACGACCCACATCGACAGGCCGTTGTCGATGGTCGAATCCTCGCGGATGCGCGAGATGAAAGTGGCGTCCTCGCCGGCCGACTCGAGCGGCGTGATGTAGCCGCCGTCCTCGCGCTTGTCCAAGACCTGGCAGCCCGGCGCCTCGCGCAGGATCTCGCGCGCCTCGTCGGCGGTGATCGGCTTCTCGAACTCGATGTTGACCGCCTCCGAATGGCCGATGAACACCGGCACACGCACGCAGGTCGCCGTCAGCTTGATCTTGGGGTCGAGCATCTTCTTGGTCTCGGCCACCATCTTCCACTCTTCCTTGGTGAAGCCGTCGTCGAGGAAGACGTCGATATGCGGGATGACGTTGAAGGCAATGCGCTTGGTGAACTTCTTGACGTCGACCTGGTCGGCGACGAAGACCGCGCGGGTCTGCGTGAACAGCTCGTCCATGCCTTCCTTGCCGGCGCCGGAGACCGACTGGTAGGTGGCGACGACGACACGCTTGATGGTGGCGACATCGTGCAGCGGCTTCAGCGCCACGACGAGCTGCGCCGTCGAGCAGTTCGGGTTGGCGATGATGTTCTTGCGCGTGAAAAGGGAAATAGCATCCGGGTTCACTTCCGGCACGATCAGCGGCACATCCTGGTCGTAGCGGAAGGCCGAGGAATTATCGATGACGACGCAGCCCTGCTTGCCGATCCTGGGCGACCATTCCTTGGAGACATTGCCGCCGGCCGACATGACGCAGATGTCGGTATCGGAAAAATCATACTGGTCGAGCGACCTGACCTTCAGCGTGCGATCGCCGAAGGACACTTCGGTGCCCTGGCTGCGCCGCGAGGCCAGCGCCACGACCTCGCTCACCGGGAAGCCGCGCTCGTCCAGAATGTTGAGCATTTCGCGGCCCACATTGCCCGTGGCGCCGACTACCGCAACCTTGAAACTCATTGAAATCTCCTGTCCCTCTCCGCTTGGTTGTTGGAGCAAACCCGCCGGCCTCATGCGGGTTCCGTCCCCCGGGCCGAACCCGGGAGAGGGTGGTTAGGCCAAGGGAATCACACCGTTTTGGTGGTGGTTTTTTTGGCCGTAGTTTTGCTGGAACGAGGGGACGCGCCGAAGCGCCCGGCCCGATACGCTGCATCGTGGCTGGGGGCATCGAATGCAAGAAGAGCCATCAGAAGGCCACGCATCGAAGACGATCCCGTTCGGTGCCGGCTTTTACGCGCTTTGCGCAAAGAGTCAATTGCGAGGCGCTGCTCTCCCTTTTCATGTGAGGGGAGAAGGGAAGGCAGTGGCGCCTGCCCTGTACAAGGGCGGCCGCAAGAAGTACGAACGCCCAATATCGTCTGGCTGGCGTGGCGTCAGCCGGGCATTGGCTGCCCGACAGGCAAGCTCCGAACTCCGAAAGAGTGAGATGTCCAGTTCCGAAACGATCGTTCCCGCGCTCGCGCAAGCGCTGGAAAAACGCGGCTATGCCGAGCTGACGTCGGTACAAAAGGCCGTTCTCGCCCCGGAGCTCGGCCAGGCCGATGCGCTGGTTTCGGCCCAGACCGGCTCCGGCAAGACCGTCGCCTTCGGTCTCGCCATGGCGCCGACGCTGCTTGGCGGCGCGGAGCGCTTTGCCGATGCCGCGGCACCGCTGGCGCTGGCCGTGGCGCCGACGCGCGAGCTGGCGCTGCAAGTCAGGCGCGAGCTGGAATGGCTCTACGAGCTCACCGGCGCGAGTGTGGCGTCCTGCGTCGGCGGCATGGACATGCGCAGTGAGAGGCGCGCGCTGGAGCGCGGCGCCCACATCGTCGTCGGCACGCCGGGCCGGCTGCGCGACCACATCACGCGGCAATCGCTCGACATGTCGGCGCTTAGGGCCGTGGTGCTGGACGAAGCCGACGAGATGCTCGATCTCGGCTTCCGCGAGGATCTCGAATTCATCCTCGACGCCGCGCCCACCGAGCGGCGCACGCTGATGTTTTCCGCCACCGTGCCGCGCTCCATCGCCGCGCTGGCGAAAGGCTATCAGCGCGATGCCGTGCGCATCTCGGCCGCCGGCGAGGAGAAGCAGCATCTCGACATCGAATACCGGGCGCTGAGCGTTGCCCAGGCCGACCGCGAGAACGCCATCATCAACGTGCTGCGCTACTACGAAGCCAAGAACGCGCTGGTGTTCTGCAACACGCGCGCGGCCGTCAATCATCTGACGGCACGCTTCAACAACCGCAACTTTTCCGTTGTGGCGCTGTCCGGCGAGCTCAGCCAGAACGAGCGCAGCCATGCGTTGCAGGCGATGCGCGACGGCCGCGCCAGGGTCTGCATCGCAACGGACGTCGCGGCGCGCGGCATCGACCTGCCCAACCTGGACCTAGTGGTCCATGCCGACCTGCCGACCAACCCGGAGACGCTGCTGCATCGCAGCGGGCGGACCGGGCGCGCCGGGCGCAAGGGCGTCAGCGCGCTGATCGTGCCGAACAATGCCCGCCGGCGCGCCGAACGGCTGCTGCAAAGCGCCAAGCTGACCGCGACCTGGGCGAGCCCGCCATCGGCCGACGAGGTGCTCAGGCGCGACGAGGAGCGCATTCTCGCCGACCCTGCCTTCGACGACCCGGTGCGCGAGGAGGAGCGCGGCTTCATCGACGCGCTTCTGGAGAAGCACGGCGCCGGGCAGGTGGCCGCCGCCTTCGTGCGGCTCTGCCGCTCGAGCCGCTCGGCGCCCGAGGAGCTCGTGGAGGTGACGCCTTTCACGCCGTCGGGCGAGAAGTTTGCGCGCCGGGACGAGGCGCCCGCCCGCCGCGACGCTTTCGGCGACAGCGTCTGGTTTTCGCTGTCGGTCGGTCGCCGTCAGAATGCCGAGCCGCGCTGGCTGATCCCGATGCTGTGCCGCACCGGTGGCCTCAGCAAGCGCGAGATCGGCGCCATCAAGATGCAGCCGGAGGAGACCTTCGTTCAGATCGCCGCCGACTGGGCCGACCGCTTCCTCGCCGCGATCGGCCCCGATCGCAAATTGCAGGGTAGCATCGCCGTGAAGCGGCTGGATGGCACGCCGGACCTGTCGCGCGCCGGTTATCAGCCGCCCAAGCCGCAGAAGAAGCCGCATCGCGGCAAGCAGAATGCGCCCAAATTCGACAAGCACGCGTCGCCATCGGCCGAGCAGCGCCCCGCCAAGGCATTCGAGGCAAAGCCCTGGGCCGGGAAACCGGGTAAGCCGAAATTCGACAAGGCCGGACCGGCAAAGCAAAAGAAGGCGAAAAGGCGGGCGGGCTAGTCCCTCGACATGGTGACCCTGCCAGGTTGGAAGTCGATCCACAGCGAGCGTCGCAATTTCCTCCGTGGCAAATCGCAAACCTTCGAGATTAGCGGAGACATCCCTCCCTTCGTAAATCCCAGGGCGAAGCAGGAGCGGTGCGGGATCTTCGGAACGCTGGAGGGACAGCACCCCCCTCTGGCCTGCCGGCCATCTCCCCCCGCAAGGGGGAGATCGGCAGCTTCCGTCTCGGCGCCTCTTCTTCAACGTCGGAGATTGGCGAAAGCATTCGCGACATCCAATCTCCCTCCTTGCGGGGAGATGTCCGGCAGGCCAGAGGGGGGTGTGAAGGAACTCGACGGAGGGCGCTCGGTTCTGGACTGCTGCGCCCCGCGATGCACGGTCGCTGAATTTCCGCATCCCTCTTGTGGTTCGCCGCAACTTTGAACAGTCTGGGCATGCGCGGCAACGGGGGACAGGGCAATGCGCGGCGAAGTTCTTCACTACGACCAGGAGCAAGGCTTCGGTTTCATCACCGGCGCCGACGGCAAGCGCTACAGCTTCGCGCGCGAGGACCTGCGCCGCGAGATGGCGCTGGTCAGGGGCGCCGAGGTCGAATTCCAGCCGGACGGCGACCGTGCCGGCAATGTCTTTTCGGTCCGCGTGGGCATGAGCACTCCGGCAGAAAGTGCTGCCCCGGCCGCCACTCCATTAGCGGGTGGCGCGCCTGCGGCGCCGGCGCATTTCGGCCGCAACGCCGAAAACGGGACAACGGAATCCACCGGTCTGTGGAGCTATTTCCGGCGCGGCCTGACGACGAACTACGTCAACTTCTCCGGGCGCGCCCGGCGCAAGGAGTTCTGGGGCTTTTGCCTGTTCTGGACGATCGGCCTTGTCGTCGCCATCGGCGTCGGGCTGTCCGTGGACCTGTCGCGAGGCGATGTCGAGGGCGGTGGCGACGAGCCGATCGTCATGTTCGGCCTTTTCGGTCTTTACGTCCTGCTCACGATCCTGCCGTGGGTCGCGCTCATCGTGCGCCGGCTGCACGACCTTGGCCTGACCGGCTGGCTCGCGATCCTCTGCTTCCTGCCCTATGTCGGCGGGCTCGCCACCCTGGTCTTCGCGCTGATCCCGACCCAGGGCGGCGACAACAAGTGGGGACCGGTGCCGGCAGGCGTCAGGTTCTAGCGATCTTCTTGAGCGCCGCCCCCGACAGCCTGAGGAAGATCTTCTGGCCGTGGCGCTCGGCGCCGAGACGATTATAGAAACGCAGCGCGCTCTCGTTCCAATCTTCGGTCGTCAGATCGATGCGGCCGATGCCCTTACCGGCGCAATGATTGGCGAGAAAGCCGATCAACTCTCGGCCGACGCCCTTGTTTCGGGCGCTGTTTCGCACGAACAGGTCTTTCAAAAACATCAGCCGCTCGAGATCGATGCCGGGATGCGCGATCGCGACCGATGCCAGGCCGGCCACCTCGCTCCCCGCAAAGGCCAGCGCGAAATGCGGATAGGCCGGGCTTTCGTCGCCGAGCCACTGGCGCGCTGTGGCCGTCGCATGGCCGTGATCGAGCGGCGCCTGTCGGTAGTGCGCCGCCATGTCGCAAAGCACGGTGGCGAGCGCCTCGGCATCGTCGGTCGTCGCCCAGCGGACGTCGACCGCCACCTCATCAGCCATTGGGGATCAGCCCAGGAACTTGGCGATGATGGCGTCGCCCATCTCGGTCGTGCCTACCTCGGTCATGCCCTCGGACATGATGTCCTTGGTGCGCAGGCCGTCGTCGAGCACCGCGGCGATCGCGCCTTCGAGCTTGTCGGCCTCGGCCACCATGCCGAAGGAATAGCGCAGGCACATGGCGAAGGAGGCGATCATCGCGATCGGGTTGGCGATGCCCTGGCCGGCGATATCGGGCGCCGAGCCATGCACCGGCTCATAGAGTGCCTTGCGCTTGCCGGTCTTGGCGTCCGGCGCGCCGAGCGAGGCCGACGGTAGCATGCCGAGCGAGCCGGTTAGCATCGCCGCAACATCCGACAGCATGTCGCCGAACAGATTGTCGGTGACGATGACGTCGAACTGTTTTGGCCAGCGCACCAACTGCATGCCGCCGGCATCGGCCAGCATGTGGTCGAGCTTGACGTCGCTGTATCTGGCCTTGTGGGTCTGGGTGATCACCTCGTTCCACAGCACGCCCGACTTCATGACGTTGCGCTTTTCCATCGAGGTGACGTGGTTCTTGCGTGTCCGCGCGAGCTCGAAGGCGACGCCCGAGATGCGCTCGATCTCGAACGTGTCGTAGACCTGCGTGTCGATGCCGCGCTTCTGGCCGTTGCCGAGATCGATGATCTCTTTCGGCTCGCCGAAATAGACGCCGCCGGTGAGCTCGCGCACGATCAATATGTCGAGGCCTTCGATCACGTCCCGCTTGAGCGAGGAGGAGGCCGCGAGCGCCGGATAGCAGATCGCGGGGCGCAGGTTGGCGAACAGCTCCATATCCTTGCGCAGGCGCAGCAGGCCGGCCTCGGGGCGCACCTCGTAGGGCACCTTGTCCCATTTCGGCCCGCCGACCGCGCCGAACAGCACTGCGTCCGCGGCAACAGCCTTTGCCATGTCGGCATCGGAGATCGCCGCGCCATGCGCATCGTAGGCTGATCCGCCGACCAGCCCCTCGTCGGTGGCAAAGCCGCTGCCGAGCTTGGCGTTCATGGCGGCGATCAGCTTCTTCACCTCGGCCATGGCCTCGGGGCCGATGCCGTCGCCGGCGAGCAGGAAGAGATTTTTCGAAGCCATGGAGAACGTCCCGGGAAAGTTTGTGAACCGCGGCCTTGCTAAACGCCAAGCGGGCTGGGTGCAAGGGTTACGAGCGCCGAGATCCTTCGCACCTCCCCTCTGCCCTGCCGGGCATCTCCCCCGCAAGGGGGGAGATCGGACGTCGCCGCCGTTTTCGCTAATCTCCAACGCCGCAGAATTGGGCGCAGCGCCGAAACTGCCAATCTCCCCCCTTGCGGGGGAGATGTCCGGCAGGACAGAGGGGGTGCTGTCCCGCCGGCGTCTCAAAGGAGACGTGCAGCGCACCTACCGATGCGAGAGAATGTTGACCAGCCGGCCGAACGGGTCGCGCACAAAGAAGCGCCGCACGCCCCAGGGTTCGTCGGCGGGGCCGTATTCGATGGTGAAGCCGGCGCTTTTCATGGCATCGAGCGCCGCGTCGACGTCGTCGACCTCGATCGAGAGATCCGGCACCGGAGTGCCCGAACCGCCCTGCGCCATGAAGCTGACCTGGATGGTCATTTTGTTCTGCGAGCCGTAAGTGGCGATCCAGCCCATATCCATGAGCAGATCGAGGCCGAGGACGTCTTGATAGAAGCGTTTCGCCGCCGCGACGTCGGGCGTTTCGATGTTGGCGACAATGCGCCCGACCTTCACCATGCGCCGATCCTTGACCTATGCATGTTGTTGTCCCCCAGCAGTTCGCACTTTGGGGCGACATGCATCAAGCCGTTCGCCTGAGCGCCGTCACCTCGATCTCGATCTTCATTTCCGGCTTGTTGAGCTGGCAGACGATCATCGTTGCTGCCGGACGGATGTCGCCGAACGTCTCGCCTAGGATCGGAAAGACAACGTCAACATAGGCCTGGTCGGTGATGTAATAGTGCGCGCGCACCACATCGGCCATCTCGAAGCCGCCGTCGGCCAAAGCCTTGGCGATGGTCGCGAGGCAATTGCGCGTCTGCGCCTCGACCGTTTCCGGCATGGTCATGGTGGCATAGTCGTAGCCGGTCGTTCCCGACACGAAACACCAGTCGCCCTGCACGACGGCGCGCGAATAGCCGGCGGTCTTTTCGAAGGGCGAGCCGGTGGAGATGAGTGTGCGCATGGGGGCCTCGCGGTCGTTGCCGGCATTTTGCGCGGAAAAGGCAGGGCTGACCATGGGCCAAAGCGGTTGATGTCGGCGGGACAGCACCCCCCTCTGGCCTGCCGGCCATCTCCCCCGCAAGGGGGGAGATTGGCAGCTTCGGCGGGCTGCCATCCTTGCGACGTTGAAGATTGGCGAAAGTCGGCGTGACGACCGATCTCCCCCCTTGCGGGGGAGATGCCCGGTAGGGCAGAGGGGGTGGGAAGGATCGCGGCGGAACAGTTTTGTTCACCGCCCGCAACCCTAATTCCCCGACCCCTGCGCCTCGTCCAGCACCTTCTTGATGTCATCCGGCCAGCTCTTCACGTCCGGCCAAGCATCCGGTTCGCCATTGTCGCCGCGGCGGGCGAAATAGACCTTGTGCTTGACCGGGTCGACCGCCATGAAGCCGTCATTGCCGCCGCAGTCATGCGGCACGCAGCCGCTGGCGTAGAAGGCGCCGGAGGCCGTCTTTTCGGTGCCGCCGCCGACCAGCAGGCTGGTTGCCATGTCGGGCATGCCCTTACCGAGCAGCGCCTCGGCCGCCTTGTAGACGGCCTCGTTGTGGAAGGCGTCGACGATGTTGTCGTATTTCGACGGATCGACATCCTTCCAATCGGTGCCGGGTTCGGGCGTGTAGGTGAGCTCTCCAGAAGTCGTCAGCCCGGTGGTGGGCGACCACTGCAGCGCCGGCTTGGAATCGCCGGGCAGAAGATAGGGCACGAAATAGATGGCGCTGTCGGAGACAGCCGCCGGCGGCGCGCCGCATTCGTCCTGCTCGACTACGGTGGTCTGGATCTCGCCGTCCTTCGGCTTCCAGACGATCACCTTGGCCGGGCCGCACTGGTTGCCGCCGTCGCCGACATCGACCAGCGCCACGTTGACGTCGCCGATCTTGACCAACTTGTCGAAGAAGACGTCGTAATTGCTGGCGAGCTGCTTGCCGTCATAGGCCAGCACCTTCTCGCCGTCCTGCTCCGGCTGCGTGATGGTGAGCTGGCCGCCCTCGAACGGGATCGGCGCCTGCTTTTCCTCGTCCGACGCGGCCTGGTCGTCGCTGCCCGATCCCTGGTCGGTCACGCCCTGGTCGGCGGCCGGCTGGTCAGACGCCGCGGGCGCCTGCAGCGTAGCAGGCGCGGTGGTCTGCGCATTGGCGCCGGTCACCGCCAGAAGGATCGCCGCCGAGGCGCCGGCCAGAAGCAAGCGTGCCATGACTGTCCCTCCACTCCAGTCGCCAAGTATTTTACGCAATCCCGGACGGAAAACTGCTACCGCTTTTCCTGGAATTGCTCTATCCGTGCAGGCCGGACCGCTCAGGCCCAGGGGCGCAGCTCGGCGTTCTTCTTCTCGAAGGACGCGATGGCGCCGGCCTTCTCCATGGTCAGCCCGATGTCATCGAGGCCGTTCAGCAGGCAGTGGCGCTTGAAGTCGTCGAGGTCGAACGTGACCACGCCGCCATCCGGGCCGCGGATCTCCTTGGCCTCGAGATCGATCGACAGGGTCGCGTTGGAGCCGCGTGAGGCATCGTCCATCAGCTTGTCGAGGTCTTCCGGGCTGACCGTGATCGGCAGGATGCCGTTCTTGAAGCAGTTGTTATAGAAAATGTCGGCGAACGAGGTCGAGATGACGCAGCGAATGCCGAAATCGAGCAGCGCCCAGGGCGCATGCTCGCGGCTCGAGCCGCAACCGAAATTGTCGCCGGCGACCAGGATCTGCGCCTTGCGGTAGGCCGGCTTGTTGAGCACAAAATCCGGGTTCTCCGAGCCGTCGTCCTTGTAGCGCATCTCGGCGAACAGGCCGGTGCCAAGCCCGGTACGCTTGATCGTCTTCAGATAATCCTTCGGGATGATCATGTCGGTATCGACATTGACGATCGGCATGGGTGCGGCGACGCCGGTGAGCTTGGTGAATTTGTCCATGGTCCTGCCCGTTCTGCGGGGATTGCTGAGGCACCGTTTACACAAAGCGTCGGGCAATTGAAAGACGGCTGTTCCGCTGGCCTTGGTCTGGGCCATGGAAATGCGCAGTCGCGTCTTGACATGCAACCAAATGGTTGCATATTAAAGCCATGAGCATGGATGCCGTCTTTCGCGCTTTGGCCGACCCGACCCGCCGGCAATTGCTGGACAGCCTCTATGCCAGGAACGGGCAGACGCTGAACGCGCTGTGCGAGCGGATGGACATGACGCGCCAGGCGGTGACCAAGCACCTGGCGATTCTCGAGGAGGCGAACCTCGTCACCACGGTCCGCCGGGGCCGGGAAAAGGAGCACTACCTCAATCCCGTTCCGATCAACGAGATCGCCGAGCGCTGGATCGGCAAGTTCGAGCGCCATCGGCTGGATGCATTGAGCGACCTGAAGAAACGACTTGAAAGGGAAGAGCCGTGAGCGACAACAGCTTCGTCTACGTTACCTACATCCGCACCACGCCCGAAAAACTTTGGACGGCGCTGACCGATCCGGAGTTCAACCGGCAGTTTTTCCTCTGCTCCTACCAGGAGAGCGACTGGAAAGTCGGCTCGAGCTGGAAGCTGATCCTGCCCGACGGGCGCGTTGCCGACTCGGGCGAGATCCTGGAAATCGACCCGCCAAGGCGCCTGGTCATCAAATGGCGCAACGAGTGGATGCCCGAGGTCAAGGAAGACGGCTACACGCGCTGCACCTTCACGATCGAGCAGGACGGCGACATGATGAAACTTGCCGTCACCCATGAGGCCGATGGCCCGCACAAGCTGATCGCAAACGTCGCCAAGGGCTGGCCGCTGGTGCTGTCCAGCCTCAAGAGCCTGCTCGAAACCGGCAAGGGTTTCGAGCGCCCGCCATCAAAGGGCTGAAGCTTCGTTTCAGATACGAAACAATCACTGGGGAGCCCGAAATGATGATGGGATATTCCTTGCCGCAGGCCATCACGAATGGCGAGACGGTTATGGCCTCGGCCGAAATCCTCGCCCCGACGGAGCAAGTCTTCGCCGCGCTCGTCACGGATGAAGTCGAGCGCTGGTGGGGTTCCGCCGACACCTATCGCATGACCGGCTGGACCGTCGATCTTCGCGTCGGCGGCCGCTGGAGCGTCACGGTGAGGACTACCGACGGCAGGCGGCTGCCGGCGGAGGGAGAGTTCTCGAGGTCAAGACGCCGCGAAGGATCGTGCAGACGAGGCGCTATGACTGGGACCATCCGACGCTTGGCCGTCACGAAACGACGGTCGCCTATCTGCTGGAGCCGACCACCAGCGGCACGCTGCTCACCGTCTGCCATGGCGGCTTCGCCGGCTTCCCGGATGCGGCGGCCGAGCATGCCGAGGGATGGGCGCGCGTGCTGGGATGGCTGCAAGCTTATGCAGGAAGGCTGATAGCAGCTTAGGCTATAAAGAGATGTCGGCAGGCCAGAGGGAGGTGGGCGGGAACTCGACAGAACGCGTTGTTCCGCCGAAGCTGCCTCAAATCACATTCAGCTCCCGGAACGCCCGCCCTTCCGCCACGCGCCCGTAGCCGAACGCCGTGCAATCCACCGTCCGGTAGCCGCCATGCACGATGAGCTCCGACAGCGCCTTGCCGACCGCCGGCGCCTGCTGCAGGCCGTGACCGGAAAAGCCGTTGGCGAAGAGGAAGTTCTCGACCTCCGGGTGCGGGCCTATCACCGCGTTCTGGTCGAGCGTGTTGTAGTCGTAGTGCCCGACCCAGGCGCGCGTCGGCTTGATCGCCTCGAAGGCGGGGATGCGGGTGGCGAGCACCGGCCAGATCACCTCCTCGAACAGTGGCCAGTGGACCTCGAAATCCCTGGGGTCGGGTGCGCAATCGCCTTCCTCCGGCTCGGCGCCGCCGGTGATGTAGACCGAGCCTTCCGGCCGCACGTAGATGCCGGAGGGATCGACCAGCAGCGGCATGTCGGCGTATTTCTCGCGCGCCTCGAAGACGAAGACGTTGCGCTTGCGCGGCTCGACCGGCAGCTCGAGCCCGGCAAAAGCCGCAACCTTGCCGGCGTTCGGGCCGGCGGCGTTGACGATGATGCCGGCTTCCAGCGTCTCGCCGTTGTCGAGGCTCACGCCGGTGACGCGGTTGCCCTGGCGCGCGACACCGGTGACCGAGGCGGTGATGAAATCGATCTTCTTCTCGCGCAGCACCTTGCGGAACAGCATCAGCATCGCATGCGCGTCGAACCAGCCCTCGCCGGTGCGGCCATAGGCGCCGGCTGAGATGCCTTCGGCCGACAGCCAGGGGAAGCGGCGCGTCAGCTGATCGGCGTCCTCGAGAACAATGTCGGCGCCTTCGGCGATCTGCGCCTCGTGATTGGCCTTGAGGATCGGCAGCCCGGCTTCGCCAGCAAGGATCAGATAGCCGCCCTCGCGGAAGCCGATATCGGCGTCGGCGCCAAAAGTTTCCTTCAGCCGCCGGAACAGTTTCAGCGTGAACTGCGACAGGCGGATGTTTTCGGGAATAGAGAATTGCTGGCGGATCGAGGCGCAGGACAGCGTCGTCGCCGCATGGGAGAATTGCGGATCGCGCTCGATCAGCGCGATCGAGCCGGTGAAGCCCTCCTCGCGCAAATAATAGGCGACCGAGGAACCGACGATGGCCCCGCCGATGATGACGATGTCGTAGCGCACTTGTCTCTCCGATCCGCCGGTCCTCACGCGACCGGCAAATTGATCTCGAAGCGCGTGCCGCGTGCGGAGTCAACCAGCGTTATCGTGCCATCATGCGCTTTCAGGAGGGCCAGCACGATGCCGAGCCCCATGCCGGTGCCGCCGGCCTCGCGCCTTGTGGTGAAGAACGGCTCGAACACTTTTGCGCGGTTGCTGGCCGAAATGCCGTCGCCGTCGTCGCCGACATGGATGGCCGCTCTTTCGCCAGTCCTTTCGGCGCCGATCGTCACCTGCTTCGCGCCATGCCGCGCCGAATTGTCGATGAGATTGGCGAGCACGATCGCGAGATTCTCGCCGGAGATGCCGAGGCCAATATCGCCGCCGGCCTCGATGCGCACCTCCAGTCTGGTGTCGACCGGCAGCAGCGCCAGCGCCGCGCCGAGCGTCGTGCTTGCGCCGCTCGGCGCCAGGTTTTCCGCGCGCGCCAGTTCGAGCAGCCGGCGCACCAGTAGATTGAGCCGCCCCGCGTCGGTGACGATGTTGTTGGAGAAGCGCCGCCGCTCGGCCTCGTCCATGGTCCCGCCGGAATCCCTGAGCAGCTCGGCCGCGCCCTGGATCGCCGTCAGAGGCGATTTCAGCTCGTGCGAGACGTGGGTGGCGAAGGTCTGGATGCTGTCGGAGCGCGCTTGCAGTTTTTGCGCCATGTCGAGGAAGGCGGCCGACAGCGCCGCCATCTCGCGCGTGCCGTGATGGGCGAGCGGCCGCATCGCCTCGCGATCGCCGGCGGCGATGCGTTTTGTCCGGTCGATCAGCGCATAGATCGGCCGGCTGACCGTGCGGATGAACACCAGCGCGATCAGCAGCGTGCCGCCGAGAATGGCGATCGCCGCGAGCGTGACCTTGCCGCGCTCGCCATAGAGATGCTTGACGATGTTGTTCGGTGTTCGCGAGAGGTAGACCACGCCCGCGACCCTGGCCCCAACCTCCACGGGCATGGCCACGAAGACACGCACCTTGGTACCGCGGCTCACCGAATAAAGCGGCGGCGGCGGCTGGTCGGGGACCCTTAAGCGGAGCTCGCTTGCGTAGCTGCCCGCGAGCGCCCGCCGCACCTCCTCGACCTGGCCGAGCGACAAGCCCACCTCACCGCCGCCGGCAATCACCACGCCATGCGGGTCGAGCAGCCGGAAGCCGGCGAGCGTCGTCTTCTGCGTCTCGTCGAGAATCCCGTCGAGCCGCGCGCCGATGGCCGCGAAGGCCGGATCGGCCGTCGCGGGAAGGGCGTTCGGGCGCGTCGGCATGACAGACTCGGAGGCAAGGTCGAGACGCGGCTCGATCGGCTCGTAGGGATAGTCGAGGGAGTTGGACGACTGCGCCGGTATCGGCGGCCCCAGCTTTTCCTGGGCAATGCCGGCGGCGCGCACCGCTTCGGCATAGACGGCGGCGACGACCGCGCCCTGCGCGATGAGCTCGCCCTCGGTCTGGCGGATCAGCTGGTTCTCATAGAGCCGGAAGAAGAACAGCCCGACCAGCGGCAGCGCCATCACCACGATCAGGATGGCGACGACGACGGTGGCGAGCCGCGGCCGCCATCTTTCCTTGCTCAACCACCGCATCGGCCGAGCCGGAAGCCGACGCCATGCACGGTCTCGATCGCATCCACGCAGCCGACGGCCGCGAGCTTGGCGCGGATGTTGCGGATGTGGCTGTCGACGGTGCGCTCGGAGACATGGATGTTCGATTGATAGGCATTGGCCATCACCGCGTCGCGGCCAAGCACGTGAAGCGGGCGGGCGAGAAAGCCCTTGACGATGGCGAACTCGATGGCCGTCAGCACCAGCGGCTTGCTGTCGAAGCTCGCCGCATGGCTGGCCGGAACAAGCGTGAGCCTGCCATGCGCGAACTGCCGGTCGCTCGCTTCCTGCACCGGCGCAGGACGCGCGCGCCGCAGGATGACATTGACGCGGGCGACCAGCTCGCGCGGGCTGAACGGCTTTGTCACATAGTCGTCGCCGCCCATTTCCAGACCCAGGATGCGGTCGATTTCCTCATCCCGCGCGGACAGGAACAGCACCGGCACATCGGAGCGCTGGCGCAGCCTGCGGCAGACCTCCAGCCCGTCCATCTCCGGCATGCCGATGTCGAGCACGATGAGGTCGGGCGCCTGGCGCTCGACCGCCTGCAGGGCGGCGGCGCCGTCGGCGACGGCAAGCGTCGTCATGCCGGCCTTTTCCAGCGCGAAGCAGATGATCTCGCGAATGTGCGGATCGTCGTCGGCGACGAGGATGTTGTGCGGCATGGAATCAGCGGCCCGGTTCGGTG
Organism: Mesorhizobium tamadayense; assembly: GCF_003863365.1. Lineage (GTDB taxonomy): Bacteria > Pseudomonadota > Alphaproteobacteria > Rhizobiales > Rhizobiaceae > Mesorhizobium > Mesorhizobium tamadayense. The sequence continues at coordinate 89,042 of NZ_RQXT01000011.1, read as the reverse complement.
ACGGCAGGATTAGAGCAATTCCGGGAAAAGTTTGAACGGTTTTCGGGCCGGAATTGCGTCAAACAAGGAGATGGAGCGGTTCCGCGTTTCCGTGAAAACGACAAACCGCTCGGGCAACCGCGCCGCGCTTGTCGAGAGCGCGCAGCAGAATGGCGGAGAGCGTCATGGCCGGGCTCCCATCCGCACGGCCGTCCGGACGGCATGCCGCGATCTCGGGACGAAGGGCAGAATGCTCGCCGTGGGGCGCAGCCTATACGGCTCGACGAGCCACCAGCCGTCATTGCGCAGCCGGCGCGGCAGGGACCAGCGGTGGTTTCCGAGTGTTCGCATGCCACCTGTTTCACCGGCGGACGCGAAAAGCTCGGGGCGGATTGGAGGAGGTTTTCCGCATTGATTTGCAGATTTCGTGCAGGAGCGAATCGCTTGAGGCTAGCGCTGCCCCTCACCTGCCTGCCGGCATCCTCTCCCCGTATAGTGATGGGGAGAGGGGTGCTGTCATCGCCGGTTTCGCTAATTACGTCGCAACAAGGGCGCCGAGGTTGCGGCAAGCCCTTCTCCCAGTCACTATGCGGGGAGGAGTGCCCGGCAGGGCGATGAGGGGCGGCGCCGATCTCGGCGATTAGCTGGTCTCCAACGCAAGTCGGGCGATTGCCTGCGCACTTGCCTCCCCCACCGGCAGCCGGCATAGATCGGCCATGACCAGCGAAACTTACCGCCCGCGCCGCTCGGTACTTTATGTGCCGGCTTCGAACGACAAGGCGCTCGCCAAGATCCCGTCCTTGGCCTGCGACGCGGTCATCATCGACCTCGAGGATGGCGTGGCACCCGCGGACAAGGTTTCCGCACGCGACAAGCTTGCAGGCGTTCTGGCCGCGCGCGCCGAACGGCGTCGCGAGATGGTGGTGCGCGTCAATCCGCTCGCATCCGAATGGGGCATTGACGACCTTTTAGTCTTAGCCAAGGCAGAGCCCGACGGCATCCTTTTGCCCAAGATTGGCACGCCGCGCGACATCCTCGAGGCCGGCGACCTGCTCGACGACAATTTTGCGCTCGACACAGTAAAACTGTGGGCGATGATCGAGACGCCCAAGGCCCTGCTCAACATCGGCGCCATCGCCGAGCTCGGCCGCGATCCGGCTTCACGCCTTGCTTGTTTTGTTGCCGGAACGAACGATCTGGTGAAGGCAACTGGTATCTCGACCGACCGTCGCTACCTGATGCCATGGCTGATGCAGCTGGTGCTGGCCGCCCGCGCCGGCGGCCTCGACGTGATCGACGGCGTCGCCAACGACTTTCGCGACCTGGACGGGTTTGCCCGCGAATGCACCGAGGCGGCCGCCATGGGTTTTGACGGCAAGTCGCTGATCCATCCCGCGCAGATCGAGCCGGCGAACCGCGCCTTTGCGCCGTCGCCCGAGACGCTGGCCTGGGCGCGCGCGATCAGGGAGGCGTTCTCACGGCCCGAAAATGCCGGCAAAAGCGTCATTGCGCTGGACGGCCGCATGGTCGAGCGGCTGCATCTGGCCGAGGCCGCGAAACTTCTGGCGAAGGCCGCAATCATCGGCGCATGATGCGCTGGGATTCACCACAAGGTTGCAACATGAAACTCTACCGCTTTCTGTCCGGTCCGGACGATGCCAGCTTCTGCCACAAGGTGACGGCGGCCCTGAACAAGGGCTGGCACCTGTTCGGCTCGCCGACCTATGCCTATGACAAGACGACCAAGTCGATGCGCTGCGGCCAGGCCGTGGTGAAGGATATCGAGGGCCAGGAATATACCGCGGATACCAAGCTCAGCGATTGGTAGGGAAGCGTCGCTCGCTCCTTGTCCCGGGACGAAGGCAAAGCTACTCCAAATCAAACTTCGCGATCACTGGCACGTGGTCCGACGGCTTTTCCCACCCCCGCGCGACCTTCAGGATCTCGTAGCCGGCAAAGCTCGGCACCAGATTGGCCGATGACCAGACATGGTCGAGCCGGCGGCCGCGATCGGAGGCTTCCCAGTCCTTCGCGCGATAGCTCCACCAGGTGTAGAGTTTTTGCTCGGCGGGCATGTTGAGCCGCATCAGGTCGACCCAGCCGCCGGCCTGCCGCATCGCCTCGAAATTTAACGTCTCGACCGGCGTGTGGCTGACGACGTTGAGCAGCTGCTTGTGCGACCAGACGTCGTGCTCCTGCGGCGCGATGTTGAGGTCGCCGACCAGGATCGAGGCGGATACCTCGTCCTGGCTCGCCGGAACGCCGTTCATCTCGGCGACGAAATCGAGCTTGTGCCGGAATTTGCGGTTGATGACGGGATCGGGCTCGTCGCCACCGGCTGGCACATAGAAATTATGCAGCAGGATCGACCTGTCGCCGGCCTGAACCTTGACCGACAGATGGCGGCTGTCTTCGATCTCGCAGAAGCGTCGCTTCTCGACCAGCTCGATCGGGCGGCGCGCCACTGTCGCGACGCCGTGGTAGCCCTTCTGGCCGTGGAAAAGGATGTGCTCGTAGCCGGCCTTGCGGAAGGCCTTTTCGGGAAAAAGCTCGTCCGGGACCTTGGTCTCCTGCAGGCAGAGCACGTCGGGCGCATGCTCTTTCAAGAGCCGCTCGACGATCGGCATGCGCAGGCGCACGGAGTTGATGTTCCAGGTGGCGACGGTGAAAGGCATGCGGCGAGGTCCGGGACGGGGTAAGTCGCCGAACTACTGCCAGCCGCGCGCCGTAAAAACAAGCTGGGCGACAATTGCCGAGGTCAGCGCTCGCCAACGCTCGCAAGGCTACCCAAGACGAAGCAAGCTATCTTGTCTTGGTATTCAGCTCGCGGTTCGCCGTATAGTCGATGGCGAAGGTGTCGGGCGGGATTGAGACGCCTTCCTTGACGTTGAAGATCATCACCGTCGTGTCCTTGCCCTGCGCGTCGGTGATCGTCCACTGGCGCAGCTCGTAGCTCTTGGGATCGAACATCATGGTGATCCGGGCATTGCCGAACACCGACTTGTCGGACAGCTGGATGGTGGTGAGGTCGTCCTCTTCCTTGACGGCCTTCACGCGCCCGCCGGACAGGTCGATCCTGTCGTCGAGCAACAGCTTCAAAGGCGTCTTCGACAGCGGATAGAGGTCTGAGGTGTTGAGCTTCTTGTTGAGGATGACGACCGATTTGCCGTCGGAGATCACCCGGAAATTCGACGATCCGTCGTAGTTGAAGCGGATCTTGCCGGGGCGTTCGAGGAAGAACTTGCCGCCGGTCTGCTCGCCCTTCGGGCCGAACTGCACGAACTCGCCGCTCATCGATTTGACCGAGGAGAAGTGGTCGGCGATCTTTTGCGCCGCCGGCGGAATCGCGGCCTGCGCCTGGGCCAGGAGCTGGAAGCCGGGCACGACGTTGATGGCCGCGGCTCCCGCGAGCACCAGGCCAAGGCCGAGCACCTGCCGGCGGGCTGGGGCGAAATCTGTCAGGGTCTTCATGCCGGTCACTTCCTGTGGTTCGTCTTGGGTCTGAAGTCTCTGGACCCCCAGTTAGGCCTAAGTTTGGCAGATCACTCGGCGCTTCGTCGCGTGAACGCGCCGGAAGGTTCAAAGTTGCCCGCCGGCCGGATCGACGGGCCACCAGACCCTAGAACTTGTCCTCCTCGGTGGGAACGAGGATCTCGCGCTTGCCGGCGTGGTTGGCCGGGCCGACGATGCCTTCCTTCTCCATCTTCTCGATGATCGAGGCGGCGCGGTTGTAGCCGATGCCGAGCCGGCGCTGGATGTAGCTGGTCGAGGCCTTGCCGTCGCGCAGCACCACCGCCACCGCCTGGTCGTAGGGGTCGTCGGAATCCTCGAAATTGCCGCCACCACCGCCGGAGCTCCTGCCCGAGGAGCCGCCTTCCTCATCGTCGTCCTCGTCGTCCTCGGTGATGGCGTCGAGATATTCGGGCACGCCCTGCAGCTTGAGATGCCCGACGATCCGCTCGACCTCGTCGTCCGAGACGAAGGGGCCGTGGACGCGCTGGATGCGGCCGCCGCCGGCCATGTAGAGCATGTCGCCCATGCCGAGTAGCTGCTCGGCACCCTGCTCGCCCAAAATGGTGCGGCTGTCGATCTTCGACGTCACCTGGAAGGAGATGCGGGTGGGGAAGTTGGCCTTGATCGTGCCGGTGATGACATCGACCGATGGGCGCTGCGTCGCCATGATGACATGGATGCCGGCGGCGCGCGCCATCTGCGCCAGGCGCTGCACCGCGCCTTCGATGTCCTTGCCGGCCACCATCATCAGGTCGGCCATCTCGTCGATGATGACGACGATATAGGGCATCGGCTCGAGGTCGAGATCCTCCGTCTCGTAGATCGCCTCGCCGGTCTGGCGGTCGAAGCCGGTCTGCACGGTGCGCGAGATTTTTTCGCCCTTCTTCTCGGCTTGGCTGACGCGCGCGTTGAAACCGTCGATGTTGCGCACGCCGACCTTGGACATCTTGCGGTAGCGGTCCTCCATCTCGCGCACGGTCCATTTCAGCGCCACCACCGCCTTCTTCGGATCGGTGACGACGGGCGTGAGCAGATGTGGGATGCCGTCATAGACCGAGAGCTCGAGCATCTTCGGGTCGATCATGATCAGCCGGCATTCCTGCGGCGTCAGCCGGTAAAGCAGCGACAGGATCATGGTGTTGATGGCGACCGACTTGCCCGAGCCGGTGGTGCCGGCCACCAGCACGTGCGGCATCTTGGCGATGTCGACGATTACCGCCTCGCCGTTGATTGTTTTGCCGAGCGCCAGCGCCAGCTTGGCCTTGGTCGTCTCGAAGTCGCGGCTGGCCATGATCTCCCTGAGATAGACCGTCTCGCGCTTGGCATTGGGCAGCTCGATGCCGATGGCGTTGCGGCCGGGCACGACGGCGACACGGCAGGCGATCGCGCTCATCGAGCGGGCGATGTCGTCGGAGAGGCCGATGACGCGTGAGGACTTTATACCGGGCGCGGGTTCGAGCTCATAGAGCGTGACGACCGGACCCGGGCGGACATGGATGATCTCGCCCTTGACGCCGAAGTCCTCGAGCACGCCTTCGAGCAGCCTTGCGTTCTGCTCCAGCGCATCCTTCGACAGGCTCGGGTCCTTCGCCACGTTCTTCGGCTCGGACAGGAAATGCAGCGACGGCATCTCGAACGTGCCGGAGCCGATCAGCGAGGTCTGCGCCTCGCGCTGGACGCGCGCGCCCTGCACCGGGCGCGGCGCCGGGGCTGCCACACGGGTCGCCGCGTCGGATCGGAAGTTGCGCACATTGGCGCGGCGCTGGACAGGCTCCTCGTCGTCGAAATCGGCCTCTTCGTCGTCGAAGACGTCGTCATCGACGGGATCGACCGAAGCGCTGCGGTCGTTGACCATGGCGGCAAAGAATTCCGGCTCGACGCGGGCCCGCCCGCCAGGGCTCATCCTGGCCTCGGCATACTCGGCCGATTCGACCCGTTCGGCGGCGCGTCGCCAGGCGCTGGCGCGCGGCTCCATCTGAGGCTCGAACTCGTCGCGCTCCTGCCTGCGGCGCGCGGCGCGGCGGTGCATCCAGGCACGGAACGACAGCCACCAATGGGTGATGGCGCCGAGCGCAAGAATGCCTTCGTCGCCCTCGTCCTCATCCTCGTCGAACAGCAATTCGTCCTGCTCGCGCGGATCAGGCCCGGCGGCGCGATCCATGACGGCAAAGCCGTTCTTGCGCGAGATCAGCGCCGAGCCATAGGCGAACAGCCACAGGGCGGGTGCTGCAAGCACAACGGTGATGATGCTGGCGAAAAGACCCTTCGGATAGCCGCCGACGGCGATGCCCGGGATCTTCAGCACCATGTCGCCGAAGACACCGCCCAGGCCGGTCGGCAGCGGCCAGGTGTTGGGCGGCGTGACGCAGCCGGCGATCGCCGCGGCAAGCAGCGCGAAGCCGAACCAGGCAAGCCCGCGCTTCGGCAGCCTGTCGACGCCCCGCGCGGAGAAGAGGAGAAAACCCCAGATCACCGCCGGCACCAGGCCGGCGACCGCGGCAAGGCCGAAGAACTGCATGGCGAGGTCGGAAAACACCGCGCCTGCATAGCCCATGGCGTTGGTGACGATGTTGTTGGTGGCGTGCGAGAAGCTCGGGTCGGCGACGTTCCAGGTGGCCAGGCTGGCGACGCCGAACGCGGTGAACACGAAAAGGCCGGCGCCGGCCAGCCGTCCGACCTGCCGGCGCGCGAACGCCTGGATGCCGTGCCCCGTATCGGTCAGCGCGAGCGGTGCTGAAGCGCCTGAACGCATGCTTCTTCCCCGTAAGTCGTTGCCTGGCCGGGCGCATGACGCACTCCGGCAGATTCGAACGCCAGACTATCGGTGGGAAGGTTAAGGCCGCATTAACCATGGCCTTTCACCAGGTGCCTCGCAGAAAGGAAATGGCGGGCCGCGAAGCCCGCCATCCCTGATTGGCAACGACGAAAACGATCAGGCCCGTCCGGACCCGACCTTCCGCAAATTATTTGTGACCGGCATACTGCATCAGGCTGGCGCAGAATTCGGCGTGGGGCTTGCTCATCGCCGCGTCCTGGCACTCCTTCATCATCATGTCCTGCTTGTCCTTCGCGGTCGCAGCCCAGGCCGCCTTGAAATCGGCCTCGGGCTTCATCGTCTTCATGCTGGAATCGGTGAAGAACGGGGCCATATTGTCAGGCTCGTCGAGAGCGCCAGCAAGTGCAACGCCGCTGACCATCGACAGAGCCATTGCTCCCAGGAAGATATTCTTGAAGTTCATTAGTTGGTTCCTTCCCTGATATTTGGCGAGCGCCAGGATGGCGGTCGCAGTCCCGGTACGGAACCCGAAAGCCCTATGTTTCTTCCCGTTTGCGCATCACGCGAACGTGATCGCGTCGGAAATGGCCTCCCGTTTGCACCCGATTTCCAAAAAAAGAGGCCCGGAAAATTTTCCGGGCCTCAAGGCGTGAGCCCCTTTTGAGAGCGTCACGACGGGATCTTGGGAGTGAACCGCTCAGCGGCTTTGGTGATATCCGGGCCGGCGGGAGGAGGATCCGCCGGCCCCTTTGGCAAGGCCCGGCCTTACGGCACCACTTCGCCGTGCTGGGTGACGTCGAGGCCTTCGACCTCTTCCTGGCTGCTCGGACGCAGGCCGACCAGCGCCTTGACGATGAAGAGGATCACGAAGGTGGCGATCGCCGTCCACAGGATGGTGAAGACGATGCCGTAGACCTGCGTGCCGACCGAGGCGTCCTTGCCGAGCGCGTTGATCGCCGGATCGGCGAGCGCGCCGGTGAGCAGCGCGCCGACCACACCGCCAACGCCGTGAACGCCGAAGGCATCGAGGGAGTCGTCATAGCCGAACGCATGCTTGAGCTTGACCGCCGACAGGTAGCAGACGACGCCGGCGATGAGGCCGATGATGAAGGCGCCGGTCGGATTGACGAAGCCGGAAGCCGGCGTCACCGCGACCAGGCCGGCGACGGCGCCCGAGATGATGCCGAGCACCGAGGGCTTCTTGGCGACGATCCATTCGGCGAACATCCAGGCCAGCGCCGCGGCGGCGGTGGCGACTTGCGTGTTCATCATCGCGGCGCCGGCGAGGCCGTCGGCTGCAAGCTCCGAACCGGCGTTGAAGCCGAACCAGCCGACCCACAGCAGCGAGGCGCCGATCACCGAATAGACGAGGTTATGCGGCGCCATGTTGGTGGTGCCGTAGCCCTCGCGCTTGCCGAGAACGAGCGCGCAGACGAGGCCGGCGACGCCGGCATTGATGTGGACGACCGTGCCGCCAGCGAAGTCGAGCACGCCGGCAGCGCCAAGGAAGCCGCCGCCCCACACCCAATGGGCGATCGGCGCGTAGACGAAGACCAGCCACAGGCCCATGAAGATCAGCAGTGCCGAGAACTTCATGCGCTCGGCGAAGGCGCCGGCGATCAGCGCCGGGGTGATGATGGCGAACGTCATCTGGAACATCGAGAAGACGAATTCGGGGATGTTCGCCACGCCCGGCGCCCACAGCGTCGCGGTGGTGATGCCGTGGTGGAAGAATTTCGAGAAGCCGCCGACGAACTTGTTGAGGCCGCCGCCGTCGGAGAAGGCGAGCGAATAGCCGAACATGAACCACAGCACCGTCACCAGGCAGGTGATGGCGAAGCTCTGCATGATGGTGGCGAGCACGTTCTTCTTGCGCACCATGCCGCCGTAGAATAGCGCCAGGCCCGGAATGGTCATCATCAGCACCAGCGCCGTCGAGGTCAGCATCCAGGCGGTGTTGCCGGTGTCGAGCGCGGGCGCCGGCGCCGCGGCCGGAGCCGCGGCCTCCTGCGCGAAGGCGGCGGCGGTGCTGAGCGCTACGAGAGCGAGCGAAGCGGCCGCGCGTCCCGTCGTCTTCAAGGTGGAAGGAATATTCATTGAACTCTCCGTTGGAATAGCTGGTCGCCGCCTTACAGCGCGTCGGTGTCTGTTTCGCCGGTGCGGATGCGTACCGCCTGGTCGATGCCGAAGACGAAGATCTTGCCGTCGCCGATCTGGCCGGTCTTGGCGGCCGACGTGATGGCTTCGACGGCCTTGTCGACCATGTCGGCGCCGACGGCGACTTCGATCTTGATCTTGGGCAGGAAGCTCACCGCGTATTCCGCGCCGCGATAGATTTCCGTATGTCCCTTTTGACGCCCGTAGCCTTTGACTTCGGTGACGGTCAGGCCCTGGATGCCGACGGCGGTGAGCGCTTCGCGCACCTCGTCGAGCTTGAACGGCTTGATGATTGCCATCACGATTTTCATAAGGTTTCACCCTTTGCTGTTGCGGTCCCCCGCGTTTGCACACCTTCACCGATCCCGAGGAGAGCCGGAGAGTGCCCGACAGGATTCAAGCTTCGTGCCAATTGCCGAGGCAGGGTGTTAACCTGTTGTAAACAAAAGGGATGAACAGTCCGTGCACAACAATCGTGCGCGCAGGCGCCACAGGGCCTGATTAATAAATAGGCAAAATCTGGAAAATGCCTGCTTTCTGGGCGTTAACTCGACGCCGGCTTAGCGTTTCAGCCGGATGAGGCCTTCCTGGGCGACCGAAGCGATCAGCGTTCCGTCGCGCGCGAACAGCGATCCGCGCGTGAAACCGCGCGAGCCTTGCGTGGAGGGACTGTCCTGCGTGTAGAGGATCCAGTCGTCCAGCGAATGGCTGCGGTGGAACCACATCGCGTGGTCGAGGCTGGCCGCGTGGATGTCGCGGTCGAAAATGGCGCGGCCGTGCGCGAAGGTCGAGGTGTCGAGCAACGTCATGTCGGAGAGATAGGCAAGCACGGCGGCTTGAGTGGCGCGGTCCTCCGGCACCGGGCCGGTGGTACGGATCCAGATGTTCTGCTCCGGCTCTAACTTCTCGCGGCTGGTGTAGTGCTTCAGCATCACCGGCTTCATCTCGATCGGCCGGTCGCGCTCCCAGTAGCGCCTGATGCCTTCCGGCACCGCCTCGCCGAACTTGCCGATCAGCTCGCGCTGCGACAAAAGCGTGTCGGGCGCCGGCACGTCGCTCGGCATCGGCAGCTGATGCTCCAGCCCCACCTCGTCCTGCTGGAAGGACGCCTCCAGCGAGAAGATCGCCTGCCCGTGCTGGATCGCCACCACCCGGCGCGTGGTGAAGGAGCCGCCGTCGCGGATGCGGTCGACCTCGTAGACGATCGGCACCTTGGTGTCGCCGGGCCGCATGAAATAGCCGTGCAGCGAATGCACATGACGCTCCGGCTCCACCGTGCGCTGCGCCGCGACCAGCGCCTGGGCGATCGTCTGGCCGCCGAAGACGCGCTGCCAGTCGAGCTTGGGGCTGCGACCACGATACAGATTGTGTTCGAGCTGCTCGAGGTCGAGAATGCCGAGAAGCTCGTCCATGGCCGCTGTCATATTCCACGTCCTTGAAAAGATGTGCCATGGCGGGTTTCGGACAGGACAGGCGGGCAGTCAAGCCGCTACGGCAGCAGCCCAGGCCGGAAGCCGCGAAAGGAGAGTGCCATGGTCGACCGCAAGGCGAATGAAGCAGGCGCGGCCTCGTTGGATGTGCTGGTGGCTGGCGCCGGCTATGTCGGCCTGACCGCAGCGGTCTCGCTGAAGCAGGCGCGCCCGAGCCTTGCCGTCGCCATTGTCGACGCGGCACCCGCCGGCGTCTGGCAGAAGGACGGCCGCGCCTCGGCGATCGCCGCCGCGGCCAGCCGCATGCTGGAGCAGCTCGGCGTCTGGGACGAGATCGCGCCGGAGGCGCAGGCGATCACCGAGATGATCATCACCGATTCGCGCGCCGCCGATCCGGTGCGTCCGGTGTTCCTCACCTTCGACGGCGAGGTGGCGCCCGGCGAGCCGTTCGCGCATATGGTCGCCAACCGGGTTCTGAACGGGGCGCTGCGCCGGCGCGCCGAAAAGCTCGGCATCGACATCATCGAAGGCATGGCCGTCAGCGCTTTCGACACGAACGGCGCCGGCATCACCGTGCATCTGGCCGACGGCGCGGCGCTGAAGGCGCGGCTGCTGATCGCCGCCGACGGCGTCAATTCGAAGCTGCGCGACATGGCCGGCATCAAGACGGTGAAATGGGAATACGGTCAGTCCGGCATCGTCTGCACGGTCGCCCACGAACGTCCTCATAACGGCCGCGCCGAAGAGCATTTTCTGCCGGCCGGCCCGTTCGCCACCTTGCCGCTGAAGCCCGACAAGGACGGCACAAATCGCTCCTCGATCGTCTGGGTCGAGCGCGCGCAAGATGCCAAAACGCTGGTCGAGGGCGACGAGTTCGCCTTCGAGCACGAGCTGGAGCAGCGCTTCGGGCTCAAGCTCGGCGAAATCCGCGTCGCCGACAAGCCGCGCGCCTGGCCGCTCGGCCTTACCCTTGCCCGCGCCTTCGTTGCGCCGCGCATCGCGCTCGCCGGCGACGCCGCGCACGGCATCCACCCGATCGCCGGCCAGGGCCTCAATCTCGGCTTCAAGGATGTCGCCGCGCTTGCCGAAGTGGTGGTCGAGGCCGACCGGCTCGGCCAGGACATCGGCGCGCTCGACGTGCTTGAGCGCTACCAGCAATGGCGGCGCTTCGACACGCTGCAGATGGGCATCACCACCGATGTGCTGAACCGGCTGTTCTCCAACGACATCGGCCCGCTGCGCGCCGCGCGCGACATCGGCCTCGGTCTTGTCGAGCGCATGCCGAAGCTCAAGGATTTCTTCATTCGCCAGGCCTCGGGCCTGTCCGGCGACACGCCGAGGTTATTGAAGGGCGAGGCGATCTGACTGCCTCACAATTGGCGGAAGCCTCCCAACCTCGTCATCCTTGGGCGTAGCGACGCGAAGCGGAGCGAAGACCCAAGGATCCATGCCGTGACCTTAGCCGAGGAATGCAGCGGAGCAGAATCTGCACCGTCGTAGCGCTCTGAGGTCACGGCATGGATCCTATGGTCTGCGCCGCGTCGCTTCGCTCCTTGCTCCGCCATAGGATGACGACGCGAGATGCGTTTCGGTTATTCATGAAGGCATGCGATCTGCCAATGATGCCAAGCGTTTAGTTCACCTCAAAACCCAGCTTCTGCCGCAACCTCAGCATCCGCTGGTCGGCGATCCGCAGACTCTGCTCGCCGCCCTGCGCCACGCGGTTCAGCATCCTGAGCAGATCGTCTCTTTCGCTAGGGTCGAGGCGCTCGCGCAGGAACGGCGCCAGCTTGTCGATGACGATCGTCGTGTCGTCGATCTGCGCGGCGGCCCACTTGGCGTAGACGACCGCCTCGTCGGTCTTCTTCGCACTCGCCGCGATCTGCGAGATCACTTCACGAATGACGGCTTCGCGCCGCGGCAGGATAGGGCCATCCTCGGCGACGATCGCGGTGATCAGCGTCGCGGCGGCCACGACCAGATCGTCGATCGCCGTCAGCGGCGAGAGCGCCGCCTGCTTGCGCAGCTTCTTGCGGCGGATATTGCCTTGCACGCGGCCGACGACGTCGGCAACCTCGCGTGCGGCCTCGTTCATGGCCTTCATCCGGTACCACCAGATGGCCGCTGCTCCCAGCAAGCCAAGTACGGCAATCAGAAAGGGCATGCCGAAAATCCCCCGAAAATCCCGGCGACGATAGAAGAAGAGCGGCATCGCTTCAACACGCGACAGTTGCGGCAGTTTAGAAAACCTGAAGAAGCTGCCGCAGCCGTCATACGACGCGATCACGATCCCGGCACGTTGTAGATCGCCCTGACCTCGACGGTTCCGAGTTCGGCGAGCGGAATGCGGTCGGCGATCGCCAGCGCCTCGTCGAGATCGGCAGCCTCGACCATGACGAAGCCCAGCAATTGCTCCTTGGTTTCGGCGAACGGGCCGTCGGTGACCAGCCGCTTGCCCTTGCGCCGCCGCAGCGACTTCGACATCTTCACCGGTTGCAGCGCCTGGGCGATGATCAGCTTGCCTTGCCGATCCAGCTCCCTGTCATAGGCAAGCGAGTCGGCGTCGAGCTTGGCCGATTCCTGCGGGGTAAGCGCGAAGAGGTCCTTTTCCTGGCCGTAGACCAGCAGCACATATTTCATTTCCAACTCCCATAATGCGATGAACCATAGGATGCTATGGCAAGGGTGTCAGCCTCGCCTTTGCCGGCGGCAGAATGGTCGAGCAGCCATGCCGCAGCCCCGATAATGGCGATTGCCGCGAGCAACCGGCCGAAGCCTGACGCCGGCGGATTCAGCCAGAAATCCTCCCGTCGTTGAGCCTTTCGGCCCGGCCTCTTCCACAATGCGAAAACAAATTATCCATCTTGAACCTCCATCCGCCACAAAACCTGTGGCCGCTCGCAGGACGGTCGAGCTGGATGGAAGTCGACATTTTTGCACGCATATTTTTTTAGAAATTTTGCCCACGCCGCGGATGCTGGATGCCACGGCATCAAGAGCACGGATGGCCTTCCGGCGCGCCCGCGCTATAGTCAAGGAGAACGCCGGCGCCGCCGGCGCAACCCCGACAAGCCAGGAGGACTTCATGGACCGCACCGCAAACGCCGTCTGGAAAGGCAATCTGAAGGAAGGCAACGGCACGCTGGACACACAGAGCGGAACGTTGAAGGGCACACCCTATTCCTTCAAGGCTCGCTTCGAGGATGAGAGCGGCAAATCCGGCACCAATCCGGAAGAGCTGATCGCCGCGGCGCATGCCGGCTGCTATGCCATGCAGCTGTCGCACTTCCTGGCCGAGAACGGCACGCCCGCCGCCGAGCTCGACGCCAAGGCCGTGGTGACGCTGGTGCCCGGCACCGGCATCACCGGCAGCGCCATCACCTTGGTCGGCAAAGTTCCGGGCATCGACGCGGCGAAGTTCAAGGAACTGGCCGAGAAGGCCAAGGCCGAATGCCCGGTCTCGAAAGCGCTCGGCGCCATCAAGGTCTCGCTCGACGCCAGGCTTGGGTAGCTGCGTTATCTATTGGACAGCAGCGATCCTTAACTGCCCAACGCCTCGATCTTCGCGCGCAGCGCTGCCACCTCTTCCTCGAGTGCCCGCACGCGGGCTTCGAGGTCAGTGTCCGATGACGCCGCCGGTTGCCACGACGCCGCGACTGCCGACACCTCCACCGGTCCGCTGAGCAGATGCACATAGCGCTCCTCGCGCTGGCCGGGGGCTCGTTCGAGCAGTTGGACAAGCGGCGGCCTGCGGCCGATCATAAGGTCGAGATTGTCGCGAAGCTCCTCGATCGACCCAAAGCGCGCCATGCGTTCCGAGCGCGCGAGCAGCTCATGCGCGGTCTGCGCGCCACGTAGAAGCAAGAGCCCGATCACCGCGATCCGCGGCGTGGTCAGCGAAAAGCGCTGCGCCATCTGATGCTCGTAGCGCTCGACGCGCGAGGCGAAGACCTGGCGCACCAGGCCCTTCTGCTCGAGCTGGCTCAGCGCCCGCCTGATCTCGGTGAGCTCCAGCGCCATCACCGGCTCGCGCGCCGTCTTCTGGTTGGCGGCGGCATGCGCGCCATTGAGCGTCAGCGGATAGACGTCCGGCGTCAGCTCCTTCTTCTCGATCAGACAGCCGAGCACACGGGCTTCGATGGCGGAGAGGATGGGGAGGTCGGTCATTGGATTGGCTATCCTTCTAAGTCCGGAGGGACAGCACCCCCCTCTGGCCTGCCGGCCATCTCCCCCGCAAGGGGGAGGTCGGCATCTTCAGCGCCGTTCGTCCATTCTTGCAACGTTGAAGATTAGCGAAAGCAGAGATGATGGCCAATCTCCCCCCTTGCGGGGGAGATGTCCGGCAGGACAGAGGGGGGTGTGAAGGATCGCTACCGATGACAATTTCATCGGCAACAACCTTGGTCTAAACCCTTCGCTCGACCATCATCTTCTTGATCTCGGCGATCGCCTTCGCGGGGTTGAGCCCCTTGGGACAGGTCTGCGCGCAGTTCATGATGGTGTGGCAGCGATAGAGCCGGAACGGGTCTTCCAGATTGTCGAGCCGCTCGCCGGTCGCTTCGTCGCGGCTATCGATCAGCCAGCGATAGGCCTGCAGCAGCGTTGCCGGGCCGAGATAGCGCTCGCCGTTCCACCAGTAGCTCGGGCAAGAGGTGGAACAGCAGGCGCACAGGATGCATTCGTAAAGTCCGTCGAGCTTCTCGCGCTCCTCATGGCTCTGCAGCCATTCCTTGGCGGGTTCCGGCGAGACCGTTTTCAGCCACGGCTCGATCGAGGCGTGCTGGGCATAGAAATTGGTGAGGTCCGGCACCAGGTCCTTGATGACGGGCATATGCGGCAGCGGATAGACCTTGACCGCGCCTGAGATGTCGTCGCAGCCCTTGGTGCAGGCCAGCGTGTTGGAGCCGTCGATGTTCATGGCGCAGGAACCGCAAATGCCCTCGCGGCAGGAGCGGCGCAGCGTCAGTGTCGGGTCAATCTTGTTCTTGATCCAGAGCAGCGCGTCGAGCACCATCGGCCCGCAATCGTCCATGTCGACGAAATAGGTGTCCATGCGCGGGTTTTCGTCGTCGTCTGGCGACCAGCGGTAGATGCGGTATTCGCGGAGGTTGGTGGCGCCTTCCGGCTTCGGCCAGGTCTTGCCCTGCTGAACCTTCGAATTCCTGGGAAGCGTGAGTTCGACCATTACCTGCGGTCCTTTCGGATGACGAGCTTCAGCCCGGACCAGATTTCATTCACGGCTGCGACCTTGACGTCGACGAGATCGCGTTTCAGCGCCTCGGCGCGGATGACGTCCTCGGTGACGTCTGTCGCCATTTTCGATGCCTTCTTCGGCCAGGAGATCCAGATCATGCCGTCGCGCTTGATGGCGGTCTCGATGCCGGCAAGACCATCCTCGATTTCGGCGCGCTGGCGGGTGAAGGCATGCACGGCATCATATTTCTGTGTACCGGAAATCGCCGACCACTCAGGCAGCCGATCGACCCCGGCAAACGCCACGGCTCCGGCCAACTCATCGAGTTCCGCCGGCAGCGCGATGAAGGCGGCAACCATGCCGTCCTTCAGGCCGAGCTTGGCCGGAAGGGGTGTGCCGGAATATCCTGCGGCCGCCAGCGCCATGGTCAATACACCCTGGCCTTCGGCGCGATCTTGGCCGGGTTGATACCGCCGTCCGCTTCCTTGAGCCGCAGTTCGGTATGCACCGGCCGGTAGCTGAGCGTCACCTTGCCGGCCTCGTTGAGACGGGCCAGCGTGTGTTTGCGCCAGGCCTTGTCGTCGCGCGCGGTAAAGTCTTCCCGCGCATGCGCGCCGCGGCTCTCCTTGCGCGCCGCCGCGCCATGGACGGTGGTGATGGCGTTGGCCATCAGGTTTTCCAGCTCCAGCGTCTCGACAAGGTCGGAATTCCAGATCATCGAGCGGTCGTACACCTTTACGTCCTTGAGCTCGCCCCAGATCGCGGAAATGCGCTTGCAGCCATTGTCCAGCGATTCCTGGGTGCGGAACACCGCCGCGTCGTCCTGCATCGCCTTCTGCATCTTTTCTCGCAACACGGCGGTCGGCGCCGAGCCGTTGGCATGGCGCAGCCGGTCGAAACGGTCCATGATCCTGTCGACCGAGGCTTCATTGGGTGAAGGGATCGCTGCGTTGCGGTCGATGACCTGGCCGGCCCTGAGCGCCGCCGCGCGGCCGAACACGACGAGGTCGATCAGCGAGTTCGAGCCCAGCCGGTTGGCGCCGTGCACCGAGGCGCAGCCGGCCTCGCCGACGGCCATCAGGCCAGGCGATACGCGATCCGGGTCCTTCGCCGTCGGGTTGAGCACCTCGCCCCAGTAGTTGGTCGGCACGCCGCCCATATTGTAGTGCACCGTCGGCAGCACCGGGATCGGCTCCTTGGTCAGGTCGACGCCGGCGAAGATTTTCGCCGATTCCGAAATACCCGGCAGCCGCTCGTGCAGCACGGCCGGATCGAGATGGTCGAGGTGCAGGAAGATGTGATCCTTCTTCGGCCCGACGCCGCGGCCCTCGCGGATCTCCAGCGTCATGCAGCGCGAGACCACGTCGCGCGAGGCAAGGTCCTTGGCCGACGGCGCATAGCGCTCCATGAAGCGCTCGCCTTCGGAGTTGACGAGATAGCCGCCCTCGCCGCGCGCGCCCTCGGTGATCAGGCAGCCGGCGCCGTAGATGCCGGTCGGGTGGAACTGCACGAATTCCATGTCCTGAAGCGGCAGGCCGGCACGTGCGGCCATGCCGCCGCCGTCCCCGGTGCAGGTATGTGCCGAAGTGGCGGAGAAATAGGCGCGGCCATAGCCGCCGGTCGCCAGCACTACCATCTTGGCCGAGAAGCGATGGATGGTGCCGTCGTCGAGGTTCCAGGCCACAACCCCGGTGCAGGTGCCGTCCGGCTCCATGATCAGGTCGAGCGCGAAATACTCGATGAAGAACTGCGCGTTGTGCTTCAGCGACTGGCCGTAGAGCGTGTGCAGCATGGCATGGCCGGTGCGGTCGGCCGCGGCGCAGGTGCGCTGCACCGGCGGCCCTTCGCCGAAGTTCATCATCATGCCGCCGAACGGCCGCTGATAGATCTTGCCGTCTTCGGTGCGCGAGAACGGCACGCCGTAATGTTCGAGTTCGTAGACGGCGGCAGGTGCCTGCTGGACCATGTATTCCTGCGCGTCGATGTCGCCCAGCCAGTCCGAGCCCTTGACGGTGTCGAAGAGATGCCACTGCCAGTTGTCGGGGCCCATATTGGCAAGCGAGGCGGCGATGCCACCCTGCGCGGCAACCGTGTGCGAGCGGGTCGGGAACACCTTGGTGATGCAGGCCGTGCGCAACCCCTGCTCGGCCATGCCGAGCGTGGCGCGCAGGCCGGCGCCGCCGGCGCCGACGACGATCACGTCGAATTTGTGATCGACAAAAGTATAGGCGGAAGCCGTGCCGGCTGAATTTGCGTTGGCCAAGGCTTCAGCCTCCGAATGCGAGTTTGAGCAGGGCGAAGAGCGAGGTGACGCCGACTGCGACTGCGAAGAATGTGTTGAGGGCGATCAGCGCGAGCCTCATGCCCTCGCCATGCACATAGTCCTCGATGATCACCTGCATGCCGAGCCGCATGTGATAGAGGCCGGAGATCAGCACCAGCGACAGCACCAGCGCCACGAACGGATTGGCAAGCGAAGCCCGCACGTCGGCATAGCCGTGGCCGTTGACCGCGATCAGGAAGCCGACGAAGAACAGGATGAGCGGGATGTTGGCGATCGCAGTCAGCCGCTGGCGCCAGAAATGGCCGGTGCCTTCCCGGGCCGAGCCCAGGCCGCGGACCTTGCTGAGCGGCGTGCGCATGTCGGTGTTCTTCGTGCTCATCAGAAAGCTCCCCGCGCCATGTAGCCGGCGATCCAGATCAGCAGCGTCAGCACGATAGAGCCGGCGAGCGTCGCCCAGGCGATCTTCGAGGCGGTGTGTTTTTCGAGCCCTGCGCCGGTGTCCCAGACGAGGTGGCGCAGCCCGCCCAGCATGTGGTGCATCAGCGCCCAGGTGTAGCCGAACAGGACCAGCCGGCCGAGCCAGGAGCCGAAGGCCCAGTTCACCCAGTCAAACGCGGCCTGCGAGGTCGAAGCCGCGATCAGCCATGCCGCCACCAGCAGCGTTCCGAAATAGAGCGCGCCGCCAGTGATGCGATGGATGATCGACATCGTCATCGTGATCGGCGGCCGGTAGACCGTCAGATGCGGCGAAAGCGGCCGTTCACGTTTGGCAACTGCGCGGGTGGCTGGTGATTTGCTCATGGCTCCCCCAGTTCGGCGTTCCAGAGCCGCGAAGGATGCGGCTTTTGCCGCCTCGATGTGGCTTCGGATAGCCGGTTTCTAATGCGCTTTTTGCACCGCGTCAAAGCCGGAAAATCGTTTTGGAAACGTCATTTAGTCTGACAAAATGGGGAAATTCCGCTTCAATCGATTAGCGAGCGACCCGGAATCCGGCGCAACGTCGCTGCAGTGCGGCAGGAGATTGCTACCTTCTGCAGGTGAGCGGCGTCGCCCCCTTCTTCATCAGCAGCGCCTCGCGTCCGTCGATCACAACTGCGTCATGCGTCGCCGCCGCTTGGTAGCGGCTGCTCTGGTTGGCGGGCGACGCCGTAAACTCCTCGGTCCAGCCATCCGGCCCGGCCACACGCAGCGACGTGCCGAGATTTTGGATGGAGATCATGCCGCTACTGCCGCATCTGTAGGTGGCCATGCCTATACCGGATCTCGGTACGGTAAGGTCGGTGGTGATCTTGGTTGCCGATGCCGTAGGCGCTGCAAGTCCCGATGACGCCGCGGTGGACTGCTGAGTAGGCGAGACCGCAGGCGATGCCGCCTTTGGCGCACTATCCTGCGATACACAGCCTGCGGCTGCAAGAAGCAGCGGAACGACGAGCGACACCCGAACCGTGCGGTCAAACGTCATGTGCTGCCCCTTTCGTGCGCGGCACGCTAGCCACGCGGCGCGGCAAGATCAAGCTCACCCAGAGTCAGCAGGCTTGGGCCGGGCGACGCGATCGGTCGAACCAGGCCGCCGAAAATTAACCATGTTCATTAAGTTCCGGCCATGAGCGCCATCTGCCCCTTAACAAAGGTTAAGAAAGAGTTAATTTCCGATTCGAACGACGTTTTGCAGGGCGATCCCAAGGGTCGCGCCGTCCAAGGGAGAACGACATGCGTTCGAATTCAGTGCGGGCAAGCTTCGCGGCCGTCACGCTGGCGGCACTCGCCACCGCAATTGCCACACCGTCGGAAGCCGGTTTGCGCCACCACGACCGCGTCTATGCCGATTCCTTCGGCAATCTCGTCATCGACAGCGCCGCCGGTTACAAGCGGATCATCGTCGGCGAAGGCAGACTCGCCAAAAAGCTTTCCGACTAC
Source organism: Mesorhizobium tamadayense (assembly GCF_003863365.1). Lineage (GTDB taxonomy): Bacteria > Pseudomonadota > Alphaproteobacteria > Rhizobiales > Rhizobiaceae > Mesorhizobium > Mesorhizobium tamadayense. The sequence continues at coordinate 69,792 of NZ_RQXT01000011.1, read as the reverse complement.
ACCGGCGCCGGCCAGCCCGACGTCATCTACGACTCCGACGATGCCGGCGCGCCGGGTTGCTACCAGCCGCCGGTCTTCGTCAAGGGCCGCTCCTATATGTACGGGCTTTCCGACGGCGAGATGCCCAACCTCAGCCCCTGCCGCTGAAGTTGCGAGGCTTCGGCCACCCTCGAAAGCTGTGATGGTCCTCCGGACCAAACAATGGTGTTGGCTATTGGCCTGAAAGTTGGTTTGAGCGGCTCAGCCCGTTCGTCTCAGCCTGCATTGAATGCTTCGGGCACGAAAATCGTTTCCGGCCGCTCATAGGACAGCCGCACGCTGTCGCGGCCGTTCCTCTTGGCCTTGTACAGCGCCTCGTCGGCGCGCCGCATCAGCGGCGCCAGCCCCTCGCTGCCGGTGCGGGCGGCGACGCCGAAGCTTGCGGTCACCCTGGTGCCGGGCGGCAGGCCGTCGACGGCCCCGGCCGAATAGAAGGTGCGGATCGCTTCGGCGAAGAGGCGCGCCGCAGCGAGATCGCTGAGCGGCAACAGCACGGCGAACTCCTCGCCGCCGATGCGGCCGGCAGCGCCCCGTGCGCCCGTGGCAAAGCGCAGCTTGGCGGCGAAATCGGCAATCACCCGGTCGCCCGCCTCATGTCCGTGCCGGTCGTTGAGCGCCTTGAAGTGATCGAGGTCGGCAAGCACCAGCGCGACGGGGAATCTCGCCTTGGCGCATTGATCGAGCAGAAGTGCCGCCCGTTCCTCGAAGCCGCGGCGGTTGAGAAGGCCGGACAGCGGATCGGTGTGGGTCTCGGCCTTCAGCGCCTTCAGCACATCGAGCGCGGCCGCCGTGAACAGGCAGAGTGCGATGAGCAGCGACAAAAGCGCATGCGAAAGCAGCGCCGTCGTCCAATAGGACGAGCCGTAGAAGCCGTCATAGCTTGGGAACGGTCCATGCGCGATGATGACGATCAGGGTACGGGCGGTGAAGTTCAGCGCGGAAAGCAGCGACAGCACGAACAGGATTTTCTCGGTCGGCCCATTGTTGCGCACTGGCCTGAGCTCGGCAGCGACGAGCAGGCTCAGGCCGCCGAAGCCGAAATTCATGCCGAGCACGCGCCAGGTGAGATCCGGCTGGACGAACATGAACCATGCGAAGGCGGCGAGCCCGCCGCCGGTCATGATGCCGATGCCGAAATAGGGCACGCGCCGACCGTAGCGCGCGACTATCGCGCCGGAAAGGCAGCAGGCGGCTATGGTGAAACCTATGTTGGAGATCAGCTTGGTCGCCACGACACCGAGCGGAAGGGTGAAATATTGCAGCAGGAAGCCCAACGCCGACAGGCAGTAGCTTGCCGCCAGCACCGCCAGATAAGGACGATGGCGCTGATAAAACCACAGCACGAGGAACGCAGCGCCAAGCGCCAGCGCTATCGTCGGATTGAGCAGCGCTATGAGCAGACCGGTGTCCAACGGACCGTGACTTTCCCCAACTTACCCTAGGAGAGATGCTAGTCCGGAAGCACAAACAAGCAGTTAAGCCATCGCGTGGGGCAAGGCGAAAATCGGGGGATCAAGGCACGGAACGGCAGCCGCAGACCAGCGTTTTCAGCAAAACAGGAGAACGCCGATGGCCGGTACAATCACTCTGACCGATCACGATGCGATCCGTTCCTGGGCGGCGGCGCGCGCCGGCTTCCCGGCCGTCGTCGACGTGTCGCCCGAGGCCGGAACGCAGCCCATGCTGCGCCTGGTTTTTGGCCAGAACGCCTATGAGGACAACGACCGCCCGGAGCGGCCGTTCAACGCCGGCGGCTACGAGTTGGTCGAATGGGATGAATGGTTCAGGATTTTCGACGAGCAAAAACTGGCGCTGGTGGTCGCCGCCGACGAGCCCGGCCGGCGCGAGGAGTTCCATCAGATCATCCGGCGCGGCGACCGCTGAGCGCAACGCGACGCGCTTTAAAGGCCCGGACCGCGCTGCGATCCGGGCCTGCTGTCGCGTTTGAGGCTGGTTATTTCCAGTCGCGGATGTCGACGAAGTGGCCGGCGATCGCGGCGGCCGCCGCCATGGCCGGCGACACCAGATGGGTGCGGCCTTTAAAACCTTGCCGGCCTTCGAAATTGCGGTTCGAGGTCGAGGCGCAGCGCTCATGCGGCTTCAGCCGGTCGTCGTTCATGGCCAGGCACATCGAGCAGCCGGGCTCGCGCCAGTCGAAGCCGGCGGCGACGAAGATCTTGTCGAGCCCCTCGGCTTCCGCCTGTTCCTTGACCAGGCCGGAGCCCGGCACGATCATGGCGTTGACGCGCGGGTTGACTTTCTTGCCCTCGACCACCTTGGCGGCGGCGCGCAGGTCCTCGATGCGGCCATTGGTGCAGGAGCCGATGAACACGCGGTCGAGCGCGATGTCGGTGATCCTGGTTCCCGGCGTCAGCCCCATATAGTCGAGCGCGCGCAGCTTCGAGGAACGCTTGTTCTCGTCGGCGATATCGGCCGGATTGGGCACGATGCCCTGCACCGAGACGACGTCCTCGGGCGAGGAGCCCCAGGAGACGATCGGCGGCAGTTTCTGCGCATCGAGCACGACCACTTTGTCGAAATGCGCGCCCTCGTCGGAATGCAGCGTCTTCCAATAGGCGAGCGCGGCGTCCCAGGCAGCGCCCTTCGGCGCGCGCGGCTTGTCCTTGACATAGGCGAAGGTGATCTCGTCGGGCGCGATCAGGCCGGCCCGCGCCCCGCCCTCGATCGACATGTTGCAGATCGTCATGCGGCCTTCCATCGACAGCGAGCGGATCGCCTCGCCGGCATATTCGATGACGTAGCCGGTGCCGCCGGCAGTGCCGATCTCGCCGATGATGGCCAGGATGATGTCCTTGGCGGTGACGCCCTCCGGAAGCTGGCCGTCGACGCGCACCAGCATGTTCTTGGCCTTGCGCTGGATCAGCGTCTGGGTGGCGAGCACATGCTCGACCTCCGACGTGCCGATGCCGTGCGCCAGCGCGCCGAAGGCGCCATGCGTCGAGGTGTGGCTGTCGCCGCAGACGATGGTCATGCCGGGCAGCGTGAAGCCCTGCTCGGGCCCGATGATGTGGACGATGCCCTGGCGGATATCGTTCTCGGAATAATATTCGATGCCGAAATCCTTGGCGTTCCTGGCCAGCGCCTCGACCTGGATGCGGCTTTCCTCGTTCTTGATGCCGAACTTGCGCTCGGGCGAGGTCGGCACGTTGTGGTCGACCACGGCGAGCGTCTTTTCCGGATGGCGGACCTGGCGGCCGGTCATGCGCAGGCCTTCGAAGGCCTGCGGGCTGGTGACTTCGTGGACCAGGTGGCGGTCGATATAGAGCAGGCAGGTGCCGTCGTCCTGGCGGTCGACGACGTGGTCGTCGAAGATCTTGTCGTAGAGGGTGCGCAGTGCGCTCATGTGCGTAAATCCGTCGATATGAAAAAGAGAAGAAGCCGGCGCCGGAGAATGCAAGTCCGGCAAGGGCGACGATGCGGTGTCGACCTTAGCTAAGTCGGCTGGTGAGCGCGCCGCAGACGCGCGCGGCAAATCGCGACGGCAGGCGCTTCCTGTCCTGCAGCACGAAACCCTTGTAGGCCGGATCGCCGAAAAGCTCTTCCATGGCGCTGCTCATATCAATGTTTTCGCTTTTCGGCAATTAGCGGGATTTGGCGATATAGGGCATGGAGCGTCGGCGCTGCCCCTCACCTGCCTGCCGGCATCCTCTCCCCGTATAGTGACGGGGAGAGGGGCGCTCTAATCGATGATTTCGCCAATTATCGAGGTTGGAGGAAGAGAGCCGGCGTCGGGGAGAAGTGCCCGGCAGGGCGATGAGGGGCGGCGGCGACATCGGCGATTGACGCTCACAGAACCTGAAACACGAAGGTTTTCACCAGCGCTTCCGGGTCACCGATCGCGTAGCAGCGGAACCACGGGCTTTGTTCCACGGCGCGCCATTTCTCGGCCTGCATCAGCTCATCGAACACCGCCTGGAAGCCGCCGCTCTCAAAAACCTGGTCGCGCACGGTGAAGATGGCGTGGCCGCCGCTCTTGGTGATGCGCACCAACTCATGCAGGCCGGCAGCCGGGGCGTGGCCGATGGTGAAGACGCCGGTCGAGAAGAAGGCGCGGAAATGCCTGTCCGGCCAGGGCAGCGGGCCGCCGAGCATGGCCTTCTTCAGCTTGATATAGGCATTGCGGCTGCCGGCGAGCTTCAGCATGTCGTCGGAGAGGTCGAGGCCGGTGATATCGCCATAGCCCAGCGCCTTCAGCGACGGCCCCGACAGGCCGGTGCCGCAGCCGGCGTCGAGCAGCGGGCCTTCGCCCGGAGGCACATGGCGCGCCAGCCAGGCGGTGATGAGGAACGGCAGCAGATAACCGAGCGAGGCGGTCTCGCTGTCATAGGTCGCCGCCCAGTCGGCATAAGCCTTGGCAAGCGCTTCCGGCGAGTCTGCCGTATAGACGGAATCCAGCGCGGCATTGGCCTTGTCGAAATTCATGGCTCGGTTCCTCCGCACCGGATGCAGACCGCTTGGGTTTGCGACCGCGGCATGCATCGAACGGATCGTAGCGCCGACTGTGCCGGACTTCTATTCCCCGTGTTGCCGGCGCAGCCGTTTCTCCAGCGCCCGCAGCGCCAGAGACAGGCCGACGGTCAGGATGAGATAGATATAGGCGACGATCGAATAGGTCTCGAAGAAGCGGAAGGAGCCGGCGGCGTAGACCTTGCCCATCTGGGTGATGTCGGCGACGCCGAGCACAGAGACCAGCGAGGAATCCTTGACCATGGCGACGAAGTCGTTGCCGAGCGGCGGCAGGATGGTGCGGATCGCCTGCGGGAAGACGATCAGCCGGAAGCGCTGCACGCGCGACAGGCCGAGGGCCTTGGCCGCTTCGATCTGGCCCTTCTCGACCGCCTGGATGCCGGCGCGGAAGACCTCGGAGATGAAGGCCGAATAGCCGATGGTGAGCGCCATGATGGCGCGCCACAAAAGCGAGACGTCGCGCACCAGCAGCTCGCCGAGAAAGCCGGCGCTCTGCAGCGGCGCCGTCAGCGCGTTCCAGCCCGCGACGAAGGCCGGCGCCCCGGCGAAGGCGATCCAGAACAGCAGCACCAGGATCGGCACGCCGCGGATGATCTCGACATAGAAGCGGGCGATCTGGCGCATCCATTGCGACCCCGACAGCGCCATCAGCGCGATGCCGAGCCCGATTGCCGAGGCCAGCGCGAAGGCGACCACCGTGACGAAGACGGTGATGCCGATGCCCTTGGCGACGGTGGCGAAGACCTCGGCGTAAAGGTCGCTCGCGGCGATGGCAAGCGCGGCAGCCAGGGCGAGGACGGCCGCGGCGGCCAGCCACCAGGGGAATTCGGATTTGGCGGCGGAGGATGGGGGCATCAGGCGGCGGCAAGATAGTTGCGAATGCCGCGTTCCGGCACACCCCCCTCTGCCCTACCGGGCATCTCCTCCGCAAGGGGGGAGATCACTTGTCGCGACTGCTTTCGCCAATCTGCAACGTTGAAAGGCGGGCGCCTTCTCAAGAGCTGCCAATCTCCCCCCTTGTGGGGGAGATGTCCGGCAGGACAGAGGGGGGTGGGAAGGAATGAGGCTTTCGCGGCTTTCCGCCCGTAGCCGTTGCGCGCCGCCCGCACCAAGATGAGCCTACTGCCCCATCTTGTAGTCGAGGAACCACTTCTTGTTCAGCGCATCGAGCGTGCCGTCGGCCTTGAGCGAGGCGATCGCCGCGTTGACCGGCTTCACCAGCTCGGAACCCTTCGGGAAGATGAAACCGAAATCCTCGGTGCCGAGCGGCCCGCCGATCAGCTTGAGCTTGCCTTCGGACGCATCGACATAACCCTTGCCGGCAGTGCCGTCGGTGAGCACGACATCGACATCGCCCGACTTCAGTGCCTGCACCGTCGCGCCGAACGTCTCGAACAGCTTGATGCGCGGGTTCTGCTCGTTGCCGTCGAGCACGCTGTAGACCGCCGTGTAGAAGGGCGTCGTGCCGGCCTGTGCGCCGATCAGCCCGTCCTTGAAGGCGCCGAAGGTCTTTGCGTCGGTGAAGCGCGTCTCGTCGCCGCGCACCAGCATGAACTGCTCCGAGCGCATATAGGGATCGGAGAAGTCGACCTTCTGCTTGCGGTCGTCCTTGATGGTGATGCCGGTCATGCCGATGTTGTACTGGTTGTCGGAAACTGCCTGGATCATCGCGTCCCAGGAGGTGTTCTGGTACTCGACCTTGAAGTTCAGCCGCTTGGCGATCTCGTCCATCGCGTCATATTCCCAGCCGATCTGCTTGCCGGTTTTCTTGTCGATGAACTGCAGCGGCGGATAGGCGTTTTCCGTCACCACCACAACCTTCTTGCCGCCGAGATCGGGCAGCGTGTCGGCGAGCGCGGCGACAGGCGTGAGAAGACAGGCCAGCAGGCCGGCCAGCAGCAGTTTCGACTTGGTCATGACAAACTCCCCGAAGATGATTGGCCGCGCTATGCTCGCGCGCCAGGACAAAAGCCGGCGCCGACTTTAGCTTTCCGCAAGCGCCTTGCAAGCCGATCCGCTGCACGGATGAGCGCCAAAGCGGATTTCGATGCTCTGGATCGGCACGGTTTCCGAACGCAGCCGGGAGGGCGATTATTCCGCGGCTTCCGCAACCGCCTCGCGCAATCCGGCGACCATGCGGGTAAGCGTGCCGTGCAGGGCTTTCAGCTCGGCTCGCTCCAGCGGCATGCTGCAAGCGAGAGCCGCCTGGACATCCTTCATGTTCGCCCGCAGAGCTTGGCCCTTGGCGGTTGGCTCGACCAGCACCCGGCGCTCGTCGGCGGCATCGCGCCGGCGGGTGACCAGGCCGCCGGCTTCCATCCGCTTGATCAGCGGCGTCAGCGTCGCTGAGTCCAGACCCAGCGCCTCGCCGAGCGCGCCGACGGTCATGGGCGAGCGCTGCCACAGCGCCAGCATCGCCAGATATTGCGGGTAGGTGAGGCCGAGCGGGTCGAGCAGCGGCCGGTAGAGCTTGGTCATCAGTCCGCTTGCCGAATAAAGCGCGAAGCAGAGCTGCTGGTCGAGGCGCGGAACGGCAATCGTCCCGGCATCATCCGCCGGGACGTCGCTCGCTCGAATTTCGGTTTCAGTCGTCATGCCGCCTTTGCCGCAAGCGCCACCGTGGAAAGCGCCACGTCGATATTGCCCCGGACGGCGTTGGAATAGGGGCAGATCTGGTGCGCCTCCGATACAAGCGCTTCCGCGGCCGTCTGATCAAGACCCTTGATCTCCGCCGCCAGCGCCACGCCCAGCCTGAAGCCGCCCTGGTCGTTGGGGTAGAGGCTGACGGTCGCCGTCACCGCCGCGTCCTCGAGCGGCAGCTTCTGCTTGCGCGCGACGAAGCGGATAGCGCTTTCGAAGCAGGCACCATAGCCGGCGGCGAAAAGCTGCTCGGGATTGGTCGCGCCACCCTGTCCGCCGAGTTCCTTCGGCATCGCCAGATCGAGTTTCAGCAGACCGTCGCTGGTCTCGACATGGCCCGCACGGCCACCAACGACGCGGGCCTGGGTGGTGTAGAGTGCTGACATCTTTTTGGTCTCCATTTGTCTTGTGCGCGATTAGTTAGTGTACAAGACAAATGGATGTCAAGGGCGTTGGCGCTGGGGATTGCCGAAGCCCTCCCAACGTCGTCATCCTTGGGCGTAGCGACGCGAAGCGGAGCGAAGACCCAAGGATCCTGTGTGTTGGTTCCGGTGTATGGTTGAAGTGGGAAGGAGGCCGAGGGGATCCTGGGGTCTGCGCGCGTCGCTGCGCTCCTTGCTCCGCCCCAGGATTGTTTGAGAAGCGAGAGGCCAACGCCCGCACGATCCGGCTTGGCAAGGAGAGGGTCCTTCGCCGAAAGCGCTGGCTGTTTCGCCAAAAGAAAAGGCGGCCGAAGCCGCCTTTCATAACCAGCCTGTCAAAAAGCCTTATTCAGCGGACGCGGACTCGGTTGCCTTCTTCTCGGCCTCTTCCTGCGCCGCCTTCTCGGCGGCTTCCTGGGCGGCCTTCTCGGCGGCCAGCGCCTCGGCGGCGGCGACCTTCTCGGCTTCGATGCGCGCCTTCTCGGCGTTCATCAAATCGCGCTCCTCGTCGTTCAGCTTGCGGGCGCGCACGCCGGTGTTTTCCGAAATGCGGGCCGACTTGCCGCGACGGTCACGCAGGTAATAGAGCTTGGCGCGGCGCACCTTGCCGCGGCGCACGATCTCGACGCCCTCGACCATCGGCGAGTAGACCGGGAAAACGCGCTCGACGCCTTCGCCGTAGGAAATCTTGCGGACGGTGAAATTCTCCTGGAAGCCGGAACCGGAGCGGGCGATGACGACGCCCTCATAGGCCTGGATGCGGGTGCGGGTGCCTTCGGTGACGCGCACCTGGACGCGCACGGTGTCGCCGGGCTGGAATTCGGGCAGCTTGCGCTTGGCTTCGATCCTGGCGGCCTGCTCGGCCTCGAGCTGACGGATGAGATCCATCTTAAAAAATCCACTTCTTGTTCTTCCGACAGCCAGAGCGTCCTCACCTCGCCTTGCAGTTCCAATGACCGCTCGGCTATGCCCTTTGCCATAAGCATCGGACAGGGACGGCTACACCGCCATTGTTGACGGGTTCCGAAAGATCGTTCTTCCGGTTCGGGCGGCGACATACAGCTATTTCGGCGCTTTGTCACGTCTTTGCGGCGTATTTTTTGCCGCCTATGGCACCATCGTATTGCCGCCGTGCCGGGTTGCGCGAGCCCCGCAAGCTTCCTAAGCCGGGAAAAGCGTATTTCCCAGGCCTCTCCTCAATGACATTCTTCGATGCAGTCCTGCTCTTCCTCGCGGGCTTTGCTTCCGGCGCGGTGAACGCCGTCGCCGGCGGCGGCACCTTCGTCACCTTCGGCGCCATGACGCTGGTCGGCCTGCCGCCGATCGTCGCCAACGCAACCTCCTCGGTGACGCAGTTTCCGGGCTACATCACCTCGACGCTCGCTTATCTCGACGACATCAGGCATTTCTGGCGCCAGGCGCTTGTGCTCTGCGTGATATCGGCCTTCGGCGCGCTGGCCGGATCGCTCATCCTGCTGGCGCTGTCCAATCCGTCCTTCCGCGCGCTTGTTCCCTGGCTGCTGATCGCCGCGACCGCCCTGTTCGCCGCCGGGCCGTGGCTGAAGCCGGCGGCCGGACCAGACCACCAGGCCTCGGTCGGCTCGCTAGCCGGGTCGCTGGCGCAATTCCTGACATCGGTCTATGGCGGCTTCTTCGGCGCCGGCATGGGCGTGATGATGCTGGCCACCCTCGGCCTGACGCAGGCCGGCGACTACCACAAGCTCAATGCGCTGAAGAACCTGCTGGCCGTGGTCATCGCGGCCATCGCTATCCTGGTCTTCGTTTCGGGCGGCGTCGTCGCCTGGCCGCAGGCGATCGTCATGATCCCCGGCGGCGCGCTGGGCGGCTATGCCGGGGTGTGGATCGCCAGGCGCGTGCCGCAGGGCGTCGTGCGCGGCTTCGTCGTCGCCGTCGGGCTGTTTCTCGCCTTCTACTACTTCGCCAAGGGCTGATCCCGGCCAATTCAACCCACAAAAGGTCACATACACCATACGCGGTCATGCCTGGGACAGGATGGACCCCTCCTTGCCCAGGTTCGACCGGATGCCCGGATAGAATCCAAGCCACGCCGTGCTTTCGAAGGGCTTCAGCCTTGTCTGATTTTGGCGTCCTGCAACAGGTCCGGCCGCCGTTCCCTGGTCAGCTTCTGCGCCTCCGCGCGCCGCCACTCAGCGATCTTCTTGTGGTTGCCGGAAATCAGCACCTCGGGGATCGATCGGCCCTCGAATTCCTGAGGCCGCGTGTAGTGCGGATGCTCGAGCAGGCCGTTCTCAAAGCTTTCTTCCTCGCCCGAGACAACATTGCCCATGACGTCGGGCAGGAGCCGCACCACGGCGTCGAGCAGCACGAGCGCGGCCGGCTCGCCGCCCGACAGGATGAAATCGCCGATCGAGACTTCCTCTAATTCTCGTGCCTCTATCAGCCGCTGGTCGACGCCCTCAAAGCGGCCGCAAAGGATGACCGCCCCCGGCCCGGCGGCGAGCTCGCGCACGCGGGCCTGGGTGAGCGGTTTTCCGCGCGGGCTCATCAAGAGGCGCGGGCGCGGATCGCCGGCCGGCGAGGCATGGTCGATGGCCTTGGCCAGCACATCCGCGCGCATCACCATGCCGGCGCCGCCGCCGGCCGGCGTGTCGTCGACGGTGCGGTGCCTGTCGGTGGCGAAATCGCGGATCTGGATCGCCTCCAGCGACCAGGTGCCGGCTTCGAGTGCCCGGCCGGCGAGCGACAGGCCGAGCGCCCCCGGAAACATCTCGGGATAGAGCGTCAGCACCGAAGCGGCAAAGCTCACCGGTTGCCCCCGGCGTCCTTCGGTCCGCGCGGCCGGCCCTTGGGGTCGAACCCGGAACCGGCCGGCGCTTCGCTCTCCTCGTCGTCTACCAGCCCTGCCGCCAGCGGATCGACCTGAACGAAACCGTCGGCGATCGACACATGCGGCACCGCGGCCTGGGTGAACGGGATCAGCACGCCCTTGCGGCCGGCGAGCGTGACGTCGAGTATGTCGCCGCCGCCGAAATTGTGCACGGCGACAACCCTGCCGATGGCGCCGGTGTCGTCCCTGACCTCCAGGCCGACGAGGTCGGCATGGTAGAACTCGTCTTCCTCGCCGTCGTCCGGCAGCACCGAACGGTCGACGAACAGCTCCGTGCCGGCCAACGCCTCGGCGGCGTTGCGGTCGTTGATGCCCTTGAAGCGCACCACCACCACCGTGCCGGCCGGCCTGATGTCGAGGATCTGGAAGGTGCGGCCGTCCTTGGTATGGAGCGGCCCGTAATCGGCGAGCGCCAGCGGATCGCCGGTGAAGGTCTTAACCCGCAATTCGCCCTTGATGCCGTGCGCGGCGCCGATCACGGCCATCTGTACGGGGTTCTGGAGCTTGGACATGGCGGCACTTCCTTTGCCTTGCTCTAACGCCCTCCAGCCGCCATTTCAATGACGGGCTCTTCACCGCTTCCTAACCCGCATGCCCGAAACTGCAAGCATGCAGGAATTCCTTATCCCGGCAAAACCCGACCTCCAGGCTGCACGCGAGACCTGGCTGAAGACGCTGGCACGCGAGCGCCGGCTGTCGCCCGAAACGGTCGAAGCCTATGAGCGCGACACACGCCAGTTCCTGCATTTCCTCACCGGACATTGCGGCGGATCGCCCGGCATCTCCGATATAGCCGATCTGCGGCCGGCCGATCTGCGCGGCTTCCTCGCCGCGCGCCGCGCCGCCGGGGCCGGCGCCCGCACGCTTGGCCGCGGCTTGGCCGGCATCCGCTCGCTGCTGCGCTTTCTCGAGCGGCGCGGCCTCGTCAACGCCGCGGGTGCGGCAGCGCTGCGCGCGCCGCGCCAGCCGAAATCGCTGCCCAAGCCGCTGACGGCGAGCGACGCGAAACAGGTCGTGGCCGTGGAAGGGCAGCTCGCGGAAGAACCCTGGATCGCCGCCCGCAACGCCGCGGTGCTGACGCTGCTCTACGGCTCCGGCCTGCGCATCTCGGAAGCGCTGGGGCTCACCGGCACCGATCTTGCCACGGAGACAGACACCGTGCTGCGCATCACCGGCAAGGGCGGCAAGACAAGGCTGGTGCCGGTGCTGCCGGTGGCGCTCAGGGCGGTTGCCGAATACCGGCGGCTCTGCCCCTTCAATATCGATCCGAAGGGCCTGCTGTTCCGCGGGGTGCGCGGCGGACCGCTGAACCCGGCGATCGTCCAGCGCGAGATGGCAAAGCTGCGCTCGGCGCTGAACCTGCCGGTCACCGCCACGCCGCATGCCTTGCGCCATTCCTTCGCCACGCATCTGCTCGGGCGCGGCGGCGACCTGCGCACCATCCAGGAGTTGCTTGGCCACGCCAGCCTGTCGACCACGCAGGTCTATACCGGCGTCGACACGGCAAGGCTGCTCGAAATCTACGAGCAGGCGCATCCGAGGGCGTGAAAGCAACTGGCGAAGCCTTTGGAGTTCGTCATACTAGGGCGAAGCAGGAGCGAAGCGACGCGGCGCTGACCATAGGATGACGACACGATAGGCGTTTCAACTAACCATCAAGACATTCCATCGACAGCTCAAGCGAAATTGTCGAAACTCACCGCATCGGAAACAATTTCTCCCGGTTAACGGTTTTGCCGCTTTTGGCGGTTAAGAAGCTCCTTATGAAACGCGTCATCGCCATCGCCGACCGCGCGGCTCTCGTCTCGTTGAAGCTGCTCGCAGCGCTCAACGTGCTGTTTTTCCTGTCGTTCCTCATGGTCCTGCTGCTGGCCGGCAGGGCGCATGCCGAAGCGCCTGCCTGCGCCGGCAGCGATCTGCTGGCAGGTCTCGCAAAGAGCGATCCCGCCGCCTTCAAGAAGGTCGAGACCGAGGCGGCCGCCGTTCCAAACGGCAAGGGCCTGCTGTGGAAGCTGCAGAAATCAGGCGAAAAGCCGTCATACCTGTTCGGCACCATGCATATCACCGACGCGCGCGTCACCACGCTGCCGGCCGCGGCCCAAAAAGCCTATGACGGCGCCGACACCATCATCATCGAAACCACCGACGCCCTCGACAAGGCCAAGCTGATGGCCGCCATGGCGGCCGAGCCTGGCCTGATGATGTTCACCGACAACACGACGCTGTCCTCGCTGCTGTCACCGGAAGACGCGGCGGTGCTGAACAAGGGCCTCGACGCACGCGGCATTCCGCCCCTGACGGTCGCCAAGATGAAGCCGTGGATCCTGTCGGCCATGGTGGCACTGCCGGCCTGCGAGGTGGCACGACAGAGCGCCGGCGCGCCGGTGCTGGATGTCAAGCTGGCCTCCGACGCCAAAGCGTCCGGAAAGGACGTCGAGGGGCTGGAAACCGCCGCCGACCAGTTGCGCGCCATGGCCTCGCTGCCGCTTGCCTACCACATGAAGGGGCTGGTCGAGACGCTGAAGCTCGGCGACAGGGTGAACGACGTCAACGAAACCATGATCGTGCTCTACCAGCGCGGCGAGGTCGGCATGTTCTGGCCGCTGTTCCGCACCGTGCTGCCCGCCGCCGCGGACGACCAGGCCGGTTATGCCGCATTCGAGCAAACCATGATCACCAGCCGCAACAAGGTGATGGTCGAACATGCCGAGCCAATTTTGGCCAAGGGCAATGCTTTCATGGCGGTCGGCGCGCTGCATCTGCCCGGCCCTGACGGACTGGTCGAAGATTTCCGCAAGGCGGGGTATATTGTTACCGCCGTCAAGTGAGTCGTCTGGCGGCTGGGGAGCGGAAAACGCCGGTTTTTCAGCGCTTTCCGTCCGCCTGCGTGAAACCGATTGCGGGGTCGCGCGTTGATGGCTGTTGATTGAAGCCTTTCATTTCAAGGAGGACACGTTTCATGGCGAACCCTAACGACCCCTTCACCCCTCCGAGCACGCCTCCCTCGTCGGGCGGTGGCGGCAGCGGGTGGCTGATCGCCCTTGTTGTCGTTATCCTGGCCATTGTTGCGTATTATGTTTTTGGTAGAACAGGCGGCGAAAAGGCTCCGGCGCCCGCCGAGCCGCCGGCCGCCACCACGCCGGCCCCGGCACCTGCTCCGGCTGAACCAGCGCCTGCAACGCCCGCTCCGGCTCCGGCTCCTGCGCCCGCGCCTGCACCAGCTCCCGAACCGGCACCCGCGCCGGCGCCCGCGCCTGCTCCGGCACCAGCGCCGGCTCAGTAATCAGGCTATCAACGACGAATGGCCCGCCAAGAGGCGGGCCGTTTTGTTTGGGGCAACCACGCCTTCGTCATCCTCGGGCTTGACCCGAGGATCCATGCCGTGACCGCGGCCACGGGGTGCAAACGGAGCAGAATTCTGAACCGCCGCAACGCCTTAGCGTCACGGCATGGATCCTAGGGTATGCGCGCGTCGCTTCGCTCCTTGCTTCGCCCTAGGATGACGAAGCGATGGCTTTAGGCGCCTAACCCGCGGTCAAATATGAATAGGCTTGAAGAACGTCGCCAGCGCCGCTTCCTTCACCGCTTCCGACATGGTCGGGTGCGCGTGGCATGTGCGGGCGAGGTCTTCCGAGGAACCGCCGAACTCCATCAGCACCGCCGCCTCGTGGATCATCTCGCCGGCGCCGAAGCCGACGATATGGACGCCGAGCACGCGGTCGCTTGCCTTGTCGGCCAGGATCTTCACGAAGCCGTCGGTGCGCAGCATGGCGCGCGCGCGGCCATTGGCGCTGAACGGGAACTTGCCGGCCTTGTAGTCGATGCCGGCCGTTTTCAATTCCTCTTCGGTCTTGCCGACGGAGGCTATCTCCGGGCTGGTATAGACGACGCTGGGGATCACATCATAGTTCACATGGCCGGCCTGGCCGGCGATCGTCTCGGCCACCGCCACGCCCTCGTCCTCGGCCTTGTGCGCCAGCATCGGCCCGGCAATGACGTCGCCGATCGCATAGATGCCGGGCACGTTGGTCCTGAGATGTCCGTCGGTCTTGACCCGGCCGCGCTCATCGACCTCGACGCCCGCCTCTTTCAAACCAAGACTGTCGGCATAGGGGCGGCGGCCGGTGGCGACAAGCACGACATCGGCCTCGATCGTTTCCGCCGCGCCGCCCTTCACCGGCTCGAAGGTCACGCTCGCGCCCTTCCTGGCCTTGGCGACGCCGGTGACCTTGGCGCCCAGCTTGAACTCGAAACTCTGCTTGGACAGCAGTCGCTGGAATTGCTTCGACACCTCGCCGTCCATGCCGCCGAGGATGGTGTCGAGGAACTCGACGACCGTGACCTTGGCGCCGAGCCTGGCCCAGACCGAGCCGAGCTCCAGCCCGATCACGCCGCCGCCGACCACCACAAGGCTGCCGGGCACCTTGGCCAGCGACAGCGCGCCGGTCGAGGACACGATCACCTTCTCGTCGAAGTCGACCTTGACACCCGGAATGCCGGCGACGTCGGAGCCGGTTGCGATCACTATGTTCTTCGTCTCGATCTCCTCGACCTTGCCGTCCTCGCCGGTCACCGACACCTTGCCGGCACCGATCACCTTGCCGGTGCCGCGGAAGCTATCGATCTTGTTCTTCTTGAACAGGAAGGCGACGCCGTTGACGTTCGAGGTCACGGTCGCATCCTTGTGTGCCAGCATCTTCTTCAGATTGAGCTTCGGCGCGCCGACCTCGACGCCGAGCGTATCGAAGGCATGGCCGGCTTCCGCGAACATCTCGGAGGCGTGAAGCAGCGCCTTCGACGGGATGCAGCCGATATTGAGGCAGGTGCCGCCGAAGGTGGCGTTCTTCTCGATCACCGCCGTCTTCAGCCCGAGCTGTGCCGCCTTGATGGCGCAGACATAGCCGCCCGGTCCCGATCCGATGATTACGACGTCATAAGCCATGGTCTTGTCCTTTGCTTTGGCGCCTACCGGCCGCCGCTCACATTCAGGATCGCGCCCGTTATATAGGAGGCCGCGTCCGACAAAAGATAAAGAACCGCGCTTGCGACCTCATCGGCCGTGCCCGCCCGTTTCATCGGCAGCATAGCCTGCATGCGCGCCACGCGATCGGGCTGGCCGCCGGAGGCATGGATCTCGGTTTCGGTGATGCCGGGGCTGACCGCATTGACGCGAATGCCTTCCAGCACCACCTCGCGTGCCAGGCCGATCGTCAGCGTGTCGATCGCGCCCTTGGAGGCGGCATAGTCGACATACTCGCCGGGCGAGCCCAGCCTGGCAGCCGCCGAGGACAGGCTGACGATGGCGCCGCCCTTGCCGCCGTGCCGGGTCGACATGCGCTTCACCGCCTCGCGCGCGCAGAGGAAGGAGCCGACGACGTTGATGCTCATCATGCGCTCGACCCGCTCGGCGCTCATCTCGTCGACTCGCGCCTTGACGTCGACGATGCCGGCATTGTTGACGAAGGCGTCCAGCCGCCCGAGGCCCTTGTCCACCGCCTCGAACATCGCCACCACATCGGCCTCGCTGCCGACATCACCCTTGACCGCGAAGGCCTCGCCGCCCGCGGCTTCGAGCTCGGAGACAAGGGCCTCGGCTGCGGTCCGGTTAGTGACGTAGTTGACAGCCACCCGATAGCCGGCCCGACTGGCCTGCCGGCAGATGGCGGCGCCGATGCCGCGGCTGCCGCCGGTGACCAGCAGCGTCTTTTTGTCTGCGCTCATTCCTGGCAGCCTTTCAACGCAAAGACGTCCCACGGCACTTTGGAGAAGCCGGCGGGACCGTAAGCGGCCGACATTTCAAGCGACGGCCCAAGATCCGGGAAGATCAGGCTCTTCGGCGCATCGGCGCCCTCAGCCGGCAGCAGTCCGACGCCGCCCTTGTCATCGGCGCTGTAGATGACGCCTTCCCAGACCGTGCAGGCGGCAAGCTCCTCGCCTGTGACGTCGCCGGTCGGGCACTTGTACATCAGCGAGCCGTGCGGCCGCCCAGCGGAGCCCTCGGTCCACATGGCGATGCCGTCGAGCACGGTATTGTTGTCTAGAATCATGCGGAACGTGTTGGTGATCGTCGCCGAGGTGCCGGTCGGGGTGAAGTCGATCTCGGCGCCGCTTTGCGTCTCGCCATAGACGGCGAGCTGGATAGGGCAGGCGGCTCTCGCCGCTGAACCCGCCGCGAGAAAGGCCAGCGACCCGGCCATAAATCCGATCATGGACGAGGCGACGTTTGTCATCAGTTGGCCTTGTCGCCCTCGCGGCCGTCGGCGTTTTCGAGCACTTCGAAGTCGGTCATCAAGACCAGCGGCTCGCCGGCCGCGTCCAATCCCCAGAAGGACCGATACCCACCGTCACCGAAGCCAGTGTCGAACATAGCGACATTGAGCGGGTTCCCATCAATCGGATTATCCATGCCAAATCTGTCAAGAGAACACGCAACGTCAGCAAGATAGTCATCGAGTTCTTCCGGGTCGGCCATTAGCGTCAGGACCGACTTGTCTATGAACGACGCAACCGCGTCATCGACGATAAATTCAAAAAATTCAGCCTCATAGGCCGGTGGGCGATCGCGGGCGAAGGTGGCCAATTCCCAGCGCACCGGCAAGCCGAGACTGAAGCGCAAGACTGCTGCGGCAATGCGGCCCTGCGCCTGAAGCAGCATGACCGGATAGCGCCCTGGCTTCACCTTGCGGCTAAACGCAGGCCGTCCTAGCCCGGTAATCAGCGGATCGCAGGCGATGATTTCGCCCGTCGGTAGCTCAAGCTCCCCGATCGTGGTGACGGTAGTCTTCCGTTCCGCCATCTCGGCATCGCTGAGAGCGAAGACGCCGAGATTGCTGCTCATCTTCGCCGCATCCCATTCAGGTGCCTTCGCTGGAGAACGGATAGCGATCGAGGCCGAGGGCCAAAATATCCGAAGCAAGCGAGCCGCGGCCCGACCAAGCCCGAACCGCTGCGGCCAGCCGCTCATTGCGGATCAGCCACGATCACAGATCGAGCACCAGCCGCTCGGGGTCCTCCAGGCTTTCCTTGACGCGCACCAGGAAGGTCACCGCTTCCTTGCCGTCGACGATGCGGTGGTCGTAGCTCAGCGCCAGGTACATCATCGGACGAATCACGACCTGGCCGCCGACCACCACCGGCCGCTCCTGGATCTTGTGCATGCCGAGGATGCCGGACTGCGGCGCATTGAGGATCGGCGTCGACATCAGCGACCCGTAGACGCCGCCGTTGGAAATCGTGAACGTGCCGCCTTGCATGTCGGCGACGGAGAGCTTGCCGTCGCGCGCGGCGAGTCCCAGGCGGCCGATTTCCTTCTCGATCTCGGCGATGGACATCTGGTCGGCATTGCGCACCACCGGCACCACCAGCCCCTTGTCCGTGCCGACGGCGACGCCGACATGGGCGAAATTCTTGTAGATGATGTCGGTGCCGTCGATCTCGGCGTTGACCGCCGGAATCTCCTTCAGCGCATGCGTCACGGCCTTGGTGAAGAAGCCCATGAAGCCGAGCTTCACGCCATGCTTCTTCTCGAATACGTCCTTGTATTTGGACCTGAGCGCCATCACCGCGCTCATGTCCACCTCGTTGAAGGTGGTGAGCATGGCGGCGGTCAACTGCGCCTCCTTGAGGCGGCGCGCGATGGTCTGGCGCAGCTTGGTCATGCGCACGCGCTCCTCGCGCGAAGCGTCGTCGGCCGACGACGGCGCGCGGGCCGCCACGGGCGCAGGTGCGGGGGCCGCCCTAGGCGCCTCCGCCGGTTGCGAAGGCGCGCCCTTGGCGATCGCGTCGAGCACGTCGCCCTTCAGCACCTGGCCGCGTTTGCCGGAGCCTGACAACTGGTCGACCGAGAGATTGTGCTCCGCGATGAGCTTGGCCGCGGCCGGCGCCGGCGGCATGGTGCGCGGCTCGATCGACCCGCCGTCGCCGGCGACCTTGGCCGTCTCGGCCTGGGCCTGCTTGACCGTGGACGCGGCGTCCGGGCTCGAGGCCTGCGCCACCGCCTGCGGCTTGGTCGCCGGAGTGGCTGCTGCTTCACCACCGGCGGAGATTGAGCCGAGCAGCGCGCCGACATTGACCGTCTCACCTTCCTTGACGGCGATCTCGGCCAGCGTCCCGGCGCCTGCGGCAGGCACCTCCACCGTCACCTTGTCGGTTTCGAGCTCGACCAAGGGCTCGTCGGCGGCGATCGCTTCGCCGACCTTCTTGAACCACTTGCCGACGGTCGCCTCGGTGACGGATTCGCCCAGAGTGGGGACGCGGATTTCGGTAGCCATTGTGCCTGTCCGTTCTGTTCTCTTCTTGAGGTCTGTTTCGTCAGGTCTGTCATTCACCCAGCGCGTCGTCGAGCAGCGCGGCGAGCTGGCTGAGATGCTTCGACATCAATCCGGTCGCCGGCGAGGCCGAGGCAGGCCGGCCGGTGTAGCGCACCCGCTGGTGCTTGGCGTCGATATGCGCCAGCACCCATTCGAGATAGGGGTCGATGAACGACCAGGCGCCCATGTTCTTGGGCTCTTCCTGACACCACACCATCTCGGCGTTGCGGAAGCGAGACAGCTCGGTGATCAGCGCCTTGGCCGGGAACGGATAGAGCTGCTCGACACGCAGCAGGTAGATGTCGTTGATGCCGCGCTTCTCGCGCTCCTCGTAGAGGTCGTAATAGACCTTGCCCGAGCACAGCACGACGCGGCGGACCTTGGAATCCTTCACCAGCTTGATCGGCTGGTTGGACAACAGCTGCGCATCGTCCCACAGCAGACGGTGGAACGAGCTCTCGCCCGCCATTTCCGACAGCGTCGACACCGCCCGCTTGTGGCGCAGCAGCGACTTCGGCGTCATCAGGATCAGCGGCTTGCGGAAGTCGCGCTTCAACTGCCGGCGCAGGATGTGGAAATAGTTAGCCGGCGTGGTGACGTTGGCCACCTGCATGTTGTCCTCGGCGCAGAGCTGCAGGAAGCGCTCGAGGCGTGCCGAGGAATGCTCCGGCCCCTGGCCTTCGTAGCCGTGCGGCAGGAGGCAGACGAGACCCGACATTCTGAGCCACTTGCGCTCACCGGATGAGATGAACTGGTCGAACACCACCTGGGCACCGTTGGCGAAATCACCGAACTGCGCTTCCCAGAGCGTTAGCGCCTTGGGCTCGGCCAGGCTGTAGCCATATTCGAAGCCCAGCACCGCTTCTTCCGACAGCATCGAGTTGATGACTTCGAAGCCGGCTTGCGCCGCCGACAGATTGTTGAGCGGGATGTAGCGGGTCTCGTCGCGCTGGTCGTAGAGGACGGAATGGCGCTGCGAGAAGGTGCCGCGTTCGGAATCCTGGCCGGAGAGCCGGATCGGATTGCCGTCGAGCAGGATCGCGCCGAAGGCCAGCGCCTCGGCGGTCGACCAGTCGATGCCTTCGCCGGATTCGATCGCCTGGCGGCGGTTCTCGAGGAAGCGCAGGATCGTCTTGTGCGCCTCGAAATCCTTCGGCACCTCGGTCAACTTCTTGCCGACTTCCTTGAGCGTGCGGACCGGCACCGCGGTCTTGCCGCGGCGCTGTTCGTCCTGGTTGTCGGCCGTGCGCAGGCCGGACCAGGCGCCGTCCAGCCAGTCGGCCTTGTTCGGCTTGTAGGACTGACCGACTTCAAATTCGGCCTCGAGATGCGCGCGCCAGTCGGCCCGCATCTTGTCGACCTCGGCCTGGGTGACGTGGCCTTCGGCGATCAGCCGGTCGGCATAGATCTGCACCGTCGTCTTATGACTACGGATGTTGCGGTACATGATCGGCTGGGTGAAGGACGGCTCGTCGCCCTCATTGTGGCCGAAGCGGCGGTAGCAGAACATGTCCACCACCACCGGCTTGTGGAACTTCATGCGGAATTCGGTCGCCACCTTGGCGGCGTGCACCACCGCTTCCGGATCGTCGCCGTTGACGTGGAAGATCGGCGCCTCGATCATCTTGGCCACATCCGACGGATAGGGCGACGAGCGCGAGAAGCGCGGGTTGGTGGTGAAGCCGATCTGGTTGTTGATGATGAAATGCAGCGTGCCGGCGACGCGATGGCCGCGCAGGCCGGACAGGCCGAGGATCTCGGCGATCACGCCCTGGCCGGCAAAGGCGGCGTCGCCGTGCAGCAGCAGCGGCATCACCTTGGCGCGCTCGGACAGTGGCACGATCTCGCCGCGCTCGCGGCCGGCAAGCTGGTCCTGCTTGGCGCGCGCCTTGCCCATCACCACCGGGTCGACGATCTCCAGATGCGAGGGGTTGGCGGTCAGCGACAGATGCACCCTGTTGCCGTCGAACTCGCGGTCCGACGAGGCGCCGAGATGGTACTTGACGTCGCCGGAGCCTTCGACCTCGTCGGGCGCGGCCGAGCCGCCCTTGAATTCGTGGAAGATGGCGCGGTGCGGCTTGGCCATCACTTGGGAGAGCACGTTGAGCCGGCCGCGATGGGCCATGCCGAGCACGACCTCCTTCAGGCCGAGCTGGCCGCCGCGCTTGAGGATCTGCTCCAGCGCCGGGATCAGCGACTCGCTGCCGTCAAGCCCGAAGCGCTTGGTGCCCTTGTACTTGACGTCGATATACTGCTCGAAGCCCTCCGCCTCGATCAGCTTGGACAGGATCGCCTTCTTGCCGGTGGCGGTGAAGGTGATCTCCTTGTCGGCGCCTTCGATGCGCGCCTGGATCCAGGCCTTCTCTTCCGGATCGGAGATGTGCATGAACTCGACGCCCAGCGTCGAGCAATAGGTGCGGGTGAGGATATCCAGCATCTGCCGGATGGTGCCGAACTCGAGCCCCAGCACATTGTCGAGGAAGATCGGCCGGTCGTAATCGGCTTCGGTGAAGCCGTAATTCTCCGGCGACAGCTCGTTATAGTCCTCGAGCGGCTTGGCGATGCCGAGCGGATCGAGATTGGCATGCAGGTGGCCGCGCATGCGGTAGGCGCGGATCATCATGATGGCGCGCACGGAATCGCGCGTCGCCTGGTGCACGTCGGCATCCGAAAGTACGGCGCCGTTGACGACCGCCTTTTCCTTGACCTTCTTTTCGATCGCCTTTTCGACCAGGCCCCAATTGCCGTCGAGCGCCGAGACCAACTCGCCGTTGGTCTGCAGCGGCCAGGAGGGCTTCGCCCATGAGGCGCCGGAGGCGTTCTTGCGCACGTCCCCGGCATCGTCCTTCAGCGCCGCGAAGAAATCCTGCCACTGCGGATCGACGGCGGACGGATTGTCCTCATAGGCGGCATAGAGCGCGTCGATATAGTCGGCATTGCCGCCATAGAGGAACGAGGTGAGCGAGAATTGGTCGTTGGCCTGATCTTGCCTTGCCATTTTCGTTTGCGGAGCCTGGCTCCGTCTCCTTAGTTGGAGGGAGTAGGGGAGTAAGGCAGTATAGGAGTAGGGCATTTTTTGCCACTGATCTTCCCTACTGCCCTACTCCCTTACTCCCCTACTCCCTTAACCTTTGATCGCCTCGACCAGCGTCGTGCCGAGCCGCGCCGGCGAGGGCGAAACTTTTATGCCGGCCGATTCCATCGCCGCGATCTTGTCTTCCGCGCCGCCCTTGCCGCCCGAGATCACCGCGCCCGCATGGCCCATGGTGCGGCCCGCCGGCGCCGTGCGCCCGGCAATGAAACCCGCCATCGGCTTCTTGCGGCCGCGCTTGGCCTCGTCCTTCAGGAACTGCGCGGCATCTTCCTCAGCCGAGCCGCCGATCTCGCCGATCATGATGATCGACTTGGTCTCGTCGTCGGCGAGGAACATTTCGAGCATGTCGATGAATTCGGTGCCCTTGACCGGGTCGCCGCCGATGCCGACCGCGGTGGTCTGGCCGAGCCCGACATTGGTGGTCTGGAAGACTGCCTCATAGGTAAGCGTTCCCGAGCGGGAAACAACGCCGACCGAACCCTTGCGGAAGATGTTGCCGGGCATGATGCCGATCTTGCATTCGTCGGGGGTCAGCACGCCCGGGCAGTTGGGGCCGATCAGCCGCGACTTCGAGCGGTCGAGCCGCGCCTTGACCTTGATCATGTCCATCACCGGGATGCCCTCGGTGATGCAGACGATGAGCGGGATCTCGGCCTCGATCGCCTCGATGATGGCTTCGGCCGCGCCCGCTGGCGGCACGTAGACGACGGACGCGTTGGCGCCGGTCTTTTCCTTGCCCTCGGCTACACTGGCGAAGATCGGCAGGGTCTCGCCCTTGGCGCCGGTCCAGGTCTCGCCGCCTTTCTTCGGATGGATGCCGCCGATCATCTTGGTGCCGTGATAGGCCAGCGCCTGCTCGGTATGGAACGTGCCGGTCTTGCCGGTCAGGCCCTGCACCAGCACCTTGGTATTCTTGTCGACGAGAATGGACATTTTTGGGCCCTGATCAGTGAGAACGGAAGGGATTGATGGCCACCACGGAACCGTAAGCCTGCCCGTGGTTGAGATCTTCGGTGTATAGTGTCTTGACGCCAAGGCGCTCGGCTGCGGCGATGATCGCGCCATCCCAATAGGAAATCTCGTAGTGCTGTTTGGTCACGTTCACGAAGCACTCATCGGTCATGGAGTGATCCCCGGTTCCACTTCGTCTGGCCGATGTCTCCCGCAGTCTCGCGCGCAAGCTGCAGGAGCGCCTGCCGTGCCCCGTCCTTAGCACGCCGCTTCTCGGCCACTGTCGCCAAAAACCCTCGCACCATATCGTTGATGGTCGTCCGCTGTTCTGCGGCCGCTAGCTTGACCTGCTCAAGGAGCTCGTCCTCGACTGTTAGGGTGATACTTTTCATGTCTCTCTCCTCTCGGTTTCTAAAAACCGTTGATCGAGGAAGGCGAAACGCGCCGGTAGAGGCCGCTCACCATGTCTTGCCAGGCATCGCTGCCCGCGGGCTTGAATTGCAGCCGCATGCGGTAGCTGTCGTTGCTGTCGAAATCATAGGTCACCCGCGCCGCCCCACGCGGCGACGAGCGCAGCAGCGAGAGCGTGTTGCCGCTCCAGGTGCCGGTGGCGGGTGCCGCCGGGACGAATCCCATCGAGTCGAACTGGTGCATGGTGAAGACACCGCCCGGCTGGTCGAAGCCGAAGACATTGTGCGCGGCGAAGGACACGTTGCCGTCGCGGCTCTGCCGGTAACGCTGGACGACGAACAGGCCTCCGAATTCCGCCTCGGCCAGCACTTCGGCCGTAGCCGCGCCGGCGCCCGTCCATTGCGTGGCCGACACCGCTTCCTCGCCATGCCAGGCGCCGACCAGCGCCTGCAGGCGCCGGTGTTCGGCTGAAAGCGTGAAAGTGGGCGCCGCGTTCATGGTCAGAGCCGCTTCAAATCGGTGATGGTGAGGTCGCTCTTGGCGCTGCCGGTGTTGAGCGTCGTTGCCGGCTCGAACATCAGCACCACCGGCTCGGCAGTCAGCGAACGCGGCCGGTGCTCGACGCCGCGCGGCACGACGATGAAGTCGCCCTCGCCAAGCTCGACCGGCCCATCGCGGAAATCGATGGCGATCCTGCCACGCAGCACAAGGAAGGCTTCGTCCTCACTGTCATGCACGTGCCAGTCGAAGACCTCGCCGAACTTCGCGACCTTGGCCTGGCTGTCGTTGACGTCGCCGGCGATGTGCGGATCGAAGACCTTAGTGATCGCTCGATCCGCGGCCTCGACCAGATTTATCTTGCGCGGAGGCATCCGCTTTAGCCCCTCACCGCCTTGACGATCTTCTTGGCCGCGTCGTCGAGATCGTCGGCCGAGACGACGTTCAGGCCGCTGTCGTTGATGATCTTCTTGCCGAGCTCGGCATTGGTGCCTTCGAGCCGCACGACCAGCGGCACCTTCAGCCCGACTTCCTTGACCGCGGCGATCACGCCCTCGGCGATGACGTCGCATTTCATGATGCCGCCGAAGATGTTGATCAGGATGCCTTCGACCGCCGGATCCTTGGTGATGATCTTGAACGCCGCCGTCACCTTCTCCTTCGAAGCGCCGCCGCCGACGTCGAGGAAGTTGGCCGGCTCGGCGCCATAGAGCTTGATGATGTCCATCGTCGCCATGGCGAGGCCGGCGCCGTTGACCATGCAGCCGATATTGCCGTCGAGGGCGACATAGGCGAGGTCGTATTTCGACGCCTCGATCTCCTTCTCGTCTTCCTCGGTGGTGTCGCGCAGCTCCATCACGTCCGGGTGGCGGAACAGCGCGTTGTTGTCGAATGACACTTTTGCGTCGAGGACGCGCAGGCGGCCGTTCTTCATGACGATCAGCGGATTGACCTCGAGCAGGCTCATGTCCTTCTCCAGGAAGGCCTTGTAGAGGATTGGGAACAGCGTGCCGCCATCCTTAGCCGCGTCGCCGTCGAGCCTCAGCGCGGCATTCAGCTTCGTCACGTCATCCGCGGTCACGCCCTTTTCCGGATCGATGGCGACGGTGACTATCTTTTCCGGCGAGTCATGCGCGACCGCCTCGATGTCCATGCCGCCTTCGGTCGAGACGACGAAGGCGATGCGGCCGACGGAGCGGTCGACCAGGATCGACAGGTAGAGTTCGCGCTCGATGTCAGCGCCGTCCTCGATATAAAGCCGGTTGACCTGCTTGCCGGCCGGCCCGGTCTGCTTGGTGACCAGCGTGTGGCCGAGCATCTCGTTGGCATTGGCGACCACTTCGGCCGCCGACTTCGCCAGCCGCACGCCGCCCTTGGCGTCGGGGCCGAGTTCCTTGAACTTGCCCTTGCCGCGGCCGCCGGCATGGATCTGGCTCTTCACCACATAGAGCGGGCCGGGCAGCGCCTTGGCGGCGGCTTCCGCCTCGCCGGCGTTGAACACCGGCACGCCGTCCGCGACCGGCGCTCCGAACGACTTCAGCAGCGCCTTGGCCTGATATTCATGGATGTTCATGCGCTTGGTCTCCGGGGAGGGACGATTACTTGCCGGCGAGGTGCGGCGCGATCTTGGTGCAGGCTTCGGTGAGGCCCTGCACGGCCGCCACAGAATTGTCGAACATCTTCTGCTCGGCCTTGGAGAGATCGATCTCGATGACGCGCTCGACGCCGCCGGCGCCGATCACCACGGGAACGCCGACATAGGTGTTCTTCACGCCATACTGACCGGAGAGGTGCGCCGCGCAGGGCAGCACGCGCTTCTTGTCCTTGAGATAGGATTCGGCCATCGCGATGGCCGAAGCCGCCGGCGCGTAATAGGCCGAGCCGGTCTTGAGCAGGCCGACGATCTCGGCGCCGCCGTCGCGGGTGCGCTGCACGATCTGGTCGAGCTTCTCCTTCGAGGTCCAACCCATCTTGACGAGGTCGGGCAGCGGGATGCCGGCGACCGTCGAGTAGCGGATCATCGGCACCATGGAATCGCCATGGCCGCCGAGCACGAAGGCGGTGACGTCCTCGACCGAGACCTTGAACTCTTCGGCCAGGAAGTAGCGAAAACGTGAGCTGTCGAGGACACCTGCCATGCCGACGACATGGCTGCTCGGCAGGCCCGAGAACTTCTGAAGCGCCCAGACCATGGCGTCGAGCGGATTGGTGATGCAGATGACGAAGGCCTTCGGTGCGTATTTCTTGAGGCCGGCGCCGACCTGTTCCATGACCTTGAGGTTGATGCCGAGAAGGTCGTCGCGGCTCATGCCGGGCTTGCGCGGCACGCCGGCGGTCACGATGCACACATCCGCGCCCTCGATGCCGGCATAATCGTTGACGCCGGTCAGCCTGGCGTCGAACCCGTCGACCGGCGAGGACTGCGCGATGTCGAGACCCTTGCCCTGCGGGATGCCCTCGGCGATATCGAACAGCACCACGTCGCCGAGATCCTTGAGGCCGATCATATGGGCAAGCGTGCCGCCGATCATGCCCGAGCCGATGAGCGCTATCTTGTTGCGTGCCATGTCAGGATGTTTTCCCTTTGTCTGTGACGGTGCCGTGACGGGGCCGGGGAAGGCCGAAAGGATGCGAGAAAGCGGCGGGATTTCGCCGCACCCAATAGCTCCGGCGCGGGAAAAATTCAAACGATTATTTTGAGGCTAGCATTTTCAATCGGTTAGATGGTTTGGGAGTTACGTAAACGTCAAAATTCTTGAGCCGGCTGAGGAGAATTTACACAATGAAAGTCGAAATCAGAAGGCTTCATCCCGGCGATGACGCCCTTGTGATGCAAGCGCCAAATCTCCCTCCTTGAGGGGGAGATGTCGCCGAAGGCGACAGAGGGGTCGCCGCGCGTGGAGCGCTGGCGGCATTTGCGCCGAGCCCGGTCGAACCGACCCCTCTGGCCTGCCGGCCATCTCCGTCTCAAGGACGAAGATCGGCCGTCGCGCCGGCGTTCGCCAATCTCCAACGACGCAGGGCGAAACGATATCCCCCACGCCTACGCTTGCGCCTGCCGCGGCTCCACCGCCGGCGCCTCAACCTGCCGCCGTTCCGACCAGCCTTCCAGCCAGTCGCGGCCTTGCATCTCGACCAGCCGTGAGGCGGTGCGCTCGAATTCGAACACTTCCGTGCCGCGCTTGGCAGTGTAGAGCTCGGATGGCTGCGCCGCGGCGCTCATCACCAGCCGCATGCGATGATCGTAGAGCGTGTCGATCAGCAGGATGAAGCGCTTGGCCTCGTTGCGCTTGCCTTCGCCGAGCACCGGCACGTGGTCGATGAAGATGGTCGAGAAGCGGCCGGCGAGGGCCAAGTAGTCGCGCGCGCCGAGCGGCTTTTCGCAAAGCTCGGCAAAGGAAAAGCGCGCGGCGTCGCCGGCGGCGCGCGGCACCACGAACTGGCGCCCCTTCAGCGTCAGGGTCACTGCCTCGGTCGGCCTGCCATGCGTCATCGCCTTCCAGGCTTCGTCGAGCGCGCGATCGGCCGCCTCGTCTGCCGGCGTGAC
This sequence comes from Mesorhizobium tamadayense, assembly GCF_003863365.1. Lineage (GTDB taxonomy): Bacteria > Pseudomonadota > Alphaproteobacteria > Rhizobiales > Rhizobiaceae > Mesorhizobium > Mesorhizobium tamadayense. The sequence goes on along the minus strand of NZ_RQXT01000011.1, from coordinate 42,524 downwards.
ATAGACCGGTAGGCGGTTGAGCTTTTCCTGCCGATAGTCCTTTTCGGCATCGAGCGTCATCACCTCGGCATTGCGTTGGAGCAGACCGATGAACGGCAGGAAGAGCTGTCGGTTCAGCCCGTCGCGATAAAGGTCTTGCGGTGCGACATTGGAGGTGGCGACCAGCACGACACCGTTGGAAAACAGGGCCAAGAACAGGCGCGACAGGATCATCGCGTCGGCGATGTCGGTGACCGAGAACTCGTCGAAGCACAGCACCCAGGCTTCGTCGGCCAGCGCCCGCGCCACCGGCGGGATCGGATCGTCTTCCTTGACCTCGCCGTTCTTGCGCGCCGTCCGGTGCTTCTGGATGCGGTCCTGCACGTCGGCCATGAAGTCGTTGAAATGGACGCGGCGCTTGCGCCTGACAGGCAGGAGCTCGAAGAACATGTCCATCAGCATGGTCTTGCCGCGCCCTACGCCGCCATGGATGTAGAGACCCTTGACCGCCTCGCGCGGCTTTTTGCTGCGCGCGAACAGCCAGCCCAGCGCGCTGGATTTCTGCGCCAGCCTTTTTGCCGAGATATCGTCGATCAGCCGGTCGAGCGCTGCGACGATGCGCTCCTGCGCCGGATCGCGGCCGACCACGCCCGTCTCGACCAGATGGTCGTAGCGCTGCCTGACGGTCGCATGGGTCTGGAGGCCGTCACGCAGATGCATAGGTCACGTCGTTTGCCCTGAGCAGGATGCTCCAGGAAGAGTTAGGGTGTACCCTAGCCTTACCTTGTAAGCGAGATCGGCTGGCCATTGGAAGTCTGACCGTCGAACTTTTCGCCGCCGGACGAATAGAGCCTGGCCAGCGCGCCGCCGTTTTCGTCGTAGAGCGTCAGCTGCTTGCCGGCGACGTTCCACGACTTGATGCCGTCGATCGGGGTCGGGCAATGCAGCGGCCCGGCGCGGTAGCCGGCGCCGAACTTGGTCTGCGGCGTCGCCACCTTGCAGCTCTGGCCGGAGACGTTGACGTTCCAGACGCCGGCGACGCTGGCCGCAGTCAGGTCCGCGGCGCCGGCAGGCGCCGAGCCGTCCGGCGGCAGCGCGGCGACCTGGCTGTTCTGCGGCGCAGTCGGGAATTGCGACGGGTCGGTGGTGCCCGGAGCGGCCGGCGGCGGCAGCTGATTCTGCGTCACCGTGCCGGAGGGTGCCGGCGTGAGCGGCGCCGGCTGCTGGTCGTCCATCGACGAGAACCGCGAGGTCGAGCAGCCGCTCGCAACGAGCGCGGCCAGCGATATGGCCAAAAGGCCAGTCTTCGAAAAAGTCATTCCAACCTCCGTCGGATCCGGTGGGGGGCGCCGTCCGCGTAATACCTGCTTCACCAAGATGGCGAAGGTGGCAGAATTTCAACCCGATATGGTTAAAATAGGGTTTTCGGAGCTGGCGTTGCAAATTTATCGCGACGGCCTCGTGACCCATGCCGCACCGAGAACCTGGGCCGTAACATCTTGAAATTTCAGGCTTGCAGCCGCGCGCTTGGCACGAAAACATAACCGTCCGGACCGACGATGTAGTATTCCCGCAAGCCATGCGGCTTGTCGATCGAGCCCCCAGCACGATGTGGCCGAGTGCTCCCGCCCTTTTCTCCACCGCATCCGGATCGGCGCCATAAAGGCGCAGCTCGATGCCCGCGCCGCGCGCTTCGGCACCTGCGACGACGCCGGTCATCGGATTGTCGAGATAAGAGTGGTGGGCATGCAGCATGAAGACCGAGCCCAACAGTTCGATCGCCGCGAAATCCTCGTCGCCATAGATGATACGCGCCGAGCACGTCGCGGATGATACGCGCGCCGAGCACGTCGCGGCAGAACGCCTCCATCGCCGCCATGTCGGTGACCAAAAGGTTGACGCCCAGCCCATGCGCCAGCGAGCGGCCGAAATCCTCAGCCTTCATCCACGGTGTCTTGGTCCGCTTCATCGTCATGGTGATCGTCCTCCGCGCTATCGATCCTAGACGAACCGGATTTCCGACCCTTGCATTCGCCGGTAAAATGTTTGCGCCAGGCGGTTGCGGTCTTATCTCTGGCGAAGGTGTACAAGCAGGATGGGAGAAGGAATGGCCGCGACACCGAGAGCCGCCAACCGCTACTACAGCGGCCAGCCCAGCGACCATTTCGACGGCACCCTGTTCTTCAACCCCGACGGCCGGCTGCCCGGCCGTTTTGCCGACCTTCTGAAATGGCAATTGAGCGGCGGTCGCTCGAAATGGCCGGCGGCCTTTCCAAGCCCCTACCGCCAAGCAAAACCCGACGAGAGGATCGAGGGCCTAGCCCTTCGGCTCACCATGGTCGGCCACGCCTCGCTGCTCATCCAGACAGCGGGCTTCAACATCCTGACCGATCCGGTCTGGTCGGAGCGCGCCTCGCCTTTCGGTTTCGCCGGGCCGAAGCGGGTCAACGCGCCGGGGATCGCCTTTGCCGACCTGCCGCCGATCGACCTGGTGCTGGTCAGCCACAATCATTACGACCATCTCGATCTCGTCACGCTCAAGCAGCTGAAGCAAAGCCACGACCCGCTGGTCGTCACGCCGCTCGGCAACGATGCGATCATCGGCGCCGCCGTGCCCGGCATGCGGCTTTCGGCCCGTGACTGGGGCGACAGGATCGAATTCGGCAACAGCGCGGTCATTCATGTCGAGCCGGCGCATCACTGGTCGGCGCGCGGGGCACGCGACCGCCGCATGGCGCTGTGGGCGGGCTTCGTCGTCGAGACGGCGGGCGGCAAGGTCTATTTCGCCGGCGACACCGGCTTCCATGGCGGCGTCAACTACCGGCTGATAGCGGAAAAACACGCAGCTTCCGGCTCGCCATCCTGCCGATCGGCGCCTACGAACCGCGCTGGTTCATGGCGCCGCAGCACCAGAACCCGCAGGAAGCCGTGCAAGGCATGAAGCTGTGCAACGCCGCCTATGCCGCCGGCTGCCACTGGGGCAGCTTCCAGCTCACCGACGAGCCGATCGAAGAGCCGGCGCAAAGATTGGTCGAGGCATTGGCCGCGGAAGGCATTCCGCCGGAGCGTTTTCGCGCGATGCGTCCGGGCGAAGTGTGGGATGCGCCGGAGGCCTGAAGCATCGATTGGGCGGAACCCAAGCCGGCGAATGGCGTTGGTTCCACGACGCAAATCTCGCTGGAGCTCTCCATGCTCAGGTGGATCATCATTCTTCTCATTATCGCTGCCGCCGCGAGCCTGCTCGGCATGCCGGCGCTTGCCGGAGCAGCCGCCCTGGGCGCGCGCATCCTGATCGGCATCGTGCTGATCATCTTCCTGCTGATGTTGCTCGGCGTTTTCGCCGTGACGTAAACCGGCGCCGGACTGGTAATTCCCGCCCGTTTCCGCCATATAGCGCCAAACGGAAATGGAAACGACCGGTTAGATGGCAGGCACTGCCCCCTTCGCCAAGATGAACGGCATCGGCAACGAGATCATCGTCGCCGACATGCGCGGCCGTGCCGACAAGGTGATGGCGGTGGCGGCGGTCGCGCTCAATGCCGACGCGGCGACGAAGTTCGACCAGATCATGGCGATTCACGACGCGCGGACGGCAGGCACCGCTTATTACGTCGACATATTGAATTCCGACGGCACCAGCGCGCAAGCCTGCGGCAACGGCATGCGCTGCGTCGTGCAGGCTTTGGCCGCCGAGACCGGCAACAAGACCTTCACCTTCGAGACCCGCGCCGGCATCCTCAGCGCACAGGAACACGCCGACGGCTCGATCTCGGTCGATATGGGCAAGCCGCGCTTCGGCTGGCCGGAGATTCCGCTCGCCGAGGAGTTCCACGACACCCGCATGATAGAGCTGCAGATCGGCCCGATCGACGCGCCGGTGCTGCATTCGCCCTCGGTCGTCTCGATGGGCAACCCGCACGCCATCTTCTGGGTCGATCGCGACGTCTGGTCCTACGAGCTCGACCGCTTCGGCCCGCTGCTGGAAAATCACCCGATCTTTCCCGAGCGCGCCAACATCACCATCGCTCAGGTCACCTCGCCGCAAACCATGGTCATCCGCACCTGGGAGCGCGGCGCGGGCCTGACCAAGGCTTGCGGCTCGGCCGCTTGCGCCGCCGTAGTTGCCGCCGCCCGCACCAAGCGCACCGGCCGCAGCGTCTCGCTGATGACGCCCGGCGGCGGCTCGCTGCATGTCGAATGGCGCGACGACGATCATGTTATCCTGACGGGCGCCGCCGAATGGGAGTTTTCCGGCAGCTTCGACCCCTCGACCGGCGCCTGGGCCCGCGACACCGAAAGCGCCGCCTGATGTCCGCGCTTCAAAAAGGTGTCGACGTCGTCACGTTCGGCTGCCGCCTCAACACCTATGAATCCGAGGTGATGCGCCGCGAGGCCGAGAGCGCCGGCCTCGCCGCGCTGAAGGGCGGCGCCGTCATCTTTAACACCTGCGCGGTCACAGCCGAAGCCGTGCGTCAGGCCAAGCAGGCGATCCGCAAGGCGCGCCGCGAAAACCCCGAGGCGCGCATCATCGTCACTGGCTGCGCGGCGCAGACCGAGCCGCAGAATTTCGTCGCCATGGACGAGGTCGATCTCGTGCTCGGCAATGAGGAGAAGCTCAAGGCCAACTCCTACCGCGCGCTACCGGACTTCGGCATCAACGACACCGAGAAGGCGCGCGTCAACGACATCTTCTCGGTGCGCGAGACGGCCTCTCATATGGTCGACGCCATCGAGGGCCGGGCGCGCGCCTTCGTGCAGGTGCAGAACGGCTGCGACCACCGCTGCACCTTCTGCATCATCCCCTACGGACGCGGCAATTCGCGCTCGGTGCCGATGGGCGCCGTGGTCGAGCAGGTCAAGCGCCTTGCCGGCAACGGCTATGCCGAGATCGTGCTGACCGGCGTCGACATGACCAGCTTTGGCGCCGACCTGCCCGGCAGCCCGAAACTCGGCAGACTGGTGAAGACGATCCTACGCCAGGTGCCCGACGTGAAGCGACTCAGGCTGTCCTCGATCGATTCGATCGAGGCGGACGACGAGCTGCTCGAAGCCATCGCCACCGAGCCGAGGCTGATGCCGCACCTGCATTTGTCGCTGCAGTCGGGCGACGACATGATCCTGAAGCGCATGAAGCGCCGCCACAGCAGAGACCAGTCGATCCGCTTCTGCGAGGACGTGCGCAAGCTGCGCCCCGGCATCGTGTTCGGCGCCGACATCATCGCCGGCTTCCCGACCGAGACCGACGCGATGTTCGAGAATTCGCAAAGAATAGTCGAGGAATGCGGCCTGACGCATCTGCACGTCTTCCCGTTCTCACCGCGCGAGGGCACGCCCGCCGCGCGCATGCCGCAGGTGCGCCGCGAGGTGGTCAAGCACCGCGCCGCCCGGCTGCGCGCCGCCGGCGAGGTCGCCTATCGCCGTCATCTGGCGTCCCTTGCCGGCACGCGCCAGTCGATCCTGGTCGAGCGCGACGGGCTCGGCCGCACCGAAGGCTTCACCCTTGCCGCCATCGCCGCGGGCAAACCGGGCGAGATCGTCGATGCGGTTGTCACTGGCCATGACGGCGCCCGCTTGACCGCGGCGCCGCTTGCCGCCCAAGCCGCCTGAGACTGCGAGACTTATGGCCGGTTTCTTCAAGAAGATATTTTCGTTCGGCAGGAAAGAGGTCGTCGAGGAACGCGTCGACGAGACCGCACCCCTGCCGCCGATCAAATGGGACGCGCTGGAGGCGCTGAAGCCGGAAGCCGAGCAGGCTGCTCCTGAGGTTTCGCCGCGCGAGGAGGAACCGCCAGCGCCTCAGCCTGAGCCCGAGCCGACCCCCGACGAGCCGAAGCCCGAGCCTGCGCCTGCGATTCCGCCGACGCCGGAACCAACCGTTCCACCGCAGCCGGAGCCGAGCGTTCCGACCAAGCCGGAACCGCTTCCGGAGCCTGGGCCGGAGGAAGAGCCGCAACCGGCTCCCGAGACGCCGGAGCCGGCAAGGCCGGAGGAAGTGCCGGTGCCTCCAGCCGTTCCCGAGCCCGAGCCGAAGCCGCAGGAGGTGCCGCCGCCCGCGCCGGCTGAGCCGGAGATCGAGCCGTCGCGCCCGGAACGTCAGCCGGAGCCTGCGCCGGTCGAAGTGCCGACCCCGCCCAGCGAGGTCCCGGCCGAAACGCCGGCGCCGATCGAGATACCACCGTCGACTCCGTCTCCGGCGCAACCGACCTCCGAGGCCGGCGCTGCCCCGCCTGCAACCGTCGAAGAAGAAGCTCCAGCGCTAGCGCCCTCCACGCCCCGTCCTTCACGGGGAGAGGGCAAGGGTGAGGGGCAGCGCCAACCTGCGCGGGATCTGGTGCCGCCAGCCGAAGTCTCCGCGGAAATTCCACAGCCTCTCCGCCAACCTCCGCCGATCGAAACGCAGCCGATCCACGCCGAGATCGCGCCCGAGCCCCAGGCGGTCCCAGCACCGAAGCCGACCCCTCAAGCAAAGCCCGCGCCCTCCGCCGGCAAGGTGACTGTCGCCAAAAAGGTCGAGCAGAAGGCCGAGCCGCAAAAGGCGCCGGAGCCGGCGCAGAGGCGCTCCTGGTTCCAGCGCATGCGGGACGGGCTTGCCCGCTCCTCGCGCGAGCTCACCGGCAACATCGCCGGCGTCTTCACCAAGCGCAAGCTGGACGAGGACACGCTGCAAGACCTGGAGGACGTGCTGATCCGCGCCGATCTCGGCGTCGAGACGGCGCTGCGCGTCACCGATTCGCTCGCCTCCAGCCGTTACGGCAAGGACGTTTCCGATTCCGAAGTTCGCGCCGTGATGGCGGCGGAAATGGAAAAGGTTCTGACGCCGGTCGCCAAGCCGCTCGAACTCGACCTCAGCCACAAGCCGCATGTCATCCTGGTCGTCGGCGTCAACGGCACCGGCAAGACGACGACCATTGGCAAGCTGGCCGCCAAGCTGACCGAAGGCGGACTTTCGGTGATGCTGGCGGCAGGCGACACATTCCGCGCGGCCGCGATCGAGCAGCTGAAGATCTGGGGCGAGCGCACGAAGTCGCCGGTCATCGCCACCAAGCTCGGCGCCGATGCCGCCGGCCTCGCCTACGATGCCTTCGAGAAGGCCAAGGAGGCAGGCTCCGACGTGCTGATCATCGACACGGCCGGCCGCCTGCAGAACAAGACCGAGCTGATGGCGGAGCTGGAAAAGATCGTCCGCGTGCTGGGCAAGCTCGATCCGGAAGCGCCGCATACCGTGCTGCAGACCGTCGACGCCACCACCGGCCAGAATGCGCTCAACCAGGTCGAGATCTTCCGCAATGTCGCCGGCGTCAACGGCCTGGTCATGACCAAGCTGGACGGCACGGCGCGCGGCGGTATTCTGGTGGCGATCGCGGCCAAGCACAGATTGCCGGTCTATTTCATCGGCGTCGGCGAGCAGGTCGACGACCTCGAACCCTTCTCGGCCAGCGAATTCGCCAGGGCGATCGCCGGCGTGGCTTGAACGATCCCAAAAGCGCCGACTTTCGGGACAACAAGGACTTTCATGAACATCCTCGAACGCGACCCGTCCGACCCGCAGAAACAGAAGAAGGAAGGCGTCAACCCACTGCTCAAGCTGGTGCTCGAGCTCGGACCGCTGCTGGTCTTCTTCTTCGCCAATGCGCGCAGCGGATGGCTGGTGCAGAAGTTTCCGGCGCTGGCTGAGCTCGGCGGCCCGATCTTCGTCGCCACCGGCCTGTTCATGGCCGCCACGGCGATCGCGCTCATCGCCTCCTGGCTGCTCACCCGCACCTTGCCGATCATGCCGCTGGTGTCGGGTGTTGTCGTCCTTATCTTCGGCGCGCTGACGCTCTATCTGCAGGACGACATCTTCATCAAGATGAAGCCGACCATCGTCAACACGCTGTTCGGCGGCATCTTGCTTGGCGGTCTGTTCTTCGGCAAGTCGCTGCTCGGCTATGTCTTCGATTCCGCCTTCAGCCTCGACGCCGAAGGCTGGCGCAAGCTCACCTTCCGCTGGGGTCTGTTCTTCCTGTTCCTGGCCCTCGTCAACGAGGTGGTGTGGCGGAATTTTTCCACCGACGCCTGGGTTACCTTCAAGGTCTGGGGCATCATGCCGATCACGCTTCTCTTCACCTTCAGCCAGATGCCGCTGATCATGCGCCACTCGCTGGAGGAAAAAGCCAAGGAAGAGCAGGCCGGCAAGTAGAGCAATTCCAGGAAAAGTGCGCAGCGGTTTTCCGTCCGGAATTGCGGCAAGACAAAGAGGGGACGGCATGGAATTCCTCACGACGCGCGACGAGTTGAGGACGATCTACAAGACACCCCGGCCGACCGACGGCTCGATCCGCAAGGAACTCAAGGCGCTCGACGGCCACTGCCGCTCGTTCATCGGCAAGAGCCCATTTGTGCTGATCGGCTCCTCCGACGGCGCCGGCAATGCCGACGTGACGCCGAAGGGCGACAAGCCCGGCTTCACCGCGATCCTCGACAACAGCACCATCGCCATTCCCGACCGTCCCGGTAACAACCGGCTGGACACGCTGGAAAACATTATCCGCAACCCATCGGTCGGGCTGCTGTTCCTCATTCCAGGCATGAACGAGACGCTGCGCATCAACGGCGATGCCCGCATCACCGTCGATGCGACCTTGCGCGAGCGCCTGGCCGTCGACGGCAAGGAGCCGCTGAGCGTCGTCGTGGTGACGGTGAAGGCCGCCTACATGCACTGCGCCAAGGCCTTCATGCGCTCCGATCTCTGGAAGCCGGAGACCTGGTACGACCGCGCGACCCTGCCGACGCTCGGCCAGATCATCCGCGATCAGCTGGCGCTGGCCGAGAGCGCCGGCGAGATCGACCGCGAGCTCGACGACGATTACAGGCAAACCATGTGGTAGGCTTCCTCGGGCACGATTCGACCGAGCTCCCGCCTTTGCTGAACCTCCTCGCCATCTCCGGCAGCCTGCGCGCCGCCTCGACCAATTCGGCCCTGGTCGCGGCGCTCGCCGCCAATGCGCCCGCGGATTGCCGCGTCACCGTCTATGACGGGCTCGGCCGGCTGCCGATCTTCAATCCCGACGACGAGGGCGAGCGCACGCCGCGCGAAGCAGCCGGCCTGATCGACGCCGTTACCCGCGCCGACGGCGTCATAGTCTCCTGTCCCGAATATGCGCATGGCGTGCCCGGCGGCATGAAGAACGCGCTCGACTGGCTGGTCTCCCGCGACGCCGCCGTCGGCAAGCCGGCGATGCTGGTGCACGCCTCCCCGCTCTACGCCCGCGCAGCACTCGCCGAGATCATGCGCACGATGTCGTTCGCGCTTCACGAAGAGACCGCGCTCGAGATCGCGTTGCTTGGCAAGAAGCCGGTGGAGATCGAGGCCATCTTGGCGAAGGCCGAGAACCGGCTGGCGATGCAAAACGCGGTCCAGGCCTTCGCTGACTTCATCCGGACTCGCTGAGCGGCGGCCATTGTCTGCCGTCGCGTTCCGTCACACCCCCCCTCTGTCCTACCGGACATCTCCCCCGCAAGGGGGGAGATCGTATGTCACGCCGGCCTTCGCAAATCGCCAACGTCGCAGGAAAAGCGCCGCAGGCGAAGCTGCCGATCTCTCCCCTTGCGGGGGAGATGCCTGGCAAGGCAGAGGGGGGTGCTGTCCCGCCAACATCCGGCATCTTCAAGTTTGCCTCAGCCCCCGAGATCCGCGTGGCGGCAGCGTATGCGACTATCACAGCCCTCAATACGTCTCGGCGCCGTTGACCATCAGCCAGACCACATAGAGCGAGGTGGTGCCGGCGATATAGAGGCGGTTACGCTTGGCGCCGCCGAACACGCAATTGGCGACGACTTCCGGCACCTTGACCTTGCCGATCAGCGTGCCGTCCGGATCGTAGCAATGGATGCCGTCGGCCGCACTTGTCCAGATGCGACCCGCCTCGTCCAGCCTGAACCCGTCGAACAGGCCGGCCGTGCAGTCGGCGAAGACCTTGCCGCCGGAGATCTTCTTGCCGGCCTTGCCGACATTGAAGACGCGGATATGCGCCGGGTTCTTGGCGCCATGCGTGCGGCCCGTGTCGGCGACATAGAGCAGGCTTTCATCGAGCGAGAAGGCGAGCCCGTTGGGCCTGACCATGTCGGTGATGACGGCATCGACCTCGCCCGTGCCGGGGTCGACCCGGTAGACGTTGCAGGCGCCGATCTCGCTCTCGGCATGGTCGCCCTCATAATCGCTGTCGATGCCGTAGGCCGGATCGGTGAACCAGATCGAGCCGTCGGAACGGACCACCACGTCGTTGGGCGAGTTGAGCCGCTTGCCGCGCCATTTGTCGGCGATGGTGGTTATGGATCCGTCATGCTCGGTGCGGCTGACGCGGCGGCCCGAATGCTCGCAGGTGACCAGCCGGCCCTGCCGGTCGACGGTATTGCCGTTGGAATTGCCGGACGGCTGGCGGAACACGCTGACGCTGCCATCGGTCTCGTCATAGCGCAGCATGCGGTTGTTGGGGATGTCGGACCAGACGAGGTAGCGGCCGGCGGCGAACCAGGCCGGACCTTCCGCCCACCGGCACCCGGTGAACAGCTTCTCCACCCGCTCATTGGCATTGAACAGCCGCGAGAAACGCGGATCGAGAACTTCATAGTCGGCGGCCGTCATGCTTGTCCTCCCGGCATTTGCGTGCGCATGACCCCGAAAATCGGAATCGATTTCCGGAAAGGATCATGCGCAAAGTCAAAGTGCTACCGCGTTCTTTGCGCGTCCGGAAGGACGCGCGATGCTGTAGGGGCGATCAAGCCAGCAGGCAAGCAATCTGGCAAGATCGACGATGACTCTTCACCGCATCCTGTGTCTCGTCGCGGCGCCTTCGGGCCGACTTGCGGGTAACGGCCGGTTAACCGGCTATGCGCTGGATGCAATGGTGCATTGCAACATCTTTATTTTGCAATGCACCATTCCTATGTCATGCTCACAATCGATCAGGGAGGAATAACTAAGAAGGAACCTCGTCATGATCTTCGACAATCTCGTCACCCGCGCCCGCAACAACATCGCCAAGCGCCGTCACTACAACCGTCTCGTCGCCGAAATCGAGAACCTGTCGAGCCGCGATCTCGCCGATCTGCGCGCCGACCGCTCCGAGATGCTCTACCAGATCCAGAAGCAGATCTACGGCTGAGTCGGGCGACCACGCTCGTCAATCCTTGGGCGTAGCGGCGCGAAGACCCAAGGACCCTGCCATTACCTATGTCGGCAGAACCGTGGCTGCAGAATAGAGCATAAGGTAGACTCCTAAGCGTCGCTTCGCTCCTTGCTCTGCCCCAGGATAACGAGGGCGCGGTTCTCACCCCGTGAACCGGGGCGCCAACTCCTCGATGCGGGCGATCATCTGCTGGAATTCTTCCAGGATGCGCTCGTGCAGTTGCAGGGCCAGCTCCGGATATTCCTCCAGGATGCGGCGGAACATCTTGCGGCTCAAGCGGATCACTTCCGAATCGACCGCGGCGGAAGCGCTGGTCAGCCGGTTGGTATCGGCGATCAACGCCAGTTCGCTCAGCATGGCGCCCGGGCCAGCCGTGCCGATCGGGACGCGTTCGCCGCCCTGCTCGCGATAGAGCGCTATGCGCCCGCTGACCACGATATAGGCCGAGTCAGCCGCGTCGTCCTCGCGGTAGAGCTTGTGGTCGGCCTGCAGAAAAGTGGTCTCGGCGCCGAAGGCGAGCAGACGCAACTGTTCCTGCGTGAAGCCCTGAAAAAGCTTCACGGCGGACAGGATGCGGATGTCGTCATCCAGCGCCATGCTAGCTGTGTCCCCGAGCGGTCAGTCCAGTCCCTCCTTTGAAGCGCCGCGTCCAGACGCGCAAAGATACGCTCCAACACTTGCAGCCTGCGCACCGTGCGATCCAAAAATCGGTTCCGATTCCTGGGCCGATGCGTCCAGCGAGCCGATCCATCACCCTCCAGCACCAGGATCGTACCCCGAAGCGGTCCCGCCCGACCGCTCATTAGATCATGAAATGTTTAAGGAACCAGCTTGTAGCCGCCGCTTTCTGTCACAAGAATTTCGGCATTGGAAGGATCACGCTCAATCTTCTGGCGTAGCCGGTAGACATGGGTCTCCAGCGTGTGCGTGGTGACGCCGGAATTGTAGCCCCACACCTCTTCCAGAAGCACGTCGCGCGTCACCACCTTCTGGTCGGCGCGATAGAGATATTTGATGATCGAGGCTTCCTTTTCGGTCAGCCGCACCTTGGCGCCGCGCGGATCGATCAAAAGCTTCTGGCTGGGCTTGAACGTGTAAGGGCCGACCGAGAAGGTGGCGTCCTCGCTCTGCTCGTGTTGGCGCAACTGCGCTCGGATGCGCGCCAGGAGCACGGCGAAACGGAAGGGCTTGATCACATAATCGTTGGCGCCGGCCTCGAGCCCCAGAATCGTGTCGGAATCGGTGTCGTGGCCGGTCAGCATGATGATCGGCGCCTTGTAGCCGCCCTTGCGCAGGATCTTCACCGCCTCGCGACCGTCCATGTCGGGCAGGCCGACGTCCATGATGAGCAGATCGACAAGGCCGCCGCGCGCCGCGGCGACGCCTTTTGTCGCGGTGGCTTCCTGCTGGACGTCGAATTCCTCGTAAAGCGCCAGTTGCTCGACGAGCGTGGCTCGCAGGTCGTCGTCGTCGTCAACGATCAGAATGGTGCGTGATGTCATGATCAATCCGTTGTTTTAAAAAGAATATTCAGTTGACCTCCCCCCATTTATGCGGAAGCTCACCGGCGCAACAGCCGATCACAGTGATTTGTTCCGTGACACAATCATACAAGAAAAAACGCGCGCGCAATGAGGCAGGCGCATTTTTGCCGAAAGGAGTGCGTGTCCTGCTTGTGCGCGCAAGGCCCGGCAACCCTGCGCAGGGGTTGCTGCAAGCCGGCAAAACGGTGTTTCCCTGCGCGCTGGGACACGGCGGCATCTCCGCCAGCAAGCGCGAGGGCGACGGCGCGACGCCGCTGGCCGCGATGCGGATATTGTCAGGCTATTTTCGCAACGACCAGTTTCCCGGCGGGCGCCGGACGAGGCTGGAGATGGCGCCGATCGGACCGGACCTCGGCTGGTGCGAGGTGCCGGACGACCGCAACTACAATCGTCCGGTTAAGATCCCTTATGGCGCCAGCCACGAACGGATGCGGCGCGCCGATCGCCTCTACGATGTATGCCTGGTGTTGGACTGGAACATAGCGCCGCGCCGCCGCGGGCGCGGCAGCGCGATCTTCTTCCATCTGGCGCGCCCCGGCTTCACGCCGACGCAAGGCTGCGTCGCGGTGACGGCGCGCACCATGGCAAGGCTGTTGCCGCTGCTGTCGGATCGGACGGTGGTGAAGGTGGTGAGGTAGGGGAGTAGGGGAGTAGGGGAGTAGGGGAGTAGGGGAGTAGGGGAGTAGGGGAGTAGGGGAGTAGGGGAGTAGGGGAGTAGGGGAGTAGGGGAGTAGGGGAGTAGGTAGATGCTCTCTTTCCCTACTGCCTTATTGCCCTACTCCCCTACTCCCCTATTTCCTCGGCTGCTGCCAGCCGGATCCCAGCAGCCCGATCTCGCGGAGTTCCCGGTCCATCGCCTTGGTGACGTCCCGGCGCTCGGCGCCGATGTCGCGCAACTGGCTGTCGGAGAGTTCTTCGACGGACTCGTGGCGAAGCCGGACGGCGACGCGCGCCTGGCGCAACCAAGCGATCGCGGCGCGCAGCCAAAGCGCGATGCCGGAGCGGGATTTCAGGGCGGTGTCGGACTTTAAGCAGATCTCGGTCATGGCTTCATCCGTGTTCTCCGGACATCAAATCCGGTTTGATGGTGTTTCGATGAAGCCATCATGCCGGATTGAAAAATAAACGGGAAACGAGTAGTTCTTGTCTGATCATCAAGTTTTATTTGGAGATCGGATGCCCCGCCTTCTGCCCGGAACGCGCGCTCTGAGGACGTTCGAGGCGGCGGCCAGGCACCTCAATTTCACCCGCGCCGCCGACGAACTCGGCCTGACGCCGGCGGCGGTCAGCCACCAGATCAAGGAAATCGAGGATCAGCTCGACCTAGTGCTGTTCACGCGCACCAGCCGCACCATCCGGCTGACCGAAGCGGGCAATGTGCTTCACGAGGCTTCGATCGATGCGCTCGATTTGCTTAGCCGTGCCGTCAGCCGCGCGCGCAAGATGAGCAGAGGCACGGCGCTGCTGAAGGTGACGCTTGACGCGCAGTTCGCGACGAAGTGGCTGATGCGGCGCGTCGACGGTTTCCGCCAGCAGAAGCCGGGCATCGAGTTGCGCTTCGATATCACTTACGACGTGAGGGATTTCGAACGCGACGATGTCGATATCGGCATCCGTTTCGGCAGCGGCAAATATCCCGGGCTCTGTGCCCACCGGCTGTTCGAAAACATCATCATCCCCGTATGCAGCCCGGCGCTACTCGCCTCAGGCCCGCCGCTGAGGGAGCCGCGCGACCTCTTCAACCATACGCTGGCGCATATCGAATGGTCGCGGCAGGGCGTGACATGGCCGAATTGGCGGATGTGGATGCAGGCGGCCGGGGTCGACGATTTCGATGACAGCCGCACGCTCGTTTTTGGATCGGCGACCGATGCCACGCAGGCAGCACTCGACGGCCATGCCGTGGCGCTGGCCGACTTCGCGATGGTGGCCAACGACCTTTCGCAAGGGAAGCTCATCCGGCCCTTCGAGCTCGGCATCAAGGTCGCGCCGGAATTCGCCTATTTCCTGGTTTATCCGGAAGGGACGAAAGACGACGCGCGCATAGTCGCCTTCCGCGAATGGCTTCTCGACGAGGTCGCGAAAGACGCAGACGCAGGGTAGTGACGCTTTAAAACCGCCGCGCGCCTTTGGTGAAATCGCCCTATCTCTTTGTTTTGACGCGATTCCGACGGAAGGCTACGGCGGAGTCGCCGAGCCTAACCGTTTCACACTTTTCCTGGAATTGCTTTAGCCGGCCGGTGCCGCCGGCGCGCCGAACCAGCCGATCACCGCACCGATGATGAGCAGCACGCCGAGCCAATGGCCGGCATCGATCAGAGTCAAGTCCCAACCGAAGCCTTCATAGCGGTGGTTGACCGAAAGCGTGGTGGCGACGAAGCCAAACCAGAGCACGAAACCGAAGATCACGCCAGCGAGCGGGTTGGGCTCGCCGCCGGTCATCGCGCCGACCACTAGCGTCATGACCAGCGCCATGATTAGCTCAGCGACGAAGCTGACGATGAACGGAACGGCCGAGCGCTTCATCGTCGCCGGCTCGAGTTTCGCCGCCTTCAGCCAGGGCTTGCTCAAGCCCATGTACCAGACGGCGCCGAACAACCATGCGACGGCGGCGGCGACGATCACCGCCACCCAGTTCACGACCGAAAAATCCATGAAATTCCCTCCCGAATGCATGTCGCCCAGGCGCACAGCGATCCCGGGAAAACGGCATGCCTGTCAACGGCCGATGGAATCCCTGTTCGCCGGCGGCGTCAAGCGGGACCCCAGCGCCAGACGGTCGTGCGCTTGACCTCGGCATCCTCCAGCACGCGCGTCACCGGCACCTGGTAGACGGCGAGCGATTGCAGCCCTTTCCTCGGCAGGTAGGCGCGGCCGGGATCGCCGACGAGGGTGTCGGCGCCGCGCGCCGTCAGGGCCGTGAACCACGGCATCAGCCTGTCGGCCAGCGGCTTGTCGTAGAAGACGTCGCCGGCAAGCACGACATCCCAGCCGTCGTCCGTGTCGATGCAGTCGGCATCCAGGAATTCGGCCTTCACGCCGTTGGCTTCCAGGTTGAGCGTGATCACCGTTTCGCAAAACGGGTCGATGTCGGCGGCAACCGCTTCCGCCGCGCCGGCCTTCAAGGCGGCGATCGCGAGCATGCCGGAGCCGGAGGCGAAGTCGAGCACGCTTTTTCCGCGCACCGTGGCCGGATGGTCGAGGACATAGCGGGCAAGTCCCTGGCCGCCGGCCCAAGCGAAGGCCCAGAAGGGCGGCGGCAGACCGATCTCGGCCAGCTCCCCCTCGGTGCGCAGCCACAAATCATGCGCCTCGTCGGCCAGATGCAGCAGCACTTCCGGCACATGCGGCGGCGCAATCAGCGCCGTGTTGTCGAGGATGAATGCCTTCGCGTTTTTCGGCGTGAGCCTGGTCACGGCGCCGGGTCGAGGCCGGCCATGCGGCAGACCTCTTTCCACTCCGCCGCCGTCACCGGCTGCACGGAAAGCCGCCCAAGCCGGACCAGCGCCATGTCGGCCAGCTTCGGATTGGCCTTGACCTCTTCCAGCGTCACCGGCTTCGGCACGTCCTTCCAGGCGCGGATGTCGACGCATTCCCAGCGCGGATCGTCGGTGGTGGTGTCGGGGTGGGCGAGCGCGCAGACCTCGGCGATGCCGACGATGTCGAGGCCTTCGTTGGAATGATAGAAGAAGCCGAGGTCGCCGATCTGCATCGCCTTCATGTTGTTGCGCGCCGCGTAGTTGCGCACGCCGTCCCATTGCGTGCCGGCCTTGCCCTTGGCCTTCAGCGCCTCGAAGGAAAAGACCGAGGGTTCGGACTTGAACAGCCAGTAGTTCATCTCAGTTGTCCCATTGCCATTGTCGGTTGGCCACGATGAAGTGTTCGCGCTTTCCCTACCCTTACCCTTTCCCCGTTGTCGCGGGGAGAGGGGAGCGCAGGCGGACGATCATGCGCTGGCGGGCTTCTGGAAGACCCAGTTCCATGCACGGATTTCGACGCTTTCGAACAGGCCGGCCTTGGCGTAGGGGTCGGTGGCTGCCAGAGCTTGCGCCGCTGCCATATCCGCCGCCTCGATCATGACCAGGCTTCCGTCGGGCTTGCCCTCGGCGTCGAGGAAGGGCCCGGCAAAGGCAAGTTTGCCTTCGCTGATCAGCCCTTCCAGGAACGCCGCATGCGCCGGCCGCGTGTCGGTACGCAGCTGCAGGCTGCCCGGCTTATCCTTGCAAATCAACGCAAACAGCATGTTTCAAAACTCCGATGCTTCAGATGTCGGTTTCGGTTTTGAGCGGCCGCGTCATCAGCGCCGTCACGGCTTGGCCGATGGTCACCTTGCCGTCGAGGATGGCGGCGACGGCCGAAATGATCGGCGCCTCGATCTGGCGCTCGGCGGCGATGCGGGCGGCGATGCCGGCCGTCGGCACGCCTTCGGCGAGCGGCAGGCCGGCAAGCGGCTTGCCCTGGCCGAGCGCCAGGCCATAGGCGAAATTGCGCGACTGCGCCGACGAGCAGGTAAGCAGCAGGTCGCCGAGGCCGGAAAGCCCCATCAAGGTCTCGGGCTTGGCGCCGAAGGCGGCGCCGATGCGGCGCAACTCGACGAAGCCGCGCGTCACCATGGCGGCCTGGGCGCTGGCGCCGAGCCCGGCCCCTGTAACGGCACCGGCGGCGATGGCGAAGACGTTCTTCAGCGCACCGCCGATCTCGACACCGATCAGGTCGTCGCTGGAATAGCAGCGCAGGTTCTCGGCCGAGAAGCGGGCGGCAAGCTCGGCCGCCAGGTCTCCATTGCGAGCGGCAACCACCACGGCCGTCGGCAGGCCTCGCGCGACGTCGCTGGCAAAGCTCGGACCGGAAAGTGCTGCGACCGGATTGTTCGGCAGGCTTTCCTCGGCGATCGCCGACAACAATGCGCCGGTGTCGCGCTCGATGCCCTTGGCGCAAAGAACCAGCGGCACGCCGTTCGGCACATGGCCGCCGGCTGTGGCCAGCGCAGCGCGCAGCGACTGCGCCGGCGTCACCGCCAGCACGCAGTCGGCGCCGCTGAGCGCGGCGGCGATATCGTTGGTTGCGACGATGCCGGGCTCGATCGCGATGCCAGGCAGATAGCGCGGATTTTCGCCGCGGTCGATCGCGGCGACGGTCTCGGCATCGCGCGCATAGAGGCGGACAAAATGGCCGGCGCGCAGCATGGCCAGCGCCAGCGCCGTGCCCCAGGCGCCGGCGCCGAGCACCGCGACGCGCCAGCCGCTTGGCGTCTTGGCCTGCGCACCGCTCGTGACCACCTCAGTCATGCCTTGGCACCGCGCCGGCCCGAGCCGACCAGGGGGGTGGAAATGCTGTCCAGCGGCCAGCGCGAGCGCGGCACGAAGTCGACGGCGTTCTCGCCGGCCAGCCCGGCGCGCAGCCGCTCGATGCCGGCCCAGGCGATCATCGCGGCATTGTCGGTGCAGAGCTTTTGCGGTGGCGCCACAAATGCGAAGCCGGCCTCGGAACAAAGCGCCTCAAGCGTGCCCTTGATCGTCCGGTTGGCGGCGACGCCGCCGGCGACGACCAGCGCAGGGCCCGTCTTGTCGGGAAATTCCTTGCGGAAACGGGCGAGGGCGCGGGCGGCACGGTCGCCCAGCGCATCCGCCACCGCCGCCTGGAAGGAGGCGCAGATGTCAGCCACGTCCTGGTCGCTGAGCGGCGCGATGGCCGTCGCTGCCTGGCGCACGGCCGTCTTCAGCCCGGAGAAGGAGAAATCCGGCTGCGCCGAGCCTTTCATCGGCCGCGGGAAGGCAAAGCGGCTCGCGTCGCCTGTCGCTGCCGCCTTCTCGACATTCGGTCCGCCCGGATAGGGCAGGCCGAGCATCTTGGCCGTCTTGTCGAAGGCCTCGCCCAATGCGTCGTCGATCGTCGTCGCCCAGCGTTGGTAGTCGCCGACGCCGCGCACCGCGACGATCTGGGTGTGGCCGCCGGACACGAGCAAAAGCAGATAGGGGAAATCGAGACCGTCGGTCAGCCTTGCGGTCAAGGCGTGGCCTTCGAGGTGGTTGATGGCGATCAGCGGCTTGTTGGCGGCGGCCGCGATCGCCTTGGCGGTCATCAGGCCGACGATCAACCCGCCGACCAGACCCGGCCCAGCCGTCGCGGCGATGGCGTCAATCTCATCGAGCGATACTGCCGAATCGGTCAGTGCTGCCTCGACGATGCCGTCGAGCGCCTCGACATGGGCGCGTGCGGCGATCTCCGGCACGACGCCGCCAAAGGCGGCATGCTCCTCGATTTGGCTGAGCACAATGTTGGACAGGATTTCGGGCGCGGCGGCGCTGTCCAGCGCCACCACGCTGGCCGCCGTCTCGTCGCAGCTTGTCTCAATGCCCAGAACGCGGATCAATTCGTCGCTGTCCTCGAAGATTGTATCGCCGGCCTTTCCTAGATAGGACAGAGCCCGGCAAGGTCTCGCTTGCCGGGGGTTATCACGGACCGCGCGCCATGCAAACAACCTTGAAAATCGGAACACGCGGCAGCCCGCTGGCGCTGGCCCAGGCGCATGAGACGCGGGCGCGGCTGATGAAGGCGCACGGTCTTTCGGAGCAGTCTTTCGAAGTGGTGCCCATCTCGACCAGCGGCGACCGCATCCAGGACCGGCCGCTGTCGGAAGCCGGCGGCAAGGGTCTGTTCACCAAGGAGATCGAGGAAGCGCTGCTCGACGGCCGCATCGACATCGCCGTGCATTCCTCGAAGGACATGCCGACGGTGCTTCCCGACGGACTGGAGCTCGCCACCTTCCTGCCGCGCGAGGACGCGCGCGACGCCTTCATCGGCAAGACTGCGAAGCGGATTGCCGACCTGCCGCATGGCGCCAGGGTCGGCTCGTCTTCGCTGAGGCGCCAGGCGCTGATCCGCCGGTGGCGGCCGGACGTCGAGGTGGTGATGTTCCGCGGCAATGTGCAGACGAGGCTGCGCAAGCTGGATGAGGGCGTCGCCGAAGGCACCATCCTCGCTTGTGCCGGGTTGAGACGGCTCGGGCTCGAAAGCGTCATCACCGACCTGATGCCGTTGGATGTCTTTCCGCCGGCGCCGGGTCAGGGCGCGATCGGCATCGAAAGCCGCATCGGCGACCGGGAGGTCGAAAAAATGCTGGCAGCCATCCATGACGCGCCGACCGGCCAGGCGCTCGCCTGCGAGCGCGCCTTCCTCGCCGCGCTCGACGGCTCCTGCCGCACGCCGATCGCCGGCCATGCGACCATATCGGGCGAAAAACTGTCTTTCGCCGGGCTGATCATCTCGCCTGACGGCACCGAGTCGCATGAGATCAAGCTGGATGGTCGCGCCGACGAAGCGGCGGCAATAGGCGCTGAAGCCGCGCGGGCCGTGCGCGCCAAGGCCGGCGCCAAATTCTTCGACGGCTGGGCCTGACATGGTCCGCGTCCTGGTGACGAGGCCGGAGCCAGGCGCCTCCCGCACGGCCCGGCGGCTCGAAGCCCAGGGATTTCAACCCGTTTTGCTGCCGCTGACCGAAACGGCGGCGCTGCCGTTCGAAAGAGGCGCCGTCCCGCCTGCCGTCGCGGTCGCCGTCACCAGCGCCAATGCCGTGCGCCATGCGCCGAAGGAATTGATCGCGGCGCTTGCCGCCTTGCCTTGCCATGCCGTCGGCAAGAGAACGGCTGAAGCCTGCCGCACGACGGGGTTTCTCTCCGTCGCCGAAGGTCCGGGCGACGCAGGGGCATTGGCTGATGCGATCAGCGGCGAACTCGCAGGCAAGGACCTCGCCTATCTTTGCGGCCGCGTGCGCTTCCCCGCTTTCGAGCAGCGGCTTGCGACAGCCGGCGTGCGGGTCCATGCGATCGAGACCTACGACACCGTTCGGCTGACCTATGCCGATGCAGAGATAGCGGCGCATCTTTCGAACAGGCCGGTCGACGCGGTGCTGCTCTATTCGGCCAAGGCGGCCGAGGCGCTGAGTCCGCTGACCCGGCGGCCCGCCTTGCGCGGTCTGTTCGAGAAGGCGGCGTTTCTGGCGCTGTCGGCGCGTGTCGGCAACGCATTGGATGGGATCGGCGGGGAAAAGATCCGCGTCGCGTCGCAACCCGATGAAGATGCGCTGCTGGCGCTTTTGTCGCTGCCGGGTTGAGCCGCGTCATCACACCGCCCCTTTTCACCGCTTGGTGATGTGCTAGAGCATGCTTGAGCTCTAGACCCTTTGAACCATCCCCAAGCCAATGTGCGGAGCCCAAGCATGGTCAAGACGCCGAAGGTGCGACATTCGAAGAGCCGCCGCGAGCCGGTGACCATCGAGCTCGACCCCGGCGCCGTCTCGCGAATCACCGACGAGGATGCCGCCAAGGCCGAGGCGGAACAGACCGACGAGGCGAAGGCGGAGGAAGCCGCCGCTGCTTCGCAGCCGGAGGCTCCGGAAGAGCCGATCCATGCCGAGCAGGCCGACATCGAGCCGTGGGAACACGCCGATGCGGCGCAGGGCGCGACAGACGGATCTGAGGCCAAGGGCAAGGACGGGGCGGAAGCGCCATATCCCGGCGGGTCGGATGCTCCAAAAAGCGAGCCAAAGGGCTTCGGCTATGATTTCGAGGATGCGTCGGCGGCCAAGGCCGGTTCCGCCGCCTCGGCGCAGAAGCCGAGCGAGACCCAGAGCGACGCTTCCCGCTCGCCGGCTTCCAGGCGCTCCGGCGTCAACGCCATCGCCGCCGGCCTCATCGGCGGTGTGGTCGCTCTCGCCGGCGCCGGTCTCCTGCAGGCGGTTGGCTTGCTCGGTTCGCCGGCCTCGGGCGGAGCTTCGCTTGACGGCGTCAATGGCGAGATCGGTTCGCTGAAGAGCGAAATCGCGACGCTCAAGCAAACCGGCGATACCGGCGCATCGGCCAAGGTCGACGGCCTGTCGTCGGCGCTGGAGCAGGTGAAGTCGGATATCGCGGCGCTGAAATCGTCGGCCGGCCAGAGTGGCGACGCCACCGTGCTCAAGGCGCTCAACGACAAGGTCGGCCAGATCGAGACGGCCGTCGCCGACCTGCAAAAGGCCGGCGGTGTTGCGCCCGTCGATCTCGGCCCGCTCAACGAGAAGCTCGCGGGGCTCGATGCGCTGGTCAAATCGGCCGGCGACGCGACTAAAGCCGAGGACGACCGGATCGCGGCGCTGGAACAGTCGGTGCAGCAGCTTTCCGGCAAGGTCGAGGCGCAGGCCTCGCAGCCGAAGATCGCGCTCGCCATTGCCGCCTCTGCGCTGAAGGCTGCGCTCGATCGCGGCGCGCCGTTCGCGACCGAGCTCGACACGTTCGCGGCGATCGCGCCGGACGCGCCCGAGCTTGGAGTTCTGCGGGGCTATGCGGAAAAAGGCGTGCCCACGCGGGCCGCCATCACCGCAGAGGCCGATGCCGCCGCCAACGCCATGGTCGAGGCGGCGACGCCGGTCGACCAGAATGCTGGCTTCTTCCAGAGCCTGGTTTCTAGCGCCGAATCGCTGGTCAAGGTGCGGCCCGTCGGCGCCGTCGAAGGCAAGGGCGCGCCGGAAACCGTGGCGCGTATGGAGGTGGCGGTTAGCCAGGGCGACTATGCCAAGGCGCTTGGCGAATACGACACGCTGCCTGATGCGGCGAAGTCGGCCGGCGCCGATTTTGCCGGCAAATTGAAGGCGCGGCTGGAGGTCGAAAAGCAGATCGATGCGCTGATTGCCGGCGCGACGAAGGCATGAGGGCCGTTAGATGATCCGCATCCTCATCTTCCTCGCCGTCGTCTTCGGGCTGGGGCTGGGCTTTGCCTGGCTGGCCGACCGCCCCGGCGAGATGCTCGTCACCTTCAACGGCTACCAGTACCAGGTCACGCTGATGGTGGCGGCAGTTGCGATCGTTGCCGTGGTCGCCGCGGTGATGATCGCCTGGTGGCTGATCAAGGCGCTTTGGAACAGCCCCTACACCATCTCGCGCTATTTCCGGGTGCGGCGCCGCGACCGCGGTTACCAGGCGCTGTCGACGGGCATGATCGCGGCCGGCGCCGGTGACGGCGCGCTGGCGCGCAAGAAGACCAAGGAGGCGGCCAAGCTGATCAGCTCCGACCAGGAGCCGCTGATCAACCTGCTCGACGCGCAGGCATCGCTGCTCGAAGGCGACCATGAAGGCGCCCGGGAAAAGTTCGAGCGCATGATCGACGATCCGGAAATGCGGCTTCTCGGCCTGCGCGGACTCTATCTCGAAGCCGAGCGGCTGGGCGACCGCAACGCCGCGCGCCATTATGCCGGCCGTGCCGCGGCTGTGGCGCCGCAGCTCGCCTGGGCGGCGGAATCGACGCTGGAAGAACTTACCGAGCGCGGCGACTGGGACGGCGCGCTGAAGCTGGTCGAGGCGCAGAAATCCACCCGGCAGATCGAGCGCGATGCCGCCAACCGCCGTCGTGCCGTGCTACTCACCGCCAAGGCGCAGGCGCTGATCGACAGCGATCCGAACGCGGCCCGGACTGCCGCCGTTGAAGCCAACAAGCTGGCGCCCGATTTCGCGCCGGCGGCGGTCGTGGCGGCCGATCTGCTGTTCCGGCAAAACGATGTGCGCAAGGGTTCCAAGATCCTGGAGACGGCCTGGAGGGCCGAGCCGCATCCGGACATCGCCGAGCTCTACACCCATGCAAGGCCGGGCGACGCGGTGCTCGATCGCCTCAACCGGGCGAAGAAGCTGCAGGAAATGAAGAAGAACCACGCCGAATCGTCGGTGGCCGTGGCGCGCGCCGCGCTCGACGCGCAGGATTTCGCCACCGCAAGGCGCGAGGCGGAGGCCGCGATCCGCATGGATCGCCGCGAGGGCGCCTATCTGCTTCTGGCCGACATCGAGGAGGCTGAAACCGGCGACCAGGGCAAGGTGCGGCAGCTCTTGTCGAAAGCCGTGCGCGCGCCGCGCGATCCGGCCTGGGTCGCCGACGGCGTCGTCTCGGAGCGCTGGGCGCCCGTGTCGCCGATCACCGGCAAGTTGGACGCCTTCACTTGGCGCGCGCCGATGGAGCGGCTTGGCCAGTTGATCGACAGCGAGATTGACGTCGCGGCGCCGGCGCTTCCCTCCTCGTCGACCGCCAAGCCGTCCGAGGAGAAAGCGATCGACGTCGTCGCCGATGTTCTGGCCGAGAAACAGACGTCCTCGACTTCGAACGGCGGCGAGCAGGATTCAGCCGCTGCTCAATCCGCGACCGACGTCGAAACCAACGGGCAGGCATCGGAGCTGCCACGATTGCCGGACGACCCCGGCGTAACGCCGGAAGACGAGGCAGAAAAATCGCCGCGCCGGTTTCGTTTGTTTTGAGATCGGTTTTGGCGGACAGGGAAAAGGTGTCGATGTTCGAACGCGTATTGTCCTTCCTGAGGGATTTGCCGGCCGGCAGCAGGGCCAAGCCGAGCGCCGACGATCCGCGCGTCGCGGCCTCGGCCCTGCTCTACCACGTGATGAACGCCGACGGCGTGCGCCAGGATATCGAGTGGGAGCGCCTCAAGGAGGTTCTCGCCGAAACCTATTCGATCAGCGGCGCCGAGCTCGATGCGCTGGCCGCTGCCGGCGAGCGTGCCGACAACGAGGCGATCGACCTCTATGCCTTTACCAGCGTCCTCAAGCGCCATCTCGATGCCGAGGGGCGCAAGGCCTTCATCGGGCTGATGTGGGAGATCGTCTATGCCGATGGCGAGCTGCACGAGCTGGAAGACAACACCGTCTGGCGCGTCGCCGAACTGATCGGCGTCGAGCGCCACGACCGCATCGAGGCGCGCCGCAAGGCCGCGGCCGAGGCGCCCGGCGCGCGGGGCACATCAAGCGACGAATAACCGGGACCTTTCTCCTTCCATGCCACCCAGACCGAGGCCGAGACCAAAAATCCTGATCGTGCTGCATCAGGAGACTTCGAGCCCCGGCCGAGTCGGCCACATGCTTCTGGAAGAAGGCTTCGATCTCGACATCCGCCGGCCGCCGCTTGGCGAAGAGCTGCCCTGCACGCTGGACGGCCATGCCGGGGCGGTTATCTTCGGCGGGCCGATGAGCGCCAATGACCAGGACGAGTTCGTCCGGCGTGAGACCGACTGGCTCGAAATCCCGCTCAAGGAAAACCGGCCCTTCCTCGGCATCTGCCTCGGCGCGCAGATGCTCGCCAACCATCTCGGCGGCAGGGTCGAGGGCCATGGCGGCGGGCTGGTCGAGATCGGCTGGTATCCGCTGAAGGCGACCGAGGCGGGCAAGAAGCTGCTGCACTGGCCGGAGATGGTCTACCAGTTCCATCGCGAGGGCTTTTCGCTGCCGAAGGAGGCGACGCTGCTCGCGACCGCCGAAACCTATCCCAACCAGGCTTTCCGCTATGGCGAGAACGCCTGGGGCATCCAGTTCCATGGCGAGCTGACCAGGATGATGATGCAGCGCTGGGTGGTGCGCGGCGCGCATCGCTTCGAGCTGCCCGGCGCGCAGCCCGGCCGCGATCATCTCGGCGGCCGGCTGATCTGGGACATGCACCTCAAGCGCTGGCTGGGCGAATTTTTGCAGCTGATCTTCGGCAAGCCGGCCGTGGAGTAGTCAGTTGCGGCTGTTGAGGTGCCGCACCCGCCGCAATTGCGGGAACAGCCAGGCCCACAGTCCGGCGACGGCAACGGCGCCGATACCCCCGATTACCACCGCGGGAACCGTGCCGATCAGCGCCGCCATGGTGCCGGCGCGGAACTCGCCGACCTCGTTGGAGGCGCCGACGAAGACCTGGTTGACGGCGTTGACGCGGCCGCGCACCTCGTCCGGCGTCCAGAGTTGGATCAGCGTCTCGCGGATATAGACGCTGAACATGTCGGTGGCGCCGAGCATGGCGAGCGCCGCGATCGACAGCCAGGTGATGGTCGAGACGCCGAACAGAACGGTGAAGGCGCCGAACAGGCCGACGAAACCGAGCATGATCTTGCCGGCATGGTCGCGGATCGGGTGACCGGCGAGCCAGACCGCGACGCAGATGGCGCCGATGCCGGGCGCCGAGCGCAGCAGGCCGAGGCCCCAGGGCCCGAGTTCCAGTATGTCGCGCGCATAGACGGGCAGCAGCGCGGAGGCGCCTGAGAGGAGCACGGCGAACAGGTCGAGTGAGATGGCGCCGAGCACGATCTTCTCGCCCCAGATGTAGCGGAAGCCGGCAAACAGCGTCTGCATGGTAGGCTTGTCGGTGGCGGTCTGCTGCGCGGGCTTAGGGATCGTGAAGATCAGCAGCGCGGCGACAAGCATCAGCACGGCGGCGGTGACGTATGCCGCCTCCGCCGAGAGCCCGTAGAGCAGGCCGCCGGCGACCGGGCCGACGATGGTCGCGGTCTGCCAGGCGGACGAGTTCCAGGCAATGGCGTTGGCGAAATCCTCCGGCGGCACAAGATTGGCGAACAGCGAGGACGAGGCCGGCCCATAGAAGGCGCGGGCAATGCCGAACAGGGCCAGCACCATGAAGATCGGCATCGGGCTGGCAAGGCCGCGCAGCGTCAAAAACAGCAAAATGAGCGCGCAGCCGCCCTCGACCAGCGACGACAAGGTCATGATCAGACGGCGGCCGAAGCGGTCGGCGACGACGCCGGTGACCAGCACCAGCAGCAGCGACGGCAGGAACTGGACGATGCCGACGATGCCGAGATCGAAAGGATTGCGCGTCAGGTCGTAGACCTGCCAGCCGACGGCGACGGACACGATCATCGTCGCGAAAGTGGTCAGGAAGCGCGCCGTCCAATAGCTGAGGAACGGTCTATGCCGGAAGGCGGCGTAGCGCTGGTCAGGTGAAGTTGCTTCGGCGATCATTGTTCAAGGGCCCCGTTGTGACATCGGCCGGCGGGGCACTTCCACGGTAGGCGCTGGTCCGGCCGGAGACCCTTAGCCCAGTTCGTTTCGTCGCGCGCGCAAAAATTCCGCGCTGGATGGAAGAAATCCGGAATTTTCGTCCAGGATCGAAAGGGGGTCAGGCTCTCAGAGCGGCCGAGATGGCTTCCAGCCCGCCGCGCAATTCCCGCTCTTTCGGCCAGCCGAAGCCGATGCGGAAGAAACGCTTCGGCATCTCGAACCAGTGGCCGGGGCCGACATAGGTGCCGTGCTCATCGAGAAGCCTGGTGTAGAACCGGTCGAGGTCGAAGCCGGCGTCGACATTCAGCCGCGGGAAGCCGACGACGCCGCCTTGCGGACGCACCCAGTTGACCAGCGGCTCGCCGTCGATCCAGGCCTGGACGATGTCGCGGCGCTTCGCCATCTCCGGCAGCAGCGATGCAAGGAAGGCATCGCGGCGCTCGAGCATGGCGCGCGCGATCGCCTCGTCGATGACGCTGCCGCAGATGCCGATCTGCTCCTTGGCGGCGAGGAACGTTTCTTGCAATTCTGGATCGCGGGTCGCCAGCCAGCCGATGCGGATGCCCGGAATGCCAAATGCCTTCGACAGGGAACAGACGCTGATGGCGCTTGGGCTCAACGAGGCTGCCGAAGGCAGTCGGGTGTCGTAAGATAGGTCGCGATAAGTCTCGTCGACCAGCAGCCGGCACGCTCGGCTCTCGGCGAGTTCAATCAGCGCGTCGAGGTCGGCGCGGGTCATCATCGTGCCGGTCGGGTTGTGCGGGCAGGTGACGCTGATCAGCCTGGTATTCGGCCGCACGGCCGCCGCGACGCGTTCGACGCCGATCGCGAAGCCGTTGTCGAAATCGAGATCGACATAGCTGATCGCGCAGCCGATCGCCTTGGGTGTCTCGATGTTGGTGGCATAGTTTGGCCGCACGACGACGAGATGGTCGCTGGCCGACAGCAGCGAGGTGGCGATGATGAACAGCGCGCCGGCAGCGCCCGCGGTCACCAGCACGTCGTCGGCGGAAAGCCCTTTGTCCTGCCCGGCGATCAGCGCGCGCAATTCCTTGTCGCCGCGATGCTCGCCGTAGAAGAGGGTGAGGTCGGGCAACGAAAGGACGATGTCGGAGAGTTTTTGGTCGGCGATCGAGCTTTCGGAGAGATTGAAGCGGATGCGCTCGTAACCGTATTCCTCCGGCGCTTCTTTCTCGATCACCATACGCGCGTAGTTCATGGCCAGCCCCCGAATGTCTGGCGTATCCAAGCCACAAAAGCAGGAAGCCTGCCAAGGTTGATTCCACGGCAGGCTTCTTCAAACCGTTGGCACAGGGTCGGTATATCGCTCAGGTGGGGGCTTTGGCCTTCCGTCCCCTGGCGGGCTTGACCGGCACGGCTTCCGCCTTGCGGCCGAGGCCGATCGACTTGGCAAGCTCGGAGCGCGACGCCGCATAGTTGGGGGCGACCATCGGATAGTCGGCCGGCAGGCCCCATTTGGTTCGGTAGGCCTCCGGGGACAGTCCGAAATGAACGCCGATATGGCGCTTCAGCGATTTGAACTTCTTCCCGTCCTCGAGGCAGATGATGTAATCCGGAGTCACCGAGCGCCGGGGATTGACTGCGGGGACGGGCGGAGCCGCCGGCGGCGCCGGCGGCTGGTTCAGCCCGCCGATCGAGGAGGCGACGCTGGCGATGAGCTCGCCCAGGCCCGAAGCCGGCAGCCGGTTCTTGGCGACATAGGCCGACACGATGTGAGCGGTTAGCTCGAGCAGGTCGACTTCTTCCTTGGTTGCATTGGTATCCTCGTCCACGTCATTCCTCCTCTATGCCGCATGGCCGCAAATCGGGATGCAAATCAGAGCGCTGCCGCGTCGTTCGCGCGCCGGGGAGGCGCATGGTGCGGCAGGCCGGCGAACTCCTAGTCGGCAAATCTGCGCGGCGCAACGATAAGCCGCGCGATTACACGCAATTTTGAACAATTATACTGAAAAGTAAAAATATCAGACGATCAGCGCCTTGTCGCGCCACAGTCGAAATCCGCCTTCGAAGGCGCGTGTGTTGTCGCCACGCCTGGATTTCTCGGGCAATTCATCGAGCTTGTCGACATTGCCGCCGCCGATAACCACATAGTCCGGCTGCAAGGCGGCGCGAAGCCTGTTTACGACATCAAAAACGTATTTGCGCCATTTTTTCTTGCCGTGCTTTACCAGGCCGCGCTCGCCGACATAATCCTCGAAGCTGCAGCCTTTCTTGTAGGGAAGGTGGGCGAGCTCCATCGGCTGCCCGACATTGTCGAGGATCATCGCGGCGCCCAGGCCGGTGCCGAGGCCGAGGAACAGCATGCGGCCGCCGTCGTAGCTGCCGATCGCCTGCATCAGCGCATCGTTGACGACCTTCACCGGCTTGCCGAATGCGGCATCGAAGTCATAGCCAACCCAGCCTTTGCCGAGATTGGCGGGGTCGAGGGACGGCCTGTTCTGCCGCACCGCGCCCGGATAGCCCATCGAAATGACGTCATAGCTCAGCCCTTCGGCCAGTTTCTTCACCGAGGCGACCACCTGCTGCGGCGTCAGGCCCGGCCCGGAGTCGGCGCGGCGCATCTCGCCGCCGGCGCTGGTGAGGATCTTCACATGCGAGCCGCCGACGT
Source organism: Mesorhizobium tamadayense (assembly GCF_003863365.1). Taxonomy (GTDB): domain Bacteria; phylum Pseudomonadota; class Alphaproteobacteria; order Rhizobiales; family Rhizobiaceae; genus Mesorhizobium; species Mesorhizobium tamadayense. The sequence goes on along the minus strand of NZ_RQXT01000011.1, from coordinate 13,405 downwards.
CGATCGTGAGCACGATCTGCCCGCTATTCGCCGCAGCCGGTTTTGCCGCCTTCGCCATAGCGTTCCTCCCGAAACTATTTCGCCGGATTGATCCAGCCGTTGGGCGGGCCGAAGCCGTTCATGGCGTCGGCCGGTCCCCAGGTCTTCGGCGCATAGATATGCGGCGGCGTGGTGTCGCCAAGGACCGGGCCGACAATGCGCCAGGCGAGCTCTGCCGCGTCCTGGCGCGTGAAGAGCTGGCCGTTGCCGTTCATGGCGTCGCCGATCAGCCGCTCATAGGGCGGCATGTCGCCTTTGGTGTCGTCGAGCGCGGTCAGCTCCACCTGCTCGCCGATCATGTCGTCGCCTGGCACCTTGCGCTGGGCGCCGATCGAGATCGCCACCTGCGGATCGATGCGGAAACGGACATAGTTGGCGTCGTCCGGCTTGATCGGATCGAAAACGTCGAGCGGCGGCCGCTTCAGCCGCACGATCACTTCGGTCGCATGCACCGGCATGTTCTTGCCGGCGCGGATGAAGAAGGGCACGTCCCGCCAGCGCCAGGTGTCAACGAAGAAGCGCACCGCGGCGAAGGTCTCGACCGGCGAGTTCGGCTGCACGCCCGGCTCCGCCAGATAGCCGTCGAACTGGCCGCGCACGACATCGTCCCTGGTCAGGGTGCGAATGGCGCGGAGCACCTGCACCTTCTCGTCGATCAGATCGTCAGCCGAGCGGCCGACAGGAGGCTCCATGGCGAGCAGCAGAAGGATGTTGAGCAGATGGTTCTCGATGACGTCACGGATGCAGCCGACCTCGTCATAGAAGCGGCCGCGTCCCTCGACGCCGAAATCCTCGGCCATGGTGATCTGCACGCTCTCGACGAAGTTGCGGTTCCAGATCGGCTCGAGGAAGGCGTTGGCGAAGCGGAAATAGAGCAGGTTCTGGATCGCCTCCTTGCCAAGATAATGGTCGATGCGGAAGATCGACTGCTCCTCGAATACCAGATGCAGCACGCGGTTCAGCCAGCGCGCCGACTGCAGGTCGTGGCCGAAGGGCTTTTCGACCATCAGCCGCGCGCCGCGCGCGGTGCCGGACTGCTCGAGGCCCTGGACGACGGTTTCGAACATGGTCGGGGGCACGGCCATATAGTGCAATGGCCGCTGCGCCGGGCCGAGCGTCGCCTTCAGCTTCTCGAAGGTGGCCGGGTCGCGGTAGTCGCCGCTGACATAGCGCAGCAGCGAGGCGAGCTTGGCGAACACCTTGTCATCGACGGCGCCCAGCACGTCGACGATACCGTCGCGGGCACGGTCCACCAGCTTGCCAATGTCCCAGGGGTCGAAGGCGACGCCGATCACCGGCTCGGTCAACGTGCCCTTGGCGACCATCTGGTACAGCGCCGGAAAAATCTTCTTGTGCGCAAGGTCGCCGGTCGCCCCGAAAAGCACCAGCGTGTCGGACCTCTCCTGGCTCATGCCGCCTCTCCCCTCACGCGCCGGTCTTCGGCTTCTCGACATGGCCGCCGAACGCATAGCGCATGGCGGACAAAAGCTTGTCGGCGAACTGGGATTCGCCCTGCGAGGAGAAGCGGTCGAACAGCGCCGAGGAGAGCACCGGCGCCGGAACGCCGGTGTCGATCGCCGCCTTCAAGGTCCAGCGGCCTTCGCCGGAATCGGAGACGCGGCCGCCATACTGGGCGAGCGTCGGGTCGCCCTTCAGCGCGCCGGCGGTGAGATCGAGCAGCCACGAGCCGATGACGCTGCCGTGGCGCCAGACCTCGGTCACGGCCGGCAGGTCGATGTCGAACTGGTAGTATTGCGGATTTTCGAGCGGGCTGGTTTCGGCGTCCGCCGTCCGGTCCCGTTTGCCGGCATTGGCCGATTTCAGGATGTTGATGCCTTCGGCATAGGCGGCCATGACGCCGTATTCGATGCCGTTGTGCACCATCTTGACGAAATGGCCGGCGCCGCTCGGGCCGCAATGCAGATAGCCATAGGGCGCGGTTCCGGCGTCCTTCGGCGGATTGGAGCCCGGGTCGGCACCCGGCGCCAGCGTGGCGAAGACCGTGTCGAGGTGTTTTACCGCTTCGTCGGGGCCGCCGATCATCAGGCAATAGCCGCGCTCCAGCCCCCAGACGCCGCCGCTGGTGCCGACATCGACAAAGCTGATGCCCTTGACCGCCAGCTTCGCCGCTTGGTCGACGGCGTCATGATAATAGGAATTGCCGCCGTCGATGACGATGTCGCCCGGCTCCATCAGCGCCGCCACCTGGTCGACGATCCTGCCGGTGATCGCGGCCGGCAGCATCAACCAGGCACAGCGCGGCTTGGCAAGCTTGGCCACGAACTCTTCCAGCGAGGCGGCGCCGATGGCGCCGTCCTTGACCATGCCGGCGACGCTTGCCGAGTTGATGTCGTAGACGACGCATTCGTGGCCGTCACGCATCAGGCGGCGCACCATGTTGGCGCCCATCCTGCCCAGTCCCATCATTCCGATCTGCATGGTGTCATCCCAGTCGTTCGAGGAGAGAAAAATCTAATGATTGTCCGAAGCATCGATGCCGACAGTGAAGTCGACATTCTCCCAACGGCTGGCTTCGGGCCAGAAAAAAGTGAAGACGATCGTGCTTCCGGGCGGCAGGCCGGCAACAGACAGGTCGACCAGATGGACGCCGAAGGCGTTCTCGGCCGTCTTGTCGTCGTGCACCGTCAGCCATTTGTCGCTGCTCCAGTGAACCACGCCGCGGGCCGAAAGCTCGACGCGCAGGACCTTGCCGGCTGGAATGGAGCGGATCTTGTTGTTGAAGCGCCATGTCCGGAAGGGCGAGACGGTCTTTCGCTTGATGTAGCGCTCGACACCCTGCGGTGGCATGTCGAAGACCGTTCCGTCGCGCAGCGAGCGCAAGAGCTTGATATGCTCGGCATGCGCCCAGACCAGCGGCATCGCGCTGCCCGAAGGCGCTCCGAGCCGCAACTCGCGCTCCGTCATGTCGGGTTTGTCCCAGACCTGCTCCGGCAGGAGGCCGCCCACGCCGGCCGAGCGCTCGAAGGTCTCGAGCAGTTCCGCCGCTTTGTCGGGTCGTCCGGCCGCCAGCTCGTAATGGGCGCGTTCGCCGGCGAGGAGCGGCCAGGGCCGGCCGTGGCCGGTGCCGTCGAAAGGCGAACCGTCATCATGCTCGCCATAGCCGTCACCGCTGTAGCGGTACCAGACCGGGCCTTGCGGCAACGCGCAGCGCAGCTCGGCGTCGATGACCTTGATCGTGTTCAGGATGCGGGGGTCGTCCGCCGCCCTGAGGCCGAAACGCACCAGCGCTAGAGCGTCCGGGCTGACAATGGCTTCGGCGGGCTTATCGCCATCGCCGGGCAGCCGGTTCTTGATCGGCACGAAGCCGTCTTTCGGCGAAGCGGCGCCGGCTTCGTCGGGCGGCGCGATGCGGACATAGTAGCCCGCGACACCTTCCCTGGCGCACAGCTCCGCGCCGGTGACATAGGTCCAGCGTTCGATCCGGTCGTTCCAGCAATCGGCGGTCTCGCGCAGATAATTTGCCGGCTCATTTTTATCGCAGGCGTCGAGCATGTCGGCGGCCGCAAGCAGCGCCGCGATCTCGACGGCCAGCGTGAACGGGCTGTAGCCGGCGTCCTCCTCCCAGCGGTCCTCGCCGGTGACCGGGCCGTTGCGCACGACATAGGAGGCTGCGCTTTCGATCATCGTCAGGAAATCGTCGAGCTTCGCGCGCGGCAGATGGCCGGCGCGGCGGAGCGCATCGGCAAGCAGCAGCGGAAAGGCGCATTCATCCATCTGGATGCCGGGCCAATAGGGCGTTCCGCTCGACCAGCAATTTTGTGGCCAATGACCGTCAGGCTGCTGGATCGAACGCAGGTAGGTGAGTATCTGCAGCGCCTGCCCGGCGTCGCCGGCGGCGAGGAAGCCGCCCGCCGTCTCGACCAGGTCGCGCGGCCAGACCAGATGGTAGCCGCCGAGATCGTCGTCGCCCTTGCTGAAGCCCCAGGGGATCGAGAGACTGGCGACTGCGGCTCCCGGCCTGGCGATCGACAGATGCGAGGCAAGCACCGCGGTGCTGACACGGTAGGTGTTCAGGCCAGAGGCAGAATGCCGGTCGAGCTTCTCCAGCCCGGCCTGGAACTTCCGCCAATTGGCTGCATAGGTTTCGGCGGCCGCCTCGAAACCGTCCTTCAGGCTGGCCAGCGCGATCTCCGCCGCTTCTTCCGGCCAGGCGCCGAAACCGAGCGCCAGCAAAGCCGTGCCGCTCCCTACCGAAAAGCCGATCTCGCCGGTCAGCGCGACATTGCCATCCTCCGCGCGCCGGCAGGCAGTATCGAGCGTGCCGCCGTCCCGGAGTTGCTGCCAGCCGTCGGAGAAGCCGACATAGCCGGCCGAGCAGGCGCCCCAGGGCAGCGAGGCGGCAAGCGCGATCGAAACGCCGCGACCTGACGCAAAGAGGATTCGCTGCCCCTTATGCTCGCCGATCCAGGCGGTGTTGCCCATGCCGGCATTGATAAGATGCGGGGCAAGCAGCGCGTAGACGCTATAGTCCGCGGCTGGACCTTTGAGGGCCGCGAAGGTGACTTCCTGCAACAGGACAGGCCGTTTCGGATCCGTAGCGATGCGCTTTGCTATCCGGTATGAGCCATCCGCCGCCGTATTGACCAGGCGATAGCCGGGCACGCCGTCCTCGAACGGCTCGATCGTGTGGACGGCATCGCGCTTTTCTTCGGAGAAGTAACCGCCGGGACCGGTGATCATCAGCCCCATGTCGCGTGTGCAGGCGCTGTCGAGGCGCGGATAATAGATCTCGTTCAATATGCCGTGGCTGATGGTGAACCAAAGCGGGCTCTTGGCCGAAAGCGCGGTGCCGACGCCGCTCTTGGCGCTTGACGTCCAGCGCGCCGGAATCCCCGGAGCGCCCTGTGCAACAGTCGGCGTCACTGCCATCGATTGGTCTCCTGCCGCCGTTCCTAGACCAGGAGCCGGCGGCTTTTCAATCGCCGCACCTGAAGTTGATCGCCCTGCCGCTGCGTGAGCCATCGTTGACAGCGGCACCGTCAAGCGGTCACTATTTCGCAAGCAGGGAGGAACTGCGGGAAACAGGAAGCTTGAAGCCGCGCCCAGCGGGCCTGGCATCGTGCGGTTTCCTGTGGTCGGGCGGCAAGGGAGGAGACATGTCGGAGGTATCTCCGCAGCTGATCGACCGGCTGCTCGCGATCTCACGGGCCTTGGCCGGGCATATCGATCCGGGCTCCGCGTTCCGGGCGACGGCGATCGAAATCGGCACGCTGATCCCGCACGACCATATCGATCTGGCGGTGCTGTCGCTCGATGGGCGCATGCACGCCTGCTACGAGGCCGGCTTCCACACCAGCTGGAGCGAGCTGGCGCAGCATCCGGTCGAGGGCAGCCCGATCCGCCGCGTGCTGCGGGGCCAGACGCCTTATCTGCTCTCGGACAACGCGCTCATCGACGACCGCTTCCACTTCGAGGGAGCGTTCGACGGGCCCATCTTCGCCGCCAAGCTGCGCAGCCGCATCATTGTGCCGCTGCGGGCGCGCGGCAGCGTCATCGGCGCGCTCAACATCAGCCGTCACGAGGCCGGCTGCTACACGCAGGCGGATGTCGAGATAGCCCAGCAATGCGCGGACCTTATCGCGCCCTACATCTTCGCGCTGATCCAGACCGAGGAAGCGCGCCGCGCCATGCTGGCCGAAAGCGAGGCACGCAACCGGGCGGAGCTGCTGAGGGTCGGCGCCTCGCAATTGACCGCCGGCATGGAACGTGAGCGCCGCCGCATGGCGATGGACCTGCACGACCAGACGCTCGCCGACCTCGCCCGCATCGCGCGCCAGGTCTCGGCCTTCCGCAGCCGGGGCGTGGCGCGGACGGCCCAGCTTGCCGATCTCGAGCAGGAGGTGGCCGGCTGCCTGGCGGAGCTGCGCCACATCGTCGACGACATGCGGCCGAGCGTCCTGGAATTGTTCGGCCTGCGCGATGCCGTCGAGGCCCATCTCAACCGCAGCGTCGCCAGGGCCAAGCCGCCGATCGCGGTGCGCATTGCCGATAGCAGCGCCGGCAGCGCCGACAGCCTGTCGGAGACGCTGCGCACGGCGCTCTACCGGATCGTCCAGGAAGCGATCAACAACGCCGTGCGCCATGCCGGGCCAAGCCGCATCGAGGTGCAGCTGGCGTCGACGCCAGGCACGTTCAGCGTCACCGTCACCGATGACGGCCAGGGCTGCGGCGCGATCGACCCCGCCGCTCAGGGCGGCATCGGCCACATGCACACGCGGGCGGCGCTTGTCGGGGCGCGGCTGCGTTTCGAGTCGGCCAGCCGCAAGGGCGGCACGCGGGTCGTCATCGAGATCGACCGCGAGCCCGTGGGAGACAAGGCGTCGACGCGCAACCCCGTGGCGGTGGAAGGTCGGCCGGTGGTGGAGGCGGTTTGATGCTGGTCATGATCGCGGAAAATGACGGTCTGCATCGCACCTTCGCGCGGCGCACCGTCGAGCAATTGTGGCCCGGCGACGTCGAGGTGATCGAAGCCGGCGACGGCGAGGACGCCATCAACCTTGCGGCCGAGCGGCAGCCGCCGCATGTCGTGCTCGACCTGCAATTGCCCAAGGCGACCGGCATCGAGGTGGCCCGCGCCATCTGGAGCCGGCGCGCCGGCACTCATATCCTGTTCTGGTCGAACTTCGCCGACGAGGCCTATGTGCGCGGCGTGGCGCGCATCGTGCCGCCGGGGTCGGTCTATGGCTATGTGCTGAAATCGGCGACGGAAGAAGGCATGCGCTCGGCGCTGCGCGGCGTGTTCCGCGAGGGGCATTGCATCATCGACCGCGAGATCCGCGGCATCCAGCATCGCGTCCAGGACCGGTTCGAGGGCATCACCGACGGCGAGTACGAGAGCCTGATCGATATCGCGCTCGGCCTGACCGACCGGGCGATCGCGGCGCGGCGCGGCCTGTCGATCCGCGGCGCGCAGAGCCGCATCAAGCATGTCTACGACAAGCTTGGCATCGTGCCGCCGGAGGAGGGCGCCGGCGAAGCGTCGGTGTTCAACTCGCGCACTCGCGCGATCTATCTCGCCATGGTGCGCGGGCTCATCAACATCGACGCGCTGCGGCGCGAGCAGGAGCAGCTCGACGCCTGGCTCGCACAGGCGACGCCTTTGCAGGAACAGTAAGCCCCACCATGGATAGCTCAGTTTGAATTCTTCAGTCTGAATTCGGGCTGCTCTTGGCTCTCAGGGCGATCGGCTCGGTTTCGATCAGCTGAAGCGACCTGACCATATGAGCCGTCTGCGCCTTGTACTTGAGAAAGTGCCGTGCGGTCAGGTGAGCTCGGTAGGCGGACTGATCGGCATAGCATTCGATCACGCGCACCATTTCAGGCGCACCCTTTAGCGCGACCGCGTGAAGGAACAATACGCCAGGCTCATTCTGCACCGAGGCCTCGATCTCTTCGGCAAGCAAGGCCCTGAAGCTATCGATCCGGTCGGGGTCGATCTCCAGTTCCGCAATTCGCACGATCCGCTCGATGGGAGGCTTTGCCATCACCGGTTCTCCTGCTTTGCAGCAGCGCTTGCCGGCGCCGACTGTGCGAAACCACAGTCGGCGCTGCGCTTAGACCCGTATCGCCCGGCTCGCATCCCGACTACGTTTTTGTCCGACAAGAACAAGAATTTCGGGCAAGAACAAGAATCCCGGGGAAGCGCCATGCCGTTCGTCAGCATACGGATACTCGAGGGTCATTCGCAAAAGCGCAAGAACGAGATCTCGCGCCGCGTCACCGAGGCGATCAGCGAGGTCGCCGAGCTGCCCATGGACGCCATCTGGGTGGTGATCGAGGATGTGCCGGGCAGCGACTGGTTCGTCGCCGGCAAGCCGGTGCGGGAGCCGAAGGGCTCGTGATCTCCATCCCGGCACGCGCCCGTCATTCCGGCTTCGGCGACGTCGTCGGCACTGCGGCGATGGAGCGGCTCGCCACCGGCTACGGCTTCATCGAGGGGCCGGTGTGGCATCCTTACGAGAAATGGCTGGTCTTTTCCGACATTCCACAAAGCCGCATGTACCGGCGCAGCGCCTCCGGCGAGATCGAGCTGTTCCGCGAGCCGAGCCGGATGGCCAACGGCAACACGCTCGACCGGCAGGGACGGCTGGTGACCTGTGAGCACGCCACCAGCCGGGTCACCCGCGCCGAGCCGAACGGCGCGACGACTGTGCTTGCCACCCATTACCGGGATAAGCAGCTCAACAGCCCGAACGATATCGTCGTCGCCACCGGCGGCTCGATCTATTTCACCGATCCGACTTTCGGCCGGGCTGAATTCTATGGCGTGCCGAGGCCGCAGGAGCTACCCTTCCAGGGCGTCTACCGGATCGACGGCGACGGCGCGCGGCTGACGCTCGTCGCCGACGATTTCGCGCAACCCAACGGGCTCTGCTTCTCGCTCGATGAATCGCGGCTGTTCGTCAACGATACCGAACGCGGCCACATCAGGGTGTTCGGCATGGAAGCGAACGGCGATCTCAACGGCGGCGCCGTGTGGGCGGTGACGGAAGGCGACGCGCCGGGATCGCCCGACGGGATGAAGATCGACAGCCGTGGCAACCTCTATTGCACCGGCCCCGGCGGCATTCATGTCTTCGATGCTTCCGGCGATCTTCTCGGCGTCATAGCGACGCCGGAATATTGCGCCAATTTTACCTTCGGCGACGAGGACCTGAGGAGCCTCTACATCGCCGCCTCGACGTCGCTTTACCGGCAGAGGGTGCGTGTGCCGGGACTGAGGCTGTTTTGAGTACGCGCTCGGATAGAATTGGAGTGAAGACGGCCCACAGGCCGATGGAAGTGCAGCAGTCAACATATCTGGGAGGATTATGACATGAAGAAACTACTGGTCTTGAGCGCATTCGCAGCCATGCTCGCCTCGGGCACGGCACTTGCCGACACGAGCGGCAAGAAGATCGCCTTTTCCAACAATTACGCCGGCAATTCGTGGCGCCAGGCGATGCTCGACAGCTACGGCATCGTCACCAAGAAGGCGGTCGACGATAAGGTGGTGGCGGCGGCGGATGTCTTCACCACCGCCGACAAGGAAGTGCCGACCCAGGCGGCGCAGGTGCAGAACCTGATCCTGCAGGGCTATGACGCCATCGTCATCAATGCCGCCTCGCCGGATGCGTTGAACGGCGCCATCAAGCAGGCCTGCGATGCCGGCATAGTCGTCGTTTCCTTCGACGGCATCGTCACCGAACCTTGCGCCTACCGCGTCGTCGTCGACTTCAAGGACATGGGCAAGCAGGAAGTCGAGCAGATGGCCAAGTTCCAGCCGAAGGGCGGCAATTTGCTGGAGATCCGCGGGCTGGCCGGCACCTCGATCGACGATGCCATCCATGCCGGCATCCTCGAAGGCGTGGCCGCCCATCCCGAGTTCAAGATTGTCGGCTCGGTGACCGGCGACTGGGACCAGACCACAGCGCAGAAGGCGGTGGCGACCATCCTGCCGTCGTTGCCGGACGTGGTCGGCATCGTCGACCAGGGCGGCGACGGCTATGGCGCTGCCCAGGCCTTCGCCGCAGCCGGCAAGCCGCGCCCGACCATCATCATGGGCAATCGGCAGGACGAGCTGAAGTGGTGGAAGGAGCAGAAGGAGAAGGACGGCTACAAGACCTGGTCGGCTTCGATCGCGCCAGGTGTGTCGACGCTGGCCTTCTGGGTGGCGCAGCAGGTGCTCGACGGGCGCAAGGATATTCCGCACGATCTCCTGGTGCCCTATCTCGCCTTCACCCAGGACGATTTCGAGGCCGCGCTGCCGAAGATCAAGGAGGGCGGCGTCGCCACGCACGAATACACGCAGGAAGAAGCCATCGCGGCCATCAAGGCCAATATCAAGCAATAGCGGCGCGAACGTTGCCAGCCGCATCGCCAACCGGATATCGTTGAGGATGCTCCAGGCTATTGCAGACATTGTCAGGCTCGACGGCGCCGAAAAGCATTTCGGCGCCGTCCGCGCCCTCAGCGGCGTCGACTTCCATGTCGGCGCCGGCGAATGCGTCGGGCTGGTCGGGCACAACGGCGCCGGCAAGTCGACACTCATGCATATGGTGGCGGGCACGCTGCGGCCGGACGGCGGGCATATCGCCGTGCGCGGCAATCAGGAAGCGAGCTATTCCGTGGCGCGCGCGCTCGAGCTCGGCATACGCTGCGTCTTCCAGGAATTGTCGCTCTGCCCCAACCTCAGCGTGGCCGAGAACACGCGCATCAACCATCCCTCGCTCACCGGTTTCGGCTGGCGGCGCAAGGCCGCCGACCTCATCCAGGCCAAGCTCGACGAGATCTTTCCCGACCACGGTATCTCGGCGACCGACATTGCCGGGGATCTGTCGATCGGCAAGCGGCAGATGGTCGAGGTGGCGCGCGCCTTCACGCTGACCCGTGAGCCGCTGCATCTGGTCATCCTCGACGAGCCGACCTCCTCGCTCGACGCGCATACGGCCGGCCAGTTGCTCGCCTTCGTGCGACGCTTCGTCGCCGCGGGCGGCAGCTGCATCCTGATTTCGCATGTGCTCGGCGAAGTGCTGCAGAACGCCGACCGCATCGTGGTGATGCGCGACGGCAAGGTCGTCGCGGCGGACGCCGCAACCGCATTCGACCGCGACAAGCTTGTCGCCGCCATGGGCGGCGCCGAGGGACATCAGCGGGCCGTCGCCGAAACCCGGAAGACGCAGGCCGGCCCGCTCAAGGTGCGGGCGCGCCCGGCACGGCAGCAGGATGGCAAGGAGCTTGTCGCCCGCGCGGGCGACATCATCGGCCTTGCCGGCCTTGCCGGGCATGGCCAGACGGATCTGCTGCTGGCGATCTTCGCCGCGGCGTCGCGCGCCAAGGCCGGCATCGAGGTGACCGCCCCGGTTGCGCTGGTCGCCGGCGACCGCCAGGCGGACGGCATCTTCGCCCAGTGGTCGATCGCGCAAAACATCGGCATCCGCTCGCTTCATCGCCTGCGCAACGGCCTGTTGATCTCACCGCAGCGCGAGGCCGAGCTCGCCGAATTCTGGAAGAAGAAGATCGGCATCCGCACGCCGGACATGAACAACAACATTTTCTCGCTGTCGGGTGGCAACCAGCAGAAGGCGCTGTTCGCACGCGCGCTCGGATCCGACGCCCAGATCGTGCTGATGGACGATCCGATGCGCGGCGTCGATATCGGCACCAAGCTCGAAGTCTACGACCTCTTGCGCGAGGAGGCCGCCAAGGGCCGCACCTTCCTCTGGTACACCACCGAGACCGAAGAGCTCGACAATTGCGACCATGTCTATGTCTTCAAGAACGGCCGGATCGTCGCCAATCTGCGGCGCGACGAGCTGACGGAAGAAAAGATCATCCAGTCCTCGTTCGGCGATGCGGCCTGAGATGACGGCGATCGCTCCGGGCACGCTCCCGAAATCCTCGCCGCGTGGCGGCGCCGCTCGGGCGCGCATGCTGCGCAGCCTGCTGCCGGCGCTGTCGCTGTCGTTGGTGCTGATGGCGATTGCCTGGCTCAACCCGCGCGCCATCAGCTATTTCGGCTTCAGCCTGATGCTCAACCTGGCGATCCCGATCGCGCTGGCGACGATCGCGCAGATGTTCGTCATCGCCGGCAACGAGCTCGACCTGTCGATCGGCACCTTCGTCGGTTTCGTCGGCTGCGTCACCGCCACCTGGCTTAAGGATACGCCCCTCATCGGCATCGCGGCGCTTCTCGGCTCGATCGGCGTCTACGCGCTCATCGGCGCGCTGATCCATCTGCGCAACCTGCCTTCGATCGTGGTGACGCTCGGCATGAGCTTCGTCTGGCAGGGCCTTGCCATCCTCATCCTGCCGAAGCCCGGCGGCAAGGCGCCGGACTGGCTGCTGGCGATCCTGGCGTTCAAGCCGCCCTACATCCCGTTCCCGATCCTTGCCGCGCTGTTGATCGCGGCCGTGGTGCATTTCGGCCTGATGCGCACCTCCTACGGCGTCATCCTGCGCGGCTCCGGCGGCAACGCCGCGGCGCTCAAGCGCGCCGGCTGGTCGCTGCTCAGGACCAAGATCGTGCTGTTCGCGCTGACCGGCCTGTTCGGCGTGCTGTCCGGCATGGCGCTGATCGGCATCACGACCTCGGCCGACGCCAATATCGGCAACGGCTACACGCTGTTGTCGATTGCCGGCGTCATTCTCGGCGGCGGCGAGTTTGTCGGCGGCCGTGTGTCGCCGATCGGCGCGGTCATCGGCGCGCTGACGCTGGCGCTCGCCGCCTCGCCGCTGCTCACCTTCATGCACATCCCGCCCGACTGGCAGGTCGCCGCCAATGGCGCGATCCTGATCATCGTGCTGGCGGCGCGCGTGCTGATCAGCCGCAGGGAGAGGTGAGCGATGGCCTCCATGCGGACGCTGCTCGAAAAACCCTGGCTCTGGTCCTTCGTCGGCGCCTTTGTGGTGTGGGTGGCGACGGTTGCCTTCACCGGCGGCTACGGCGGCGGCGGCATGGTCACGGCGGCGCTCTCGCTTGCCGTCTTCACCGTCGTCGTCGGCGTCGGCCAGATGTTCGTCATCACGCTGGGACCCGGCAATGTCGACCTGTCGCTGCCGGCCAATATCGGGCTGGCAAGTGCGGTGGCGATGAAGGTGATGGGCGGCAGCGATTCCATGATCGTCGTCGGGCTGCTTGCCGCGCTTGCCTGCGGCGCGGCGATCGGCGTCATCAACTACCTGCTGATCTGGGCGCTGAGGATCCCGCCGATCATCGCGACGCTGTCGGCGAGCTTCATCATCCAGTCGGTAGACATCAGCTACGGCCGCGGTCTGCAGATCAAGCCGCCGCCGGGCTTTGCCGATTTCACCAACTGGCAGATCCTCGGCGTCCCGGTGCTGGCGCTGCTGACGGTGGTCTTCACCGTCGGCGCCGCACTGGCGCTGCAGCGCATGATCTATGGCCGCTCGGTGCTGGCGATCGGGCAGAACATCCGCGCCGCGTGGCTCGCGGGCGTCAATGTCGGCCGCATCCGTTTCCTCACTTACACGCTGTGCGGCGCGCTGGGCGGCATCGACGGCGCGCTGCTTGCCGGCTATTTCCGCGGCGCCAATGTCGACATCGGCAACGAATATCTGCTCGCCTCGATCGCGGTCGTCGTCATCGGCGGCACCTCGGTCGCCGGCGGCAAGGCCAATGTGCCCGGCGTCTGGGGCGCGGGCCTGTTCCTGGTGCTGCTGCTCACCATGCTCAACACCTTCGGCGTCAGCGCCGGCGTGCGGCTGGTGCTGACCGGGCTGATCATCGTCGGGGTGATTACGGCGGCGGGTGGCGAGAAGGCGCTGCGGTAGTTAGTACGGCGCAAGGCGATGTGAGGCCGGCGGGACAGCACCCCCTCTGTCCTGCCGGACATCTCCCCCGCAA